>CAZAMB010000045.1:0-1514 GCA_964486335.1 uncultured Phycisphaera sp. | reverse complement strand
ACCAGGACTCCATGATCGCATTGATCACCATCTTGGATGAAAATATGGCGGTGGGCTGAGTTTCGGCGGTGAAGGTCGGTTTCCGCTTGGCGTCGCGAACCCGAGCACCAGGATGACCTGAACGTCCGGAGGCGCCGTATTTTGTTGCCGGATCGACTGCATCGTGCGTAATGGTTGAAGCAGTCATCGAGCACGTTGAGCAGACTCTTTGTTGAACGGACGTTCCCGCCGCGACTCGCCGCACAAGAAGGGAGTCCGGAGTATGCAAAGAGTGTTTCGAGTGTGTGCTGGGATCGACGTTCACAAGAAGATGCTGGCGATCTGCTTGTTGAAAGCCGGCTCGGCGGGAACTGTGTCGAAGGAGATTCGAACGGTCGGGACGACGACACGGGAGTTGCTGTCGCTGCTGGATTGGCTGGTGACCGAGCATTGCGAGAGCGTGGCGATGGAAAGCACCGGCGTCTATTGGAAGCCGGTGTTCAACCTGCTGGAGTCGTCGATCCCGGTCGTGCTGGTCAACGCCCAGCACATCAAAGCGCTCCCCGGCCGCAAGACGGACATCAAGGACTGCGAATGGATCGCCGAGTTGCACCTTCACGGGTTGGTCCGCGCCAGCTTCATTCCGCCGCGCGAGATTCGCGAGCTGCGCGACTTGGTTCGCACCCGCACCAAGCTGATCGGCGAGCGTTCGCAACATATCAATCGAATCCAGAAGGTGCTGGAGGATGCAAACATCAAGCTGAGCAGCGTGGCCACGGACGTGGCGGGCGTGTCGGGCCGGCTGATGCTCAAGGCCATCATCGCGGGAGAATGCAATCCGAACGTGCTGGCCGAGATGGCGCGCGGACGGATGCGATCGAAGCGGTCGGAACTTCGTGAAGCGTTGACTGGCCGCGTACGGCCGCATCATCGGCTGCTCCTGCAGACACATCTCAATCTGATTGACAGTCTGAATGCCGCGATGGATGCACTGACACTACAGATTGAGGAGCGCATGCGCCCTTTTGCCAAGATTCGTGACCGACTCGACGCGGTGAGCGGAATCGGTCCGGATGTGGCCACCGTCTACATCAGCGAAATGGGTGTGGACCCTTCGCCCTGGCCAACCTACGGGCACGCGGCGTCCTGGACCGGCTTGTGTCCGGGTCATCATGAAAGCGCCGGGAAACACAAAAGCGGCCGAACCCGCAAGGGCAATCGCTGGCTCAAACAGGCATTCGTTCAAGCCGCCTGGTGCGCCCAACGAGCCAACGGAACTTACATGCAGGCTCACTATCGTCGCATTCGCTCGCGCCGAGGGCCGAAGAAGGCGGCGGTCGCAGTGGCCCACAGCCTGTTCGTCCGATGCTTCATGCTGGTCGCGACAGGGGCCGAATACCACGAACTGGGACCAACTTACTTCGACGAACGGCGCAAAGAGACACTTACGCGTCGGCTCGTTGGAAAGCTCAAGGACTTGGGATACGACGTTTCCTTGACGACAAACGCGGCATGAACGGGATTTTCTGAGCAGC
>CAZAMB010000044.1:0-1627 GCA_964486335.1 uncultured Phycisphaera sp. | reverse complement strand
GAACAATTTGTTGATCGACAGCTCGAAGTTCTTGTGCACGTTCACATTGGCAATCATGTATGAGGGAATGCCGAACGTGATGCTGTTGTTCAAGAAGAAGCTGTTGTAGTAGCTGCCCTCGACCCAGGCGCCCCACCCCGTGGCCTCGTGATCGTAGGCGATCTTCGAGTTCAGCACGTCGGTCGGCACATTGGGTACCTTTTTCCCGTCGCGCACCAACGTCGACGTTGCCGTGATATCGTTGAAGTTGATGTACCGCGCATCGATATGCGTATAGGCGCCGGAAAGCCTCAACCCCGACAGCGGCTGCCAGTCATAAAATACTTCGACTCCGCGATACTCGGACGAATCGGCGTTGGATGAAAAGGCGCGCTGAGTCGACTGGTTGGTCACGGAGATGATTTCGTCTCGATAGAAGGTCCAGAATCCGACCAACTGCATGAAGAAGGTCTTGGTGATCTTGCCTTCGGTGCCGATTTCGAAATTGACGTTCTTTTGCGGTTTCAGATTGAAATTCGTGCCCGGGTTGCCGTCGATTCCGGTCGTCAATTGGCTCAACTGGGGAATCCCATATCCGGTCGACGCGCGCACCCAATGCCGCGTCGCGTCGGACGGCCGCCATGAGAGCGACATTTCGGGCGCCCAATTCCAGAACGACCGCTCGGCGCCGGTCCGTGACGTCGAGGCCACATTGCCCACGCCGTACGAATGGTTGGCCGCCTGCACGCTCAACAGCGACTGTTCCATGCCGAGACCGGCGGCCAAGGTCCATTTGGGGACCACTTCAAGTTCCTCGCGGACCCGACCGCCGATATTGCGGATCGTCGCGCGGCTGTTTTGCAACAGGAGGCCCCGCGTACCGAATCCATCCGCGAGATTTTGAAAGCTGTTGCCTTCCTGCTCCATGTTGTTCACGAAGAAGCCCACATAACTGCGCAGCGGCCGATCGAGCAACCGGCCGTCGTGCCGCAAATCGGCATAACTCTTGAAATTCGGATTGATATTGTCGCTGATCGTCGTGAAGGTCTGATTGATGTCCTTCACGTCATAGTCGCCTTCGATCGTCAGCACCGTATTCGCATCGATTTGTCGTTCGTAGATGCCGCCGATGATGGTCCGTCGATCCAGCCGCCGCTGCGCCAGCCGTTCGGACTGATTACACCCGTTCGATTGATTGTTAAACACACAGGTGGCGCCGCCGCCGGCCTGCCGGTCATCCGTATGAAACTGACTCTGCGTCAATCGAGTCGGCACCCGGGCATCCAGGAAATTCGTAATGGCTTTGAAATAGAAGTTTTGTTTGTCGTCGATCTTGAACCGCATGTTCAGGTTGATCGTCTGGGTGCTGTAGTTGCTGTTCCGGATATACCCGTCTTCCGCCACGTTGCTGGCGAACAGCGAGATATCGAGATTTTCGTACTGTTTGCCGATCGCAAAGGCCTGCTTGTGGTATCCGTAGGAACCGCCCGAGAGAAACGTTTCGAAGCCGTTAATGTCGCTGCCGCGCCTGGTGCGGAAGTGCACCATGCCGCCGAGCGCATAGTTATCGTAGAGAGACGAAGATGCGCCTCGCGTAACTTCCACACTACGCATGAACCAGGGGTCGTGGATATCCAACCGCGATAAT
>CAZAMB010000043.1:0-1675 GCA_964486335.1 uncultured Phycisphaera sp. | reverse complement strand
TGGTATTTACGCTGGCGTGCGTCGCCCCACTGGTGGCCGTGTACGTCTGGGTCTCAGGCTACGCCGGGGTTTTGGCGACGGACGTGTTTCAAGCGTTCGTGATCGTTGCCGCGAGCGTCGCGTTGGCTGTGATGGTGCTGATCGATTTCGGCGGTCCCGCCGGCCTGGCACAAACGATCATCGAGGCACACCCGCAGGAACACACGGAGATATTGTCTGTGTTCCCGACTCCCGGACATGAGGTTCTCGGACCGCTCCTTGTTGTGGCGTGGCTCATAGTTCCCACCATCGGCCGTGGTGGCAGCGTCGATGTTGAAGGTCAGCGGATTTTCTCGTGTCCTACGTCGCGCGAAGCGGCCAAAATGACGATCTGGGGGCAGTGTGCGATGTTCGCGATTCTGCTTCTCATGACGCTGCCGGTGTTAGGAGTGATCGCGCGTCGCCCTGAGCTGTACCACGCATCGCGAGGCGATCGTGAACAGGCATATGGGCTGATGCTGGCGGATTATCTGCCGCACGGTTTGCTGGGGGTCGCGGTTGCCGGCGTCTTGGCGAGCGTGATGTCCACCATCAGCGGACTGCTTAGCTACGGATCGCAGACGACGGTCAATGACGTGCTTCGGCAGATATTTCCCGGCGCGAAGACGTTGGATCCAACCAGGGCCAGCAGCGTGTGGATCGGTCGCATCGCCGTGCTGGTCGTCCTGGCGTGCGGAGTGGGCGTGATGTTTGCTGCCGACTCGCTGTTTCACATCGCGGTCACTATTTCCGGAATGTTTGCCGCATCCGCCGCGTTTTTCTGGGCGCAATGGTGGTGGTGGCGAGTGAATTCCTGGTCGTGGGTGGCGGCCATGATCGGCGGGCCAGTGATCTATTTCCTTCTCGGCCGTCTGCTGCCGCTATGGCCGTGGTGGCAAGAGCAACTCGCGCTGAACGAGTCGGCAGTCGACGCTCTGGCGATGCTTCATGCCGTCATCGCAATTGGCATCACCACATTCGTGTGGGTCGCGGTCACGTTGGCGACGCCGCCGGAGAGCGAAGAAACACTCAGGCGATTCTATTTGGCGGCTCGCCCGCTCGGAGCATGGTCGCCCGTACGTCAGTTGATTGCGCGCGAAAGCCCGGAACTGATGCCGTATACTCCGCGCCACTTGATGCTCGGTGGGCTCGGCGCGGCCGCATTGGGATCGCTGTGGATTGCGCTGGTTGTGCTAGGGGTGTCTCAACTATTCGTTGGTCGCTACGGGCTGGCTGCCACCTTGATCGCGGTTGGCGCGATGGCTGCCGCGCTATTTCGTTTCGCGTTCAACTGGCACATGAATCGAATGCAAGCGGATTAATATCTGATGATACAACACCTGTTTAAGCTGTTTGCCAACCAAATTTGTTTGCGGTTGTACGTGACCGTTGGCTTGCTCAGCGGCGCGATTCAGCCGCCGGCGTGCTCGTCCGCCGAATTGAAAATCGCGTCGAGAAGTTCCGCGGGTCAGAATTCGTCGAGTCCCGAGGCCGAACGGCTTGAATTCGACGTGATCATTGCCGGCGGATCGACTGCAGCCTTTGCGGCTGCGATTGCCGCGGCGGAAAGCGGCGCGAAGACCGCGCTGCTTGAGCCCACCGATTGGGTTGGCGGCCAGCTGACTTCCAGCGGAGTGCCCGCCGTTGACGAAGCCTG
>CAZAMB010000042.1:0-1737 GCA_964486335.1 uncultured Phycisphaera sp. | reverse complement strand
GGGAGTGTCAGGTTTTTTGTGTGTAAGGCGCTCGGAGACTTTTCCACGGCGCCGCCGCCGGCCCCTATATGGCCGGGGGCGAGCGGCGCGGTGGGAAAGTCGGTGCTCATTCTATCCCCGGGCCTCGGTGAAGCGCTCGGCATAGAGGATGGCGAATTGATTCATCGCTTCCTTCCAATCTTTGGCGGCGCGGCCCCAGTCGGCCGTGATGTTGCGCAGCGCCAGCCAGATCAGCTTGGTCGCCGCATCGTCGCTCGGGAAGTGCCCGCGGGTCTTGATGATCTTGCGCAGCCGGGCGTTGATGCTTTCGATGGCGTTGGTCGTGTAGATCACCTTGCGGATCGGCGGCGGGAAGGCAAAGAAGGGGATGACCTGATCCCAGACCCGTCGCCATGCGGCAGTGACAGTCGGGAATTTCCGGCCCCAGGGGCCGTCGGCAAAGGCATCGAGTTCAGCCCGTGCGGCCTCGGCGCTGGGCGCCGTGTAGATCGGCTTGATCGCCGCCGCGAGTGCCTTGCGGTCTTTCCAACTGGCGTAGTCCAGGCTGTTGCGGATCAGATGCACGATGCAGGTTTGCAACGTGGTCGCAGGAAACACCGCCGCCAGCGCCTCCGGCATGCCCTTCAGGCCATCGGTGACCGCGACCAGAATGTCGGCCACGCCCCGGGTCTTGAGGTCGTTGAAGACCTTCATCCAGAACTTGGCCCCCTCGGCACCTTCGATCCACAGCCCGAGAATGTCGCGCGTGCCGTCGGGCAGGATGCCCAGGGCCAGATAGACGGCCTTGTTGCGCACCACCGCGTCCTCGCGAATCTTGACCCGCAGCGCATCGAAGAAGACCACCGGATACATCGGATCGAGCGGCCGCGACTGCCAGGCCGTCACCTCGGCCATCACGGCGTCGGTGACCGAACTGATGAACTCGGGCGACACCTCGGTGCCGTACTGCTCGGCAAGGAAACCCTGGATCTCGCGCATCGTCATGCCACGCGCGTACATGGCGACGATCTTGTCGTCAAAACCGGTGAAGCGTCGTTCGTGCTTCGGGATAAGGATCGGGGCGAACCGTCCGTGCCGGTCGCGCGGAACGTCGATCCGCAGCGGCCCTTCCTCGGTCAGGACGGTCTTGCTGCTGACACCGTTGCGGTGATTGTCGGCATCCGCAGGCTTGTCCGCGCCCGGCGGATAGCCCAAGTGATGGCTCAGTTCGGCCCCCAGGGCGCGTTCGATCAGAGCCTTCTTGAAGGCCATCGAGGCGGCATTGACCGCCTCCGCCGTCATCGGTCCGCTCACCAACTGGTCAATGACCTCTTTCGGAATACGCGGCAGCTCCATCGCCGCTTTCTTCTTGCTCGTCTTGCTTGGCATACATGCTCCTTTCAGGCTTCATGATATGCCTCGCACACAAAATTCCGGACAGGCTCTCCATAAGCGCATTCTTCGGGTCAACAAACAGATTGAAGTGCGCATATGCTGCTTCTGCCAATTGGGCTTGTTGAAACAGGTCTTGAGTTGTGGTCATTTTTCTGCTCCGCGAAATTGATTCATCCATTTGCGACTAGAAATAGCAATGTCGGGCGTTCTTCCGCATTCCCCGTTGCGCAGCCAGAACCTCATAGGTCCTGGTGGCCCCACGGTATGTGCAACTGAGTTTCCAGTAGAGAAATCAACGTAGCGAGCTAGTGTTTCATTGGTGCGAAGATCGAGTAGCTCTTCCTTTCGCCTTATGATCGAGAA
>CAZAMB010000041.1:0-2553 GCA_964486335.1 uncultured Phycisphaera sp. | reverse complement strand
CGACGGTGGCGATGAAGCCGTCGAGGGTGGAGGCGGTGTAGTACTGGGTTTTCATCGAAATTCGCAACGGGCGCGGGCTGCGCGAAGTGGAATGCCCGTTAGTTACTCGAAACGCTCGCTGGATGCTCCTATAGGTTCCAACCGGACCTGTTCTTGTTGCACTTCAAAGTTGATCCTAAGCGTCACTTGTTCTCCAAGACAGTCTCAGTCACCGGCTGCGAAGTCTCGGCATCGGCTACCCACACGGACGATCCCTAGCGTTTCAGCTCGCCAGCCACCACATATCGCTTGCCCGATACAGGCACGAAATCCACGATACCTTCGACTGAGAAGAAAGTGCCGGCCGCCTGACTGAATAGTTGGTGAATTGGCGCCCCCGTCACGTGTGTTGCTCTGAGTTTGAGCTTCAATGGCCGAGCTTGCACAGCTCGCTCAATGACCGTCGTGCCGACGGAGAAGCCGCGCCCGTAGTTCGACTGTGCTGTAGCACCGATGCTGTGCTTTATCGCATTTCCATCGATTTCTAGAACCACGAACATCTGTGCCTTCGTCGAATCTTCGGACTTGGCCGAATCGGCAAGAGTCGCGGTAGGGCCTACATAGTCCGCGGGAACCGGCTGATACGTCGCACACCCCCCGCTCATCAGCACAATCAAGCCAGCAAACAAATGTCTGAACACGCGACGACCCTTCCTAGTGACGTCTAACGTTTGAAATCACCGACGCTGCGCGGCTTCATCGCGCAGCGTCCGGTGGATTGATGGGTTGGGCGGCAATTTCAGTCTTCTTGGGGCAGACGAATGGCTCACGGAATCTTCCACCAATACGTTGAGCAATATACGGGCAGGTTGTTCATGGGTGTCCATGCACGAGCCTCCCACATGTTCGTGCCATTCGAGTACTTAACGTCGTCATGCATATTGTCGTAAACGCTCTTTGTGATCCATGTCGCCTTATCGGACAACGTGGTTAGCTTGGCGGCATAGTTGGCGGCCCTGCCTATCCAGACAAGATCGTTGTCTCCGCGCACGCCGATTCTGGCTGTCCGCAAACGGCTCATGTCTATGCCAACAACGTGCTTCAAAGTGAATGCCTTAGTCGGATACTGCGCGCTTAGCGCAGGGCGAATAATCTCGCAGACGGCAAAATTGATCTTCAATGCGCATCGCACGGCGGAGGTGTTCTTCGAGTTTCCAGTGAACACCGCCATTACACGATCACCGTCGTATGCCGTAATCACTCCGCTTTCGCTCTTGATCACCTCAGCGGCACAACGGAGGTAGGTCTTGTACACCTCGGCACTAAACGTCCAGTCAAAGTTGTCAACCATGTTGGTCGATCCGTCCAGGTCCGCGTAAAGGACTGTGGCGGTCTCAAGGTCTTTCGCATGATTGGCGTTGAGGCGCAAGCCCTCCGGCGCTGGCACAACAGTGGTTGTTTGTACTTCCCATTGTGCGGAGAAGGTGGCTTTAACCTCGGCGGCTAGGTCATCTCTTAAACCCATTGCGGTCCCCTACTGCTTTTTCAACAACGTAAGAATCGCAGCAAACCACGGCAGTATCGAAATAAATGACCAATACATGCTCGCACGTACCCAAGAGAACTTTTCGCACGCGATCTGAGCATTTCGATGAATCTGCGCTGTCCAGTCCTCAAGCAATTCAACGTCCGAGGCTTCCTTGAACTTCTCGAAGTACGCGGCTTGGTCGAGTTTTCCGATACGACCGAAAAACACCAAGGACTTCGGTGGCCCATCAAGTCTGGGCAAGACAGCCATAGCGGCACAGAAAATGCCAACAATGGCGGCTACTCCGGCGCTGATTGCCCATAGGTACGCCCATGATGTTCGGGCAACAGCATCAGCCGCCGCATACGCTGCGCCAACGCTGCCAAGCAAAGCTGTATCAATCGCGACGATTACGCCGACCTTTATCTCGGCCGCAGCGACCCAAGCCAAGTTCCTTTCCAATACCCATTGCGCAACGAACAAACGTTCTCGTTGATTACTCACAGATGGCCTCCTGTTCTTGATTCGGCCAGCGCTCGACTAGCGGCCTTGCCGCCCAACCAATAATTAGGTTGACAGGCAATATTCGGCAAGTGCGCCTGATATGCCAATTCCCGCTGCCGAATAACGCCTGTATTCTGTCCTCCTTGCCGGCGAGGGTCAACCGCAACCGCTTGATCCTCAGACAATTTCTGCTTCACGATCAGGCATTACAGAGGGCGCGGCCAGCAATCCGGCTACCAATGTCCCCGCAAATCCGGCGCCAGCAAGGAGAGCCCCCATGCCCTCGAAGTCCCGCCGCACCCGCCCCACGCGAAAGACCCCCGCCAGCGCCAAGGCCCCGACCCGCCCGCAGCGCATCGTCACCCCCGACAAGCTCGACCTCCGCGACCGCCCCTACCAGCCCTCCGTCGCGATCGTCCCGCCCCCGAGCTTCCGCTCGCGGGTGAGGATGCCCGTCCTCGCCCAGGGCGACTCGAGCGCCTGCACCGGCTTCGCGCTCGCCACCGTCGTGGGCCAGCTCCTCAAGCAGTCCAACCGCACCA
>CAZAMB010000040.1:0-3330 GCA_964486335.1 uncultured Phycisphaera sp. | reverse complement strand
TGCGGCTCAATCGCGAGCGAATCCAAGCGCGCGTTGATTTCGGCAAGCTCGCGATCGAACCATGCTCCGAACGACGAGGGCGATGATGTTTTCCGCTGGTGTTTTTTCCGAATTCTTCGCTTCCGCATCGTGGTTGAAGGCGGTTCAGTAGTGCGCCACTCGGCCTTCGCAAAGTAAAACTGCGCGCCCAAATAGGCGTGAAATCACACCGGAACGCCACCGTGTGTAAGCTCAGGATTTGGCCGGCTGGCCTGTCAGGAGCGCCTCTCATGGCAGCTTCCGCCGTGTGATGCTACGTTGCCTGATGAAACGTGCGCTCCGATTCATTGGGATCATGGCGCTGGGAGCCGCGGCGGTGGCGATCATTGCTATGGGGGTGGCTTACTCCGGCGCCTACAACGTCAGCGCAACTAGCGGACACACCAGGCTCGTCGAGAAAACACTGAACGATCTGATGATCCGCTCCGTGCGGGCACACGCGCGCGACATCGTGTCGCCGGTGAGCATGGATTTCCGCGATCGGGCGGTGCTCGAAAAAGGGGCGGGCCACTTTGAGCAGATGTGCCGCACCTGCCACGGGGCGCCAGGAAAGGAACCCGATCCTTGGCTGCTCTACCCACCCGCGCCCGATCTGGTCGATGCACTCCGCGAAAAGAAATGGAGAGATGCGGAGGTGTTCTGGATCATCAAGCACGGCATCAAGGACACGGCCATGGGCGCCTTTGGCGGCACGCACCCGGGAGCTCATACCGACGAGGAAATCTGGGGGATGACTGCACTCATCCGGCAGTTCCCGACATTGTCCGCGGCAGAGTATGTCGCTATGAGCGAACTTGGCCGCATCAAGCGCGAATCCGAGGGCGTCGGGCATGGCGCCGGGCAGCAACAAGGCGCCGCACAGCAACACGGCGCGGGGCAACAACCGCAACAGCCGTCAGGTCAGCAACCGCAGAAGTCCGAGCCGGCAAAATCAGGCGAGCCGCACAAGCATTAGCCAAGAATACGCCGCTTACGATGCGAACCGAAGTCGAGTCGTTGATCGCGGCGTGGCAGGAAGCTTGGTTCACGAAGAATCAATCGGAGATCTCTCGATTGATGAGCGATGACTACGTTTACGTCGCCCCAAACGGTGCGGTCATGGACCGAGTGGCCATTTTGGCCGTCGTTGGAGATCCGACCTACCGACTAACGGGCGGAGCTCATACCGAAACGGTGATCTCCATACTTGGCGAAAGCGCAACCCTGGTGCGGCGCCGCTGGCAGGGCAGCGGAACGTATCGCGGCCAAGTGTTCGTCGAGGACCATCGATGCGTGACAATCTGTGATCGCTCAAATGGTCGGTGGCGCATTCGATACGAGCAGTGTTCAGCGGTTGCGGCGTGAGGGACCGTTGCGAGTTCGAGAGCGTCGAGTTGTCGGCCGCGCGACAACTCAACTCTCCGAGTTGGCCTTTCGGTCATTCGGCGTCGAAAGCAGGATTCCAGACAACCTCCCACAAATGTCCGTCTAGATCTTGAAAGTAGCCAGCGTAGCCGCCGTAGAACGTGTCGTGTGCGTCTTTCACGATTGCCGCGCCCGCTTTCTTCGCCTGCGACATCACGGCGTCAACGTCCGCCTTGGAGCCAACATTGTGGCCGAGCGTGAACTCTGTGGGCGAGCGAGGCGCCGCGGTCATTCCAGTATCGTGAGCGATGCTGGATCTCGGCCAGACAGCCAGGCGCAACGCCGACTGGAGCTGAAAAAATGCGACCGCTCCATGCTCGAACTCACGGCCAACGATTCCGTCCGTCGCAAATCCGAGACCGTCTCGATAAAACGCGACGGCCCGCTCAAGGTCGTCGACTCCAATCGTGACAACGCTAATTCGTGGCTTCATCGGTCACGATCCCCGTCTCTTGCCCAACGTCAAGGACACTGGCCAACGCCACAGTCCGTCACGTCTTCTGTCTGATCTGAAGTTAGGACAGCGTCGGCTCGCACCAATGCCCGCTGGTTACAGCCGCTCGATCACGATGCCCGGTTGTTTTTCCTTCGCCGGACCTTGTTCGTAGGCGAGCACAAGGCCGCCGCTGCCGGGCAAAGCGACGAGGGCCGGAAACCGGGCGTCCGATGCGAACTTCACCGGCTGGCCGTCGCCGAGTTTCCTTGCGACGATCAAATCCGTTCCTTCCTGCCACAGGGCCACCGTATCGGCGCCATCTTTGGTCGCGATCGGTTGCCGGCCCTTGCCCAGCAGGATCTCAGCGCCGTCGGGCGGCGCGAAGAAGATGTCGCCCGCACGCTGAAACACGGCGCCGAAATTGCCGCCGCCGAGCGCGACGATCTCTCCGCCGTCCATCGGGCAGCCGTTCAGTTTCCACGTGCCTTCACCCAGCTTCTTCGCCGGCGTAAACTGCTTCGCGCCTTTCGGCCGCCTGGCCAGCCACATGTCGCGCGAGCCTTCGATCGAGTTGCGCCACATCACCGCGAGGTTGCCCTCGGCGTCGAAAAGCACGTTTGGATGGCAGCATTCGCAGATCGATTTGTCGGGCGAGCGATAGACTTGTTCGTTGCTGCCCCAAGTCTTTCCTCCGTCGTTCGATTCGGCGCCCCACAGCTCCATCTTTCCATTGCGCAGGTCGAGCCAGGTCACGAAGAGCTTTCCGTCGGGCGCCGCGGTCAAGTCGTGCAACCCTTCCCGTGCGCTCGTCGGCACGTCGTTGATCGCTATTGGCCCGCTCCAATTTTTCCCGCTGTCGATGGACGTGAACGCCTGTAGTTCCTGGCCGATGACGGTCACGGTGATGCGATCCCCGTGGGCCGCGATGCGCGGTCCGCGCCGCATTCCCAGCATGAGTTTCGGGACGAACCCAACCTTCATCGCCGGACCGAACGTTGCTTCGCCATCGCTCGATTGCGCGACAAACAATTCTCCCGACCGATCCGGTGCCTGATGGCCGCCATTCTTGTGCTGCCCTGGACCGTGCTCGCCGCTCTGCTGCTGGTTGGCGGCTTGCACCGGAGGCGTCGCGGCCGACTGCCCATAAACCAGCCACACCCGGCCGTCGGAGCCGAGCGCGAGTTGCGGTTGAGCGGCATTCGGAATCCGCGTGCTCGCCCAGGACGAAATCGGCACGAGCGAGAACCACGCAAGGACCAGGGCAAGTGCTGCGAATTGATGATGGCGAAATGGAGTGGGCTTCATGGGAAGACGAACAGATTGGACGACGCAATCGGGCGCGCAACACGTCAATGGCTGTTGTGCATGCCGCCGCGGTGGTGAAGCGCGATGAAAACCACGAGGATCACCATCAGGATGAATACCACGATTTTCAGGCTTCGTGGCAGCCG
>CAZAMB010000039.1:0-4833 GCA_964486335.1 uncultured Phycisphaera sp. | reverse complement strand
CCTGTCGTTAGGGAGATACTTCGGCAAAACAGGACGTTTTGAGACAGAGCCTAATTGGAGATGGTTTGCTGGGAATCGCGGGCATTGTCAATGGTGATGTCTGTGGATCAAACCTTGCTGCGAATAGCCCACTACCGACGAACATTCAAATCGGCTGCGGGCTCGGAACTCCGGGAACCATCTGCGGTCAGTCGCCGGTTTGTTTCGCCGCCAACCCAGCCTCCGCTATCCCGGCGAACTGGACGGTGGATGCCCGGCAGCCCTATCCAATGGGATCGAGCGGCGAGCCGGTTGCCGTCGATTCGCGACAGGGGATCGGCATGCCGAATCCCGGAACAGCGGAGGCCGAGAAGATCAAGATGACGCTGAACACCAGCGGTCTGCGCGCGATCAGCCACAATTGCTGGTCGGTGTGCGAGACGAACCTCGAGCAGGTTGATGTCGGCACGCTTCCGCTTTCTCCCAACAGCATCAGTTGCATTCGTGAACCATTCGTCGCGGGCTCTCAATATCAGATTGAATTGGCGAGGCCGATCTCGGCGGGTCAGTGGACGACGATCACCTACGAAGGCGGCGGAGACCCGGTCACCTATGCCTCGCTGCCCGGCAACGCCAACGGCGACCGATTCTCAACACCGGCCGACATTCTCACTCTCATCGACTGCTGCATCAATCAGATCTGCACGCCGCGATATGGTGTGTACAGTTGCGACATCAACCGTGACGGCCTTCTCAACAGCCACGACGTGTCCAGGCTGACCGATCTGCTCAACGGTGCCGGCAACTACATTGCCTGGAATGGCAAGCAGCTTCCCGGCATCACGTGCCTCGGCCAGCCTGCGGGCGGCGGAGGCGGTGGCGGCGGCAATTGCCCAAGCCTGCCGTGCGACGGCGACCCCGGCCCGTTGCTCATGATGAGTGGCGGTGGCGGCGAGTTCGGCGAAGCAGCGATGATGTCGGAATCGACAGAGGCTTTGGAGAACACCGCGCCGGAACAGGCCGACGAGAACGCCGCCTTCGCCGACTGGTTCGTGGCCTACCTCTTGGCCGCCGACCCGACCGACGGCGAAGCGGCGGACGAGTTGCGGCTTATGGCCGATGCACTGACCCAGTGGTGCGTGGACCACTTCACCGCGACCGAGCGAACCGACCTGGTCGGGCGATTGTCCGACCCCGCGCTCGAATTTTCGAGCGCCGCCGGAGAGGCCGAAGCCGCAAAGTCCGGCACGGCCCTTTCGCCATAAAGCCGCGCGGCATCCGTCGGAGTTCAATGACCAGTCAGTCGCGTGTGGATGGCCCCAGTCGCAACCCGAGGCACAGTTTCCGCACGTTGATTGTTCGACGATCGGCCGAACGGTACGATCCGTCAAATGAGCCGTTTACTCCATGGAGCCAATCGCCCCGCGCGGGTTGCCGTTTCGCGCGGCAGTTCACCGGCCGTACTCTGTTGTGCCGCAATCACCTTGATCTGCGCCTTCACGGTTTGCGCCAAGCCGCGACAAGACAATGAGAGCCAATCGCTTGCCCACCGCGAAGAGGTCGTGCCCAGGCTCTGGGCCGACAGCGAACTAGCGAACTGGGCCACCCCGTTGGCGAGTCTCGGCCGCTCCCCCGGTCATTACACCGAAGCGGAATATTACGCCGCCCGTGTCGACAACCTTCGCACCTATCCGCTCTACCATCCGTCTTTCGAGCCGCGTGGTTACCGCGATTGGATGAAGGCTCAGGGTCCACAACCGTTGATCGAACCGCACAAGCTCACATCCGAGGCCGATTGGATCGATGCGGGACGGCGCGTG
The DNA here is from genome assembly GCA_964486335.1 of uncultured Phycisphaera sp. Taxonomy (GTDB): domain Bacteria; phylum Planctomycetota; class Phycisphaerae; order UBA1845; family UBA1845; genus CAZAMB01. The sequence continues at coordinate 3,034 of CAZAMB010000039.1, read as the reverse complement.
TTCGAACAATTGGATTCGGAAGTCACCCGAACCGATGACCCGGTTGTGATCGAGCATTTCAGCAGTGCCGAATCTGTCGATCGCTACCGCGATTCGAATCACGACGTGTTGACCCGCGACGGAATCATTTTGGATTATCGTTGGGTCGTCGATCACGATAGGAAGCTTAAGATCAGTGTTTCGAGTTGCTCGGGCTGTCATATCCGCCTGATGCCCGATGGTTCGCTACTGCACGGCGCGCCGTCGAACTATGATCATTCCGACTCTCCCGCCGCCAAGGTCCTGCTTGCCAGTTTCTTGCCCAGGCCGCGACCGCCCGGCGGGCGGCAGTTCTACGAATCATTCGGCGTCCCCTGGCTGTCCGATGATGTTCACGCCCCGTTCAAGGCAATGTCCGACGAGCAAATGAGTGAGTTTTTCGATTTGGAAAACGGCGCGCCGCCGGGAACGACGTTTGATCGATTCAGCGGAAGTCCGTTCTTTACGACGCGCATGGCCGATTTGATCGGCGTGAAGGACCGGCGCTATCTGGACACGACTGCTACGCACGTCAATCGCGGCCCCGAAGACATTGCCCGCTACGGCATCCTTGTTGAGTTTGCCGACAATGGCGTGTTCGGCACCCACCGCTTTACGCCTGAACTGAATCAGCAGTTGCGCGTTCGCCCCTCCGATGAGGCCATGTTTGCCCTCGGTCTCTACGTTTACTCGCTCGAACCACCGCAAAGCCCGCACCCCTTTGACGACCTCGCCGTGCGCGGACAGGAAGTGTTTCAGGCCGAGGGTTGTGGAGAATGCCATACACCGCCCGTGTACACCAACAACAAGCTGGTTGTCGCTCCCGGTTTCGAGCCTCCATCGAACGACCCTGCGACCGAGCGGTTGAGGATTTCGGATCGCCGCGTCGGAACCGATCCCGGACTCGCCCTGAAGACCCGCAAGGGAACGGGCTATTACAAGATTCCCTCTCTGCGCGGTCTCTGGTATCGCGGGCTCTACGAGCATTCCGGATCGGTCAACTCGCTCGAGGACTGGTTCAATCCCCGACGGTTACATGTCGATTTTGTTCCTTCGGGGTGGAAAGGGCCGGGTGTCCGGGCGCGCGCGGTCCCAGGCCATCCGTTTGGCCTTGACCTCACCGACGCAGACAAACGTGCGTTGATTGCCTTCCTGAAGACCCTCTGAAGCGCGCAAATATGGCGCATTTTGCGCGCTTTTGCGCGCATCTTTCAATCGTTTCTGAAATTGTCGAAATCGTCCACTTTCTGCCCGTGACCAACCTGTTTCTTGTCGAAATGCGCGTTGTCGGTAGCATTCCATGCATGAAAACGCACATTGCCGCCACGCTGTTGTTGAATCTCTCAACTTTGACAATCGCTCAGGTCCCACCCGCGCCCGACAGGGGTTCGGCGGGCGATTCCGCCCCTCAACCCCTTGTTTTCGTCGAAAACCGCAATATCGAACTCAATTCCGTGCTCGAAGGCGACACAGTTCCATTGTCATGGCGATTGGAGAATCGCGGCGCTGCGGATTTGATAATTTCACGCACGGCCGCCACTTGCGGTTGCACAGTCGTGAGTCTGTCGGAGGAGGAAAAAGTCATCAAGCCCGGCGGGGCGATTGACCTCAAGGCGCAGTTCAACAGCACGGGCCGGTTTGGGGATCAGAACAAGGCCATCAGCGTTTACTCCAATGACGCGCTGACCCCCGAACTCAAACTGACGTTTCACGCGAAAGTGGAGATGCTCTACCTGGCCGATCCGAGCGGAGGGATGGTCAATCTCGGGCTGATTCGGCGCGGTGAAACTTCGGCGCGCAGCTTTGATCTTCGGCCGGCAAGCGGACACGGGCCGCTGGCGATCAAGGGACTGGCGGTCGAAAGCGGTTCGGCGATTCTTGCAGAGCACGAGTCGGTCGAAGAAAAGGGAATCAAACTAGAGCGGGTGAAGTTTTCGGCTTCGGAAACGGCGGCACTGGGGCCGGTGACGACTTCGGTGATGGTGCGCTTAACGGTGGGGGACCTCGAGCGCGAGCGGCCGGTCACGGTGCGCGGCGAGATTGTGGGTGATCTGACGTGGTTGCCGAAGGTGGTGGACGCGACGCGGCAGGCATCGCTGCCGGGGAAGCGGCTCGCGCCGGTAACGGTCGCATCTCCCGACCAGCGCCCGTTTCAGATTCGCGGAGTTGACGCCGGACCGTGGCTGACGGCCGAAGTGGAACCCGCGCAGCGCGGCAAGCCGGGAACGGAATACTCGGTGACGCTGACAGTGAAGGAGGACGCCGAGCCGGGGCCGTTCGGCGCGACGCTGCGGGTACTGACCGATTCGCTCGATCAGCCGGTGGTGGAGATTCCGGTGTTCGGCATCGTGTCGGCGAAGGTACTGGTGGAGCCGCCGATGATTCTGTTTCGCGCGGACGGCACGGCGGAGGGGACGCATCGGCGGATGCGGGTTCGCACGGAAGACGCGACGGCGCTGCGCGTGCTCAGCAGGGAATGCGATCAACCGGCGATTGACATCGCGCTTGATGAGAAGGCCAGCTCGCGCTACACGCATCTTCAATACTTCGATCTTCGACTGACGAAGGACCTGCCGGTGGGAACGCACGATGCGATGATTCACCTGACGACGGACGCGACGGGCGATCGGACGATCGATGTGCCGGTGCGGATCGAAGTGCCGGCGAGCGGCGGTTGAGTCGGGCGGTGAAATGGCGATGGGGTGATGTGGCGATTGCGGGGGAAAGGCAAGGAGGCAGCAAGGCAAAGTGCCACGCAATGGCACTTATCAAGGGCAACAGCACGGGGGACGATTCACCGCGGAGGGCGCGGAGGAAAAATTGGCGATTGAGGAATGTCGATTGGGGAATGGAACGGCTCGGTGGGGTCGCGGCGCTCTGGTTCTTGAGATCGGGTTTTGGTGGTTTCGTTGGCTGCCGATCGTGGCCGCACTTGGGCCGAGACTCCGCGCGAACTAAAGTTCGCGGCTCGCTTTGTTTATTGAGATCGGAACTTGTCGTTTCGTTTGTCGCGGCT
>CAZAMB010000038.1:0-4888 GCA_964486335.1 uncultured Phycisphaera sp. | reverse complement strand
CCGGCCCGCAAATCTATCTGTCGCCTTATCCCGCAAGAATTGCTGTCGTTTGACAGCGGGAGAATCTGAAGTTGCGGCGCGCCAACGAGATCCTTCGCAAGGCCTCCGCATATTTCGCCCAGGCGGAGCTCGACCGCCGACCGAAGTGATGGTGTCGTTCATCGATGCCCACCGCGATCTTTACGGGGTCGAGCCGATCTGCGCGCAGTTGCCGATCGCCCCGTCGCTCTACTACGAGATGAAGGCCCGCCAGGCCGACCCGGGGCGCATGCCGCCGCGGCTGCGCCGCGAAGAGGCGCTGATTCCAGAGATCCGCGGCGTGCACGAGGAGAACTTCGGCGTCTACGGCGCGCGTAAGGTCTGGCGGCAGTTGGGCCGCGAGGACGTCGAGGTGGCGCGCTGCACGGTCGAGCGGCTCATGTGCTCGCTCGGGCTGCAGGGTGTCGTGCGCGGCCGCACGTGCCGTACCACGATCTCCGACGACGGTGCGGCGCGGCCGCTCGACCGCGTCAATCGCCAGTTCGTCGCCACGCGTCCCAACCAGCTCAGGGTGGCGGACTTCACCTACGTGGCGACCTGGGCGGGCTTCGTCTCTACACCAGTACCTGTCGATCCGCTACTCCGAGCGCCTGGCCGAGGCGGGCGCCCAGCCCTCGGTGGGCAGCGTCGGCGATTCCTACGACAACGCGCTGGCCGAGACGATCATCGGACTATACAAGGCCGAGGTCATCCACCACCGAGGCCCGTGGCGCCACCTCGACGCCGTCGAGTACGCCACGCTGGAATGGGTGGACTGGTTCAATAACCGCCGGCTGCTCGAGCCGATCGGCAACGTCCCGCCCGCGGAATTCGAAGCGCAGTATCATCAGTCCGCGGGTCGGCTGCCGATGGCGGCCTGACTCAAACCCGGAGGCCTCCGGAATAACCGGGGCGGTTCATTGATCAACTTTGGTTACCCCCGCTAGAACTGGAAAAGTCTCCACCAAGGAATCCGAGTATGAGTTTCTTTCAAAGTGTTGGCTTGCTAGAGGCCAGGAAGGGCATGTTAGGAATCGCTTGGTTAGCGTTTCTAGGAGTGTGTGGGGGCTTGGCAACAGTCTCGCTTGCTGCCACCACAACCCTCTCCACGGCAAATATCTTTGAGCAGAACAAACGCTCAATTGTCCTTCTAGTGGCATACGACGCGATGGGGTTACCGTCGTCGATTGGTACCGGCTTCTTCATTGCTCCGACAAAGATTGCGACCAATGCGCATGTTGTTCGTTCCGCCAGCAAGGTGATGTACCGGGTCATCGGTGGTGAGCGGACATTTACAGTTGGCGAGATAGCGAGCTATTCGCAGTCTGTTGATCTCGCGATCTTGAGTGTGAGTGAACGAGGACCTCCGGTTAAGCTCAATTCGTCAGCGGAGCCGAAGATCGGAGAGAAAGTCGTGGCCATTGGAAATCCGAAAGGACTTACGGGCTCCGTCTCGGAGGGCATCGTTTCCGGGATTCGCGGTACTGGCAACTCCCAGCTAATCCAGATCACCGCGCCAATCTCGCCGGGGAGTAGCGGCGGCCCCGTATTCAATTCCTACGGTGAAGTTGTCGGGATAGCACGAGCAACCTTGCGGGATGCACAGAACATCAATTTCGCCGTTCCAAGCGCGCTGCTCCTGCGGTTAGACAGCGCCGGAAAGTCATGGGAACCACAGCTAGAGGACCGAGGCACTCACCTGCGACAAGGCGACTCGGGGGTCGAATTTACCGATGTCGAGATCTCGGGCGTTAAGGAATACCGATATGTAATTCAGAACACGACCTCCGAGGTGATTTCAAATGTTCGGTATCTTTTCATCTTTCGGAACAGAGAGACGGGAAGAGTCGTTGACTATGTGGAGGAGACATACTCCGGAATAATTCTGCCGGGATTGGGGCGTCCAAGCAGAAGCAAGGTGGATGCTCCTTTTTACACAATCAATCCAAACATCAAGCAGTTTGGGTACATGGATAAGCCAGGAAAGATTGAGTTTCGACTCTTGGACTTTGACTTTGTAGAGATGGGTCCGAGCAGCAAGTCACGATAGTCTAAAGACACGGGATCAAGGGATTTTCGCGGGCCAGATAGGAGTGGCGGCAATGTACCCAGTATCGCTTGGTCTTTCGGAAGCAAGGAATCGAATCTCTAGGCTTATCGAGAATGGACACCATGCCGAAGCGCTAGTTACTTCCGTGTTCACATTTGAGAAGACTGTCCGCCGAGGACTTCGCTATTGCGCGGTCCGCCGAGGTTTCACTTCCAAGCAAGCTGACATCTTGTTCGATAGAAAAGGGTTCGCGGATCTTAAGGAGCTTTGGCCATGCTTCTCGCCGTCAGGCGAATCGCTCGCAGAATTTATTGGACACGCAAAGTGGGAACCCGTCCCGTCAGCGGTTTCTATGCGGAACAAGTTGGTACATGGGGAGCGCGCCTACAAACGTGTTGAATGCAGACTCAATGCGGAGCGAGTGATTGAGGCGTTGGATGCGCTCTGTGCAGCGATGACCTCTAGAATGAGTTTTGATGGCTGGTCTAGATTGCCTGTTCGACGAGTCAGCGCACTGCCGTGGATGTGTTAACCGCGCTCACGACAGTCGCAGCAACGCCTCCATTCGAGCGCTTTCTCTAGACTGCCTCGCCTCCTGCTCAACGGCGCTGATCTGGGCAATGGCGCGGACGCACCCAGACAAAGCCGCTCTCGCCGTCGCCTTCCAAGAAAACTCCAACATCATGAAGACGCGCCTTCTGAACGAGCCGATTTCTGAGACTTACATTCAGGGGTTTGACAGGGCTCTTTCACAAATCCTGGGGCGACTGAAATAGGCGGGAGCTTGGAAAAGACGTCAGAAACGTAGTCCATTTCGTCACGCAAATTAGAGAACACCAACATGAGCCAAGCCCTTTTTAGATTGCCCCGATTCACCAACGACGACGCGGCCCGCGATCACCTTGAAGCGCTGCGTTGGCCGAATGGCTCGGTCTGTCCGCATTGCGGCGGCACGGAGCGCAATTCGCGGCTGGCGGGCGAATCCCATCGTCCTGGGCTGTGGTTCTGCGGCGACTGCCGTTCGCAGTTCACGGTGACGGTCGGGACGGTGTTCGAGCGCTCCAAGGTGCCGCTGCACAAGTGGGTACTGGCGACGCATCTGATCTGCTCGTGCAAGAAGGGCATGAGCGCCCACCAACTCCACCGCACCCTTGGCGTGACCTACAAGACGGCCTGGTTCATGGCGCATCGCATCCGCGAGGCGATGGGCGACGACGCGCCCGCCCCCCTTGGCGGCAATGGTGGCCCGGTCGAAGTGGACGAAACCTATTGGGGAAACAAACAGCACAAGGGCGCGTTCAAGTCCGCTGGGACTCGCGGCGTCGGTCCCCACCATCAGATGAAGGTCGTTTCGCTGGTCAAGCGTGGCGGTAAGGCCCGCTCCTTCCAGTTTCAGACTATCCACGGCGGCACTCTGCGCGAGACCCGGAGCAAGCACATCACGCCCACCGCCACAGTCCACACAGACGAAAGCGCGTTTTATCGTCCGCTCCATAAGCTGTTTGCCAAACACGAAACCGTAAGCCATCGCCGTGGCGAATACTCTCGTGACGGCGTGACCACCAACACTGTGGAAGGCTACTTCTCCATCCCAAAGCGCGGACTTGTTGGCACGTTCCACCACGTTGGCGAACAGCACCTGTTCCGTTACATGAAGGAGTTCGATTTTCGCTACAACACGCGCTCCGCTTTCGGCGTCAATGACGACCATCGCACCGATGAGGCCCTCAAGGGCATTAGCGGCAAGCGCCTGACGTATCGGCGGACTCGTAACCACGCCCAAGCCTGATCGCCGACGCAAGCGATGAAACCGAAGCGAACCATAAGGCGGCGTGATACCCGCCTCTTTAATAGCAAAATCTCGCCTTCTCACCTTCAAGCAATTGGCAAGGTCGCCGCAAATTGGTCTGCCCTTGAAACGACGGTAATCATTTCGATTTCTGATATCTCCAATGTGCATACATTCCACGTTTTCGTCATGGCCGGCCCAGCTGCCTTTGCGAGCTGGCTGGACATGTTGCTGGTCGAGATCGGTAACAGCCCGCATCATGCGTTGAGGATTAGGGAGTTTGAGGACCTGAGTTCTCTGCTGCTGAAGCTGCAACGTCTCCGCAATTGCATTGTTCATGCAACCTGGGAATCAAAAGATAGCGGCAGGGGGCTTGTTGAAGCAGTAATGAACCCCACGGTCGTTAGGGCGCGGGACAAAGTGACGGGCTTCGGTATTCCAAAGAGAGGGCGTAATGTAATCGTCAAGGTCACTTGGACTGCGAAAAAGATTCGCTTAGTCGCGGATTTGATTTCAGAAGCGACGACAATGCTTCACGAGTTCGTTCATCTGCCGCGGTCAACATCTGCACGAGAACAGCTCGCGCAACTTCTTCTGAATCAGACCAGCCGGGCGCGTATCCGAGAAATGCTCGACAGCCTGCCTGACCCATTTCACAAATTACCAAAGCCAAGACGCCGTCCTCAAATGAAGGGGGCATAGATGAAGAAAGTGCCTGTCCAGCCGGTAGAGGATCTGGTCCTGAACCGGATGTTGGCCAGGCCCCCAGAGCCGCACACTCCACCCAAGAATCCGCAAAAGAAGCCGGCGAAGCAGCACCCGAAGAAATAGCCGGTGTGCTTTCGCTTTCTGGCCCGTCACGCGGGCCTCGTTTGCCGGTGCTACGCGCGTTTGCCATGTATATAACTCCGCCGCTTGACACCAGAACGATCGTTCTGTAACTTACCGAACAATCGTTCTGTCAACCGCGTGCCCCACCATGGCGTTGAAGCAGCAACAGCCCCTCGACCCGGCGTACCTGGAGAAGCTCC
>CAZAMB010000037.1:0-8906 GCA_964486335.1 uncultured Phycisphaera sp. | reverse complement strand
TCGACCAATCCTGATAGTGCGGGGCACATTGCAGCTTCGACGCATAGAACTGAATTCCGCTCGCCGCCGACTCCACATACTGCACCGGCGGTCCGACGAACTGCGACTGCCCGTTGAACAGCGTGAACGGAATCGAGGCTCCGCCCGTGTACGGCGGAACCACCACGTGCATCGCCACGAACTTCACCCGCAGCGCCGTCTCGCCAGCTCCAGAAACCGAGAAGGAAACGAATCTGCATTTGTCGACTCCACTGGGATCGGCCTCGGGTGCTGCCGGCGCAGCTTCCGGACACTCGTCCGGACGCCCGTTGAGATCGACGTCCAGCGACGTGCCCGCCGCAATGTCGCAGTCGTCGGGTACGCGGTTCAAGTTGCAGTCGGCATTGGCGTCCTGTTCAATCTCACATCGATCCCTCACCTGATTGGCGTTGCAGTCACAGCCTACACCGGAATAAACGTCTGCGATCGCCGGGTGGAAGTCGGAACATGCATCCATCACAACCGGCATGTTGGGATCAATGTCGGAAACCCATTCGAGCGGATTGCTCTGTGTAAGTACAATCGGGTCGTGACCGGCCGATCCCGTATCCAGCACCATTGATCCCGTTCCTCCTTGCGGCGTGAACGTGAAACGCGGTCGAACAGGCAGCATCGATGTATAGGTTCCTCCGTTGCAGTGCGACTTCGTTGCCGTCAGCGACCCCGTGGGCGACGGCGTCGATGACAAGTCAACCGCCACGTCCCATGGCTGTGGATTCTGCCCGCCATTAAACGTCACCACGATCGGCGACACGCTGACGAGACTGAGCGCGATGATTTCAATGTCCACGGTGACTTGCGTCGGTGACGGTACATCGCAACGGTCAAACGGATCGGCCGATCGCGCGATGAGCGTGTCGGCCAACGGGTAGTCCGGATCGTTCAGCGGCTCACCCGTCAGGCAAACCGACCCGACAAACGGATCGGAACCCGGCCCGAAGAAATCGGCCGGAATTGCCGGAGATCCGCTGACGCCGAAAGAATGACACATCTGCCCATTGGCCGGAGAAATCCACGGATCGATGCGATCGCCGGGCAGACAGGTTCCTCTGGGCCGATGCTCGGAGCCTCCGCGGTCAAGCGGGCACTCGACCGGCGGCCCGACCACATGAACAAAAATCTCGCCGCTCGGCTCCTGCACGATTTTCGCATTCTGGGCAGGGCATTTTCCGCATTGCCTCCAGGTCCCGAAAAGCGCCAGACAATTATTCTCCGTCGTGCATGGATCGCAGGACATCACTCCTTGATTCACGAAACAACACGAACCTCGCGAACTGGGCGCGGGATTCTCACACTCATCAGGAACTCTGTTGCCGTTGCAATCCTGACTGGCCCCGCAACCCGGAACATTGCAGATGCCTCCCGGAGGACCGCAATCGACATCGCAGGCGTCGGGAATGCTGTTGCTGTTGCAGTCGCAGACGCCAAGGTCGCAGTTGGATCCCGGGCCAAGCGACGTTCCGTTGCAGCTCCCAATCGGAACTTCCATGCAAATGACGTTCAAATCGAAACAGCATCCTTCCGTAGGAAGAAAGCAACTATTCGGAATGAGCTTGAACGCCGCCACCACGTCGCCGATATCGCGCGTCGAAACAACGCCGTCGCAGTTGACGTCGCAGGCCGGGGTGATGGAACATCCCTTCCAACAATCGACAACCCTGCTGATATCACCGAACGAGATTCCGGGCTGCCCGTCGACATTCGGATTGCAACACGTGGGCACCCCGGCGTTTGCCCCATTCACCGCGATCATTCCGAAAACCAACCCGACCCAAAGTGAGTTGACAACGAACCCTGTGAACCTGTTCGATGCTGCCATGGTGTGCCTTCGATTTGAGAAATGGATTACCAGGGAGACTCTCCATCGAGTGAGCCTCCGACCTTTTAACCTATCGGGAGATGCCGACGATCCTAACCCGTCAACGCCGGAGATGCAAGGAAAAAGTCTCTGCCGGATTGAATTCTGACCCCTCCGTCACCAGAGAATGTCGATTCACCAGTTTCTCAATCGCTTCTCTGGACAGTTCCACCGTTCTGCCACTAGGCCACAAGATCGTGATGTGGCTCACAGCCCCCGAATCCGGCAATCCAAAGTGCAGCGCATATTCCGACTGCGACGAAAATCCCATGCCCCCCTGCACTTCGCGGATCATTCGCAGACCGCCCGCTTCCACGGTCACCCGCGCGCCCACCGCATCGACCGTGGACGCCAGTCGCCGACCGCCCACCTCGTTCACCAACTCCGGTCGACCCACAAGCTTGATCCACAAAAAGCCGCGCTTCGTTGGCTCCGTTGTGGCATCGCGATTCCCCGTTGCATTCACATAGTAACACGCCGGCGCTCCCTGATTGGCGATGTACATATCGAGGAAACCGTCGTGATTGAAATCGGCCAGTGCGATCCCCCGTCCGTTGTAAATGTCCTTGATGCCCGCCTGCTCCGCCACTTCCACGAAACGAGGTGAATGACTTCCGCCCACTTGCGATCGTCCACCTCCGCCCATCACGTCTTCGCTGCCGGCTCGATTCACTTGCACAAAGAGCCGTCCACGCTCATGACCCGAAAGATCGCGGTCGCCCATCACCGGCCAGTCCCGCGCGTCCGTCGTCTGATTCTTGGTCTGCGTCACCATCTCTTGAATGGCGAACCAATAGTTGCGATCCCGACTCCCCGTCGCGAACCCGTTGACTGTGTAGATGTCCAGCAGTCCATCGTTGTTGAAGTCGCCGAATTTTCCGCCCCAGCCCCAGCCTCCGTCGTTCGTGCGCGAAGCCTCAGCCACATTGCGAAATCCACGGCCCCCCGGACAATCTGGATCAACGCAGTTGATCCACAGCATGTTGCCTTCATCCGTCTTGTAGCGCTTTTCCAGAATGTTGGTGACATAGATGTCCAGATACCCGTCGTTGTTCACGTCCCCCATGTCCACGTTCATGCCTTTCCACCAGTCGTTGCCTACGCCCGGGTGTCCCTTCGGATCGACCACCAGTCGAAACCGAGGCGGCAGTTCCGTCGCACCTGTGTTGAGATAAAACTCGTCCGGCCCGAAGTCATTGGCGATGTACAGGTCCGGCCAGCCGTCGTTGTTGAGATCACCCGCGCCCACCGCGAGCGTCCAGCCGGTGAACGTCATGCCGACCTGTTCGGTCACATTTTCAAAGCGAATCCCGCCGCCTTCGCTGACATTACGATAGAGAACGTTGCGTCCGCCGTTTCGTGCGTGGGTGAACGTCTCGTGCATGACGCGAGTGGTTACTGGTTTCCACAGGTTATTGCGAACGCGCTCGCCGCTCTTCGGATCGACCACCGTCTCCGAAAAGTAGTTGCCCACGAGAAGGTCAAGCCGCCCGTCGCGATCGAAATCAAGAAACGTTGCACCGTTGCCGTACCCCCAGTAATCCACGCCGGCTTCGTGGCTGATGTCCGCAAACGTCCCGTCGCCGTTGTTTCGAAACAGCTGATTCGGCTCCGCCCACTTCGTCACATACAGATCGAGATGCCCGTCGTTGTCCACGTCGCCCCAGATGGCGTGCATCGAGGCCCCTTCCGGATTGCCGCATCCGACCCCGGCCTTGACGGTCACGTCTTCAAACGTCCCATCACCGCGATTGCGAAACAGACGATTTGAGTCTCCGCGACCGCAGTTGGTGACGTACAAATCCGCGAATCCGTCGTTGTCGAAATCCGCCGCCGCGACGGCCGCCCCGACCGACGACAGCCACGGCATGATGTTGGCGAAATCGTCCGCCAGTTGGACCATCGTGTGCGTGTTCGCGCATCCCGACTGTGCGGCCCGCTCCTCAAAGGCAACCCGAACGTCTCCCGGATCAGCGGTCCGGGGCGCGAGCCAGAGGTATCCGCCCACCAACAGAAGGGCCATGAACGCGAATCGTGCGGCGTGAATCATCTTATCCCTCGTTTTAGACATGTGGCCGACAAGTCCGCCATCATAACCCTTCTCCAGCCTCATGGAATCACGCTCGATTCCTGCCCCGATTCCCACGGCGTCCATCGCCTGCGGGTCCGAGATCGTCACGGCGGCTGTCATAGTCGCCCCAAAGGGGCGTAGGATTGTGGCCACGGGTAGAGTTCGCGCAGCGAACGACGCCCATGGAAAGGATCGAAGAAAAGAGGCAGAGCCGTCATAGTCGCCTCGATGGGGAGTAGAATTGTAACCACGCGTGGAATTCGCCGAGCGAACGGAACCCGTAGAAAGGAGCCGAAGAATAGTGACCGTGAGGTCGTAGTCGCCCCAAAGGGGCGTAGGATTGTAGCCACGGGTAGAGTTCGCGCAGCGAACGCAACCCGTGGAAAGGAATCAAAAAAAATGTCCCGCCCCGGCGGGGCGGCGGAAACGTCGTAGGACACCACTCCGATCTTCCACGACGGGAAAGGCGAGGCGGCACACGATCAATGGGTTTCGCTTTGCCAGCTTTTCGACGAATGGCAGGGATTGCTTTCATCTCTTGACGGTCTTCAGTTCCCAATATACTATTTAGCTGCGAACAAGCGCTCGTTAGGCAAGGTTGGTTGAAGTGATGGCCGAAGTTGGGTTTGATCGAAAAGCCGAGCTGATGGCGGCGGCGGAACGCCTCTTCTCGCAACGCGGATACGAGGCCACCAGCGTGCGCGACATCGCCGAAGCACTCAAGCTCAAAGCCGGCAGCCTCTATTCGCACATCGATAACAAGGAAGACCTGCTGTGGGATATTCTTTCGGCCTCCGCCGATCGATTCTTCAACGCGGTCAGGCCTGTCGTTGAATCCAAACTCGTCACCGTCGAAAAACTTCGAAGGTGTATCGCCGCCCACGTGAAAGTGGTCACCGAAAGCGCTGCGGCAGCGGCGATCTTCTCAACGGAGTGGCGCCATCTGGGCCGGGAACGACGAAGTGAATTCGCTCGGAAGCGTGACGATTATCAACAACTGTTTCGAGGACTGGTCCACGATGCGATTCGAGAAGGCGTGTTTGGCGACGTGGACGAAAAATTCGCCACGCTGCTGATTCTTTCCTCGATCAACTGGGTCTACCAGTGGTATCGCCCGGATGGACCCATGACCCCGGAGGAAATCGCAAGACGGATCACCGACTTGCTGTTCAATGGATTGCGAAGAGCCGGAACGTAACCGAATTGTCGGCGACGAATTCCAAGGAGCAGAATGATGGTTGTCGCGGTGGAAAAAAGTCTCGGCGGGTTGTCGCAGGCGGAGTATGATCGAAAGCTCGCGGCGTTCGAAGCGCGAATCGATCGCGGCGAAAAAATCGAACCGGCCGACTGGATGCCCGACGACTATCGCCAGCAGCTCATCCGTCTGATCCACGTTCACGCCAACAGCGAAATCTGCGGGGCATTGCCGGAAGGTCGGTGGATTCCGCACGCACCGACCTTCAAGCGAAAGCTTGCCCTGCTCGCCAAGGTGCAGGACGAAGTCGGACACGGCCAATTGCTCTACCGCGCGGCCGAGACTCTTGGGCCGAGCCGTGAGCAGATGCTTGAGGAGCTAATTGCCGGAAAGTCGAAGTTCTCGAACGTGTTCCACTACCCGGCCGAAACCTGGGCCGACGTGGCGATTATCGCTTGGCTCATCGACGCCGCGGCGATCATCAACCAGACCATGATGGCCGAAGGGTCGTACGGCCCGTACGCACGGGCGCTCAAACGCATCTGCTATGAAGAAGCGTTTCACATGAAACACGGGTACGAAATGTGCGTCGTGCTCGCGGGCGGAACGAAGGTGCAAAAAGACATGCTCCAGGACGCGCTCAACCGCTGGTGGACGCCGATCATGATGTTCCACGGGCCGTCGGACAAGGAAAGCAAACACACCACGATGCTGGTCAAATGGCGGGTGAAGCTAAAGACCAACGACGAGCAGCGACAGCAGTTTTTGCGGCAGTTCGTGCCCAAGATGCTCGATCTTGGCCTAACCGTGCCCGACAAGAGTCTTCGCTACGACAAGAAAACCGACACGTGGCTCTACGACGACCCCGACTGGAGCGAGTTCAAGAAAGTGGTGAACAACGGCGGGCCCGTCTCGCACGAACGCGTCGAAGCGCGGCGACTCGCCCATGCAGACGGCCAATGGGTCCGCGAAGCCCTCGCCGCCCACGCGGCCAAGCGACCGATACCCATCCCGCCCGTCAACTGAAGCGAGCCGCGGGCTTCAGCCCGCGCGGCCACGAAATTGCTGACGCGACGGAGATTCGAGAAATCATGATCCGACCCGAAGATGTACGCAAACACCTGGACAAGCGCCCATTTGAGCCGTTTCGTCTATGCCTGCCGGACGGGCAGCGATACGACGTACAGCATCCCGACCTGTGCGTCGTGGACCGAACGACTGTGTACGTTGGAGTTCCCGACCCAAGGCGACGCGGCGTGGCGATGGACACGCATCACGTTTCGCTCGTCCATATCGTTCGCTTTGAGCCGCTCAATGGACAACGGCGCCGCGCACCGAGGCGAAAAACATGACCGACACCCAATGGCCAATCTTCGAAGTATTTCACCAGCAGGCGCGCGGCGAGCCGTAGCCCCTGTGTTGCGAATCAAGGAGTAGACGCATGGTTGCACTCAATGAATGGCGAAATCGGATCAGCATCGACCCCACCATCCATCACGGCGACCCGTGCATCAAGGGAACGCGAGTTCCAGTCAGCGTGATCGTCGGGAGCTTCGCAGATGGTGATTCCTTCGAGAAGATCCTGCGGAGTTATCCGCAGCTTACCGAAGAGGACTTGCGAGCGGCGCTGCACTTCGCCGCCGAAGCCGAGGACAATTGCGACCGCCACCCAATCGACAATCGGCAATGGGAAATCGGAGATTAACCATGACCGACACCCAATGGCCAATCTTCGAAGTATTTCACCAGCAGGCACGCGGCGAGCCGCACGTCCACGTCGGCTCGGTCCACGCGACCGACGCCGACATGGCCATTATCCTCGCCAAGGAGCAGTACTGCCGCCGCCAAGCCTGCGTCAACATCTGGGTCGTTCCCGCGACCGCGATCGTCGCCACGGCCTACGAAAACGACGACATCTTCGAACGCGCCACCGACAAGAGCTATCGCGAAAGCTGGGGATACAAAACGCCGAAGACCGTCAGAATGTCCGATCAGGAGGCCGCCGATCATGGCAGCGTTTGAACGTATCGAAAACCTCCGCGGCCCCATCCGCGACGCGGTCGTCGACCTGCTCTACCGTCTCGCCGACGACGAACTCATCATCGGCCACCGCAATTCGGAATGGACCGGACACGGACCGATCCTCGAAGCCGACATCGCCTTCTCCTCGATGGCCCAGGACGAAATGGGCCACGCGCAGGCGTACTATCAAATGCTTCACGAACTCGGCGAGCGCGACCCCGACACCCTCGCCTTCGGGCGCAAGCCGCGCGATTTCCGCTGCGCCGCCCTCGTCTGCCTGCCCAAGAACGACTGGGGCTTCAGCATTCTCCGCCAGTTCCTCTACGACGCCGCCGAAACAGTCCGACTCGCGGCCTTCGTCGAGAGCTCGCTCACCCCGCTCGCGCAACTCGCCACAAAACTTCGCGGCGAGGAAAAATACCACCTGATGCACGGCCGCAACTGGGTTCTTCGTTTGGGCAGCGCCACGGACGAAAGCCGTCGAATCATGCAGGCCGCGCTGAACATCGCCTATCCCCACGCCCTCGGCCTGTTCGAGCCGAGCGAATTCGACGAAACGCTCGCCCAGTCCGGAATCTGTCCGCGAGAAAACGAATTGCAGAATCAATGGGAGTCCGCGGTGGCCCCCGTGCTCAAAGAAGCCGGGCTGACTGTCCCGACATCTGCGCAGCCCGTGTACGGCGGTCGTTTCGGGCGTCACCCCGCCGCCCTCAAGCAACTCCTCGACGGGCTTCAGCTCGTCTACAACATCGATCCGACCGCGAAATGGTGAACGGAACGTCAAAACCTCAAAACGCAGAAACGGCAAAACGTCGAGACGCCGAAACGGTAGGCCCAGCGGAGGTCAACACCGGAACACAATCAAACGCCTTCCGATCCACAAACGAGGCTCCATCGCCAATCGCCAATCGTCAATCGACAATCGGCGATGCCCGTCTCGCCGCCGTTTGGCGCGCCCTGGAATCCGTGACCGACCCCGAAATCCCGGTCATCAACATCGTCGAGATGGGCATCATCGCGAACGTGCGAATCGACGATCGCCGAGTGACCATCGACATGACGCCGACGTTCGTCGGCTGCCCCGCCCTCGACATGATCCGCGAAAACATCGCGGCCGCCGTCCGCCGAATCGACGAAACGCAAATAGAAGTCAACGTCGTGTTCGATCCCCCGTGGTCGTCCGATCGCATCACGCCGGAGGGCCGACGAAAACTCAAGGAGTTCGGACTCGCCCCGCCCGGCCGCGCCTGCGGCGCGTCAACCACGCCCAACCTCGAACAAACAACCTGTCCCTATTGCGACTCATCCGACACAAACCTCGAATCCCTCTTCGGCCCCACCCTCTGCCGCTCAATCCACTATTGTAACGCTTGCCGCCAATCCTTCGAACACTTCAAACCCGTCTAGCGCAGCCTTCATCCAGTCCTAGCGAGCCGCGGGCTTCAGCCCGCGCGGACCCGCGAACGCCGAAATCGCTCCATTGTGCCCGACGACACACGATGGATTTCTTCTGAGACAATACACTAGCGCAGCCTTCATCCAGTCCTAGCGAGCCGCGGGCTTCAGCCCGCGCGGACCCGCAAACGCCGAAATCGCTCCATTGTGCCCGACGACACACGGTGGATTTCTTCTGAGACACTACACGAGCGCAGCCTTCATCCAGTCCTAGCGAGCCGCGGGCTTCCATGAGCGTGTCGGTGTCAAGGGCGGCGCGACGACGG
>CAZAMB010000036.1:0-9436 GCA_964486335.1 uncultured Phycisphaera sp. | reverse complement strand
TCAAGTATCCCACACCGGAGAACACGCTCATAGTTTCTTTAGCCCGCGCGGCCCCGCAGCGTAAGGGAATCCACGGAGTTCATAGTTCGGCCGGCGCCGATCGGGTACGACTTCCTGCGTTCCTAAAAAGAGTGATTGAACGGTCTTTATCGGCGCCCCTGCGCTTGGGCCTGTCCCGGACTTCGCGTACAATTCACGCACAACACCGTGGGCGGCATGCGCGCCCGGTTTCGGAGGAGTGGCCGAGCGGCTGAAGGCGACGGTCTTGAAAACCGTTACACGGGCAACCGTGTCGGGGGTTCGAATCCCTCCTCCTCCGTTCTTTGCAATGGTCTACGACGGTAGGGCGTTAGCACGGTGTTTGTGATCCGGCGACAAGCCGCTCAGCGCACCCATCCATGTCCGACCTCACGTCCGATAGTTCTGGTTTGGCCAATAGCCTGAGGGCACTCGCTCGGACCCGGTTCGATTACGCCGGCCCCTCAACCGGCCGACAACGTAGGAATGAACAATCGGCTCGAACGGTCGGCTGGGACCAACGAGAGGATCACGAATCTGACAATGAGCTTTGCTTGACGACCCAGGGATGGCAAAAGAAGGTGATCGATTCGTCTGACCACCTCATTGACGTTGGGTTTGCGTCTTAGTCACGCTATTAGCCTTGTTCATGTCACATCGGGGCGACTGGATTCGAACCAGCGACCTCTTGACCCCCAGTCAAGCGCGCTAACCAGACTGCGCTACGCCCCGCTCTCGGATGGGCAGTAAACGGTATCGCTTCGCGCCTGTCAAATCGAATGTCCGGCGAGCCTTTAGATTCGGTAAACCCCTGCGGTTGCCGGCCGAACGTTAAGAGATGGCCCGTCAGACTCCTTTGCCATGCGAATCGAATGCACGTCATTCCAAGTCAACTTCCCATGATGAGCTCGATAATCTGGCGAACGGAATGGTCCAGGACGTCGTTGACGACGAAATGGCTGTACGCTCCGCTGTCGCGGGCGGCGGCGATTTCCCCGTCTGCTTTTTCGAGACGCCGGCGGAGCTGTTCGTCCGCCTCGGTCTTGCGACCTTCCAGCCGCGCACGCAGCGATTCCATGTCGGGTGGGAGAATGAAAATCCTCAAGGAATCAGGCATCTTTTGAAAGATCTGGATGCCGCCTTGCACGTCAATCTCCAGGATGACGTTTCGGCCGGCAAGGATGGCTTGCTCCACCGGGGCACGGGGCGTGCCGTAGCGATGACCGACGTATTCCGCGCTCTCGAGAAAATCACCGGCGCTTTCCCGGCGCAGAAACTCATCGCGAGAAAGGAACAAATACGTGACCCCGGGCTGGTCACCCGGGCGCGGCGGTCGCGTCGTTGCCGATACACTCCACACCGCATCGGGCAATTCCGCAAGCAGTCGATTGCAGATGGACGTCTTGCCCGCGCCCGACGGTCCACTGATGACAATCAACCGACCTTTGGAGGGCATGGTGTTGAGTCCCATTCGGCCCGAATCCCGGCGGCTCTTGGAGCGCACGGTTATGGGCTCTACCGAAGCGGCGCTACATGCGGTCCGCCGACGATCTTCATCAGGGAAGTAAACAACCCGCCAATCGGGGCCTCATTCAACGTTCTGAACCTGTTCTTTCACCCGATCAATGAGCGTCTTGATCTGCACGACGCACCGGCCGATCTTCGCATCGTTGCTTTTCGACGCGATCGTGTTGGCTTCGCGGAGAAACTCCTGCGCGAGAAAATCCAGCGTGCGACCAACCTGCTCTCCGCGATCGCAAAGATCTCGGAACTGATCGAGGTGTGAACGGAGTCGGCTGAGTTCCTCGCTGATGTCGCAACGTTCCGCAAATATGGCGACTTCCCGTGCAAGCCCGTCCGCGGCCAGTTCAAATCCGCCGGCCCGCATCAGCGTCGCGACGCGCGTGCGCAGACGCTCGTGGTATTCCTCGACGACGGCCGGCGATCGTTCGGCCACGGCGTCCAGCTCGGCGCGAATGGCCGCGCAGTTCATGTCGAGGTCGGCGCGCAGGGCCCGCCCCTCGTCCGTTCGCATGGCGATCACGCCGTCGATCGCACGGCTCGTGACATCGAGCAGTGTTTCGAGCAGTTGTTGTTTTTCGGCATCGTCGGCCTCGCCGGCGTCGATCACTCCGGGAAGCAAGGCCACGGAAGCGAGATCGACTACAGTTGGCGCCTCAGCAGAAGCCGCGGCACGGGAAAGGGTTTCGACATATTGCCGCAGGACGGCCTGATTCAGTGATTGCGAGACGGATGAGGCGTCACCGCGTTTGCGAAACGTAAGCGCCACCGTCCCGCGAGCCAGCCGAGTCCGCACCAGGCGGTCGATCTCAGTTTCAGCAAACTGAAGATGATCCGGCAGCTTGATCGTGATTTTGAGATACCGATTGTTGACGCTTCGGACTTCAAGGGCGTACGAGACGCCGGCCCGATCGGCCTTGGCCGCGCCGTAGCCCGTCATCGACAGGATCATGGCGTCGCCGGTTTTTCTTCGCCGGTCTTCGCGGATTCATCCGCGGTTGGGGCTGCGTCACCGTCGGCCGGCTTTTCGCCATTGGGGTCGGACACAGGTTTGTCGGCTGGTTCAACCGGAGCGGAAGACTTCTCTTCCACCGGCGCGGCGTCCGTCGGCTTGATCTCGATCGAATCAAGATTGATCGGAAGCATCTCGCCGTCTTCACCCATCTTGATGGGGAAGATCTTCGTCGTTTCCGCAGGGGCACCTTCTTCCGCGGTTCCCGGGAGAGTCGTCTCCGCCACGGTCGGCAGTCGGGACTCATCGAAGGCATAATTGGCGAACACGGCGAGACCGACAAAAACGGCGGCAACGACGACCGTGATCCACGTGAAAACGTCACCCGTTTTCGCGCCAAACGCACCCGATCCGCCACCGCCACCGAACGCGCCGGCCACACCGCCGCCGCGACCCCTCTGAAGCAGGATGACCAGCATAAGTAACAGACAGATGCCGATAATCGTCACGGCTAGAAGCCACTGCGTCCAAGACATTGTTGCCAACATAGTCATTCCGCCAAACGCCCAGCGCGGATTCCAATCGACCCACGCAAATCGACCCAGGTTCGACGCGCCAAACGCCGCGCCGCGGTCCGTGCGGGTTCGATGTCGATTACCCGACCGCGGCCGCAATGATACCGAGAAAGTCCTCCGCCGCCAAACAAGCTCCGCCGACCAAGGCGCCGTCGATATCCGCCTGCGAAAGCAAGCTGGCCGCATTGCCGGGCTTCACGCTCCCGCCATAAAGAATCCGAATCCCCGCGGCCCGACCCGTGCCAGCCGCCGATGCCAACTTGCCGCGAATAAAGGCATGGACTTCCTGGGCCTGCTGAGGGCTTGCCGTTTGGCCGGTGCCGATCGCCCAAACTGGCTCATAGGCGACCACAAAGCGCTCCAGCGCCAAATCGGGTCTGACCACCGCATCGAGCTGCCGTTCCACCACCTGCCGTGTTCGGTCGCTTTGCCGCTCTTCCAGGGTCTCACCGACACAGAAGATCACGGTGAGTCCGCCGTCGAGCACGGCTCGAACCTTCTTGGCGATAAGCACATCATCCTCGTGAAAGAGCTGCCGTCTTTCGCTATGGCCGATGATGATATGCGAACAGCCGGTGTCTTTGAGCATCGCGACCGACACTTCGCCGGTAAACGCGCCGTGCGATTCAAAATGAGCATTTTGGGCGCCCAACCGGATGCGCGACCCCGCGATCGCCTTGGCCATCGGAAACAAGAGTTGAACGGGCGGGCAGATGACCACATCGACGGCGACGGTTTTCGCGTTGCCTTCCAGTCCTGCCCGGATGGCGCTCACCAGTTCCCGCGCTTCGGTAAGCGTCTTATGCATCTTCCAGTTGCCGGCGATCAGTCGTGTTCGCATGTTGAATCCTCAGACGACAAGAGCGTTATACCGTGAGTGATCTCTTTGGTACTCCGGAATCCGACCATAACCGCGCGGTCCGTCTCGTCAAGCCGGACCCAGACTTGCGCACTGGTAAAGTTCGCCTCTTTTTTCAGAGCCGCGCCCGTCAAACCGATTGGTGGATTCGCTCCGATGTCAATCTGAGTCGATAATCTGTTGAAGGCGCGACGGTCGCCGTGTTCCGCGAAACGTTGATTCAAACGCCGAGGAGATCATGAATTGATCATGCAACAAAAGGCAATGATGAGAACCATTCCGGCGGTCATGGGGTTGCTGATGTGTGCGGTCGGTTGCCGGCCCGCGATCACCGGCCAGGCCATGGACAACGACAACGCCGCGCCGAACAACGGAGCAACCGACGACAACACCAATGACAATCACACGCCTGACGTAGGTAACAACGGTGGACCCGGTTTGACCTCTGCCGACCGGTATTTTCCCGACACCGCCGTCTGGTATCAGGATGTGGCCGCTGCACCGTTCGACGCCGAATCCGAGGCGGTCATCGCTTGGCTGGCCGACAACGGCGGATTCGGATTCGGCCGGATGCAGATCGACTTTTCCATCGAAGTGCTGCAAACCGACGGATCAGATCCGGCGTTGGCTTTCACTCCGACCGACGATTGGTTTGGTCCCGATTGCGATCTCGATCCCATCCCCGTTCCGGCGGTGGGGGCGCTCGAAGGCGAGTCGGGCTACCGTTGCGAAAGCGATGGCGACTGCCACCTGATCGTCGTCGATCGCACAGCCGGGCGCCTCTATGAAATGTGGCGGGCGAACATCGTCGACAATCAGTTCTTCGGCGGTTGCCTTGCCGTTTGGGACATGACCCGTGCATACGGGCCGACGGGCCGAGGCCGGGACTGCACCAGTGCCGACGCCGCCGGATTTCCGATCGCACCGCTCCTCTTCTCCGCCGACGAAGTCGCCGGCGGCGAAATCGACCACGCCATTCGCTTCATTCTGCCCAACGCCCGAATCCGCCACCGCGTTTACGTCCACCCGGCCACTCATTCGACGGGTGCGACCGGCGGATCGGCCGACGCCCCGCCTTACGGCGCTCGTTTCCGGCTTCGAGCCGACTTTCCGCTCGATTCGCTTCCATCAATTGGTGCGCGTGTCGTCGCCCGCGCGTTGCAGAAATACGGCATGTTCCTTGCCGACGCTGGCAACGTCGCCCTCACGGCCCAGAGCGACCGCTTCACCGCCGCCAAGTGGGACGGCCTCCTCGGCCCGCGCGACCTCGACGCCATCCAGATCACCGACTTCGAAATGATCGACGGCGGCGAGCACTTCACCTTCACCGGCGACTGCGCGCGCGAGCCATGAAGCCGATTCCTGCACTCAACTCATGAACGAATCATCAGGACCGTCGATCGTTTCGTGATTTGCTTCAATCAAAGTGAGACAACTGCCGTCGTCGTGTAACGGAGTTTCTCCTTCCGCAGGCACATGAGCTTGGAAACGACGCCAGCGGCCAGGGCCGGGTTGGCGGATCACCAATGGTCGGTTGAAGAGCTCATTGGGCTGTTAGAGTCAAACTGAGCCAAAACCTTGGGATATTCTATGGCGGCTAATATCGTCGGATGACGCCGATGACGACGCCTTGAACATCAACATCGGTGACGTAGATGGGTTGATATTTCGGATTTGCCGGTTGCAGTCGAACTCGGCCCTTTTCACGATAGAACTTTTTGAGCGTGGCTTCCTCGCCGTCAAGAAGTGCCACGACTGTGTCACCGTTGCGGGGATTGGAGCGCCGTTCGTAGACAACCAGATCGCCCTCGCGAATCTGCTCCTCGATCATGCTGTCGCCGACCACGGTCAGAACGCCCACCGGGTGTCGACTGGTAAACAGTTGCTCGAGATCGACCGTTTCGTCCGACTCGACGGCTTCGATCGGGCATCCCGCCGCGATCCGGCCGACCATCGGCAATAGCGTCGAACGTTCATCCGGCAGCGAGGCCGATGCCGTCAGCTCCAAAGAGCGTGCCCTGTTCGACCGCCGCGTAAGCAGCCCTTTTCGCAGCAGCGCCTCGACGTGTTCGAACACGGTGATTTTGCTGATGCCGAGCTCGTCGGCGATTTCCTGAAGCGTCGGACAGTAGCCGTCGCGCCGCCGACCGTCGCGGATCAGCGTAAGGATCTCGAGCTGCCGCGGGGTCAGGCACAGCGACTCGTCGGTGACGTTCTGTTTCGTTCTCGCCATTTCTTTGCTCCAACCATCTGGTGAGTGCGCCGGGCCCCAGCAGGACCGGCGGAATCAGACCACGAAGCGCCAGGCGGCCAAGCGCGACGAGCCGCTCCGTTTCCAATCGGCCGGCCCGCGCCAACGCGGCGACCCGATCATTCCAAACACATCCCGCCGCCGTCAAGAGGGCTTGCCGCACCCAACCCGGGGAGAGCGTCACGTGCGCGAGTGTCGGTGCCGCGCCACGGCTCGCCCGCGCGGAAACCAACCCCGTGCAATACGCGCCCCCCGGACCGAATACGCAAACCGGCGAATCCGCGCCGACAATATCGTTGCGGCGATGAGACTCATTCAACAATTGATTTGTTTTGCGGCTCATCCGTGGCCCTTTCTCGTTCACGCGCCGAAACGACCGTGGCGTCGTGTTTGGTAAATGGTAACCGAACGCAAACCAAACGTCAAGCTTTTTTTGGATTATCTTTTTCACTCCTTGTTTGCCACGTTTAACGAGATATGGGTTAGCTGGCGTTGGGCACCACATGATCTTGGGGTATCGGATGAATGGTCACATTGTGCATTAGTGAAATCAACGCGGCGAGGGCGCTATTTTCGCCGCGTGTCCAAAGGGGCAAGAGGTGGTCATCGCGAGGCGTTTGTTGTGCTCCCGTGCGTACTTTCGGGGCGCAAAAGTGGTTCTTCGGCAGCGTTAGTGTAAACGCTGTCTTGAACGAATCGCCCGAGAGTTTACCTCCAGAGTGAGGGTGCCTCAGCTCCTATTAATTGCGACGCCGGGGCATCCAACGAAGACCAAGCGTCAGAGTGAACATCAATGCGAGACTGGGGAAGCCCAGCGCTCCGCAGATTCCACTAAACGGACGAGGTCGAACGGCAACGGGCTTGAGGTAGTTGTCGTAGACATAGTCGCCCAGATCGCGCCCGCCGCGAAGGGCGTCGGCGTTGGAAAATTCCCAATGAATGCCGCCGTAGATGCGGCTCTTCCCGCTTTCGTCAGCGGCTTGGGAGAAGCTGGTGTACGATCGGGTCACATCGGGCAGGCCGTCGCTGCTGGTTTGAAACGCGATGTCGTCGCGGCCGTAATATCGCGCGAGCACCGTCGAGGCCGCAGCGCTGAAGGTGCTGTGGCCGGACGTGTAATCGGGAAAGGGGGGCGTAGGGATCAAAGGCAGCCAATCGGGGTCCGCTTCGGTGGCATCATTTCCGTCGGTGTCAGCAGCGGGAATCGCGGTCACCGGTCGCCAGTCGTTGTAGGCATACTTGTTGTCCCATGCGGAGATGGCGGCGTCGGCGAGGGCGATGTTCATCAGCGCGAACAGTCTCGCGTTTTCGGCCAGCGTGTTGCCTTGTTGTTCGGCGATGAGCTGGGCAATCGAGTTCCAATGCCCCGGGGGCGTAGCCGTACCCGGACCGTTCACCCAGAACTGTGCGACTTCGGTTTGGTCGGGGGTGCGCGTAGCGCTAACGGCGCCACCCATGTCCTTCACTTCATTGAAAGCGGCGGCGTATTCGGCACTGTCGAGAGCTGGAGGACCGCCCTGTCGAAACTGCGAACCCCTGGTCATGGCAAATGGAGTTACCATCGGCCATTGCGGTAGCGCGGCGGCGGCGAATGCGGGCGGAGTCGGCTGCCATTCGCCAGGTTCGGTTCCCGGAGTGTAGGCCACGGAGTCCGAGGAGTGGTCGTTGGCGCGCAGGGCCAACACAGCGGCGGAAACCGTTTGACCCCACTCGATCCCATCGTTCTTCGATGATCCGTCGGCGATGGCGTTGAGGGAGTTGTCATAGGCTTCGTCCAACGTTGCTTGTTGAGCCGGGAATAGAGCGACGAGAACGGCGTGGGAGGCCGCCGCCACGGCTGCCTCTGGAGAAGCACCGGTCGGGGCCGCGGGATCAACGTGGTATGATTCGTGGGTTGGATTGATGCCGTTGACGGCATCGTAGACCGCGATGTGCAAGATGGCCATCGCGCGGGCCGCGCGGGGCGGGGCGGTGCTGTCGGTTCGAATTGCGTTGAGCAGAATCTCATTCCAATCCAGGACGGCGTCGGCGCGGACGAAACCGCCGGCCAGAGCTACCACCAATACGGTCAACCCTGCTTTTCTTTGCATACATTTTTCCTAAATAGGACGCGCCGAAACGCAAGTCCGCGTCACCTCGATCCGTCGGCGCGGAATCGAGAGAAATCGTGACTCCACGCGGAGTCACGCACGTTAATTGTCGGACTGGAACCTATCCATATATAGAACATTTCTAAGTCAGGAACGCAAGTTGACCTGCCCGATCGGCGCTGGTCGAACCACGAACTCCGTGGGTTCCATTGTGCTTCGGGGTCGCGCGGGTGGCACAAAGGCGTCCGTCTCGCATCGATCGAGTTGTTTCCTCCGCCCACTGCGGGGCGGGTTCTTTTTACGACGACGACCAAGGGTTGCGCTTCGCTTCACCCGTGGCAACATTCCTTGACCCCTGACGGGGTCCAAAGAGCAGGTGTCGAAAGTCTTGGGAACACCGCACGTCCGCGCGGGCTGACCCTTGACGCTGTGCGTAGAGGGCAAGCGTTCGCGGCTCGATGGGGTTGAGTTTTTTGCCGAGCGGAAGCAGACCTCCTGTGGTCCGCCTTGGTGAGGTGACGGCCGAGCGCGGGTTGCACCGGTTGGAGGGCCGCGCGGGCTAAAGCCCGCGGCTCGCTGGGATTGATGTTTTCGAAAGGCGAGACGGACACCCTGTGGTCCGCCACGGTAAAGGGTTTGGCGACGGGGTCGCGCGTGGAGGCGGGTCGAAAGTTGCACCGGTTGGAAACCGGTGCCGCGCGGGCGGCACAACGGTGTCCGTCCCGCATCGATCGAGTTGTTTCCTCCGCCCACTGCGGGGCGGGATTTTTTAACGACGACGACCAAGGGTTGCGCTTCGCTTCACCCGTGGCAACATTCCTTGACCCCTGACGGGGTCCAAAGAGCAGGTGTCGAAAGTCTTGGGAACACCGCACGTCCGCGCGGGCTGACCCTTGACGCTGTGCGTAGAGGGCAAGCGTTCGCGGCTCGATGGGGTTGAGTTTTTTGCCGAGCGGAAGCAGACCTCCTGTGGTCCGCCTTGGTGAGGTGACGGCCGAGCGCGGGTTGCACCGGTTGGAGGGCCGCGCGGGCTAAAGCCCGCGGCTCGCTGGGATTGATGTTTTCGAAAGGCGAGACGGACACCCTGTGGTCCGTCTTTGTAAGAGGAACGGCGACGGGGCCGCGCGGGCTGAAGAAACTATGAGCGTGTTCTCCGGTGTGGGATACTTG
>CAZAMB010000035.1:0-10446 GCA_964486335.1 uncultured Phycisphaera sp. | reverse complement strand
CCTGTCGTTAGGGAGATACTTCGGCAAAACAGGACGTTTTGAGACAGAGCCTAATGATTGCTTGAGGCGTGTAGGGATACTCAAGGGTTGTAAAAAGTAACTTGATTACGTGCTCAAAGGCCTTTCCCGCTCTTGGTCTGCGCCCTTGAGTAAGTCCAAGGAATAATCGATCGAATGCGTGAAAGAAGTCTCGAAACAATCCAAAAAACTCGTCAATACTCGGCTGTTCAGACAAAAGGGGTACGAACACGGCGCGAATTGCCTCCGCTACCGCCGGACGTTCGGCTTCGAGATAGACCTTGTACGCTGTACTCTGTATTTGCTCTACAAGCTGGCTGAAATGCAGCTTGATCCATTTCGCATTCGCCGCACGGTCGCCAAGTTCTTGGTCCCTCGCCTGCTCAAAAACCGTTTTTCCCGAGGGTAGTCGTCGTCTAACCTCGTCCTTCAACTCAGCTAGGATTTCCAGTTCGGTTATTGACATGATGCGAAGCGAAGGCGGAATTGTTGTCCATTTCGAGTAGCGTTGCGCTTAGAAGCCGTTGCCTTGATGATCCTCTCCGCTATTGCATGAATCAGGGGTACCGCCACGGAATTGCCAAATTGTCGATACGCTTGCGTATCACTCACAGGGATGCGGAATGAATCTGGAAAACCCATCAGCCTCGCGCACTCGCGCGGAGTAAGTCGTCGCGGATTGCGACCGACCTGGCGAACTAGGATTTCGCTCCCGTCCTTATAGTAGCGCGCGCTGAGGGTTCTCGTCGTGTCCGACTTCCCAACGAGACCGAAGCCAAACCCGTTTCCGGCGCGTCTGTGTTTTTCGGCGTAATTTTGTAGGTAGTTCCAAAGATGGTCCGTCAACGTGTATTGCTGAAGGACGTTTCGCTCGAGGATGTCACCCAAAGTCGACGCTACGCGGTATTTCAAAAAACTCGCCTTATCTGGTAGCTCGAAGAGTCGCGGTGATCTAAATCCAACAATGAAAATTCGCTCACGATGCTGCGGGACGACAATCTTCGCATCTAGCACACGGTACGTCACATCGTATCCGAGTTCTTGCTCGAGAACTCTCATAATCGTAGAAAATGTCCTCCCTTGATCATGCCGCTGGAGGTTCTTGACATTCTCCAGCAAAAAAGCCTGCGGCTGTTTGGCTTCGATGATCCGCGCGAGGTCAAAAAACAAAGTACCCTGAGTATTGCATCGAAACCCATGAGCCTGGCCAAGTGCGTTCTTCTTGCTTACTCCTGCAATGCTGAACGGCTGGCAAGGGAATCCGGCGACAAGGACATCATGGTCAGGAATGCTCTCTGGGTCGAGCTGTCGAATATCGCCAGCTGGTTTTTCTCCGAAATTAGCCTCGTAAGTTTTTTGGGCGTGCTTGTCCCATTCGCAAGAAAAGACGCAGCGCGCACCTGCCCCCTCGAAGCCAAGCCGCATCCCGCCAATACCGGCGAACAGGTCCACAAACGTAATTGGGGGGTTGCGACCCAATTTTTGGCTAGAGAGCGCTTTATCGAATAACGGAATCGCGGCCTTGGTTGCTCGACAGCGCTTGCTCTTCTGACTCAATCGGTATTGTCTGGTTGCGATCTTTTCCAAATAGAGCACGTCGTCCGACTGGATTCGGTGATGCTGGAAAAACTCCCTAGCCCACCACCTGCCACGAAGTATGCGTCGCGGCTTGCCGGTTTTGGCATCGGTGCCGATGTCTGTCTCGACGGTTTTGTTCAAGCCGTCCAGGACGATTTCGATGGGTCGCGTCTTGCCAGTCCGCGATTTCTTCGGCGGACCGATGCAGTCGGGAGGGAAAAAGTCGTAATGACCGGCGATGGAGATGCTGTTGTTGCGCAGGTTGCCCGCCGTGACGCGGATCAGTCGCTTGCAATCACCCACCGTGCCGCTCAATGTCCCGACCTCCTTGTTCGGATGATGTTCGTATCATAACCCAGCGACTCTGCCGTGCAAGCCTATTTTCTCCGCTTGGGCGTTTTGGCCGGTCTGGCCTCAAACAGCGTGCTCGGCGGCGGGGCGTCGGCGGTGCGATCGACGACGATGGTGTCGGCGAGGCCCAGGTCGTTGCCGGGTTTACGAGCGTTGGCGTTCGCCGTTTGAGGAAGACCCCCCTTTTGTCCCCCCTTGGCAAGGGGGGAGGCGGGGTCGCGCGGGCTCAAGCCCGCGGCTCGCTGGTCGGACGGTCCGTGCGAACTGAAGTTCGCGGCTCGCCTCACGACCTTGCCGTGTTCGTCGAACTCCATGTCGGCCTGGGCGGTGTAGTTCTGCGCGAGGTCGACGAGGGCCTTGCGGAAGTCTTCCTTGTTGATGACCGCCAGTGACCGCACCGACTCGACCACTTCATCAATGTATCGCGTGAAGACGTCGCGGCGCTTGGAGTAGTCGGCCCGGGTTCGCTTGCGGCGCAGCAGCGTCGCCAGCCGACGCCCGCACTCGGCGATGGCAAGCTTGACCTCCTTGCGGATTTCGTCGTAGTCGGCGATGGCCTCCTTGCCTTCGGAGATGAACGGGACCCACACGCTGGCCATGTGGATGAGGATCACCATCGGGGCGCGCGGCACCGATCCGCCCGACTGCGGAATGGCATAGTTGTTCCACTTGGTCTCGACGACGGATTTGAAAAGGCAGCAGGAACTCTGCTGATAGAGCAGCGGCACGCGGTTGGCGAAACGGATGACACGCGATGACACTTCGGCATCGTCGGATTTGCCGTTGCCGTTGCTCGCGGCCACGGCGTCGTCGAGGTGCTCGTCGTGCTTGTCCATGCCGAGTTCGCCGCCGTACGCGAGGCCGACCTCGATCTGAAACGGGTTTCCGCGATAGACGGCGGGCGGGCGGGTGCTGGCGGTGTAGAACTCAGCCTTGATGCCCTTGAGCAGTCCGGTCAGGATCGCCTCGGCCCCCATCGGCGCGAGGCAGTCGGTGGACGGCGCCTTGAGCTTCGCGGCCTGCAATGCCTGATAGAGCTTCTCCGCTGTTGGCGGCGCTACGGAGTTGACCCAGGTGTGCGGCGTCGCGCCGGCGGCGATACAGATCTGCTTCGCAATGGCCGGGCTGACCCGCGAAAACTCGCTGGCGAGGAACCCGCCGAGTTTGGTTGCGGTGGATTCCTTGAGCATCTTCATCAACGTGCCAAGTTCGATTCCGTAGGGGTGCGGTTTGATCTCCTTCGTTTCGGCGGGGAGCTGTTCGATGCCGCGCGGCAGTTCGACCGGCGAGCCCTCCGGCGGATGATAGATGAAGCGCGCGTGCGGGTTGGCGATGGCGGTGAGTTCCAGGTATTCATCGACGCTCTGTCGGCCTTTGTTGTAGGATGCCTCGAGTTCGATGCTCACCTCTGTCCCATGTGGCCAGTCCACATCGGCATTCTGCTCGTCGATGATGTCGGGCCGGTTCTTTTTGGTATCGATGGCGAGGATGTACAGATGAGCGACTGCTTTGGGCCCGGTGCGGCTCACGATGCGAATCGGTTTGCCCGTTGTGATGAGTCCGTACATGCCGGCCGCGCTGATGCCGATGCCTTGCTGTCCGCGCGACATCTTCAGCCGGTGAAACTTCGATCCATAGAGCAGCTTGCCGAAGACGTTGGGAATCTGCTGCTTGACGATGCCCGGGCCGTTGTCGCGAATGGTCACGCGGAAGCGATCGGCATCGGTCTGCTTGATGGTGATCTCGATATCGGGAAGGATGCCGGCCTCTTCGCAGGCGTCGAGACTGTTGTCCACCGCTTCCTTGACGGTCGTGAGCAGGGCCTTTCGCTTGTTGTCGAAGCCGAGCAGGTGGCGATTCTTGGCGAAGAATTCGGAGATGGAAATCTCGCGCTGCTGCTTGGCCATGGCCTCGGCGGTGAGGCCTCGCTTGGGTTTGCTCTTGCCGCGCGGCGAATCTTCACTTTCATTCGATGCGTCAGCATCGAGATCAGGCTTCGCGTGAACCAGTGCTCTCGGGTCGGGAAGCGAGGACTTTTTCTTTGAGCGATTCGATTTCACGATCTCTCCATCGGCGGCTTGGGCATCGGGTGCAAACTCCAGCGTCAATTGATCGGTCGGTGGTTTGGTCACGGTGGGTCTCGATCGGGCCTTCCATGGCGCGTCGCGCACGGATGCAACGCCTTCCCTGTCCACTGGTCGTATCATAGAGACGCGGCGCGGGCATTCAACATTGGCGTTTCGGCGGACTTCGAGTACAATAAGATCGCGGCGGAACGGATCGCCGAATCATTCATAAACCGTTTCCATTGCATTGGTTACGACGCAATCCGGCACCGTCTCTTGGTTCAATCGTTAAATGCTCCACGGAATTGCGATGACCGGTATCACGAAAGCGATTTGGAACGACCTCCTCGACGACGTGAAACATCGTCATCCCGACTTGGTTCGCGCGTGGTTTGCCGAACTGGAGCCGCTCCGACTGGAACGTGGGCTGCTTGAGATTCGCACGCGAAACGACGCCCAAACGCGATATCTGGAGCGCCAATGCCGGTCGGCGTTCGTTGCCGCGGCGCAGGCGGTCATTGGCCGACTTGTGTCAGTCGCGTTCGTTGCGGACACAACACCCACGACCACGTCCGACGAGCCGGGAGCGAATGAGGTTCGGCTGAACCCGGGTTTTGTGTTGGAGTCCTTCGCTGTCGGGACTTGCAATCGCATGGCCCATGCGGCGGCGTTGGCGGCGGCGGACGATCCGGGGAAGACGTATAACCCCCTGTTGGTTCACGGTGCTGGAGGTCTGGGAAAGACTCACCTGCTTCAGGCAATCTGCCACCGAGCAACTGAACGCAACCCGTCCGTCGTGTGTCGATATGTTCCAGCGGAAGGGTTTATTGCTAGCTTTATTGAGGCCTTCGAATCGGAATCGCTTCAAGCGTTTCGCGACCGTTTTCGCCACGCGGATTTGCTGGCGATTGACGACGTCGGTGGCTTTGCGGGTCGCGATCGGAGCCAGGAGGAGCTTTTTCACACCATCAATGCGATGTTGGCCGCCGGACGGCAAGTGATCGCAGCCGCCGATCGACCGCTCGGAGATATCGCGGGGCTCGAGGCGCGGCTCGTTAGTCGGTTTTCAGCCGGGCTGGTGGTCGCGCTCGATTTACCCTGCTTCGAGACGCGCCTGGCGATCCTGGAACTAAAAGCGCGCGGGCGGTGCATCGAGGCGCCGGGCGAAGCGTTACATCAACTGGCGCAACGCATTACGACCGGAGGCGGCGATCTGGAAAACGCCCTGACAACGCTGGATGCGGCCGCACAGCGCAACGGCGGACGAATCACCGTGGATATGGTTCGCGAGTTATCGCCTTGAAGGATCTGGAGAACTGCTTTTCGCTTGACGATTCGACCTTCGGAATCGACAATGTTGGTTTGAGTTTTGCCCTGTCGGCAAGGTCGTTTTCAGGGCTGTGAATCATCCCGCTTTGTTGACAGGCGGCTGGCGCAAGAGCGTCACTTCCGTTGGATGATCCGGCGCGGCCGACAACTTTGTTCACAAGCGTTGTTTTTTAGACCGTTGTTCCGTCGGACCGGCGGGGACAGCGAAACTCGACCGGCCGGCAACGCCCCGACGGTGCATGACACCGGTTTCACAGGACATGCTGTTATGGTTGGTTTTAGATCAAACCAAAGATATCACGACGCGGGTAATCGCTAGCAAGGAAGGAAGCGTCAAGTCATGAAGCTTCGATTCAATCGGCAGGAAATGGCGGACGCCCTGTCGGCGGCGTGCGGCGTGGCGGCCGTGCGAACGCCCAAGGAAATCCTCAAGTGTGTTCGCCTTGAGGCGACCGCTGATGTGTTGATCGCTTCGGCCACCGATCTCGAAGTCGGGCTTCGATGGGGCGTCACCCAGGTGGAGGTGGATAAGCCGGGCGAGACCTTGGTGGTGGCCGATACGCTGGCGAGGATTGTTCGCGAGTGCAGCGACGAGGTTCTGTCCGCGGAGGTGGCGCAGAATTACCTGCACATTCGCGGCGCGGGCAGCCATTTTCGGATCAACACACAGGCGACGAGCGATTTTCCACCGGTGCCCGACATGCAGGGTGAGCCGGACTTTCGCATCGATCACGCGGAGCTTCGCCGGCTGATTGAATGGACGGCCTTCGCAGCGGCCCGCGAGAGCACACGTTACGCCATCAATGGCATCCTCTGGGAAATCAACGACGAGCAACTGACCATGGCAGCGACGGACGGGCGGCGGTTGTCCGTCGGTCGGTCAAAAATCAAACGAACGCACAGCAAGGCGATCCCCCAGGCGATTGTCCCGACCCGGGCCATGACGCTGTTCGCCCGCTTGCCGGCGGAACCCGCGGCGACGGTTCAAGTCAAGATCGCCGCCAATCAGATTCTCCTGCGCGTGGGGCGCGAAACGCTCAGCACCTCGCTGGTTGAGGGGCATTTTCCGAAATATCAGGATGTCATCCCGAACGATTGCGACCGGGAGGTGACACTCAACACGGCCGAGTTTCACGGGGCGCTCAAGCGAGCGGCCCTTCTGACCAACGAAGAATCCAAGGGCGTCCGATTGTCGTTTGCGGACGGAGAATTGACGCTTTCCAGCCGCGCGCCCGAACAGGGCGAGGCGACGATTTCGCTGCCGATTCGATTCTCCGGCGATACGATCGACATCGGATTCAATCCAGTGTTTCTGATGGACGTGCTTCGCGTGACGTCGGCCGAGGAATTCGTTCTGGCCCTGAAAGAGCCGAACCGACCGGGGATCGTCCGCATGGGCAAAGAGTTTTCGCATGTGGTCATGCCGGTGAACCTCGTGTCCGCATGATCGTGCCGTATCGCGATGAGTCCATTGGTGCGTCGAGTGAATCCATGACCGCCGGGGATGATCGACTGTCTTGGGTGATGAGAAACCGCACACGTCGAAATCGCGTGCGCGAAGCGGGCGCGCTGGTGGCGGGACTCGCAAACGGGTTGGAACAAGGAGAGTTCGCGGCGTCGAGAGCGGCGGCTGGCGCGCTGGCGGCCGTCGTCGATGACGAGTTTCGTTCGCGCTGCCGGGTGGCGGCGGCCGAGCGCGGCACGCTGGTGATTCACGTGGACGAACCGGGGTTGGTGAGCGCGATGCGACTTCGTTGGTCGGGCGTCCTTCCGGCAATGCTGGTCGGCGTCAAGGCGCCCGGCGGACTGCGACGGGTCGTGTTTGCATGGGGACAATCCGGCGTGAGGGTTCCATGACTCCGCCGCGCCGGGATCAATGATATGACGACAACTGAAGCAACGGAAAAAATGACGAAAACGGCGCGCTACGACGAGTCGAGCATCACCGTGCTCGAGGGTCTCGCTGCGGTACGCAAGAACCCCGGCATGTACATCGGCGGCGTGGGATCGGCCGGTCTGCACCATCTGGCCTACGAGGTCATCGACAACGCGGTCGACGAAGCGCTCGCCGGTCACTGCGACACGGTGCTCGTTCGCCTCAACGCCGACGGCAGTTGCAGCGTGGTGGACAACGGTCGCGGGATTCCCGTCGGTCCGATGGCCCACGAGAACCCACAGATCAACGGCAAACCGGCGCTCGAGGTCGTGCTCACCGTCCTCAACTCCGGCGGCAAGTTCAATCGCAACAGCTACAAGGTGTCGGGCGGACTGCACGGACTCGGCGTCAGCGTGGTCAACGCGCTGAGCGAATGGCTGGAAGTCGAAGTCCTGCGCGAAGGCAAGCGCTACACGATGTCCTTCGCACGCGGAGCGATCAACGAGAAACTCGATGCCGAAGCCGCCGAAACCGACAAGACGGGCACAACCATCCGCTTCAAGCCCGATCCGGAGTTTTTTCAGGACAGCGAATTCAAATTCGACATCCTGCAAGGCCGGTTGCGAGAACTCGCCTACCTCAACAGTCGCCTGCGCATCCGATTGGTGGATGACCGCACCGGACGGGAAATCGAGTTTTACTATGAGGAAGGGCTGAAGGACTATTGCGTACATCTGGCGGGCGGGGCGGAATCGTTGCACAAGGACCCCATTTGCATTCGCGGCGAGGACCAGGACCAGGGCATCGCATGCGAAATCGTCCTGATCTTCACCGACAGCTACACCGAGAATATTCTCTGCTTCGCCAACAACATCCACAACATTCACGGCGGGACGCACATGTCCGGGCTGAAAACCGCCGTGTCGCGCGTGGCCGGCAACTACGCCAAAAAGAACAACCTCATCAAGGGCAGCACCAACGTCACCGGCGATGACTGGCGCGAGGGTCTGACGGCCATTGTGTCGGCGAAACTTCGCGATCCAAAGTTCGAGGCCCAGACCAAGGTGAAACTGCTCAACCCGGAGGCCGAGACGTTCATCCAGCAGGTGCTCAACGAACACCTCGGCAACTACTTTGAGGAGCATCCCACCGAGGCCAGAAGAATCGTGCAGAAAGGCGTGCAGGCGGCGCAGGCGCGTGAGGCCGCCCGCCGGGCACGCGACCTTTCGCGCAAGAGCGCGCTCTCCGGAGGTGGACTGCCCGGCAAGCTGTGGGACTGCCGAAGCAAGGACTCCGACGGAACCGAGCTATTTCTGGTGGAGGGCGATTCGGCCGGCGGCATCGCCAAGCAGGGACGCGATTCGTTCGTGCAGGCCATTCTGCCCCTCAAGGGAAAAATCCTCAATGTTGAGAAGGCACGGGTCGACAAAATGCTCGCCCACGACGAAATCACGAAGCTCATCTCGGCCGTGGGCTGCGGCATCGGCGAGGATGAATTTGATGTCGCCAAGTGCCGCTACGGCAAGATCGTCATCATGACCGACGCCGACGTCGATGGGTCGCACATCCGGACGTTGCTGCTGACGTTTCTTTTTCGACACATGCGCCCGCTCATCGAACAGGGCAAGATTTACGTCGCCCAGCCGCCGCTCTATCAGGTCAAAAAGGGCAAGCAACTGGAATACGTGCTCGACGACCGCTTGCTGAATCGCAAACTGGCCGAAATCGGTCTGGTCGATCGTTCGCTGGTAATTCGGGAGGACGGTAAGCCCGACCGCATGATCGACGGAGCGGCCCTGCAGAAGCTTGTGAGCCAGCTCGATTCGCTGGAAACGCAATCGCGCGTGCTCGGGCGGCGCGGCATTCACTTCGAAGATTTGGTGAAAAACCACCGCGGTCCCGACGGCCGGCTGCCGCGAATCTTCGCCTACGTCCATCGGCCCGGACCCGACGGCGAGGCGTTGCCTCCGCCGCAGCGTGTCTACCTGCGCGACGAAGCCGAACTTTCGGCGCTGCGCGACAAGGAATCGCGCGACCACGGTTGGGTGCAGGTGATGGAGGCCCGGCACGCGCAACTAGCCCAGAGCGACAACGGAAATGGCAACGGCGAGACCGACCTGCCCGCCCACCGCATCGTTCGCTATCAGTTGCCCGAGTGCGCGGTGATCGACGAGATTTTCATGGCGATCGGCGGACTCGGCCTGTCGGTGGACGATCTGTTCCTCGTCCGCGAGGAACTGGTGACCGGCGAGCTTCCGCCCGCCAAGTTCTTGCTCGTCGACGCGGGCGGCGAATCGACCGACGTGGACAACCTCTGGCAGGTGGCGACCGCCATCCGCGACCTGGGCCGCAAGGGAATGCAGATCAAGCGATTCAAAGGTCTGGGCGAGATGAACTCCGACGAATTGTGGGAGACGACGATGGATCGCGCGCGGCGCACGCTGCTTCGTGTCAACATCTCCGACGACATGACCGACCTCGAACAGGCCGACCTCGACGCCCGCGAGGCTGACCGCATCTTCCGACTGCTCATGGGCGACAACGTCGAGGACCGCCGGCGCTTCATCGAGGAAAACGCCGTGAACGTGAAGAACCTGGACGTGTGATTTTTAAAGCGATAGGTTAATTTGTCGCTTTTTGCGGCAACTAATTAGTAAAAAGAAATGCCCAAACACAACCCATAGTGGTTGACTACAGGAATCACGCCACGTATGCTGTCCCGCATACGTGGCGTGATTCCTTACTTGTTGCGATCGAAAGCCCGACCTAATGTTGTAAGGGTAGGGACTCGATGCAGCTTTGAATGGGATGGAACTGTTGATATACTGGATGATTTCCGGCGATTAATGGCTAAGGCCATTTCTCTTGCTCGGGAGGGTTAGTCATGGTTGATGACAACAATCTTCACAATTTCAACAAGGCGGCGCGACGGGCTGCCGCGGCAGCCCAAGAAAAGAGCGACCAGCAACGTCGTGGCGACAACGCGAAGCGCGCTCGTGCTCGCATTGCCGTCCTGCGGACGATCACGGCAGGTGAGCTTGCGACGCAAGAGGATCTTCAGCTTCAGCGTTATAAGGGATGACTGAATGGAGGCGTCTTCCCGCATGGAGGCTGACGGAGACGACCACGCGAGCCACTACAACATCAGCCTCCTACCGCTCCCGGGCTCCACACTAGGCTCTGTCTCAAAACGTCCTGTTTTGCCGAAGTATCTCCCTAACGACAGGG
>CAZAMB010000034.1:0-11570 GCA_964486335.1 uncultured Phycisphaera sp. | reverse complement strand
GAAGGTCGGCGATCGGTTGTTCTTCAATGCCGACGACGGGGTTCACGGACAGGAGCTTTGGGTCAGTGACGGAACCGAGGAAGGCACCTGCATGGTGATCGACCTGATTCCGGGGTCGGATGGGTCGGTTCCGCAGCGGATCGTGGACCTCAACGGAAGGGCGCTCTTCCAGGTGGACGACAATGTCGACGGCATGCAATGGTACATCTCCGACGGCACGGCCGAAGGAACGGTGAGCGTCGGCAATGTTCATCAAAGCGGGCCGCTCATCAATCCAAATGTATGCTCCTTCAGGTCGTACTACACGGCAACCGTCGGCAGCGTCGCCTTTTTTCTTGGCGAGGAACCCGCCCACGGTCGCGAACTCTGGAAGACCGACGGCACGCCGCAGGGAACGATTTTAGTCAAGGACATTGTCCCGGGACCGCTGGACGCCACGATTCAAACCCTGGTTCGCGTTGGAGACCTGCTCTACTTCAGCGCGGGCGGACTCAATCTCTGGAAAAGCGACGGCACGACGGCGGGAACGATTCCGTTGACAACCAACGTCGTCGCGATCAAGACCACCGATGTGAACGGTGTTGCGTTTTTCAGGGGGCAAGACAACGTCGCGGGCGAGGAACTGTGGGTCAGCGACGGAACGCCGGAAGGGACGCGGCTGGTGAAGGACATCAACCCGGGGATCAACCCCTCCACGCCGGACTATCTGGTCAACGTCAACGGCACGCTCTATTTCACCGCCTTCATGGCCGGATTCGGTCGGGAAATCTGGAAGAGCGACGGAACCGAGGAAGGGACGGTGATGGTGGTCGATCTCAATCCGGGATCGGGCAGCGGTTCGGTGTCAGAGTTGATTAACGTCGACAGCACACTCTTTTTCCGTCGGAGTGTCACGGGCGTCGGAAGGCAACTCTGGAAGAGCGACGGAACGACCGAAGGGACTGTACTCATCAAGACGATCGGGCCGATCGAAGTCGATGGACCGGAGTTTCTGACGCCCATCAACGACAAGGTCTATTTCTCCGCCGATGACGGGATCCACGGCAAGGAACTGTGGGTCAGCAACGGATATGACTGGGGCACATTCATGATCGCCGACTCCGCGCCGGGTCCGGCACATCATGCACCTTGGATCCCCGTAGCGATTGGCAGCACGATGTTCTACGCCGCGACAGACGGAGTGAATGGACAGGAGTTGTGGGCTTTCGACACGACCGATCCGATCATTCCGGCGACCCGGTCAATTGGTTTGATAGGGTTGGGTGTGCTGATCCTGGTCGCAGGAAGTGTCATCCTGCGAAGTCAAAAGCGTCAATCATTTCGCTCGCAAATTGTGCTTGAGGCAATGGAGACATGAGATGTTACG
This sequence comes from uncultured Phycisphaera sp., assembly GCA_964486335.1. Taxonomy (GTDB): domain Bacteria; phylum Planctomycetota; class Phycisphaerae; order UBA1845; family UBA1845; genus CAZAMB01. Next base: position 10,204 of record CAZAMB010000034.1, on the reverse strand, counting down.
ACAGGGAAAGAGTAGAGGTTGGGTCATTGTATTGTCCTTGATTGGAGCGCATAGTGCTTTTTCAAGCCGTGTGCTGGGCGACGAGCCGTGCGGAATGCGCGTGGTGCCGGGGCAATGTGAAGAGTGTTTCTGCGGAAACTGCGATTCGGCGGCGGAGCGGGACATGTGGGACGCCGGGCGCCTTCCCCCTTTGACGTACATGACGATTCGCGTGCGCTTCGTGGTCTTTCGCAATGATGACGGCTCAATATCGGCGGCGACACCGCAACAAGTTGACGATCAGGTGGATGTCCTCAACGGCGTATTCCGCAACTATGGCATTGAATTCAGCAACGAGGAGACCGCATTCGTCAACAGCACGCAGTATCTAAACTTCTGCGCGCCCAGCGGAATCAACTGTTATTGTCCGCCGTCGCCGGCGGACTGTCGAGACTTGATGTTCCCAGAAGTCATTCTCGCGCCGGAAGGCTATCTCAAACATGCCTACGCCGTCGATCCGGATGAAATGCTCAACATTTACGTCACCGACATGACCTACGGGGATGGCTTCAAAGGACTTGGTTATTTTCCCTGGGGAGAGGAAGCTAACGGATGGCTCAACGGCATCCTCATCGACAAGGATTGGTTTGGTGGGATCACCGACTGCGGCCCCGAGGACGATCAACCTTGTGGGTTACTTGTCCATGAGATTGGGCACAACCTTGGCTTGTGGCACACGTTTCACGGATCATTCGCGGAACTGCCAAACAACTGTGAAACCGACTGCTATGAATCGTTCACCGATTGTACAGGCGATTGTCTCAATTCATTCTGCAATGACGTTGGCGACCTGTGCTGCGATACGCCCGCCAGCGACATAGGCGACTTTTCCTCGTGCCAGAATCCAAACAATGCGCCGGATATTTGCACGGAGGGCGACCTGACACCCGCCGATTACACGAACTACATGCATTACGCTCAGGACGGTTGCTGGGATCATCTGACGCCGCAGCAGGTTCGACGGATGCACTGCTGGGCCTGCAACGCGGTGCCGGGCTGGATCGATTCGCCCGACTGCAACAACAACGACATGCCCGACGTGTGCGATTTGTCGCGGGGTACGAGCCTCGACTGCGACGCTAATGGCGTGCCGGACGAGTGTCAGTCGTCGACCATGCCAGTCAAGGCCTGTTGCCTGCACGACGCCGAGGGCACGTGCGTCGAAACCACCGAGTGCCACTGCGACGAACTGGAAGGCACGTTCCTGCACGCCTGACCGGCCTGCATCGTCTGCGTCATGTACTTCTCCACACCGCCGGAGGAATGACCGGGGCCGGGAGTCGGGTCATTCTTAATCCGTTGCGATGCAATGTGTTGGTGCGGTGACGAGGGAAGGGGGCAAGGACGGAATATTGAGGCAACGAGGCAACTAGGCAAGGAGGCAAAAACGGAGTTGCGGATCGCGTTCGCACCGGTTGAAAACCAGTGCCACAGGGTCGAGAGTTGCACCGGTTGGAACCCGGCGCCACAGGGGCGGTCGGTGCTTGGTTTCAGAACCCGCTTCCTTTCCAAAGCGGTTTGGATGACGACCCCCTGTGGTCCCCCTTAGTAAGGGGGACGGCCGGTCGCGGTTTTCATCGGTTGGAAACCGGTGCCACACACGCGGACAAGTTCGCACATCGCTTGCTTTTCAGGAGTGGTCGGTGGGGGTACGCTATTGCTCATAACGACCAAATGTAGCGTCACTCCTTGTGGGTGACGCAATCCTCGATTCGTCGGGGACAAGCCCCGACGCTACACTTGATTGTTACATGCACTAGTGGGTTCCCTTCGTTGGGACCAGAGATGACATCCTTCCCGTCGGACGGCACGTGGCCGATCGATCGGGGGACCGGATTTGAGTCGGGTCGAGCTTTTTGCCGGCGTGGAATGCGCGGCGCGGGCGTCGCCCGGGGAGTGAGCGATGAAGTCAGGTACAGGAATGAAGCCGGCGATGATGGCGTTCGCGCTGCTGACGGCGGTGGCGGTTCGCGCGAGCGGCGACGTGGAGTCGATCACCAAGCTGATGCCGTCGGATTATCCGCTGACGGCGGTGGTGGTGAATTTCGAGAAGCTCGACAAGGGGGTAACGGCGTTCGGCAAGGCCGTCGATCCGACGAGTGAGCCGAGCGGATTGCTCACGGACATGAAGCGTCAGGTTGGCGTGGCGGAGTGGGTCGATTTCACGAAGCCGGTGGGGATCATCCAGGCGTCGTTCAACAACAGCGAGCCGGTGCTGTGGGCGAGCATTCCGAAGTTCGCGGAAAAGGTGAAGGAGATCGAAGGGGCCAAGGAAGAGGACGGCGTGTGGTTCGTTCCCTTCGAGGGCAAGGACGATCTGTTCGTGATGGTCAAGGGCGACGTGGTGATCGCGGGGCTGGACAAGTCGGAACTGACCGCGATGGTGCAAAAGGAAGGCAAACGGTTCGCGGATGAGATCAGGCCGCGCATGGATTTGCTGAAGGATCGGGACGCGCTGATCCACTTGAACTTCGAGTCGGTTCGTCCGATGGTGTCGGGGCAGCTCGCGCAGGCGGGCCAGATGGCGCCGATGATGGCGATGATGGCGGCACAACAGGGGGGCATGGACGCGACCGCACTGACGGCGGTGTTCACGGGGGTCGTCGAAGGACTGAAGACATTCGTCGAGCAGGCCGCGTATGTGGATATTGCCGTGGGGATTTCGGAGTCGGCGGTGAACACGACGATCGCGGCGGGCTTTTCGGACGGAACGATCAAGAGCTACCTTGCAAAGACGAAGCCGGCGGCGTCGCCGCTGGTGGCGTGCTTCGAGGATGAGCCGTTTTCGCTGGCGATGGGATGGCATGTTCCCGGCGCGGAGTCGCCCTTTTTTGATTTCGTTTTCGAGAAGATGGCGGTGGCCGCGCCGGCTCCGGCCGCCCAGCCCGCGGGTGAAGGGGGCGACAAGCCGGCCAGCGCGGAAGCCGACGCGAGCAAGGAAGCGATGCAGGTTCTGCGCGACCTGATGCGCAAGATGGAAGGTCAGAACACTTTGATGCGTGTGACGGACAAGGGCCTGGTCTCGAAGGGCAGTTACATCGGCGACTCCAAGGTGATCCTTGATTTGGCGAAGCAAACGTTGACGAAGGTCAATCCGTTGAGCAAGAGTTTCGGCGGAGGGGCGAGCTATGAGCCCTCGGGAACCAAGGATCTCGGCGGCACGACGGTGGACCAATACACGCTGAAGTTTGATCCGAATCATCCGGCGTCTGCGCAAGCGGCGAAGATGTTCGGCGAGAACAACAATATACTGTTCGGCGTTGCCGGCGGTTTGGCGGCGTATTACATGGGTCCGGAAGCGGAGGCGAAGCAGTATTTTTCGGGCAAGGTGGGCAAGCCGCTGACGGAGAACAAGCAGGTGGCGGAGGCGGTGGCAGCGTTGCCGAGTAAGCGCAACGCTTTGCTGCTCGTGGATATCGCGGGATCGCTTCCGGCGATTCTTCCGATGCTCGGCATGCCGGCGCCGTCGGAGATTCCGGCGGGACCGCCGGTGGCGCTGTCGGTGCTGCTGTCGGGCGATTACGCGCGGGTGGACGTTCACGTGCCGTCGAAGGCGATTCAGCGGGTCGTGCAGGCAACGTCGTCGCAGCCGCCGATGTGATTCGATGAAATGGACTGATTGAGTGCCGATCAATGGCACTTGAAATCGCGGGCCGTGCGATGACTCACGAAGTCGTCGTGCGGCCCGCGATGTTTTGCGCCTCGCGATAATCGTCAGGAGTGTTGACGTTGCGCAAGGCGTCGAGGCGGGGATCGACGCTCCGGAACTCCTCGGCGTCCACGAGGCGGGCGTTGATTCGCGCGATCCAGGCGGTCGCGCGGGGATCGCCGCCGGTGAGCACGTCGGCGAGCGTGGGCCGCAACGTCAGCCGATAGACCGCCAGCGTCGGAAAGAGTCGACCTTCCTGCCGGCAGACGGCGGCATCGTAATCATCCAAGTGTTCGATCAGTCGGCGCAAGACCACGGTTGAGATCAGAGCGTGATCGCATGCAACGACGAGTGCGGCGTCGCGGCGACCTTTGAGCGCATCGAGTCCGGCGGCGATGCCGGCGAGCGGTCCGACCGCGCCCGGAGCATCGGACGCGCGAATGCAATCATCCGGCAGAGGGGGAAGATCCAAACCGTCTTTCCCGGCGACGACAACGGGCGATACGACCTCACCGACGATGCGGACGACGCGCTGCAAAAGCCGCTCATCGCCGAATGGCAGCCAGGCCTTGGGCGTGCCCATTCGGCGGCTTTCCCCGCCACAGAGCACGATTCCGCCGATCTGACCGATCGTGATTCGCATTTTGTCACCACTGCGTCATGGCCGAATCAACCTCGACCGATTCATTTCCGATAACAACAGTGGTTTCCGGGAGATTTGCGAAATGAACTCGATACGTTCGAAAATGTTGGTTGCGGGGTTGCTCTCCTTGTCGGCGCTGCTGTGCGTGGGTTGCGAACTGAACGCCGGGGCCGCCGCGCGAAGCAGCCTGACATCGTTCTTCAATTCGCTTGCGAGCACGGCCATCACCAACGCGCTGAATCCCGACTAAAGCGGTTTCGGTACATTCGGGTCCGGCGGACATCCAACCCATTTGGGAAACCGCGCGGACTGAAATCCTCGGCTCGCTGCGATTGCGTTGAAACTGCTCCGATGTGTCGGTCCGATGGCACTCATGACGGCGTCATGATCCGAAGCGTGGTTCGTCGCCGTCGTCGTCCTCGTCATCGTCATAACCGCGCTTCCACTGATCGGCATCATCGACATCGTCGATTTCGCGCTCCATGTGTTTGAACATCTTTTCCTGAAGCGGGGCGAATCGCTGGTACATTTCGAGCGTGGCCTGGTGCGACTGGGCCATGACGTTGAGCTGGATGAGTTGCCACTTCAGCAGGCACTCGGGTTCCTTGATGTTGATGAATGGGTCGCAGGTCAGTCGCGGCGAACCGTCGGACTCCTGTCGAAAGAACTCGCAATTCTGACATTGAAGCATGGGCCAAACCCAACTCGACCGGACGAGACCAAGGCGTCGCGCAAGGCGGTGCTGATTGTAGTCCGGTCGGGCGCCAAGTGCCACCGAAACAGAGGGATACAGGAGACGGGGAAGTTCTGGCAGTCTGGGAAGAATAATATTTTGGCGGATTTCTCTTGCCGAGTGGGCAAAAATCTGAGAAATTGCCGACCTGAGTAACAGTCCACTTACCGACCCGTCCCCCCATGGGTCGGTTCCCCCAAGGCCCGGTATACCCCACCGGGCCTCTTTTTTTTGGCGGACGCTGGGCGCGAAGCTTGATCGCGGTTCGTCCAGCCATGGAAGCTGAAGTTTGTTTGGCGGTTGTGTGCGTATTACAAAGGATTCGCGGAGTCTCATCGCAGATGGCAGTCGGCCCTTGCCTGAGTTGCAACATTTTCGTAGGTGCGAGCGTCGGATTGTCGCGAGTGGAAGCGTCCCGACGGAGCGAATCCCTAACGAATCAGTGCGCCGGGCGTTGATGTGCAAGCGTGGAATCGCGGCGGTCGGGCGAATCGCGCCGGTCGCCAAGCATCGCTTCTCTGGATAGGATACATTTTCTTCGAAGGGTCCGTACGTGAGTGCATCCCGTCATACGAATCGCGTTTTTCTTTTGGGCAACGCTGAAAAGCGAGCTGCCCAGCCTGCCTTTGACGAGCTTCGCGAATTCGCTGCGGAGCGTTGTGCCAACGTGTCGGTTTCGATGGATTGCGACGTTGCGCCGGCACTGCGCGAACGGGTGGATCGGATCATCGTCATCGGCGGGGACGGAACGCTGATCGGAGTGGCCCGGGCGCTGGTGCCCCATCCGATTCCTTTGATTGGGGTGAACGTTGGCAAGCTCGGCTTTCTCGCCGAGTTTTCGCTCGCCGAACTCAAGGCGCACTTTGAACAGGTGCTCTCCGATGACGCGCTCGTGCGCCGGCGGGCAGTGCTCGATGTGCAGATTGTCCGAGCCGGCGGTTCGACGATTTCGAGTCCGGCGGTCAACGATTGCGTGGTGCAGGCCGGTCCGCCGTTCCGACTCATCCGACTCGGCGTTTCCATCGACGGCGAGAAACTCACCGATGTGGGCGGCGACGGACTCATCGTGTGCACGCCGAGCGGATCCACAGCGCACAATCTCTCGGCAGGCGGGCCGATCATGCAATCGGATGTGGACGCCATCATTCTCACGCCGCTCAATCCCCACTCGCTCACGCACAAGCCCGTGGTCATCGACAACGCCGCGGTGATCGAAGTCGAGGCCATCGCGGTCAACGCCGGAACCACAGTGATCATCGACGGCCAGGTTTCTCATCCGCTCGGCCACGGCGATCGCGTTGCGATTCGCCGATCGCCCAGCGATTTTTACGTCGTGCGCAACCCGCATTACGGTCGCTGGCACAAGCTCATCACCAAGCTCCATTGGGGGCAGTCGCCGGCGTTCGAGCAGTAGGAAGCATGCCGACCGGAGCGCGGGATGCAGCCGGCGCGCCTTGGGAAAATCATCCCTTGCGATGGTGACTTCCTTGAGCGAGCACAAGAGGGGTCAAACGCTCGCCAGAGCACCGAACGGTCAAGTGTAGCGTTCCGACCCGGACCGCGCGTCGTGAATCCAGTGTGCGTCCGCGCGGGCTGAAGCCCGCGGCTCGCTACGCCTGAACGTTAGCCGCGCTAGTGGTCGCAATACTGGAATCGTCGCCCTATTTGAGTCCGGCGGCGAAGTCGCGCAGTTCGCGATCGAAAGCCTTGGGCTGGTCGTCCATGATGAAGATTTCCGAATCGGGGATGGTCCGCAGCGTCATTTTCGGCAGAGCGTCGCGCAGCCGCTCCCAGCGGAACTTCGCGTCGTACATCCATCGAACGCCCTCGGTCACATCGCCCCACATCATGGTCAGGTTGTTCGTCCATGCGGCTCGCGCGTTTTCACGATCGCCGAACATCGCCTCGTTCGACTCGCGGTAGGCGTCGAGGGCGGCATCGAGCGTCCACTCCTTTTCCGGCAGCAGGACGAGCAACGGAGTCTTGAGCTTTGCGAGTTCCAAATCGAGGTCCGTCGTCATGTATTCCAGAAAATAGCGGAGCTGCGTGGGGATCGGCACGGCCACCTGCTGGTTGTAGAGTTTTTTGCCGCGCGTCGCGTCGCGGGTGAACACGCGCGGCTGAAACGAACCGGCTTTCCACATTTTTTCCGTGACCGTCCGGTAGAACGGGATCCACATCGACTGCACCATCTGGCGGCGCTGCTCCAGCGAGGCGGTCTGGACCGGCTGGCCGGGCTTGTTGGCGCCGAACGCGGCGAAGGCCATCGACGGCGTGCCCGAAACCACCACGACGCCGCGAACTCTGTCGGGATGGTCGAGCGCGATGCGGAGAGCGTAATGATCGCCGAGCATGTGATGTCCGACAATGATCGGCCGGTCGAGTTTTTCGTCGGCGATGAGCTTCGCGACGGCGTTGCAGAAGGCGTCGGTCCAGGCGCGCTGGTTGTAGTCGTCGCCTTCGGACCAAGGCGGCGGAGGCGTGCCTTCGTAGCCCGGGGGCGTGACGGCGTACATGGTGTAGGCGTCGCGGTTGCGCTCCATGAAGTCCTTCCAGACGCCGCCGCCGAAGGCCGCGCCGGGAATCAGCACCATCGGAACCGGACCCGTGCCGACCTTGTCCACGCGGCCAAGCTTGCCCAGCGGCGCGGTGACGGTGTCGGGCGGATGGCGGAGATTGTGAAGGGTGGGGTCGGAGATTCCCTCTTGGGCGAAGGCCGATTGGGCGTGGATCGCGACGGCGATCAATGCGGCGAGCAGGATTCTGGTCGACGCGATTCCTCTGGTGCGCGGCATGGGGTGGTCTCCTTCACGGTGTGCTTGATATTGACGTCCGGCGTCGCCGCAGTTCGGCCCTTGCCGACGCGTCGCTGCCCCGCCATCGTACTCTTAAAGCACGTACGCTGCTGTCCGATGTTGTGAGCAGCCGTGAAATGTTGTTTGCACGAGAAATATCGAACAGAATGACGACGAAGCAAATCCGAAAGATACTGGTGGTGATTAGTCACTTGTTGCTAAAATTCTCGCGAATTAGCCAAAAAGCGACCACGAAACCAGAAAGAGCGATACAACTGCTCAACGCCCCTTTCACAGTGAGCGGACCGATCGAGACCTCGAGAAGCCCGGCGTCCGGAAGAAGTATATATGCTAACGCGCCTGCAAAGATGGTTAGGATCGGATAGAACACTGCCAATACGCGCTGGCGAAAATGTGCCTTTATCAAATCACGCCGCGCTGTGGGCGACGCTTTCGGATCTACCTGCAGTGATTCGAATCGTTCGTCTTTGTTCGTGCCACCGCGCGGCGAGGACGCTTCATCAAAAGGGTCCATTCGTTTGCTCTCTATCGACTGCGGGTTCAAACGCGAGAACGGCCTTGACTTGGGTTGTTTCAGACGGCAACAACGAGGGCTCTTCTCGACAGTCCCAAAATGTTGAGAGAACCCGCGTTGAGAGGCAGTGTGTTTCGTAATATGGTACGGTCGCGTCATATAGGAACTCGCCGTGTATCTCTGATGGCCAAGGTACTCGCTCCAGATTTGGTTCAAACAACATCACCTCAAAGACCCAGACAAACTTCGGAAAGTGAATGGAGGCGTACCATTGTGCGATTTCAGGGGGGACTTTCCTCTTGACAAGGCTACTCTTGAAATCGGCGCCTGCGGCAAGAACACATCGCCAGAGAACTGAGGCCTCCAGCGTTTCCTGTGGATATTTCTCGTCAAACAGTCTGACCGCATCAACAAACGAACCTTCAAGTCGATTGCGTACCTCCGGTGGGAGCGGAACTACTATGCGCGCAAGCTTCATCCGCTCCTCCGGACATCGGCCAAGTCGAAATTCAGGGCGACAGTTTGGATCGGCGCCATCCTCACCGAACGAATCAAAGGCGCTCGGAAAAACAACTCGGCTGAAAGGGCCGTAACGGTCGTCGTGTGCGTAGTAAACACGAATAGCGCTGCTTGCTGAAAAGTGCCGTGGGTTGGGGTCCTTTTCTGATAGGCCCAAATAATCTGGAATAGAACAACTACGGGGACTGATTTTCGCTGGGCGAAGATACCCAACTGCGGCCACGACATGTCCGGACATGTCTTCCAAGTCAGTGGCACAAACTAGCGCAGGCAACCCGGAATCGACAAACGTAAACATCGAATGTCTCAGTCTCAAAGAGTCAATCTTGACATGATTCGCTCGAACTTCGGGTGCCTTATCGCGCGAAACTCTTCTCGGGTTAGCCTCAAAAGCGTGCCACCCGGTTTGCGCGACCGCCTGCTTTATCTGCGATGTACTTAAACCGGAATCCCCTGCGTTTGGATCGTATCCAACATTGAGCAATCTGCCCGCGCTCATTGCACCGATGGCTTGGTGCGTGATCTGCGAAAACGGAAACCTCGCCGTCCCGAGGGCACCGCCGCCAATTCGACGCGTGGCGACCCAAAGAGAGGCCGTCGCGCAGGGACCAACATGCGGATCCTGTTGGATAAATTCTGCAGTGCTTAGCGATAGAGTTGCGTTTAGCAAGTGAATTTCGGTCCTCTGGTGGACGGTCAAGATGGGCTGTCCGCCAACGTCCTTTTCGACTTGATGAACCGTCAACTTCGCTGAGGTCTCAGAAATCGGTCGAGGATCAAAATGGAGCGCGGTTCGACTCACAACAAACGAAGAGGTTGGGCGCAGTACGCAGAATCCGTGATACCAAAGATCGTTCCCGATGGTCTCTCGAACCTCGTCCCATGAGACTCCAGTTAGAAAAATGTCGCAGATTCGATTCGCAAGTCCTTCGGGCTCAGAACCGTGGGACCGGGTGTGCTTTGTGGAGAAAAAGTGAAGTCGGCCACACGTAATCTCAAACGGTTTGAACGACGACTCGTACAGCCCCGCGTGGCTGTCCCAGAACTCCATGTCCATATACGGGTGTTCGTAAAGCGCAACAGCACCCCACCTGTTCCGAACAGAAGCGAGAATACTCCTGACTGGTGCAGGGTTCTGATTCTTGGCGATTCCCTCGAAGGGCCTAATATTGAGTTGGCTGCCGATTTCCGGAATAAACTCCCCGGATTTTGAATCCCAGCAACTCAAGACGGAATCTAGGCTCTGTCTCAAAACACGATTCGTAGGTATTGGCAGATGATCGCTAACTGT
>CAZAMB010000033.1:0-11842 GCA_964486335.1 uncultured Phycisphaera sp. | reverse complement strand
AGATCAGGAATCTGCGTTCCGCGATCGAATCGCAACCCGGTCACCCCGATCTGCACTACCGGCTCGGATTGTTACTTCGACATAACAATGACATTTCCGGTAGTATTCGCGCGTTTTCCGCGGCGGTGTCTCTCAACCCGCATTTCCAGAAGGCCCTCATCCGACTCGCCATCGCGCTTCGGGAGTCGGGTGATCACCTGGCGGCCATCGATGCGGCTAAGCGCGCCCTTTCCCTGGATCAGCAGTCCATCGAGTTGCATTATGAGCTGGGCTTGGTCTACGCCGATCGCCAGGAGTTTGCCCGAGCGGTGGAACACTTTGAATCCGCGGTGTCGATGGATGAACGCAAGAGCGTCGAGGTTTTGGCCCATTTGGGGCTTGCGCTTCAGAATCTGGGACTGCTCGACCGCGCCGAGGCGACCTGGCGCATTCTGGCCGACATCGCCGAACGCGATCCGGATCGCCATCCGCTGTTCCAGGAAATTCAACGCGCAACAGAAATCGAATTGTAGGCTCTGTTCATTCGCTTTTTTCGACGTTGTCGCGGAGCCACTGGCGCACTTCGGCGGGCTTGAATCCCCACGGGCCTTGCTCGCCCGCGTAGGCAACTTTTCCGTCCTTGTCGACAACGAACAACCGCTCCGGCCAGCCGGCGTAAGCATTGTCCACGCGATTGTCGATTTCGTCGACGAGCACGGGCATCGACAACTTAAGCGACTTTGAACAGGATGACGCGACCGCTTTTCGCTCGTCGCTTGTTTTCGGTTGCGCGAAAACGACGCCCTCTTTTTCGTTGCTTTCCATCTGCCATTCGTCGCTGGGATGCGCTTCACGAATGTAGACGAATAGAAACGCGGCCCGATCCTTGTATTCCTTGAACATCGTTTCAAGAGCGCCAGACTGGCGCCGGAAGGGCGGTCACGTATAGCTGCCGAAGATGAGCACGACGGGCTTCTTGCCCCTGAACTGCGACAGTGCAATCGTCTCCTTGCCATCAAGTGTTTTGAGTGAAAAGTCCGGCGCGGATTGACCGACCGCGGGGGGGATACGAGCCATGAGTGCTTTCGTGTGCTCCCAGTTGGGGACGCGATCTTCCGGCGAGGCCTGGTCCATCTCCTCGATAAACTTCTTGGCGGGATCATTCATGGCCAATCCTGAAATGCTCGTCACGCAGAATATCGTGGCGAAAAGAATGACGATTTTCATCGCCAAACCCTAGCAGCGAAGGGTTCCGTGGTCAATAAAATCCGCCTGGACGAAACAGTTTGCTCACAATCCGATCGACAATCGTTGCTCATCCATCGACAATCATCTCATGCTGCTGGGATACAACACAAACGGGTTCGCTCATCATCGACTAGAGGACGCGATCGAGATTCTCGCCGAGATCGGGTATCGCGGCGTGGCCGTGACGGTCGAACGTGATTTGCTCGATCCGCCCGATCGAAGCGGCGTTCGTCGTGCGGTCGCGCGACTTCGCCCATTGATCGCGCAATCCGGACTCCGCGTGACCATCGAAACCGGTTCGCGGTTCATTCTCGACCCGCGCCGCAAACACCAGCCGACCCTTCTTAGCGCCGATCCGTTGGGCCGCGCCAGGCGCATCGAATTCGTTAAGGCATGTGTCGACCTTTGCGGTGAGATCGGTGGCGAAGTCGTCTCCTTGTGGTCGGGGGCTGTGGCGACGCCCGAAGCGGGAGACCCCAATCTGTCGCATCGGCTGGTTACGGGGTTGCGTGAACTGTCGAGTTACGCGTGCGACGCCGGAATCCGGCTGGGCTTCGAGCCGGAGCCCGGCATGTACGTCGACACGATGAACAAGTTTGCGGAGCTTCATCATGCGCTGAATGATCCGCGTTTCGGTCTGACGCTCGACGTGGGACACGTCCATTGCCTCAATGACGGTGCGGTTGCGGATCACATCCGTCGTTGGCGAGGCGAATTGTGGAACGTGCACATTGAGGATATGTATCGAGGACGCCACGAGCACTTGCCGTTCGGCGAGGGCGACATGGAGTTTTCAGGGATTCACGCCGCGCTCCGGGACGTCCACTATGATGGGCCCATCCATGTTGAACTTTCTCGTCACAGCCATGACGCTGTGAACATGGCGATTGCCGCATTTGATTTCCTGTCACATCTGTAGGTTCGATTCCACGGTGGCGTGTCGACCGCGGGATTGGCAAATCGGATGCCCGTCGGAGCCCGCGCGGGACGGCGCGCGGGCTCCGAGGGTTGCCTTTCCTCAGGTCACGGCTATTTGCACGTGTCGGCTGAGAAGCAGAAGTTGATCGGGTTGCCTCCGGAGTTGAAATCGCAATTGCTTTCACATGTCAATCCGCAGTGGCAATCGCTGTCGCTGTCGCACGTCGCGCCGTAGTTGGCCGGCAAAATGTCGTCGGGATCGTCGTTGTTCTGGCACAGCGCCCGATCCCGACGGCAAGAAACGGAGCACCCTGTGTACGGAGGCGTCTCACAGGCGCCGGTGTAGATCAGCATGTTATAGGTATGCACCCACATAGGAACTCCATTGACGATGTCCGGCCACATGCAGGCACCCACGCAGCTTCCGCCGGTATTCGTGCCGCTGTAACACTGGGCGTTGCCAAGGACGCTCGCGGGATCGCATTCTTCGTAAGGTCGCCCCGAGTCCGGACTGCATCGACCGTTGACGATGTGGCAGCTGCCCGGCGGGCCTCCACAATCCGAATCCGTATAGCAACCGGTGTTGTCCAAGGCGGGGTCGGGAGTGAGGAAGGGATCACAGTAATTGCATCGCGGGTCGGGCACACTGATGCTGCCGTTCATGAAGCACTGATCATAAATCGTGAAGGGGTCGCTTGGATCGTAACACGCGCTGATCAACGCACAACTGCCGTCGTAACACCCATCGACTTCGGGCGTGCAAGCGTTGGTCAGGTTGTCGCAATCAACCCCATATCGGTAGGCACAACCTCCACAATGGTTTGGATCGGTCTGCGTATCGGCGCATTTGCCGTCGCAGCACTCGAAATCGCCGCAGCCGGTCGGTGTCTGGTCGAAGTAATCCGTGGCGCAACATTCCTGGCAGCGGCCCTTTTGTCCGGGTGCGGCGGCGTATCCGACGCCGTCACCGGCCATTCCGGCGCAGCAGACGAGACCCGCGGCGCAGTCTCCCCGTGAGCCGGGGATGCAGTTGCCGTTGGGGTGGGCGGCGTCCCGACAGTCTACCGAGAATGTGCAGATCGCGCCGGGACTCACGCTGCTGGCGTCGCAAACCCTCTTGCCCACGCACTCGTCGCCGAATCCGTGATCGACCGAAGCGGCAACGCAATTGGCACCGCTGCAGACGTATCCATCGGGGCAATCGATGTTGTGGCGACAGTTGGTGATGGTCACGCACACACCCGCAAGGCAGGTTCCGGCCAGTGCGCCGACGGAACAGGTGGTGCCGTTGGGCTTTTTCTTGTCCGGGCCGCAGCCTGGGTAGTCTCCGAAATCGATGCGGTTTCTTGGGTCGCCAGGCGGAAATGGTGAAGAGCAGCCGGAAGCGTTGCAGGAGCCGCAGTAGTCGCGTTCATCGCAACCGTTCTCGGGTGCGCGGCAACTGGCCGTGCCGGATCGGAACCCGTTACTATTGCAGAATCCCTGGGCATCACAGGTGTAGTCGAGTTCGCACGCGCCTGCTCCGGGACAGACCTGCCCGGGGGTCCATCGCACGTCCGGAGCGCAGGATCCGGCTCCGTTGCAGTACTCCGGCGGGTCGCACTGCGCTGTCGAGCGGCGGCAGATTCTCGTCGGATCGTACGAAACGATGGTCGGGAACGGGCATGCGGCGCTGGTTCCGTTGCAGCGGATGGTGTCGTGGCAAAGGTACTCGCCGTTGGGGCCGATGTCGGAAGCGCATACCACGGACGACGGCTGTTTTGCGTCAGTCGGACAGTCGGTGGAGACGCCGTTGCACACTTCCGCGATGTCGCAGACACCCGCCGACGGGCGGCACGCGTAATTGTTGGGTAGAATCAGGTTTTGCGGACAAGCACTGGAAGTCCCCGAACAGACCTCCGCGACGTCGCAAGCACCGGCAGCGGGGCGACACGCGAAGTTGGCTGGCCGGAACACGTCCGATGGGCAGGCGGTAGTTGTTCCTGAGCAAACCTCCGCGATATCGCATTCACCAGCGGCCGGACGACACACCGCGCCTGCAGTTGACATGGTCCACTGCCTGCGACTGACAAGCGGTTGGCACGATCGGCAAGCGAACGGCGGCGCGTCGCGTTCTCCGGGTTCGTAGAAGACCCCGTTGATGCGACAGCCCGGCTCGGGTTGATAATCGAGCGCCATATCGCGGGCGTCCTTCAGGTCGACGTCGCCGTCTCCGTCGAAGTCGAAGCACTCACAACCGAGCGACATCGGCGCGCCGATTCCCTGCAAGCACGCCGCCATCGCCTCATAGTCGATCAAATCGAAGTCCCCGTCCGCGTCAGTGTCGCCGGTGCCGGCGCCGGCGGCGCAGGCGTCGCACACGTCGCCCTCACCGTCGCCGTCGGTATCCGTCTGATCCGGATCCTGAACGAACACATTCAACGTCCACAGATACAGCGTGCCTATGTCTTGAGGGCAAGTATCACGAATCGTCAGCGTCCAATCTCCCCGGGCGTCGGTACCATGGAACGCGGACAGCGACTGGTCGCCTAGATACGCCCCTTGCTCAATGACCGGGCAGTTGGTGACAAAGCAATTCATTGCGGCCTGGTCCAACGTATCGGCGGCGTAATCAGCGAAGACGTATGTTCCGCCCAGGTTGGAGGAAATGTTCGGGGGGATGAGATCATTGCTCATCAGCGTGACGACCGTGCCGTTGTGTTCGAGCTGAACGTACAAATCCTCGTACCAGGTATGGTCGACTTCGAGCGCCGCTTCCAGAAAGGCGACACGGCCGCGTTCGGGGATGGTGATGGTTCGCGTCAACTCGGTCGTGAAAAGATCGCACGCGCCCGGCGGAGCGTCGGGGATTGGTGATAAAACTTCGTCCAGGCCTTCCGTCGCGAAGCTGTTGTTCGGGCAGTTATCGCACACGTCGCCTACGCCGTCGTAGTCGTAATCGGACTGATCCGGTTGAGCGACGATCAGTTCCAATGACCAAGAATTCAGCGTGCCGGGGATGGTGTTCCCAAACCGGCACCCATCGCTGACAATCAGGGTCCAATCGCCGCTTGCCGGGGTTCCCACAAAGGCACTAAGGAGTCCACTTGGGCGGTAGGTGCCCGGCGCAACTGTGGGGCAATCGTAGACGAAGCAATCGCTCGCCGCGTATTCCAAGGGCACACCTGCCGAATCGTCGAAGCGGTAGACGCCGTTGAAGTCGCTGGTGTTTCGAATCTGTGAGGTGGAGCTGACGGGATTGAGCGTGATCGTCGTCCCCGCGTGCGACAGCTTGATGTCCACGTCGGAGTAGACCTGATGTTGGAGATTCACCGACAACCGCACACCGAACGTGGTCCCCGGATAGTTCACCGGGATCGTTCGCGAAAGGCTCGTGGTGACCGTACCACAAGTAGACAACAACGCAGGCTCCGGAATCGGCAAGAAGACGTTCTGGGCAAACGTCGCCGTTTCCGCCGGCGTGTTGGGGCAGTTGTCACAATCATTGCCCACCCCATCGTCGTCGGTGTCCGGACCGGGGCAATTGGCCGTCACGTTCCCGATCGACTCATCTCTCGTTTCAGCCCGCACAACTTGATGAGCGAATGCCAGGCCGATCAGACCTAGCCCGCAGGCCCACCGAAGTGTGTATTGCATGGCTCCAGCAACTAAGGCGTCTACCCCGTTTCGGTTGATTTGCGAGTTTCTCATTTGAATGAACCTGGCGTGACTTGGTCGTTTCATGTCCGTATCTCTCGTTTGCTTTCTGAACCATCAGGCTCACCGGCTCCCGATTCCGTCGGAAACCTGACGTTCCGCTCGCCTCGGAGGGCATTGGATAGCCTATCCAGGCGGAATCTGACGGCCCTAACTGGAGAAACACGAATTCGGCTTCGGAGGGGACAAAAAACAGAAAATACTTGTCGGCGAAGTGGACGTCATGCGACTTCAAGTTGACCGAACGGTAGGATATTCCTCATCGCCGGCGTACCGATATCGATGCCTGGAGTTGCAGAGGCTTTCGCCATGGGGACCTCGTCATGCTGGCGCGGGCGGAGTTCATGGCAGGGATCAACGGAGGCTTTGGTTGGTGGGCGATCCGAAACGGGATGACAACGCCGGTGTGGTCAATCAGGCACTGAGGGAACTCGTCGTCGGGGACGCATCCGCTTCGGATCGGCTGTTCCCGGTGGTCTACGATCAACTCCGAAGTGTCGCCGACCGGATGCTGTGCGGAGGACGTCCGGATCACACGCTCCAGCCGACCGCGTTGGTTCATGAAGCTTTTTTGAAGTTGGTCCACCAGGACCAACAAACCTGGAAGGACCGGGCGCACTTTCTGAACGTGTGCGCGCTGGCCATGCGGCAGATTCTCATCAATTACGCTCGTGATCGCGGCACGGACAAGCGCGGTGGAGGATGGCAACGCATCACCCTGTCAGGTTTTTCAGAGGAGGCCGAGAGTCTCGACGTGGACGCCGGCGCGCTCCATGCCGCGCTCGAACAGTTGGCACAGTTGAACCCAAGGCACTATCAGGTCGTCATCGCGCGTTTTCTCGGGGGACTTTCGGTGGAAGAGGCCGCGCACGTCCTTGGTGTGACGGAACGCACCATCAAGCGGGATTGGAGCGCCGCGAGGGTTTGGTTGGCGCTTGAACTCAACAAGAAAAACTGATGGTCACCGATTCATGGTCACCCGGTGAGACGGAAAGCGTATGGATTCTGAACGATACCAGAGAATCACGGATCTATTTGATCGTCTTTCGCAACTGAGCGCGGACGAACGATTGGCGGAACTCGAAAAGATCGGCGCGGCGGATCCGGAATTGCGCCGGGAAGTCGAAGCCTATCTCCGCCAGGATGACGATCTGCCCGCATTCCTGAAAACGCCGGTGATCGACGGCGTCATGCAAAACCGCAGCGCCGGCCATTTGTCAACAGACGCCGATGTTCGGATGCCGGAACGAATCGGACGGTACACCATTCGCCGCAAGCTTGGAGAAGGCGGGATGGGCGTTGTGTACTTGGCGGAACAGGACGAGCCGAAGCGCCCGGTGGCGGTGAAAGTTGTGCGACCAGAGACCATGTCGGGCCAAATGCGAAGGCGGTTTCAGCAGGAGGCTCGCGTACTCGGCCTGCTGCGACATCCGGGAATAGCACAGATCTACGAAGCCGGGACTGCCACCTCCGACGGCCGCGAAACGGCCTATTTCGCGATGGAGTACGTGGAAGGCACGCCCCTCACCGAGTTTGCGGAATATCAACAACTCTCGCATCGCGCGCGCCTGGACCTTCTCGCGGGAGTTTGCGATGCGATTCACCACGCCCATCAGAAGGGCATCGTGCATCGCGACCTTAAACCGGAGAACATTCTGGTTGACTCGGCGGGCCAGTCGAAAGTTCTTGACTTCGGCGTCGCCAACGCGACCAACGCGGATATCAAGACGCTCTCGATTCAGACGCAGGCCGCGCAACTGGTCGGCACGCTTCCTTACATGAGTCCCGAGCAGGTGCTGGGCGATCCCGACGCGGTCGATACGCGCTGCGACGTCTACGCCCTGGGCGTGATCACCTACGAGCTACTTGCCAAGAAGTTGCCGCTGGATTTGCGGCGCAGCTCGATCGTCGAGGCCGCGAGGATCATCCGCGAGGAAGAGCCCAAGCGTCTCGGTCAGATCAGTCGCGTATTCCGGGGCGACATCGAGACGATTGTGGCCAAGGCACTGGAAAAGGATCGGGATCGCCGCTACGCATCCGCGGCTGAACTGGGCGGCGACATTCGACGCTATCTCCAAGACGATCCCATCGTTGCTCGTCCTGCATCGACCATTTATCAATTCGGCAAGTTCGCCCGGCGTCACCGCGGCATCGCCGTCGGCATCGGCATCGCGGCGCTGGCGTTGATCGGCGGCAGCGCGATCGCCGTGTGGCAAGCCCTCGAAGCCCGATCCGCCCAGCGTCTTGCGGAGCGGCGCCTAACCGACCTCCAGAGTTTTGCGCAGAGCGTTACCGTCGAATATCCAAAAATACAGGGAACGCAGGGCGAAACTCGGGCGAGAGAGTTTCTCATCAAGACGACCTTGCAATACCTCGACGGGATGGCCAAGGACACACGCGGGCTGGATATGAAAATTCTGGAAAACCTCGCCTTCGCGTACGGCGCGACGGGCGATCTTCTCGGTCGCCCCAACGGCCCCAACCTCGGCGACCCCAAGGCTTCGCGCCAAAACTATCAAAAAGCGGCTGCCATATTCGATGATCTGGTCGCCCGCGACCCAGGCAGCATTGAATACAAACGCGGTCTCGCCATCACGTGCGAGCGAATCGGCAACCTTTATCTTACCGACCAACAATACGATCAAGCCCTGGAAGTCTTTCGCAAAAGCCATGCTCTCAAACAGGCGGTCGCGGAAAAACATGAGATGGGACAGCGGGACTTGTCCTACAGCTACAACAAGCTCGGCGATGTCCATATCAAGCTAGGCCGCACGCAAGAGGCGTACGACATGTACGTTCAGAGCCTCGACATCCGCAAACAGCTTGCGGAGCGCAACCCTCAAGACGGCGAGATTCAACGCGCCTACACGGTGGGCCTGAACCGCGTCGCGGACGTTCTTCTGGAACTTGGTAAGGGCGACGACGCCCTCGAACTATGCGAAGCCTCGTTGATGCGGCGCGTGGACGACGCGGCGACCCAGCCGGACAACGCCCGGGCGACCATGGACCTCGCCGTCGGCCATTTCAAACGCGCCCTCGTGCTCGCCCGCGTCGGACGGCTGGACGATGCAATACCGGACTTCGATTCCGCCCGGACCATTTTGCGCCGCATGGCGAACGCCGATCCGGGCAATTCGACATCCTGTACCGGCGCGGCGGAAGTTTCAGGAGAAATGGGTCGGGTACTGTTTGAGGCCGGACGCCTCGACGCCGCCCTTCCCGAGCTGACCGCATACACAAAGGAGATGGAAGCGTGCATGGCCGACGACAAAATGACGGCGGATATGCGCGAGCAACTGGCGTCCGGGCATTTCCGCCGCGGACAAACACTCCAGACGTTGGCCCGTGCCGAGCAAGGGACGATCGAACAACCCCGACAATACGGTGCGAATGGATGTGACGCATTGCGACGCGCGATGCAATTGTACAAATCGCTTGCCAACGACGGCAGCCGCGTTCCTCCGGAATTGCGAGACCGGTTGGCGGAATGCAAGAAGGGAGGCAATACCGGATGAGAGGTCACGTAAATCTCGGAGGAGCAGGCCCAGGGTGGCGTGAGTCTTATCTGTACTAGATTACTTGGCTACCGAAGCGACGGGTGGCGCCTGAGCACGGCGCGCCCGATCAAGTCCGCGAACGCGAATGGATGCCGAGGCGCATTTTCTGATCGGAGCCTCAAAAGGAGGCGTGCCAGCCGGCGCTTTGATTCGCGATGATCCAGAGACCCGGGCGGCGTTCAATCCTGCCGGCCTGTCGATACCGTTTTTACCATCCGTTCAAAGTGAGAACATCGCGTGGGCGTGCAAACAATGACAGTTCGTCGTACGAACTGTCTCCGTTGGATACAATTTGACGCAGTTGGAAAGTGCAGCGAGTTTTTATCCCGGGCGGGGATTTGGGAACTCCCATGTTGATCTCCCAACTCTATCCAGCTCTCCTCCTTCGCACGGGAGCGACTTTTAGCTTTGCTGGTCCTAAGTCATCAGATTCTCACGCTGATTGTCGATATTCGATTCTCTCTTCCCGGTGGAAGAGTCTGGCGTTAGAATCGCCCGCCTTCGACCCTACGTAGAGCGTAACGGCGACGTGTGCTCCTCCTGGGGGTGTTGCAGAGAAACGCGGTACCTTTAGAGTTTGCTGGGTGCCGAATGAGTTTTGCGGGCGTAGCTCAATGGTAGAGCATCAGCCTTCCAAGCTGAACGTTGACGGTTCGAGTCCGTTCGCCCGCTGTCTTGAATTGTGTGCACCGTCGTTGTAGGTCGGTGCCAATCCGCTCAGGCAAAACGACTTTGATTCCTCCGCCAGGAAAAGTCTCGTGAGTTTTTTCTGTCGGACTTGAAGGTTTCCATTTTGCTGGCCGGAGTGGACCCCCGTGAAGTAATAAACCCTGGGCGACGCCGACAATCCAAATACGATTTGCGGAGCGACGGAAAGCACCGATTCTGCCGCGACCTCTACCGGAGCAAGTGCCGGTTTCGGACCAATGCGAAGTACAAGGTCTTCTACTCTCAGTGCGTAGAAGTCCTTCTAAACCGCATGGAAGAACAAAAGGCTTCAAACCTCACCGTGCTTTAGTTTGTACCGTCTAACGTTCACCAAGGAGGCGAAGTCGCAGCAGGTTCAACGCTGACTTACAGGCCCGATCCCGGATTTCGCCGCGCGTGAGGTGTTCGCCGAGTCGCAGGCGGCGCGAGACCGTCGAATCGCGGTCCGCGAGGGCGACGTGGACCAATCCCACGGGTTTGTCCGGCGACCCGCCGCCGGGTCCAGCGATGCCCGTGATCGCAAGAGCAAGATCGCTTTTGGCGATGCGGCGGCAACGGTCGGCCATCGCTTCCGCGACAGGTTCGCTGACAGCGCCGTGAACGGCAATCAGTTCCGAAGGAATGCCGAGAAGTTCGGTTTTGGATTCATTGCTGTAAGTAACGTAACCGCGAAGAAAGGACGCGCTGCTTCCTGGAATATCGGTGAGTCGCTTGGCGAGAAGTCCGCCGGTGCAGGATTCGGCCGTCGCCACGGTGAGTCGGCGTTCAATGAGCATGGCCGCGACGGCGCTTTGGAGTGTATCGTCGCCTTCGCCGAAAACAGACGAACCGAGACGGCGTCGGACTTCAGCGCAAACTCGGGAAATCAGCAGTTCCGCGGACGCGTCGTCGGCGCCGCGGGCGAGTATGCGCACGGAGAGTATCGCTTCGGAAGCCGTCGTACCCACGAGCGGATTGCGACCGCGAGCCATCAGGTCGACGATTGCCTCGCCGAGGGAGGCCTCGCTGATGCCAAAGCAAAGCAGCCGTTTCGTAAGCGTTCGCTCGCCGCGCGTCTGAGGAATCAGGCGAGGTTCAATGGACTCGACGAACATCGCCTTCATTTCGGCCGGGACACCGGGCAGGGCAAAGAGCATTCGTTCGCCGGCAGTATGGGCAATTCCCGGCGCAGTGCCGCGTGGATTGGGAATGACCTCGCACACGCGAGGAATCATGGCCTGCACGCGGTTGGAGACAGGCATTTCGCGGCCCCACTTCTCGAAGAACGCTTGGATGGCAGCCAGCGCTTGTGCGTGCAATTCAAGCGGTTGATTCAATACGCCCGAAAGCGCATCGCGCGTCAGGTCATCAGCCGTGGGGCCAAGTCCGCCCGTCATGATCACCAGCTGGGCCTCTTGTTGCGCCTTGCGAATCGTGTCGGCGACGCGCTCCTGTTCGTCGCCGACCGTGACATGAGATGAAACTTCGACCCCCAGCGCGGTCAGACGCTGTGCCAGCCAGGCCGAGTTTGTGTCCAGACATTGGCCGGTAACAAGTTCGGTTCCGCAACTGATGATGGCGGCGTTCACTGACGCCAAAGACTACCGTTGAACCTGCTGACGAGCCAATCACAACGGCATGCGTTGCGACCCCGAAACGCATGCCACGGTCTCAATAGGAACGCTGAACGAATTAACTTTATCGAGCCGCGGACTTCCATGAGCGTGTCGGTGTCAAGGGCGGCGCGACGACGGACG
>CAZAMB010000032.1:0-14522 GCA_964486335.1 uncultured Phycisphaera sp. | reverse complement strand
CGCCCGGACGTGTCCCATGACCCACAACCTACCAAACCAAGACCGATAAGGCAAGAAAAATGCTTGTTTCGTTGACCAATTAACCCCAATCTGCGCACGGCTTGTAAATACGCTGTGCAAAAAATAACTTTTGGCGTAAAAAAAACGGGTGACGCGACTAATTGTTTCTGAAATGATTGAAATAAATGAAAGTCAATCGGGTCGAGCGGGTTCGAGGTCGCGAAGGGAGACTTCGATGTCCATGGCGCCGGCACAGACCAGAGCGGATTGGCGGTGCAATTGCATGCGGACCACGCGGGCAGGCCGATTGAGGTTTTTCAAATGAACGTCGTCACCGGCCTTCAGGGTGTTGACCCAATCGGTCCAGCGTTTGAACTCTTCCTGGGAGCGCGACATTTCGAGCCGTTCGGTTTCGAGTTTTTCGAGTTCCTTCTGGGCTTTCAGTTCGGCTTCGCGGGCGGCCTTGCGGGCGGCTTCGGCTTCACGGCGGGAGTCGAGCGTTCCGGCGATTGCTTTGTTGAGGGCGCGGGTGGTGTCATCGAGATAGCTTTTGGCGGACTGGACGAGTCTTGCGGGCATGCCCAGCCGCTTGGCGATGATGAGGGCGTTGCTGTTGCCGGGTTCGCCGAGGCGCAGGCGGTAGGTCGGCTTGAGCGATACGGGGTCGAACTCGACGGAGGCGTTGTCGACGCGCGGAGTGGTGAAGGCGACGGCCTTGAGCGCGGAGAGGTGGGTGGTGACGATCGCCCGGGCCTTGAGCTGAAGCAATTCGGCGATCACGGCGCGTCCGATGGCGGCCCCTTCGTCGGGATCGGTGCCCGCGCCGAGTTCATCGATGAGGACGAGCGATTTCTCACCGCTGCCGCGAAGGATCTCCAATTGTGTTGCGAGGTGTGAGCTGAAGGTGCTGAGGGACTGGTGGATGCTCTGTTCGTCGCCGATGTCGATGAACAGCTGATGGAAGACGGTCATGCGTGAATCCTCGCGGGCGGGGATGGGGATTCCGCATTGGGTCATCAGGGCCAGCAGTCCGATGTTCTTGATGGCGACAGTTTTTCCGCCGGTGTTGGGGCCGGTGATGACCAGCACGTCGAAGTCATCGCCAAGGCGCACGTCAATGGGAACAACTTCGCGCGGGGGCTTTCCGTCCTGCACTTGTTCGTCGAACAGTTCAATCAACAACGGGTGCCGGGCATCGTGCAGTTCGATGGCGCCGTGTTCGTCAATTGCCGGACAAACGCAACGGCGTTTCTTCGCGTAGCGACACTTGGCGGCCACGAGGTCGAGCACGGCCATTCCGTTGAGCGTGCCGATGATGGTCCGGGCGTTGAGATGCACGCGCTGAGTGAGCGCCTTGAGGATTTGCGTGATTTCCTTGTTTTCTTCCTCGCGAAGTCGAACGATGGTGTTGTTGAGTTCGACGGATTCGGCGGGTTCGACGAAGAGGGTCGCGCCGGAATCGGAACTGCGATGGATGATGCCCGGGACGCGGCCGCGGTATTCGGATTTCAGGGGGAGCACCATGCGGTCATCGTGAAAGGTGGCCGCGCCGTATTGAAGGTACTTGGTGATGCCGGCCTGGCGCACGAGGCGATCGAACAAGGTGCGCACGCGGCTGCGGGCATCCTCGATCGCGGCGCGAACGGTCGCCAATCGGCGGCTCGCGGAGTCGCGCACCTGTCCGCGCTCGTCGATGGAGTGGTTGATGGCTTCTGCGATTTCGCCGAGGTCGGCGATGCGTTCGGAAAGGCCAGCGAGCGAGGGCACGGAAGGCAAAATTTTCAGGAGCCAACTTCGCAGGCTGCCGGTGGCGGCGAGGGTGTCGGCGATTTTCGCCAGGACGTCGGCTTCCAGTGGGGCGGGGAATCCGGACGCGCGGACGTGATCGCGGATGTCGTGGACGCCGCCCATGGGGGGCAAACCGAATTCATCGGCGGCGGCGATCAGTTCGCGGACCTGGGTCAGCCATTCCCGGACCACTCTGGGTTTGGCGGCGGGGGTCATGGCGCGGGCGAGCTGCTTGCCCAAACCGGTGGCGCAGTGCCCGGCGATGATTTCGCGCAGGGCGTCAAAATCCAGCTTGTGAAACGTGGTTTCGTTCAAGCGATCCACCGGCCATCGGGTCTTCTTGTTTGCCGCCTTGGTAGTGGCTCAGTTTGACTGCAGCAGCCCAATAAGCTCCTCAACGGTCCATTCGTGATCCGCCAGCCCGGCCTTGATCGCTGGCGTCGTTTTCAAAGTCAAATGCTTGCGGCAGAAGTTATAGTACACGAAGTGCAACGCGACCGAGCATTCGTGGTTGAATAGCTTCTTGCTGGAAGCGTTGGTCAACCGCGTGTACCGTCGGTTGCACATTTTCACGGTCAGGTTTTGGCGCTCGACATTGCTGGTCGAAATGTGGGCCTTGTCGGGCAGCCCAAGCTGCGGCGTTTTCTTCGACCCGTTGAACTTGGACGGGCTGTATCGTGTTTCCGAGGCCGGGTTCGCCTCTCGCTTCGGCTCGCCGTACAGCTTGACCAATTGAGCGTAGTCAACCTCATTGCCGAAAGCGCTCTCAACGGCGTCCAGATACATCTTGTGGCCGTCGGTCGTCATTTGAAGCCGCTGCAGGACGCGACCCGCAATGTCCAACATGAACTCGCTTGCACACCCTGCATCGCGCCGACCGACAAGCCATGAAAGAACCAGCTTGGTTTCGGCGTCAATCCCGACGAACGTCCAAACGTCGCCGTAGCCGAAAATGCCTTGTTTTTCAGGCGGAAGGTTCTTTTCCTTGGCGTAGCAGAATGACCAAAGCTCGTCGCACTGAACGCGCTCGCAACGAAGCCCGCGTACCGTGCGGTTGTGGAAGTCGATGCACGCTTGGCCAAGTTCAACGAACAGCTTATCGACGGTGTTTCGGGCAACCCCGGTGATCCGGCTGGTTGCTCGAAACGACGCACTATCAACGAGGCACTTCACTACCGCCGCACGCTTTTCTATGCTCAACTGGTTCATATTGAATATTATGCTTGCTCGACAAAGATTGTCAAGTCATTTTTATGATTTTCCGTAAGTCGATATCTGGCAATGCTTTATGTAACTCATTAGATGAACTAGAGTTAGGTGTTGACTTACCTGCGAGAAGCCGATATTGTAATGTCTAGTAGATCATGAAGAGATACTAAGATGATCCGAAAAGTCGCAAGAACAAAGCGTCTCAATCTTGGACAAGAATACCGAAAATTCTTTGTTCCTAACCCTAATGCGCCTAAAGACTCTTCCCTAATCCAGCCATCTCCGTTAGATTTCATTCCAAGCTACTCGACGGACGGTGTCGGTTCTCCGCCAGTTTTTCTGGGCGATCTGAATGCCATCTTGGAACGAAATTCTACACTCAATTCAATCCAAAATCGCTGATGGACAAGCGATTGCTGCAAGCGCCTCAGATACGATCCGACGGAAGTTTCTAACAGACCTTCATAACAAAACCGGGCGCCATGTTATTGCTTACTATTCTGGATTTCTCTCCAAGCCACACGCTCTCCAAGCAGACATAAACAACGAGGATTTGAACGGCTTCATGATGGCCGTTCACAAAATGAAAAAGCACTTCGGCTTGGACCTCCTATTGCACACACCTGGCGGAAGCCTGTCGGCTACTCTCTCCATCGTCCACTACCTACGGCAGAAGTTCGACAATGACATTCGTGCAATTGTTCCGCAAATTGCAATGTCTGCCGGCACCATGATCGCTTGTTCCTGTAAGAGAATAATCATGGCGAGGCATTCCCAACTTGGTCCTACTGACCCCCATCTCAGAGGAATTCCTGCATCCGGCGTGCTTGCTGAATTTGAAAGAGCTATCAAGGAAGTAAAAGCAGACCCTTCAACAATTACCGTATGGCAATGCATTCTCGGCCAGATTCGCCCTGCATTCCTCAGCCAGTGCAAGAACACAATCAAGTGGTCCGAGAATTTCGTTCGTGAACAGCTCCGGCATGTAATGTTTGAAAACGACAAGGATGCCGCAAAGAAGGCTGCGGCGATCGTAAAAAAGCTAACTGACTACACCGGTAATCGAAGCCACGACAGGCCGATCCATTACGAGGAATGTCGCAAGATTGGGCTGAAGGTTGATCTTCTTGAAGACGACGAGGAACTTCAAGATATCGTGCTTTCGATCCATCATTGCTATATGAATGCGTTCATGAACGGGATGTCGTATAAGATTACCGAAAACCATCTTGGTGCAGCTATTGTCAAGAACGATACTTCTATGTTTAGAGAATTGCGAGGCAAATAACCTTTTAGTCGTCGCTCTTGGCAGCCCATCGAGCGCGTGCCGCTTTTCTTGCTATCTCTGATTTCTCTTTGTCGGAAAGTTTCTTGGCTCGCGCCTTTCCGCCTTTACTTGCCCCTAGTTTACTGAGTTCGACGGCGGCTTGGTTGCGCGTGTCCGGTTTGGATTCTTCAGGCTCTACGATGCCCGTCGCAAGATCGACGATCAGCTTGCCAAGCTGGTTCTTGTCGCGCGGTCGTTTCGGACGCTTCGCCATGCCTTAATTGTACACGGCGACGCGGGTGGTCAAGAATGGTCCGATATCGACACTGAGCCACTACCGCCGCCTTGGAAATCTTTCCGCAACGGTCTCCGTCGGGCTATAATAGCCCAACAACCGGCGGAACGAGACGCCGGCCCTATGAGTCTGTGTTGAAAGTGTGGTGTCGCCCCTAGTGGCGGCATCGACCGCGTTTGGGCGTCACCCACGAGGGGTGACGCTACATTGGTTTCCAGCGATCGGAGTTTCGCCACGGGATGCTATCGGAGGCATTGGCGTGAACACAACCATGAGGACACATCGATCGAGGCTGATCGGACCGTTCGTGATTATCGGGCTGGCGCCGCTGTGCGGAATCGGTTCGGTCCAGGCCGAGCCGACTTCGCTTTACAGCCCGGCCGACCTCAAGGCCCTGGAGCGCGGATTCACCGACCTTGCGGAGAAAGTCCGGCCGATGGTGGCGGCGGTGCGCGGCTATCAGGCGCATTCGCCGAAAGAGGTTGAGGGAAAGGTGATGATTCCGATCAGCCAGGGCAGCGGCTTTGTGATCGGGTCGGAAGGGTTCATTCTCACGAACGGCCATGTCATTGAAACCGCGGACCGCATCAGCGTAACTGTCGCGGACGGTCGTCAGTTTGACGCGACGGTTGTGCAGCGCGACGAGCGGAGCGATCTCGCGGTTCTGAAGATCGACGCGGACGATCTGGTCGTTGCCCATTGGGGCGATGCGACGAAGCTGCGGGTCAATCAGTGGGTGTTTGCGTGCGGCAATCCGTTTGGGCTGGCCAATCGCGACGGTCGAGCGTCGGTGACGTATGGGGTGGTGAGCGCGCTGGGACGGGAAATGACCGACCGGATCGCGGAAGATGCCCGGCGGCATTACTACGGCAACCTGATCGAGACTTCGGCGGCGATCAATCCGGGCAGCAGCGGGGGACCGCTGGTGAACGTGGACGGCGAGGTGGTGGGCATCGTCACGGCGATTCAGACGAGTTCGGGCGTCAATGAGGGAATGGGATTCGCGATTCCGATTGACGCCAATACGCGCCGGATCATCGAAACGCTTAAGAGCGGTCAAGCTGTTCGGTATGGGTTTCTCGGAGTCAGTGTGGACGATGTTCCGCAACCGACATCCCGTCGTGTTGCAGAAGCGCGGCGAAGTCGCGGGGCGCGGATTACTTCGGTGAGTCCGTCGAACGGGCCGGCGGGTCGGGCGGGACTTCGACCTGACGACATTGTGTTGGAGTTCAACGGCGTTGCGATCGAAGGGAAGGATCATCTGGTGCGGGTGGTCGGGTTCACACCCGTCGGAACCGAGGCGACGGTGAAATATCTGCGGCGGCAGGTCGAACATCGAACGACGTTGACCGTGGGCGATCGGCTTGAGCTGCTGGCGATTGACAGTCGGCCATAACGAAATGGCACGCATGCGGCAACACGTTGGGGCAGACCAGTGTGCGGATTCTGGCTTGCCTGTCCCCCTGCCTGCTTGAACCCGGTACAAAGCGGAATAATCGCAGTCTCCGTGCGAAACTAGCGCTTCCACTCTTTCCAAACTGCTCGGTGGTATCGAATTGCCGTTCCGAAAGACAGGCCTTAGGCTGTTCCCGAAGTGTCGGGCGGGTTGAGGCCGCCTTGCGGCAGGAATCTCACGAATGTCACATGATCTGGCACATTGGGTTCGAGCGGCGGCCGGGCGGCGGGTGCTGCTGGTGGGTGATTTGATTCTCGATCGGTACGTCTACGGGGACGCCGAGCGGATCAGCCCAGAGGCGCCGGTACCGGTGGTCCGGGTGGTGGAACGCAGGGAAGCGTTGGGGGGCAGCGGCAACGTGGCGGCGTGCCTTCGGGCGCTGGGGTGCGAAGTGACGTGCTGCGGCACGGTCGGGGGGGACCGGCACGGGGCGACGCTTCGGCGGTTGTTGAAGGAGATCGGCGCGTCGGACGAAGGGCTGGCGGCGCTGGCCGACCGACCGACAACGACGAAGACGCGCATGGTGGGTCTGGCCCAGCATCGACACCGGCAGCAACTTCTGCGAGTGGACGACGAGGATACGCGTCCGCTCGACGACGGCACGGTGAAAACGTTGATCGATATTGCGTGCGGGCAAATGAAGCGTGCGGATGTGGTGTGCATCGAGGACTACGACAAGGGATTGATATCGTCGCGACTGGCACAGGCGGTCATCGAGGCGGCGCGTAAAGCCGGTCGGCCTGTTCTGGTCGATCCCGCGCGGCTGCGCGACTATGAACGCTATCGCGGGGCAAGCGTCATTACGCCGAACCGCGAGGAATTGTCGATCGCATCGGGCGAGCGGCTGGCTTCGGTGGAATCGGTGGCGGCGGCGGCTCGAAGAGTGATCGACCGGTTCGGGATCGACAGCGCGGTGGCGACGGTGGATCGTGACGGAGCGGTGCTTGTGGAGAAGAGCGCGTCGTGGCGACATTTGCCGACGATTCCGCGAACGGTGTACGACAACACGGGCGCGGGCGACGCGGTGCTGGCGATGCTGGCGGCGGCGATTGGGGGCGGAGCGGACCTGGAAAGCGCCGCGCGGCTGGCGAACATCAGCGGCGGGCTGGAGGTCGAGAAGTTCGGCTGCGTGCCGATCACGACGGACGAAGTGCTGGCCGAGCTTCGGCTGGTCGATCGGCTTCGGAATGGGAAACTGACGACGACTGAAGAGCTGTTGGCGGAACTGTCGCTGCGGCGGGACCGGGGCGAGACGGTTGCGTTCACGAACGGGTGTTACGACATTCTGCACGCCGGGCACGTGGAGTTTCTGAAGCGCTGCCGACAGGAGGCGTCGGTGCTGGTCGTGGGACTCAACACCGACGCGTCGGTTCGAGGCTTGAACAAGGGCGTGGAGCGTCCGATCAATCGGTTTGAGCATCGGGCGGCGGTGCTGGGGGCGCTGGAGTGCGTCGACTACGTGGTGGGTTTTGAGGAATCGACGCCGGAGTCGCTGATTCGGCGGGTTCGTCCGGACGTGCTCATCAAGGGTGAGGACTGGGCGGGCAAGGGCGTGGTGGGCCGGGAATGCGTGGAAGCGATCGGCGGGCGGGTGGTTCTGCTTCCGCTGGTTGAGGGCCTGAGCACGACGACGATCGTGGAAAAGATTCGTCGGGGATCGTGATCGGTCTGCGGATCGCAAGGAGTGCCTCGGTGTGGCACAAGATATGAACGAGCAGATTTCCGAGCACGTGCGGGCGGTGGAAGCGGCGCGTGGGCAGGTTGGACTGCTCGAACGGATCGCGGACCGAATCATCGCCTGCTTTGACGACGGTGGAAGGTTGTATCTTTTCGGCAACGGGGGCAGCGCGGCGGACGCGCAGCACATCGCGGCTGAGCTTGTCGGTCGCTTCAAAAAGGACCGGCGGGCATTGCCGGCGGTCGCGCTCACGACGGATACGTCGGCGCTGACGGCGATCGGCAACGATTTATCGTTCGAGTCGGTGTTCGTCCGGCAGGTCGAGGCGTTGGTCACGAAGCGCGACGTGGTGTGGGCGCTGAGCGTTTCCGGGCGGTCGCCGAACGTACTCCGCGCGGTCGATGCGGCGCGGGGGATCGGGGCGTGCGTGATCGGTTTCACGGGAAAGGCGGGCAACGCGCTGGCCGAGCGGTGCGAGTCTTGCTTTCGGGTTGAGCATGCCTCCAGCGACCGGGTGCAGGAGGTTCATCAATTGGCCTATCATCTTGTTTGCGACCGGATTGAAGCGCGGATAGTGCGGTCCGTGCCCAAACGCCAACCTTGAAGTCGTTCAACGCTTGTGGTATCCTTGGATAATCCTTCCGAGGCTTGCCATGGATCGAGTCATACCCATTGGGCGGCCATTCCTGTTCGTCCTCATTGGCGTCTGCGGACTATTTCTACTTCCGGCATGGATACGCGGCGGACAAGGCACTCCGAACCCGCCGCCACCGGCCTTGACCTACAACATCATCGATCTGGGCACCTTCGGAGGCCTAAGCAGCGTCGCCTTGGCCGTCAACGAAAGCGGGCAAGTGGTCGGCAGCGCCGACACATCGCAGGGACTGCGCCACGCCTACCGCTGGGAAAACGGAGTGATGACCGATCTGGGGACGCTGGGGTTTCCCACGGCCCAGAGCGAAGCCTGGGACATCAACAATCACGGCGTGGTGGTGGGCATCGTCGGCGGTGGCGACCCGAATCGTGCGTTCATCTGGCAGAACGGAGTGCAGACGGAGATCGGCCCGCCGCAGGTGCCGAAGAGTGCCAACGGCATCAATGACGCCGGACAGGTGGTGGGGATCTTCGTGGTGCCGGCCGGCGGCGGCGACCAACACGCCTTTGTCTGGGAAAACGGAACGCTCACCGATCTCGGTACGCTCGGGGGCGGTTACAGCATCGCCTGGGACATCAATGAAAGCGGACAGGTGGTCGGGGGGTCCTCAACAGGGGGAGCATCGGGCGGCGCTTTTATTTGGCAAAGCGGGATTATGACTAACCTTGGCACGCTCGGCGGCGAAGGAAGCGGAGCGT
This sequence comes from uncultured Phycisphaera sp., assembly GCA_964486335.1. GTDB lineage: Bacteria > Planctomycetota > Phycisphaerae > UBA1845 > UBA1845 > CAZAMB01. Next base: position 5,476 of record CAZAMB010000032.1, on the reverse strand, counting down.
TTGATTTGAATGATTCCGGAAGCGTCGTCGGTTGGGCGCAGCGTACGACGGAAAAGAACGCCCCATATCATGCGTTCATGTGGGCGAAATCTGTGATGACCGACTTGGGAAACACACTTCCGGGAGTAACGAGCAGCGCGGAAGCCATCAACAATCAGGGCGAAATTGTGGGGTGGTCTTTCGAGGGCGGCGAGGGCGACTTCCACGGGTTTGTCTATTCTCCACTGACGGGCATCAAGTTGCTGGAGGAGATGATTCCCGCAAACAGCGGGTGGACGAACTTAATCCCTCGAGACATCAACGATGCCGGCTGGGTCGTTGGGTCGGGGTCAAACCCCGAGGGTTTCGCGCATGCCTTCCTGCTGACTCCCGCGACCGTCGTCCCTGCGGTCTCCGAATACGGTGCCGTAGTCATGACGCTGCTGATCTTGACGGGCGGGACGATTGTCATCCTGCGTTTCCGAAATCTTCGGGGGCGATTCGAGCATGCCTCCAGCGACCGGGTGCAGGAGGTTCATCAATTGGCCTATCATCTTGTTTGCGACCGCATTGAAGCGCGGTTTGGAACGGACCACGCCGGTTGAATAGGCGTGTTCGTTGGTCCTATCTTTCGCGGAGTCCAAATCCTTTTGATTGGTTGCGTTGGCGCTTTTTCATTTCGATCAGGGCCCGATAACGAGCGTGAAGAAGTCCGCGAATTCCGTGCCGCGGCGCACGATTTGCAGGGCAGGTTGGATCGGCATCTTGAAAGGAGGCGGCAGGAACTCGGCGAGATATTGACGTATATTTATATATTCATATAGGCTATAATCCGGTGTTGTCGCTTTTCCGGCGATCAGGGTCGTTTGTTGGCGCCGGATGAGCTTTGTCGCCGGGCAGGATGAATGCAGCACGGCGACAGGGCGTTGAAAAACGGGACTGCTGAAAAACGCACACCCAACTGAGTTGAGTCAGGCCGGGGTCGTAGTGGTTGCAGGGGAGGATGGGAGCCATGAAGGTCGGAAGAAAGAACTGCGGTATTTTCCTATTGATCGCGTGGGTTTTCCCACTTTATCTCGCGGGTGAAGGGGTTCAGGCCGCACCGGTATCGGGGCGAATTCTCGAAGTTGACGGAGTCACGCCCATCGGCGGGGCGCTGGTGACGCTTCAAGCGACGTTTTTGCAAACGACGACGGCGGCTGATGGGACTTATTCGCTGGAAGTCGGAGCGGGGAGCGGGCTGGTCATCGTCGGGGCGAGGAAGGGATACTTCAACACGTCGGCGACGGTCAGTGCCGGTGCAACGGGGGTGGAGATTCGGCTTCCTCGCGTGCCGCAGGATAACGATGCGAGCTATGCGTTTGTCATTCCCGAAGATTGTGGTTCGTGCCATCCCGATCAGTATTCCGAATGGCTGGGCACGCCCATGGCCAAAGCGGGGTTCAACACCTGGGCGCATGACACTTACAGCGGCACGGGCACGGCGGGAGGCATGGGAGGATTTGTTTACGTGCGCGATTCGGAGTTTGCGGCGACCAACCCGGCCAGCGAGTGCGCGGCCTGTCATCAACCGGAACATTGGCTGAACAACCTGTTCACGGGAATGGTCGGGCCGAACGATCCGCCGTCGGCGGCGGCGGGTCACGGGGTGAGTTGCGAAGTCTGCCACAAGATCGCCGACGTGGATGTTTCGAAGATCAACTTTCCGGGGTTGTTTCCCGGTGCGGTGACAGTGACTCGTCCGGCGGGGCCGTCGTATCATCAAGTTCAATACGGTTTGGTTCCCGACGCGGATTTTTCCATTCCTTCGCTGATGCGGGGTTCGTATCAGCCGCAACTCGCCGTCGAAGTGTGCGCTGCGTGTCACCAAGATAAGAACGATCCGGCCGAGGACCATTCTTATACCGGGGTCATCTCGGAGCCCACCTATACGGAATGGATCGACTCGGCGTACAGCGATCCGAACTCGCCGCACTACGCGACCTGCATCGAATGCCACATGCCCGCGACGGATCGGACGACGTTGTGCAACGTGATTTTTCCGCCGCTGGTGCGTCCGGCCGGCTCGATTCGGTCGCATCGGATTCTGGGTACGACGCCGGAGTTTCTGGAGAACTCGGTCGAACTGGCGTTGGAGACCGAGGTGGTTGGCGACGAGCTGGCGGTGAATGTGCGGATCACCAACAACGGGGTCGGTCATCACGTGCCGACCGGCGTCACGGTGCGGAACATGATTTTGCTGGTGGAGGCGTGGCAAGACGGGAACAACCCGCTGACGCAACCGCTTCCGCGGGTGACGGGGAGCGTGGTTCACGCGCTCGGTGGGGCGGGGAACCCGGCGCTGGGGTATTACGCGGGGCTGCCGGGGCGTCTCTATGCGAAGCTGATTCACGATGGCGACGGCAACGCGCCGACGTTTTTCACGGATGCGGCCGGGATTGTTTTTGACAACCGCATTCCGGCACTGGCCACGGATGAAACCGACTATCGCTTCGCGCTGCCGCTCAAAGGCGGGTTGATCCGGGTTCGCGCGCGAGTGTTGTATCGTCGTGCGTTCCGTCCGCTGGTGGACGCGAAGCAGTGGCTGCTGGACGGGCACGGGAATCCGCTGGTTGATCTTGCGCCGCCGCACTACGGGCACCTGATGGAAATGGCGGAGCGGAGTGTTGACGTAGGGCCGATGGGGGGCGCTTGCTGCGTGCCCGGCGGATCGTGCGAAGTTGTTTCGGAGAGTGATTGCCTTGCTGAATCGGGCGCTGCCTGGGCGGGCGTCGGAACGGACTGTGTCGATGCGGATCAGAACGGCGTTGCGGACGTTTGTGGCGGAGCGCAGTCGATTCCGACGGTTTCGGAATGGGGGCTTGTCGTACTGGGGCTGGTCTTGCTGACGTTGGGCAAGCTGGTCTTCGGCGGGAGGCGTTTTTGGGTTGCGGCGTAGTCGCCGGGGCAGGGTTTTCTTACTCGCGGAATTGTCGTAAGGATGACGCTCGATTCCCCTTTTTCCTCGCTTTTCAAGGAGGAGACGAGGGCGTCCGCGCGTCGTGGATGAACTGGGCCGTCATCTGGTTCGACTCGTTTCGTCCTTGACACGTCCTGTGCCGCGATGCGCAAAGCGGGAAGTGTCACACCATGGCACTTCTCAAGAGCAACAGCGCTAGGCCCGGAATGGTGCATCGAGATGCGCCCAACGTCGCTGCGCGACCCGGGCCGCGCGGGCTGAAGCCCGCGGCTCGCTCACGTCAAGTGTTCGGGGATTCTTCAGTCTCCAGTTTCTGGTTTCCAGTCACTTGGTTCGTCGGGTTGGTTGACACCGGGTTGATACCACGAATGCGTTCAAGCTGTTTCGGATCGATCGGCGTGCCGCATTCGGGGCAAGCCATTGAAACGGAGCCGACCAGGCTATATCCGCATCGTGGACATTCGCAATCCCGAAACCGTCGTCGGAGTCTTGCTCGCTTACGAGCTCCAAGAAGCAGCGGCGATGCCATCACGAATGTGAAAAGGCATAGTGACAGAGTATGCACTCTAATAATTCGCATACACTCAAAAGGAGACATCTCGCCGACTTCGAGAACAGAAATCAACAAAGGAATGCGCCACGGCGTGCTCTTGCGATGACAGGTAGGACACACTCCGCCGCGGATCGGTCGAACGGACGCCGGCGTCCTGCATTTCGGGCAGAACCTCTCACTACTCCCGTCGCATGAGAAAGCCTTTCGCCAGTAGACAGTTACAAGTCCTTCATTTACATTAAAAGTAATCCCTTTCCGTGCCGCCGAATGAGAACACTTCGTCAAAATCGCGTTTTTCTCTGGACCCTCAAGATTCACCTGGCCTGAACGCGCATGGTCTAGTGCAGCGCAATCCCGCACCTGCTTAGTAATTGCTTCATCGTTATCGCCAAACTCAAACTCCAAGGAATGACGGTAACTGATAGTCCCTCCTGTACCCACTACAAATCCCAAGAATACAAGTGTCGCAAAGATTGTGATTCTAAACCACGACATCGTTCGATAGTACAAAAACATCGGCAGTTCTATGGGCCGCGTGTTTGCAGGCCACGACCTTGCCTGCCGCCACTCTGTGACCCCAGTTAGCTGACCGGCGCGGCAAGGATCGATGAGCTTTTAGCCGTCGACGAAGTGTACCTCGGTTTTCTCGTCCTTGACAGGTCCCCTGCGGCGATGCGGCGTGCCCCTGGGGAAGGCGGGGCGCCGCGATGGCCAAGATGGGAAGTGTCATACAATGGCACTTATCAAGAGCAATTGCGCTAGGCCGGGAATGGTGCATCGAGATGCGCCCTACGTCGCTGCGCGAGCCGGGCCGCGCGGGCTGAAGCCCGCGGCTCGCTCACGTCAAGTCTTCGGGGATTCTTCAGTCTCCAGTTTCTGGTTTCCAGTCACTTGGTTCGTCGGGTTGGTTGACACCGGGTTGATACCACGAATGCGTTCAAGCTGTTTCGGATCGATCGGCGTGCCGCATTCGGGGCAAATGGTCGAGTCCGCACATCGCAAATCATATCCACACTTTGTGCAACCGATTCGCGTAGCGGAGCGCCAATGAGTCAATCGCCAACGAAGGAAACCGACAATAGGATGAATCCAGAAAGCCATGGCTACCAAAAACAACCACACCACGGATATGTTTACGGATATTACACGAACACCGCAGGAATCAATTGGTCGTGTGTCAAACCATGATACCCACAATCGCGGGTAGCCGATGTTGATGAGATCAACAAGGCGCTCATTTTAAATCCCAATAACATGTTTTGTGAGGATTATATTGATCGCATTATCGCAGATATTACTTTGCCACGTCCACTGCCAAACGGTGCCTCCGGACCTCAATGTTCCGTTCGAATGCGACCTTGATTGAAACCAAACTGCCGCCCCAAGAGTTGCAACAACTGTACCCGATCCTATAAACAAAACTTTGCAAATCGTACGCGTCGTCCGATCAATGCACGACTTGTAATGGTGTGTTACAACTCTCGCGGTATCGCCATAGTCGCCGTCATTGTTTCGTGTTGTTTCCAATTGGCTCACATATTTGCTGGAGTAGTCGCGTAGGGTGCATCTTGATGCACCATTGTATCCTCATCGCAGTCCTTCACGCTCAAATGAACGGCAGGAAGGTCGTGCTGCTGGTCGGGCCGGCTTTGCCTGCCGCACTCGTCACCACCGAATGGCCGACGAAGCCCGCCCAACGGGCTTTGCCCGCCCGGCGCGTCAAGGATCGATGAACTTCTGGCCGTCGAATGAGTATACCTCGGTTCTATCGTCATTGACACGTCCTGTGCCGCGATGCGGCGTGCCTCTAGGGAAGGCGGGGCGCCGCGAGGCGCGGAGCGGGCAGTGTCACACCATGGCACTTTTCAAGAGCAACAGCGCTAGGCCGGGAATGGTGCATCGAGATGCACCCAACGTCGCTGCGCGAGCCGGGCCGCGCGGGCTGAAGAAACTATGAGCGTGTTCTCCGGTGTGGGATACTTGAC
>CAZAMB010000031.1:0-14552 GCA_964486335.1 uncultured Phycisphaera sp. | reverse complement strand
GGTTCTTCACGGATTTCCGGGGAAAGCGGCCCGGATCTTGAGGAAGAAGTAGCGATCATCGCGGAAGCCATAGGCCATCCGCTTGATTACCTTGATCTTGTTGTTGATGCCCTCGATGAGGTTGGTTCCCAGCGGCCATCGGCAGTGGGCAAGGATGCCGTCGAGGTAAGGCTTGAGGCGGTGCGCGAATATCTTGAGGGGCTCGATGCCGCTGCTCATCGCGCGCTGGCGCCAGCCATCCCAAAATGTCCGGGCGTAGCCAGCATGGCGATAGCGCCAGAGCGCCTTGAGGTCGTCCCGGAGGACGTAGACCGTCATCAGCGCCTTGTTGGCCGCCAGCAGCTCGTCGAGCCGCACCTGATCCTCAGGCCGCGTCACGTTCTCGCGGTTTCGCAACAGCAGCCAGCGTGAACCCTTGACCAGCCTGCGGGCGTGGCCATCGCCGCGCAGCCGGTTGGATTCGTCCACACGGACCCGGTCGATGACTTCACGGCCGTACTTGGCGATGACGTGGAAGAGGTCATACACGACGCGTGCCTTGGGACAGCGGGCACGAACCTCTTCGGCGTAGGCCGCGTTCATGTCCATGGCCACCGCCCTGAGCCTGCGGCAACCCTCGCTGCCCAACAACGCGAAGAAGGGCCGAATGTCCTCTCGGGCACGTCCTCGTCCGACCCAGAGCACCCGCTTGCGCGATGGCTCCACGATCACCGTCGCGTAGCGGTGTCCCTTGTGGATGGCGAACTCGTCCATGCCGATCTCGGTCACGCCTTCCAGGTCCACCGGCCCCAGTTCGCGCTCCAAGTAGCGGTAGTCGATATCCTTGACCGTATCCCAAGCCAGCCCGTAGAACGCCGCGACGTGCCGGATCGACATGACCTTGCACATCCGCGCCACGCTCACCCCCAGGCGTCTGGTCACGCGAGCGTAAGGGTCAAGCCAATCGAGTGCTTCGAGCTTCGGCCCGCAAGCCGGGCACCGTACCCGCAACCGCGGCAACACGAGCTCGACAGGAACTTCGAAGATCGGCAGGTCCCGGATGCGGCGCTCCTGGGCATCGTGCACTGAATAGGTCGGCCGCCCGCAGCCGCTGCAGCACCGGCTGACCCCGCCCTTGGCCGCCAGTTCCACCACGCACCATCGGCACCCGCCGCGCTGCTCCTCGCGGGTTGCCGACACCTCGTACCCCGCCCAGCACCCCAGCCGGGCAATAATGTCCCTGGCAGCCACCGGTCGCCTCCACTGCTTCTTGTTGTCCGCAAACTCAAGATAGCAGCGGTGGCCGGCTGGCCGCCTTCAGATCACGCAAATCCCGGAAGAACCTTAAGTTTCAGCCAACGCCGGCTCCAGCTCCCTTGGTCGTTGTAGATGGAAATGAATAGCGTGCCCGCCTCCGAGAGCGGAATCAGCACGTTCTCCAGGGCCCGCCACATATCCCCGGTATGGTGGAGGACGCCCCACGAATAGACGACATCAAATTTCCCGAGGGACTCTAGATACTCACTATCCAGAACCGACCCTTGTTCCACACACCACAGCGCATCCTCGGGAGAGTACAGCTGCCTAAGCTTCCGGGTACAGGCCACCGACTGCGGGTCGTAATCAAATGAAACCACGGCTGCGCCGAGGCGGCGGGCGGCCAAACTGAACAAACCGCTGCCGCTGCCGGCGTCGAGAAAGCGTCTGCCGGAAAGATCGAGCACCCCGAGCGCAGACCGCAAGGACTGCATCGCGGTCCCGATTCTGTCCTCGTCGAGGTGTGCAAGAAACCGCGCCCAGTTGGCGCCAAATTCGAATCTCTCGCCAGCTTGAACCTGGTCTGAGTGCTCGCCGGACATCTTCATCCCCTTACACAGTCCATGCCCTGATACTTGCTCTGGCCACGCGACGCAATCGTCACTATCCCTTCCTAGTGAGCACCTGCTCGAAGAGTCGATCGTATCGCTCGACGGCCATCGCCACCGAATGATTGGCCTCGAAATACGTCTTGGCCCGTTGACCTTCCGCCGCCCACGTCGCGTCGTCCTCGGCCAAGCGCAGCACCACCTGGCGCATCTCCGTTAGATCGCGGCAGACGAAGCCCACCGGCCGACCGCCCTCCCGCGCCCCACAGTCAACGAAGGACACCGTTGGCACCCCGCGCGCCCAACTTTGCAGGAAGGTGTTTGCAAAGCCTTCGTAATCGGAGGTGTTCACGAACAGCCGTGCTGCGTCGAAATGCGTCTCTACCTCGGCGAAAGGCACGAAGCCGACAAATTCGACATTCGGCAATCCGGCGGCCATCTGCCGCGCCAGCTTGTACACCTCGGCTTCCCGGCCCGGCCCAGGACCGCCCACCATGCGGAAGCGCAATTGCGGCAGGCTCTGCGCCAGTTCGAGAAACAGTTCCGGGCGCTTCAGTGATTTCACCGTAGCGACCCACAGCACCACACCCTTGCGCGCGGCAACCGCCCCCACCGGCGGGGCGTAGCAATTGGGGATTTCCACCGCCTCGCGCCCATACCAGCGCCGGCACGCCGCCACCTGCCCAGGGTGCTGCGCCACGATGCCGTCCGCCAGCGTCAGGCCCCACTGGTACAACTGCCGGTCGCGCCAACCGCCTGGCCCAAGAAATTTCTTCCAGGTTTCGTCGCGCCGGAAATCTGGATCACTTGCACCCGCGAAGACGAAGCGTCGACGATGGCGTCGGGTAAACAGGCCCACGACGAAAGTTTGCGCAGCGGCACAGCGTTGATAATAAATATCGGCATCCGCAAGCCGCATGGCGTTCCAAACGCTGGTCAGACGGGGATGGATGTAGCGGACAACGGGGATTTCATATTCTTGCCTGATGATGCGCACGATGCGCATCCCCTCGAAGTCGAACTTCTCCGCATGTCCGCTAGCTCTGGCAATCACTGTCAGACGGAACCCGGCATCGCGCAAAGCCCGGGCGATAAAGCTCTGCTGCATTTCAGCACCCCCAGCGAATGTCGCTAGTCGATCGCGCGACAGCACCGGCCAAATGTCTGGCGCCACCAAGCAGACGTGAGGACGTGCCACCTTCACCACCCCCGCCGCCCCTTGGCGAGCACCTGCTCGAAGAGTCGATCGTATCGCTCGACGGCCATCGCCACCGAATGATTGGCCTCGAAATACGTCTTGGCCCGTTGACCTTCCGCCGCCCACGTCGCGTCGTCCTCGGCCAAGCGCAGCACCACCTGGCGCATCTCCGTTAGATCGCGGCAGACGAAGCCCACCGGCCGACCGCCCTCCCGCGCCCCACAGTCAACGAAGGACACCGTTGGCACCCCGCGCGCCCAACTTTGCAGGAAGGTGTTTGCAAAGCCTTCGTAATCGGAGGTGTTCACGAACAGCCGTGCTGCGTCGAAATGCGTCTCTACCTCGGCGAAAGGCACGAAGCCGACAAATTCGACATTCGGCAATCCGGCGGCCATCTGCCGCGCCAGCTTGTACACCTCGGCTTCCCGGCCCGGCCCAGGACCGCCCACCATGCGGAAGCGCAATTGCGGCAGGCTCTGCGCCAGTTCGAGAAACAGTTCCGGGCGCTTCAGTGATTTCACCGTAGCGACCCACAGCACCACACCCTTGCGCGCGGCAACCGCCCCCACCGGCGGGGCGTAGCAATTGGGGATTTCCACCGCCTCGCGCCCATACCAGCGCCGGCACGCCGCCACCTGCCCAGGGTGCTGCGCCACGATGCCGTCCGCCAGCGTCAGGCCCCACTGGTACAACTGCCGGTCGCGCCAACCGCCTGGCCGTTGGAACAGCTTCGAGGCATCGTTCGGTTGAAAATCAAGATCGTGCGCACCCGAGTAGATGAAACGCCTTCCATGGTGCCGCGTAAACAAGCCGGTGACCGCCGTCAGGTGCGCCGCGCAACTCTGGAAATAGATGTCCGCATCCGCGCGCCGCATCGCTGCCCACCAGGAACTCAGGCGAGGATAAAAGAAGCGCAGCAAGGGCACGCCTTCGGCCGGCCGGTGGGTGCGCAGCACCTCGACGCCATCCACCACGCCCCCATCAACTTGCCCGAAATCTAACGTGACGACGGAGACGTGGTAGCCCGCCCTGACCAATGCTCGAGCCAAAATGCTCTGACGCAATTCCGCGCCGCCCGCAAACTCAATCGACCTGTCGCCGGCGAGGACGGGCCAGAGGTACGGAGACAGGAAGCAAACATGGGTGGACCGGCCGCGGGGTTTGCCGATCGGATGCGTCATGCGTGCTTCTTTCTTAGCATGACAATCCGCGAACGGAACGTCCGGTATAGCCAGCCCGGGACCGGCAGGATACCGTTCAAGCGCCCGATCCCGCGCGTCAATTGCTTCGCACTCGTCGTGAATAGCTCCTGCTCGAGGAAGCGGTAATCGAAGCCGATCCTTTCCCATACCACCCGATACAAGGAATTCGGCACATAACGCAGCCCTTCGACGAAGTAAAAGGCATTGCGGTCCGCAGTCTCGTCAGCGCTCAGTCCCTTCTGGAACTCATTGCGAATGCCTGCCAAAGCCCACAGCTTGTACCACCAGCGGTGAGCGATGACTCCGCCGAAGGGTACAAAGATATGGTCCTCTTTGGGCCGGTATCGCGCCGGGAACTCGTGAAACGCAATGCCTCCAGGTCGCAAGACACGGTGCATTTCTCGCAGCCACAGAACCTGGTCCTGTACATGCTCGAGCACCTGATCGGAGGTGATCATGTCGAGGCTGTCGTCCGCAAAAGGAAGACGGCTTGTCCCCGTATCGCCGATGAAGAAATGCTTGCGATCGGCGGGGTCTCGCAGCTCGAGGTAATCCTTCAAGTCAAATCCCGCCGTATTGGAGTACCCCGCATCGAGGAGGGCATACACCGTCTGCCCCGCACCGCAGCCGTAGTCGAGAATTCGCGCATTCTTCGTGAACTGAAACCCCGCCTTCTCGAGGATGGCGAACTTCCGGCGCAAGGTGGCATTCATCGCACGACCTTCTTTCCAACGACGAAGATCCCGGCGACAGAAAGATCCTCATCGCTTACATCTCGGAAGGAGCGTGCAAATTTCTTCCTAACTGAGCGCACAAAGGAAAGGGACTTATCACGTAACGCCTTGGGTATCGCCTCATAGGGAAGGTGAGGATCGATTTCACCAACTTGCGCCAATTGAGTCACCAAGACTTGCCCATCGAGCTTGAGCGCCTTGAAGCAATCAGCGTATTGGTGGTAAAGGATTCGGTTGGGCCTGCCTGAGCCTTGGGTTATCCAGGGATATATCCAGTCGGGGACCTCAAGAAACTTCAATTCATGGTAAGCAGTGGAAAACATGCCGTGGTCACGCAAATCCACCTTATGGAGCAAATAACCGCCCGGGTTCAAGGCAGTCTCCATGCAGCGCAACGCCTTCAGCGGGTCATAGAGATGTTCGAATACCGCGCGCGAAACAATGAAGTCAAATCCAACATGACGGCCGAAATACGTCTCGGCAGCAGCATCGGCGCCGTAGCGGCGCGCGAGCCCTTTGAAGGCACTCTCGTCCTGGTTGTCGGCCCTTCCAATAATTTCTGACAGCCGGGGATACTTGGATAGCAGGGATTTATAGATTGTTTGCTGGTTGTTCACATCCCTTTTTGAATAGAAGCGGTCTACGAGGTCCACATGGCTGCAGCCGTCAAGAAGAAACAAGAGGGCGACGCCGCAGTTGTCCCCAGGACCGACTTCTGCGATGCGCCCGTGGAAACGCTCCACCCCTGAATAAAGTTTGTAGTCTCGAAAGACCAACTCAATGTATGCCAGCGACTCGTCAACGGATTTGCCCAGATGCGCAGTCCCCGAGAAAGTTTCAATGTTTCCCATTGAATAGGCCCGCCGCATCTTCAGGTCCTCAAAGAAAGCCAGGCACACTCTTCCCCAATAGCTGGACTGGAGCAGGGCACGCACCTTCCGCTTCACTACGTTCGCTCCCCCTCATGTCCCTTCGTCAGTTGCTCCGACCGCGATTCCTCTGCGTCGGCATAGCGCCGATAAACGTCCAGCAAAGCATCGGCCGCGCGTCCGATCGTCGCATTGGCCTCCACCCAGGCGCATTGCGCGGCGGCCAACCGCTCGCGCTCCCGGTCCGCGCGCAGGATCGCCTGCGCGATGTCCGCCGGTCGACGACCGGGCACGACCTGCCAGGGTTCGGGCAGGATTAGCCGGATGTCGGAATACTCCGTGCTTACGACTGGCGTGCCAACTGCCATGGCTTCCAGCACGACGTTGGGAAATCCCTCATACCGCGAGGTGGAAAACAGGGCCTCGCACTGGCTGACAACTTCCAGTACATCCTTGCGCAATCCGGCGAAATGGCAGCGGCCGGCAGCCACCAGGTCACGCGCTGCGTACCGGACCTGATCAAAATATTCGGGCGCCTCAGGTGCCGGGCCACCGACGAACAAGATTCGCCAGCCGGAATCTGTCCGAATAAGCGATTTCGCTACTTCGACCGCGAGCATAAAATCCTTGGATAGACGGAGCGTTCCAACTAGGCAGGCAATCCTAACTCCGGGGTCCTGGAAAAATTCGTGCTTAATGTCAATCTGACTCGCTGCCGCGTTTTGGCGGGCTGTCGCAATATCGATTCCATTCCAGACTACATGGATGCGGTCGTCTGGCAAGCGGAACATTCTCCTGGCAAAATCGGCGCCAGCATGAGAATTGGCAACCAGACCCGTGACAAAGGGACGGAAGGCGAGCAGACCAACACGCTGATTGAAATTCAGTGCGTAATCATCATTGCGCTCTGAGACAAGTGCGGGAATCCCGCTGCAAGCGGCCGCGATTGACGCGTAGAGATTGCCGTCGTACAGATAGCCATGCACGAGATCCGCCCGGTAGCGCGAGAGGTGCTGTCGCAGGCGGCGAATGATCCCGAAATCGAGCTTTCCGCGCTTCTGATCCTCGACCACTTCGACGCCGCTGGCATCGAGTTCGGGCAGACGCGGATTTTCCTTGCCGAGCGTGTAAATCGACACGGCATGTCCGCGCCGAGCCAGTTCCCGGCCCAGGGCGATGGCCTGGGTTTCCGCGCCGCCGTAGATCAGGCTGCTGATCACCATCACGATGCGCATGTTCAGCCCCAGCGCCTGTGCCACATCTGGAAGGCAAGCAGCGACCATAGCCGATTCACTACCTCGCCGTCGCCTGCCTGGAAGGCGCGAACCGATCTGCTCACAACTGTCGGGTCGAACAGGCCCTGCGACCGGATGGATTGTGGATCGAGATAGTCGCCCAGCAGATGGTTCAGGTCTGCGCGCATCCACTTCAGCAGTGGGATACCGAATCCCATCTTGGGGCGGTCCACCATCTCTTGCGGAACATGTTTGTAGAGCAACTTGCGCAGCAGGTGCTTGGGACCCAGCGCCCCCCGGCGGAGATTCAGGGGAAGCCGGAAAGCGAACTCGACAAGGCGGTGGTCAAGCAAGGGCTCGCGACCCTCGATGCTAGCGGCCATGGTCGCGCGATCGACCTTCGCGAGAATGTCGCCGGGCAGGTAGTTGTGGAGATCCCACAGACACATCTGCTCGGCGAACATACCTGGATAATCGTCCGAAAGTTCACGGCCATGACCCGGAGCCCCACCGACTAAGTGATGCAGCGTCTCTCCATGCCAATATGGCGACGTGCATGCTTCGTATAACAGGCCGGGAGTGCCGCTTACGAGATAGTTATCGCGAGCACGGCGCGCGCGCCTTACCAACTTGTGCCGAAATGCATCTTTCATCTCGATAGGCAAAGGACTGGCCAGCAAGAACAAGTCCACGGCATCGAGAGGGAGATGACGTAGTATTGGCGAGAGAACTCGGCGAATCGCCGAGGGGATGCGCTCACGAACCGACTGCAGAAGCAGGACGTTTGCATAGTTGCTATAACCGCTGAACAACTCATCGCCGCCATCTGCGGAGAGCACTACCTTCACCTGTTCGCCCGCGACCTTTGAAACCAGATAGGTCGGAATACCGGACGAATCGGCGAAGGGCTCGTCGTAGAGATCGCCCCACTGCGGCAGGATGCGTTTGGCCTCCTCCGTCTCGAGGATGCGCTCGGTGTGGTTCGTTCCGAGGTATTCAGCCACGCGGCGCGCGTGCCGGGATTCGTCGTATTTGTCCTCCTTGAATCCGATGGTGAAGGTATGCACGTTGCCATGGTGCTTTTGCAGCAGCGCTGTCACCATCGAGGAATCAATTCCGCCGGAGAGGAACATGCCAACCGGCACGTCCGCCACCATGCGCAGGCGGAAGGCATCCACCATGAGCGCTTCAAGTTGTTCGGCGAGTTCGTCCTCGCTCTCCCTCAGGGGCGTAGCCAGCGCATCAAGCACCGTCCAGTAGCGCCGCACCGCGGGCGTCCTGCCCTGCCTGAGCTCAAGCCAATGTCCGGGCGGCAGCTTGAAGACGTTGCGGTAGATGCTCCGCGGCGCGTTGATGTATCCGAACTGGAAGTATTCGGCCAGCGCGGCTTGATCAATCTCGGGCTGCCAATGCCGGTAGGCCCGCAGCGCCTTCAGCTCGGACCCGAAGCACAGGTTCCTGCCATCCCAGCCGTAGTAGAGCGGCTTGACGCCGAGGCGATCGCGGACCAGCACGAGGCGCCTTTCCGCCTTGTCCCACAGCGCGATGGCGAACATGCCGATGAAGCGGCGCACTGCCACCTCAACGCCCCAAGCGGCCAGCGCGGCGAGGACGACCTCGGTGTCGCCCTCGGTGCGGAATCGATGCCCTTCGGCTTCGAGGTCCTTGCGCAGCTCGCGAAAGTTGTAAACCTCGCCGTTGTAGGCGATGACGTGGCGGCAGTCCGGCGACAGCATCGGCTGGTGGCTGCCGTGGCTGAGGTCGAGGATGGACAGACGCCGGTGGCCCAGGCCGACACCCTCTCCCAGCCAGATGCCTTCGTCGTCCGGGCCGCGGTGGATCAGGGCGCGCGTGGCACCCGCAATGTCGCTGCCAAGTTGATCTGCAAAACGGGAACTCGAACAGAAGCCGGTAATGCCGCACACGCGCTACAGCCCCCCTCGATGAGCCAATCCAGGCTCGCTGGCATGCGCGATGCCGATTCCTGGCGCGGTCGGCAACAGCGTCTGCTTTGGCAATTTCCTGAGCCAATGCATGCGACCTAGCATGATTCCCCCTATCAGCCAAAGCGGGAAGGCCGTGACAGAGGGAGTTAGGCGCTCATTGGTCAGTGCAACCAGCAAGAGCGCAACCACCGCAAGGCGGCCGCCAAGGAACAAGCCGCGCAGGCGGGAATCGGGGTCGAACTGTGACATTCGCATAAAGCCCCGCCACAGATAGAGATAGGAACCGAACACGGCAATTGCGCCAAGCATTCCCACATCCAGCAGCAGATCGATATAGCCGTTGTGCGCGATGCCCACAGGAAGCATCACTTTCTGCTGTTGCGCCTCTGTCCAAAGGATAGAGTGAAGTCCCTGGCCAATCAGGACATGGCTTCGTATGTCAGCAAGGAGCGGCAACCAGATCCCCTCAATTCTGTCGGCACTGATGGCGTTAATGTCTCGCGATTCAACATTTGTCATGACGCGATCGACAACGGCAGCCGGCAAGACGAACCAGACAACAAGTAGAAGGGCGATGAAAATGATCTTCTTAGAGAGCGATCCACGAATGTAGAACAGCCCGGTTACAGCAAGCGCCGCAAGATAAGCCCCGCGCGAAAAGGTAAGCACCAGGCCAAGTCCCGTGACCACGATGGTTGCCAGAAGAAGTGCCCGCAACCAGCGTTGTCTTGCACCTTGCCATGCGCCAAGCAGAATGGCGTAAGAGATCGCCAACAACCCACCGAAGGTATTGGCGTGGAACCCAGCCTCGGAAAGAAAGCGGCGTTGATCCTCTTGAGCCAGATCACCCAAGCTTTGACCGGACATGACAACAACTCCGCCAATTGTAAAGACGAGTATCCATAGCATCAGCGCCGCGGGCGCAATGACTTGAGCCGGGTACTTTCCATCGGAATAACCAGCAGCAATCAGGAGCGCCAGGAGTAATTGAAATATGCCTGGCAAGGCGAACGTCCTGAAGTAGGTCCAAGTGGTCCATGGTTCAACAAAACCATCCAGGCCTTGGATTGACATCCATGGCGGGATCTCTTCGACATAAAAGACGCCGTGAACGGCGCCAATGACGATTACCAAGAGGAACAACCAGATCCCCCAACCCGTCCTCCACATGCGGAACCAAGCCTGCCCACCTGGACCCAGGAGCCTGACCCCATATGCGGCCAGGCTGATCGCCATGCACAGATACACGACATAACTGAATCGATCCAATTCGAAGAGCGTCTCAGGCAAGCGGGACATCCAGATCAGCATCATCCACACGCTGACCGTGAGAGTTGCACGGAAATTTCGCAACGTGAAAAGTGCGATCGGCGCAGCCAACACAACGAACAATTCGACTCGCTGCGTCAGTGTGATGAGAAGCCCAAATGCAAGTATTCCGATGAATACCGGCCAATTGGGCAATAGAGATTGTGCGGACTTCCAGTTCGTCATTTATATCGAGACTATCTTGTAGGCTCGCCAAAAGCGCTTGATAGCAGCGTAAACCGAAGACTCAAAATCGTTGGGCTCGCCGATCGGAATATTACGGCTCGCCGGAAATGTAAACGATATACAGCGACCTTATGTCGCCAAGGATGTCCATCATTGCACAATGAGTATTGCAGAAATTCCCTGGGTTGCCTGTGCGCCAAGACTTCCGCCTCCTTTCGAATAAATGCGCTGGAGATCGGAATCCCGATGGTCAAAGCCTTCCGTCCGATTCGTGCTTGGATAGCAACGACTTTACGTCGAACAGAACGTGACCAGGCTTGCCAAGGGACCGAATGCGACTGGCGCCCCATTGCTTGAATTCGGGATGTGCTACAGCAAGTATTATGGCTTCATAGGTGCCGATGGGCGGCGGGTCTCGCAGCGGACAGATTCCGTACTCGCGCTCCGCTTCCTTGGGATCAATCCAAGGATCGTAGATGTCTACGCGGGCGTGATAGGCCTGAAGCTCGCGAACGATATCGATGATTTTGGTATTGCGCAGGTCGGGGCAGCCCTCCTTAAAGGTGAGGCCCAGCACCAGAATGTGAGCCTCCGCAATCTGCATGCGCTGCTGCGCCATTAGCTTGACCACCTCGTCTGCCACATATGCGGCCATGCGATCGTTGATCCGGCGGCCGGCGAGAATTATCTCGGGGTGGTAACCCACCTGCTGTGCCTTGTGCGTGAGGTAATAAGGATCGACACCTATGCAGTGGCCTCCGACAAGGCCCGGCCGGAAGGGCAGGAAATTCCACTTGGTACCGGAGGCCTCCAGCACTTCGAGCGTGTCGATGCCGAGCCGCTTGAAGATTAGGGAAAGCTCGTTCATCAGGGCGATGTTTAGGTCGCGCTGGGTGTTCTCGATGACCTTGGCGGCTTCGGCGACCTTAATACTGGTGGCTTTGTGCGCTCCTGCGGTGATAATGCTAGCGTAAAGCAAGGTCACGAATTCAGCCGTATCCGGGGTTGAGCCTGAAGTCACCTTCTTGATCGTCGGCAGCCTGTGCTCCTTGTCTCCGGGGTTGATGCGCTCGGGGCTGTAGCCAGCGAAAAAGTCGACGTTGAAGCTGAACCTCGACTCTCGCTCCAATATCGGAACGCATACCTCCTCTGTCGCGCCGGGATACACGGTCGACTCATAGATCACGACTGCCCCTCTCGGCATCACGCGCCCGACAGTCTCGGAGGCCTTCACCAATGGCGTAAGGTCAGGACGGTTGACTGCGTCGACCGGCGTCGGAACGGTAACGATGAACACGTTGCAGTCGCACAAGCTCTCTGCATCCGTGGTGTATGAAAGCTGTCTGGCCGCGGCGAGTTCGGCAGGTTCTACCTCTCGAGTGCTGTCGCGGCCCGCTTCGAGTTCCGCGATTCGATGCGCTTTGATGTCGAATCCCACCACGGGGAATTTCTTGCCAAATTCGACGGCAAGCGGCAATCCCACATATCCAAGGCCGATTATGGCGATCCGGACATTTTCGAGCGCTGGCAATGAGGCGAGATATTCGTTCATGGCGTCTTCACTAATCGACTTGTGGTTGACTTGTTGGCGGGGTTATCGAGAGGACGAGACGCGACATTGATGTACCAAGGCACGCTACCGCCCTTGGGTTCATGCGCACCCCAATGGCGCCTGAAAATATCGATGTCGCGGGTATTCCCGTCTGATGCTTCTTTCAACACTCGCCGCGGTGTACCGCCATTGCGAGTGGCCTCCGCACCACTAGCCCACGGCGGTGACACTCTCCATCGGCACTGATACCCGATGCTCTCGTGACAGGAA
The DNA here is from genome assembly GCA_964486335.1 of uncultured Phycisphaera sp. GTDB lineage: Bacteria > Planctomycetota > Phycisphaerae > UBA1845 > UBA1845 > CAZAMB01. Next base: position 2,208 of record CAZAMB010000031.1, on the reverse strand, counting down.
CTCGAGCAGCACGATCGCCCTCGCATCCCCGTCCGCGCGCTCGAATATCCCCTCAAGCCCCGCAAGCGGCCCATCCGCAAGCCTCACGCTGTTGCCCGGCTTGAAGAGGGCCTGCCGGAATTCCTCGCCGAGTGCCTTCAACTCCTCGATCACGGCCTGCGCCACGGTGGCCGGCAAGCCGGCGAAACGCACCAGGCCCGTCATCCCCAGGGTCGAACGCACACGATCCATCGGTGCCGCACCGGAGGCCGGCCGCAGGAACAGATAACGAGGAAACAGCGGTTCCAGCCGCCACGCCAGCATCCCCTTAGTGCGCTTCTGCGTGCGAATGAGCGGCAGGTGGCACTCGAAGCCCTGGCGCATGAGGTTCTCCTGCGCCCTCGCCTCCTCCCGCGGCTTGGTGTACCCCACGAACCAGCGAACCTGGCCAACTGCGCCGCTGGCCGGCGATTCGATGGGAACTATAGGCGGGATCGCCGCGGCCGTCGGGATCTCGCTCATCGCGGCTTCCACCCCTTGGGGACATCAGTCGCGGCGGCGGTGCTCTCCACCTCGCGCTTGAGTTCGGCGATCTCGCGCTTGAGCGACTCGTACTCGCTGACCTTCCGCCGCAGGAACTGCACCGTCACCGCCGTCTTCTGCTCGATCCCGCGGGGGGTGAGCAGGTAGGCGTAGGCGAGCTTGTTGTGGCTGTTCCGGAAGTTGCGTGCCTTAACGAGGCCCTTCTCGATGAGGGCGTTCACGCAGTAGTTCACCTTGCCGAGGCTCACGCCCAGCGCCTGCGCCAGCTCGCGCTGGGTGGCGTCGGGCCGACTCTCGATCAGGCGAAGCAGCTTGTAGTGCGCCTCATCCACGGCGGGGGAACGCTCCTGCGTTCAACAGTTGAACGCAGATTGCCGGGATGCGCCCGGGCCGTCAACTGCCGATTGCGGCAGGCCCAGCAAGCATTCGGGGACCGCGGGCCCCCTACTTGATGAGGTAGCTTTCCTTCTTGCGGCCCTTCTTCAAGTAGGCCGCGAGCCACTTGGGCGCCTTGCCTCGGCCGCTCCAAGTCTCGCCTGTGGCGGGGTCGCGGTACTTGGGGGCGACCTTCTTGCCCTTGGTGCTGCGCTTGGCGCCCTTCTTGGCCTTCTTCTTCGCGGCGCGACGGCGGGTCTCGCGCAGGTCCGCAAGCGTGATGCCGAATTCGGTCATCTTCGCCTTGATCTCGGCGACGATGGAGGCGATCTCGGTCTTCCGCACCTGGTCGGCCTGCTTCAGCAACTCCTCGGCCTTCGCTTTCAGCTCTTTGTAACTGGCCATAAAACTTCCAATCTCGTCATTCGCATTCTTGCGAAATAGGTGCACACATTATCACTATCTAGAGCGAGTTGCCATTATCTGACTGCACCGCCGGTCGGCGCGGGCCTTAGTGACCGCCGCCCTTCATCATCAGAAGGACCCCCCGCCATATGATCCAAAGGTCGAGCATGAGCAGGCCGAAGGATGATCGCTTGATGTACTGATCTACATACTCGTACTCGTAAACGGGATTGCCCATCTCTGGCGTGCCCTTGTTTACGTGGCCTAGGCCAAGCAGGCCACCGCGAACCAGAAAGCGTGTGACGTTACCTTGTGCGCGGTCGCGCTCGTAATGCAGAACTGACAGCGGCCGCGGGCCGACCACGCTCATGTCCCCCTTCAGTACGCTGAAGAACTGAGGCAGTTCATCCAGGTAGAACTTCTTTGCGAACTGTCCCACATGCGTACGGCTGTCCGGCGTCCATTCCGCGGAGTAGGCAATCCAGTCGTGCCTCTTGGCGCCCTCTGGATCGATGTACTTCGTCTTGATTAGCCGAATCTTGTACTTCTTGATTTGCCGCCCCGCACTGACGGCGTAATAGAAGAAGAACATCGGCCCCTTGTTTTCGGGGATGATCCAACCTTCGACAACGTACGCGAGCTTCATGAGCAGCAAGACAGGCGCGGAAACGACAACCATTACCAGCGCGACGAGCTTGTCGAAGGCGGTCTTCCATAGTCGAGGCGGGAGCGGCTCCTTCAATTCGAATATGTGTGAATAGCGACTCCTGATCTCGTCCGTGGGCGGCTTGTACGGAAAGGCTGCCGATGGCTCTCTGTTTGTTTGTGAATTCGAATTCATTATCTTGCCACAGTAGTGTCCCAACGTTCTCTGCGGAATGACGCGTAAGCCTAAGAACGGAAAGC
>CAZAMB010000030.1:0-18346 GCA_964486335.1 uncultured Phycisphaera sp. | reverse complement strand
TTAGGGTGACCGTCCGCCGGCTATCGGTCGGAACTTCGGAGCTGTTCCTTCAGCAATCGCAGGAGCATTGTTCTCGCGTCGGCGTCGAGAGTCTTCAGGCCCTGTTCAAACTTCTCCACGCGGCGCTGCTCGTCAAGAAAGTTGCGGATGTCGGGAACGAGGCGGATCGCGTCCTTGAGCACCCCCCGAAGGTCCGCGATGGAGTTTCGATCCACGGTCTGTACCCCGTTGCTCAGCGCGGCGATCAGGCGTTCCAGCTCCCGTACCCAGTCCTGATAGTTGTTCTCATTCTTCAGGTAGGCCTGAGCATCAGAAATGAAGAAAGCCCTGACCAGGTCCCGATCAACGTCGGTAAGCGGCTCGCCCTTTTCGAGGCGTCGAATCGTTGCCCGTGCATCATCGGCCCAGAGGGATTGCTGGACCTCGCGGACATATCGCTCTACTTCGCTCAGGTATCGCTCAAAGGCCTCGAAATCGTCCACCGACTGGTTCTGCAAGGCATCGGCAGCCGCGCTCTTCAAACCATGGATGGTTTCTGACAACTTCGACATTGTGTCGGTGGACATGGCCTTGCTCCATTGGGGTTTTTGAAGTCCGCCGGCGGTCGTGGCGCCGATTGCGGTTACCGTCGGTGCATCGACCGACCGGGCAGATCGGTTGAACAAGGGGCAGCCAGAAAGGCGATGCAATGCTCGCATGGATCGCCGGGCGACGTTATGATCGGACGCTTCGATTCAAGGCGATTCATGATGATTTATCTGGACCATAACGCATCAACGCCGGTGGACGACGCCGTGGCCGACGCCATGCTGCCGTATCTGACACGTCATCACGGCAATCCATCGAGCAGTCATGGGTTCGGCCGTCCTCTTCGCGAGGCGATCGACAAGGCTCGGAGGCAGGTGGCCGCGCTGTTGGGAGCGTCCCCGGACGAAATTGTTTTCACGTCCAGCGGAACGGAGGCGAACAACCACGTCATCAAGGGGGTCGCACACGCCCTGCGCAAACGCGGCAATCACATCATTACGTCGGCCGTGGAGCATCCGGCGGTTTTCAACCCTTGCCGGTTCCTGGAGTCCGTCGGATACGAAGTCAGTTACGTCGGCGTGGATTCCGCCGGTCGCGTCGATCCCGCGGAGGTGGCGGGCGAAGTTCGCGGAACCACGATTCTCGTTTCCATCATGCACGCCAACAACGAAGTGGGGACGATTCAGGACATTGCCGAAATCGCGTCCATCGCTCGTGAAGGCGGAGTGCTGATGCACACCGACGCGGCCCAGTCGTGCGGGAAGGTTCCGACCAGAGTTACCGAACTCGGCATCGATTTCCTGTCCATCGCCGGACACAAACTTTACGCCCCACAGGGAATCGGCGCGCTGTATGTTCGCAACGGCGTCGAGCTTGAACCGCTGCTGCACGGCGCTTCGCAGCAAAAGGGTCGGCGCGGCGGAACCGAACCTACCTCGCTGATCGTCGGACTGGGCGCGGCCTGTGAGCTTGCCGGCGGCCATTTGAAGGAAACGAGGACGGCCGCCTTGCGGAACAGGCTGTGGAACGGCCTGCACGAACGGCTTGGCGACGGTGTCGTACTGCTTGGTCATCCTACGCAACGACTTCCCAACACGCTTTGCGCCGGTTTTCGAGGTCGCATCGGTGGCGATATTCTCGAAAGGTGTCCGGGGCTTGCCGCCAGCACGGGGTCGGCGTGCCATTCCGCCAAGCGGGAGCGGTCGGCCACTTTGGCGGCAATGAACGTTTCGGAGGACGTCGCTTTCGGCGCGATTCGATTCAGTCTGGGTCGGGGGACTACTGCGGAGGAGATCGATGCCGCGGTGGAACAATTGATTCGAGCGTTATAATGGACCGAGGAAACGAGATCCCGGAAGGCAGGAAACCGCGTGAAACATTCCAACGGTTGGACCAACTCGATCTGTCGCGCAGCGATCTTTTTGGCGGTGTCGACCGTTTCGGCGTTGGGTGGTCCGAACATCATTGCCATCGGCAACTACGATTCCGTTCCGTACAAGCGGGCGGAGGGTCGAGACAGCGCTTCGGGCAAGGAAGTCATTTTTGATTTTGCCGATCCGCAATATGACTTCGGGCGCGTGGTTGTCCGTTCGCGCACGCCCAACTCGATCGTGCGAAGGGACCTGTTTGTCGGATTCACCGGCGGAGATTTGCGCGTCAGCACGCGAGGTGGTGGACCGGGAGGTGCAGGCGGAGCAAACGTGCAAATCGAGGACCTTGAGATCTGGTTGAGGATCAAGGGAGCGATTCGCCCAGGCGCAAGTTACGAGTGGGAAACACAGATCGTCGGAAGCGAACAGCGCGTGATCGAGGGCGGCATTCCAAGCGTGATTCCGGCATTCTGGGCCGACGGGCAACCGATCGGCGTCAATGTGACCATCAGCGAGCCGGTGCGCGAGGATACCGACCGCATTGAGCGCATGGTCTATCCGCGCGGCATCATCACCATGCCGACGTTCGAGCGACAGACGGGCGCGGCGTGGGTGGTTCTCAAGCCCCGCAACTTCGGCGCCGACATCGGCCTTCAGCGGTTTTCGTTTCGTGAGGCCGACGCGCCGCCGACCGACGACTCCGCGGCAACCATGCCGACCCCCGTGCGGTACGTTTCGATCCGCAGCCGGGTCGCCGATCAGATCACGGAGGTGCTCGAGCGCAGCGCCGAGGCCCTGAGACAACGACGGAGTCCGCAGGGATTCTGGGGCGAAGGAACGAACGTCGACGCCAACGTGAAAATCACCGCGCTCATTGCGTTCGCGCTGGCCAACATCGATCCGGCGGACAAGTCGGTGGCCGAATCGCTGAAATGGCTATCGGAGCAGAAACCCCCGGACGGGCAAGCTTTTTCCGTGGAGACGGTCGATTATCGTCTTGCTTGCCTTGCTCGTCACGGTGGCGGAAATTACAAGTCCGTCGTCCAGGCCGACGCACAGTTTCTGATGGACGCCCAACTGGATGACGGCGGATGGGGTGAGCAGTCGCCGAGATTCGCGGGCGGCAATGTGTCTCTGGTGTCGTCGGATCATTCTGCGTCATTGCTGGCGCTGTTCGCGCTGCGCGAAGCCCGGTTCGCGGGCGCCGTGATTGATCCGAAGGTTTGGCGCAACGCCATGCGCTACTGGACGGACGCTCAGACGTTTGACGGCGGGTTCAGTCGTCGTCTCGACCGGTACGGATCGGTGAGCCAGCCGACCATCGGTTATACGGCGGCCGGCGCGGCGGGAATGATGATCGCCGTGGACATGGCCGCCGGAATGGGAGCGCGGCGCTGCTCGACATTCCTGGCGAACAAGGACCAACTGCGTGGAGTCGATCGCGCGCTGACGTGGCTCGACGAGAGGTTTGAAGAAGAGTATCGCAGCTTCGGATCGCTGGTCGCATCGACAGATCCCTATTATGAACCTTACACACTGGGGCTGATCGGCGAAGTATCGGGTCTTTCACAATTCAACGAAAAGAACCACTTCGTCGAGTCGGCCGAGCAGATTCTGGCACATTACGATTCAGCCTCGGGTTTGTTCGGCATTCGCGGTCAAGGCGGCGGACTCGGTAATGCCGCCGGCGCGTTTTCCGAACAACCGTCGGTGCAACGGACGGCTACGGCGCTCTGGATTCTTTCCAACGGCAACGCGCCGGCCGTCGTTCAACGAATCGTGGTCGGCGACGATGCGAGCGGCTGGGCGCAATACCGCTGGGATGCGCCGCACCTTGTCCGGTACCTGGCATCGCGAAGCGGGCGGCCGTTCAACTGGCGACGCATGTCGATCGACCGCAACGTCCGGGAACTTGTCGAAACGCCGATTCTTCTGCTGAGCGTTGTTGGTCCATTCCAGTGGTCCGAGGCCGAGTGGAACAAGATTCGCGAGTACTGCTTCGCCGGCGGCACGCTCGTCGTGGATATCGGCGAGGACGCGGAGGCTCCGCGGGCACCCATCGAAGAGGGACTCCGGCGGGCGTTTCCTGAATACGCGCTGGCCGAGCTGCCCGCCGACGCGGGCGTGTTCATAATGGACAAGTCGCGTTCCGCGATCAAGGGAGTGAAAGCCATTGGCAACGGGTTTCGCCACTTTGCGTTTTTGCCGCCGGAGAGTTGGTCGTGCATCTGGCACTTGTACGATACGAAGGACCATGAAGATGCATTCGCGTTCATGCACAGTTTGTTGAACTATGCGACCGATGAAACGCCGCCGCGCAACTCATTCGCGCCGTCCACCTATGCGGCCGAAGCGGCATCGTCGCGAACGATGAAGGCGGCAAGCCTTCAGGTGGGAACTTCGACTCCGGCCTATCCGAATCTGATCGCCACCATGAACCGGCTGATGCAGTCCAACTTCCGCACCGCCGTCGTCGAGACGAGCAACCCGGCGGAGGCGGACCTTCTTTGGGTTCTAGCCGCGGGCGACGCGCCACCTTCTGATAACGCCCGGCAACAGATCCTCGATGCCATGAAGGGCGGACGGTTGATCTTCGTGGACGTGGTCAGCGGCAACACCGATTGGGACGAGGGGTTTCGAGCAGTTCTGCTGGGCCTGGATCCCGGCGTCCGTCTGCAAAAGCTCCGTCGCGGCGACCCGGTCTTCACCGGCGAGATCGGAGGAACGCAGGGCTTCGACGCGGTCGATGTTCCGTTTCGCAAGGCCCTGCACACGCGATTCGCCCAGTCCGGACGTTGCGATCTCTATTCCATTCAGTGGAACGGTCGATCCGTCGGCGTGTACAGCGCTGACGACATTTCCTCGGGAATCGGATTTCACTTCTTTCCGGGTTGCCGGGGGGTCATGCCCGAGGCCGCGCGACGTCTCGCGATGAACGTGTTTCTATCGGCCTATGCCGACAAGGTTTCCGGTCGGGCGAAGTCGGACGCGCAAACGAGAGGACAACTCCCATGACCGCGACAAGAGTTATCATGGCGACGATGGTTCTGATAGCGGCCGCGCGCGGCGAAACCATCGTGCTCAAGGACGGCACGTTCGTGGAGGGAAAGATCACCGTCCAGACAAGCGCCAGCGTGCGGATCGACACGCGGTTCGGTGTGCGGACCTACAGCCGCAAGGAGATCGACCAGATCATTGAAAGCGACGCCGGCGGCGCGGCGGCGGAAAAGTCTTTCGCGGAATTGTCACCCGCGATGAAGGCCGTGCTCAACGCTCGCGCCGAATACGACCTCGGTCAATACGAAAAGGCGAAGGAGCGCATCGAGCCCTTCGGGCAGCTTTCCGACCAGAAGGCCGTTCGATTACGCATCGATTGGCTTTCCATTGAGATCGCCGAGCGCCTCGGGCGCTGGGACGAAGCCAAAAGACTGCTCAAGGAGAAACTAGATTCCGGCACGCCACCCGAGAAGACTCGCGCCAAAGCGCATCTGGATCTCTTCGAGGTGAATCCCGAATTCGACCTGCGCTTCGTTGGAAAGAAGCACGCACGGCAATTCCTGCTCGACGAGGAACTTCGCAACCGGGCGCGCGAGGCCGGTTCGCTCCGAGATGAAAAAGTGATGCGGGCGGCGCTAGAGGAATACTGTGAACAGATGCTGGTGGAGGACAAGCTGAGCGTCAAGGCATTTGCCGACAAGCTCGACTCCGAAAGAACTTACAAGGCGGTTCGCAATGCCACTGGCGCCGGCGATATTTCCTCGGCGCTGCCGTACATCGAGGACATCAAGAAAGCCGAAGCGTCTCTCCTGAAAGCCCAAGCCATCCTCGGCGACTATAGCAGCGCCTTCGAACTGGACCTCGCCCGCACAGAACTGAATCACCTTATCATTATCATTGAGCGGCTGCTTACGGAAGCCTACCAACAAAGCCCCGAAACGATGACTCCCGCCTACAATCCGTCCAACGGCATGCTGACGCCCGATGGAAGACGTCAGTGGCAACAGCGGTGCGATGAATTCCTCAACGCGATCAAACCGGCGGCGCGGCTGCTGGACTATATGGCCGCAAAGGCCGAACGTTATCCCGAGACCCTCCGCGACCTGCGGGCCATTCTGGTGGATATTGGTGAGCGTGTGAAGGAGAACATCCGAGTCGTGAAGAGAGCGCGAGACCGCACGCGAATCTAGAAGAAACCAAGCTCAATCGTAGCGAGCCGCGAACTTCAGTTCGCGCGGTCACCCTGGGGAGTAAGGCTGGTCATCCGCCATGTTTGCACGGGAAATACTGGAGCAGTAAGCGAGCCTTTCTCGCCGACACGGGGATAAAGTTGGCATTAGAGGAAAGCGGAGGAAGAATGATGTTTCGATACATGCAGACTAAGTGGACACGCGGTCCCGCGACGATGATGACGCTCTGGCTACTGGTCGCCTTGATGTCACTGGCTCACGGACGGGTTGCCGTCGGCGCGACCGTCGATAACGCTCGAACCCTGATCGCGGAGGGAAAGTTTCAACAGGCAATCGACCTGCTCGCGAAGGAAGTCGCCGAAAACCCTGCCTATGAATCGGCGCGAGTCCTTCTCGCCGAAGCCTATGAAAAAGCCGGACTCCACGACGAATCCGAACAGACCTGGAAGGAAATCCTCGCGCTCTCCCGAAACGACGATGTACTTCGACAGGCGAGGATGGCCGTCGCGCGGCTGCGTCGAACCGAAATCGACAAGTTGCGGGAGCAGGCGGGAGAAACCGATCGTCCGGCCGATCCGTTCAAGCTGGACATGCCCGAGATTGACTGGACGGGACTGGAGGTCATCGAGGACACCAAATACCTGCCGCCGATCTTGCCGCCGCCGTTCAATTGGGAAGTTCCCCCGTTCGTGTATGAAACGCAACACTTTACCGTCTACACGGCCAACGAGCGGCTGTCGAAGATCGTCGGCGAACGGGCGGAGATCTATTTGTCGTTCATGATCAAAGCGCTGTTCGGCGGGAAATCGTGGGCGGTGCGCATCCCGATTCTGGTCTACACGACGCTGGATGATTATCACAAACACGGCGGTCCGGTCGGATCGGGCGGCGTCACTTACGGTCACATCACGGGGAAGACACAAGCGGTTGTGATCTTCCAACTCAAGCCCAACTTCAGCCGTTCGGATCGCGGTGGTGGCGGCGGAGGCGGCGGAACGGAAATCTGGAAGTACGGCATCGAAAGCGTGCTCCCCCACGAATTGACGCACGCGGTTCTTAATGAGTTTTTCTCCAGTCGAAAGACGCCGCAGTGGCTGCATGAGGCCGTCGCGGGCCGCTTCGAGCAGACTCGAAACCATTATGGCGACGCCGCACGCCTCGCGCGCTATGTGCTGGCAGGCGAGTTTTTCCGAATGCGCGACCTGTTTGATCAGGAAGGGTATCCGGAACGGATCGAATTGTTTTACGAGCAGGCGGCCATCGTCGTGCTTTACCTTTTTGAGGCCGGACCCGAGGCGATGCACGCCTTCCTCAGCGAACTCGCGGCGGGGAACGGTCATGACGCGGCCTGTGCGGCCGCACTGGGCGTCCCCATCGAAGGTGCTGTGGAGGAGTTCGAGCGCCGATGGGTGGAGTGGATGCGTCAGCGGTACGCGAAGGACTTGGGGCAGGCGGGTGAGAAGCTCGAAGCGCTGACCGCGGCGAAGAGCGACGACGGCGCATTTCGCCCGACCGTCAACGAGTTGGATACGGTCGAGGGCATCAGCGCCTGGCGCGACATCAACCTCGATTCCCTGGATGCGTTCAAGGGAATCGGGGAGTCAAAAAAGGATTGGTCGGTGGAAGGCGGACTGCTTCGATGCAAGGGTTCCGGCGCAGAGGGGGCGAGTTTGTTGGCGATCCGGATGAACGAAACCGCGCCGATGGCCGTCACCTGCGACGTCCGTCTCGGTGGTTCCGCGGAACCCTCAAATCGACTGTTCGGAATCGCCCAGATTGATGCCGACGGTAACGACACGCGCATCGAGGCGTCGGGAACGCTTCGCGAAAACACCCAGCACAAGGTCGTGTTCATTTGGTCGGACGAACTGGCCATGTACGTCGATGGAACCTGTACAGGACGGTTTCCAGCGTCGCGCATCGTTGGTAATGATCAGGACGTTGATTTTCCGCTGGCGTTGGCCGCCTACGGTTCCGTCGAAGTGCAGAATCTTCGCGTTGGTAAGATCGAGAAGTTCTCGGACAAGCCGGTGGCGGTCGCCGCCGATCCTCGAAATCCCTCGGAGCCCTCGCGTCCTGACCGCCGGAGTTCTCGCGAAGAAGAACGGAGACGCCGACGCGGCCAGCCTCCCGCCGAAGAGGAAAAGAAGGAACCTTGAGAATTCGGCGGCGGAGATTCTCTTGGCGGATTCGATCGATTGGGAAAACGGTACGCTCGCAATTGGCCAAAGACGCCGCAAAGCGTGCTTCCACGGGACTTCTTCTTTTGATCCTCGTCAGCATTGTCGGCTGCGCGTCACCGAATCCGCGACCACGCTCAGTCACCGCGGCTGCCACCGAATGGTCGGAGGCCGGTTTCCAGGGTCATCGATTGGAAACCGATCACTTCGTGTTGTTCAGCACGGTGCGCGACGAGGAATTCGAGTCCGCGCTGCCGGGTTTTCTCGAAATGACCTACGCCCGCTGCGCCGCCACCATTCCGACAAGCGGCAGCCTTCGCGCCAAACTCACGACGTATGTGTTCGGAACCCGATCCGAATGGGACCGTTTTTCGCGGCGTCATTTTCCCGGTCGCGCGGACATCTACTCGAGAATCCGATCCGGCGGGTTTACCGAGGGCGGGATGAGCGTTTCGTTCTACGTTGACCGTTCCGCCGCCCTTGCCACGATCGCCCACGAAGTCTGGCATCAATATGTCAACGCCCATGTTTCCGGGCCGATTCCAGCCTGGCTCAACGAAGGGCTTGCGTGCCGCCACGAATCCGTACGCGCCGTCGGTCGCAAAATTATTTTCACGCCGCGGGATAATTCTTTTCGGATCAATGGTCTTCGCGAGGCAATCCAGACCAACCGGCTGATTCCGCTCGACCGGCTGATCGAAACCGATGCGGGAGAAGTCATCGGCGTCGGTCGAAGCGAATTGACGCAGACCTATTATGCCCAAGCCTGGGCACTCGTGAATTTTCTTGAGTTTGGGGCGAATGGCCGCTACTCCGCAGCGCTTCACCGCCTTCTTTCGGATTTGGCCGATGATTCGTTTCGATTGCGGAAGAACGCCGCGTCCCTGGCGGCGGCGAGCGCCGCGTCCGGGTCGCAGTCGGCGGTTTTTGAGGCCTATTTCGGCGTGCCGCCGGAGCGAATCGCCGACGCCTATTACAGCGAACTTGTGCGAGTCGCCGACTTTGGGGATGTCCGTTGACGATTCGGATTCGGCGGGTGTGAACCTATGTTTACCGTCATCGTGGAAGCCGGTTTTTCCGCCATGCATCAACTTCGGCTCGCGGGCGGCATGGTGGAGCCGCAGCATGGCCACGACTGGATTGTTCGAGCGTATTTCTGTCGCGAGGAACTGTCCGAAGAGGACATGGTGGTTGACTTCACGCACGCGCAGGCGGCATTGCGGGCCGTGCTTGCGACGTTGCACCATGCCGACCTCAACGCGCATGCGGCGCTGGCCGGACTGAACCCCACCGCCGAAGTCATCGCGCGGCATGTCTTCGAACAACTCTCGAAAACGTCGATGGCCGGTCTGCGGCGCGTGGAAGTCACCGAAGCGCCCGGTTGCGTCGCCGCCTATGAAATCTCCGAGACTGTGAATTGAAGGCGTGTCGTTTGACGATAACGAAGATGCGGAATAGAGTAAAAATGGGGCGTTTCCGACACGGGAAGAATCCACGATGAGCGTAGCTTGTCAACGCTGCAATCAGGGCAAGGCCACGGTGCATATCACCGATACGGTGCCTGAAAAACGCGAGCGCCACCTCTGCGAGCAATGCGCCGAAAAAGAAGGCGTCATCATCAAACAGAAGTTCGTGACGACCAACGAGATTCTACAGCAGTTTCTCAAGCACAAGGTCGGCGCCGGCGCGGCGGACGATCTCGCCTGCCCGGAATGCGGCATGACCTTTCGCGAGTTTCAAACCAAGGGCGTGCTGGGCTGCCCGAACGATTATTCGGTCTTCGGACCCATGCTTAATCCGCTCATTCAGCGCGCCCACGAAGGAGCATCGCAACACATTGGCAAGGCGCCGCCCCAGGCCGATCCGTCGCGGCAGCGGCTCTCCGGGCTGGTTCGGCTGCGCCGTGAATTGCAGGAGGCGGTCGAACAGGAAGATTACGAGTCGGCCGCGCGCGTCCGCGATCAGATCCGAGCGATGGAAGAATCATGACGTTCGAGGAACTGTGGAAAACACCCGGTCAGTGGCTTAGTGGCGAAGGTGCCATGTCCGATGTCGTCGTCTCATCGCGCATCCGCCTGGCGAGAAACCTGGCCGGACAGCCGTTTCTGGCTTCGGCCACGCCGTCCGATCGTACCGAGATATACCGCGGCGTCATCGACGCCATCACGTCTTCGCGGCAGGACCTCGATGCCATCGTCGTCGACATGGAAGAGGCCGACCCCATCGATCGCAATCTGCTTGTCGAGCGGCACTTGGTTAGCCGCCAACACGTTTCGGGCGAGGGCGCTCGCGGGGTGACCATCTCGCCCGACGAGACCCGCGCCGTCATGATCAACGAGGAGGACCACCTGCGTGTGCAGGGCCTTCGCAGCGGATTGCAACTGGACAACGTCTGGTCCGACGTGAATCAACTCGACGATGCCATCGCCGCGCGGATTGCCTTTGCCTTTGATTCCAAGCTGGGCTACCTCACCGCTTGTCCGACGAACGTGGGGACGGGAATCCGCGTCTCCGTCATGCTCCACCTGCCGGCACTGAGACTCACCAAGGAAATCGAGCGGGTCGCCCGCGCCGCCCGCGACCTGCGCCTGGCCGTTCGAGGTTCCTACGGCGAAGGTACCGAGGCCATCGGCGACCTCTACCAGATTTCCAACCAGACGACCCTTGGAAAGTCCGAGGACGAGATCATTGAGACCTTCAGCAACATGATCATCCCGCGAATGGTCGAGTATGAACGGGCCGCGCGGCAATCGCTCGTGCAGAATCATCCATCGCAGCTCGACGACAAGATCTGGCGGGCCTATGGAACGCTCTGCAACGCCCGTCGCATCACCAGCGGTGAAACCCAGTCGCTTCTCTCCCCCATCCGCATGGGAATCCACCAGGGACGATTCGACAGGTTCGATATTGCGAAACTCAACGAACTTTTCCTTTACACCCAATCAGCGCATCTACAAAAGACCCTCGGTCGGACGCTTGACGACGACGAGCGCGCCGCTGCCCGCGCGGACTACCTTCGCCAGCGCCTGCAAGCAAACTGATCCGCAAGCCCGAATCGGATCCTCAACGTTTCCAACCAACGACGGTTCGAGTTCCGTTCAGAGGGAGCGCCACTCTTCGTATCCCGATTCGTTCGCGAGTTTATCGGACCGCCGCTTCCGGCTCACCGCGTTTCTTAACGCTTGGGAAGACGGCTACAATAGAAACCCATATCCATTGCCGGTGCTTTGGGGAGAGGCTCATTGTTGCGTATAGAACGGGAGGAAGCGTCATGAGGCAACGGTCCTTGGCGATTCGAACATTGGTCTTGGTGTGTTTCGCCGGCGTATCCGTGCGCGCGGCGCCGATTGGAACTTCGTTCACATATCAGGGTCAGCTCAGACAAAACGGCGCTCCGGCCAACGGCACAATCGCCATGGAGTTCCGTTTGTTCGATGCCGCGACCACACCGCCCGGCGTGCAAATCGGATCGACAATCAATTTATCGGTAAACGTCGTGAACGGACTGTTTACCGTCATTCTCAACCAGTCCGGGCAGTTCGGCGCGAACCCGTTCGACGGCAACGAGCGCCATCTCGACATCCGTGTCGGCGGATTGGCGCTGACTCCTCGACAACGTCTGACTGTGGCTCCCTACGCGCAGACGGCCGTCTCGGCCTTGACCGTTCCGGGCATCGACGGCCATTCGCTCAACGCCGCCGATGGCTCGCCGTTGGACGCCGTCTTTGTCGACAACGTGGGAAACGTCGGCGTTGGCATTACGACGCCCGACACGATGTTGCACGTCCATCGAAGTTCAGCCGGAGCGGTGACCGCCAATGCAGAGTCTGTCGCCGTGCTCGAACGAGCCGGCAACGCCTACCTGAGCATTCTCACGCCAAACGCAAGTGAAAGAGGAGTCCTGTTCGGCCAACAATCCGACAACGCCGCCGGTGGGATCATCTACAATAATCCGGCGACGTCGAACGGACTTCAGTTTCGAACCGCCGGCAATGTGACGCGCATGGTGATCAACTCCCAGGGGTCCGTTGGCATCGGTACGACCAACCCGGCCGCCCCGTTGGAGCTTGCCTTTGGCGCAAGAAGCCTTCAGTTTCGAAATGACGGAGGTCTAGTTCCCGGCCTCAATCTGACGGGCACGAGTGGCAACCTCGGGATACTGCGCATTCGCAACAAGATCGAAATGTTTCCCAACGACGCGGGCACGACCGCCGCCTCCATCGACGTTCGCGCCGCCAATGGGGCCGTCAACATCCTGCTCGACGGCGCGGCCGGCAACATCGACGCCAACGGTGCCGTTCGCGTGGACGGCGCAAACACCAACATCGGCACGACCGCAGGAGGAGTGCTTCGTTTCGGCGGCGGCGGATCGGGCGAGCTGATAGCTTCCAAGCGAAACGCCGGCGGGAATCAATACGGGATCGACTTCTACACCGGTCACAACAATCGATTGGCCATCACCAATACCGGCAACGTCGGCATCGGGACGACGACCCCCGCAGCGCGGCTCGACGTCAACGGACGCACGCGCACCAAATCGCTCGAAATCGTCGGCGGCGCGGACTTGGCGGAAGCATTCGAGATTCGAAAGGCAACCTGCGCCAACCCGAACGGGGACCCCAACGAATCCATCGAACCGGGAACCGTCGTTGTCATTGATCCGGATAATCCGGGATCGCTCAAGGTCTCAGAACAAGCGGCTGATCCAAAGGTCGCCGGCGTGGTCAGCGGCGCCAAGGGACTCGCTCCAGGAATGGTGCTGCGCGCCGAGAACACTCCCCACGTAGACGGCGCGACCTTGGTGGCCATGACCGGACGAGTCTGGTGTTTGTGCGACGCCGAGTTCGGAGCCATCGCTCCGGGTGACTTACTGACCACAAGCAGAACGCCGGGGCATGCCATGCGCGTGGCCGACGATGCGGCGATTCCCCGAGGTGCCATTATCGGCAAGGCGATGACTCCGTTGGCCGGTGGTCGCGGACTGGTTCTCGTCCTAGTCAATCTTCAATAGGGCCGACAATGATCGCATTTCGATCAATTCACGATTTCGTCATGCCGCGGTTGTCACCTTTGCTGGTGACAACGGTGCTGGTATTGGTGGGAGCGGACAAGGCATTCGCACAAAGCTGCACGATCAACCCGTGCGGCGGCGGCTGTCCAAACCGCTGCAACGCCGCGCTCTGCCCGACGAACGCGCTCTGCGACGGCGCGTGCGGCGGCAACCCGTGCAACATCGGCTGCGTTTGCTGGAGCGCCTGTCCGACCACCGTCTGCACCCCCGGCTGCCCGCAATACAACCCCTGTTCGCCGAACTGCGTCGTACCAAGCTGCACGCCCGGCTGTCCGGGCGGAAGCCTCTGCAATCCCGGCTGTCCCGATCAGTGCAATCTTCTCATTTGTCCCGGAAATGCTTGCAGCTCTGCGTGCAATCCCAACGCAAACTGTGATCCCTTGTGCGGTGGAAACCCCTGCAACGCGGGCTGCGCGAGCGAATGCAATTTCTTCATCTGCCCGCAAAACCTGTGCAGACTTTCCTGTCGCCCCGCCGCTGCTTGCGATCCGGCTTGTGGTGGGAATCCCTGTGCGGTCAACTGCCCCACAAGTTGCGCCTGTCCGACCAATCGCTGTTTTAACCTCGAAATTGACTACATGGTGGACAACGACCATACCCATCGGCCCAATCAGGCGGAACTCGACGCGGTCATCCAGATGTTCGCGTGCCAGGGCTGGACACTGAACATCCAGTTGAGCGACGCGATTCCCCACTACGATCTCATCCCCGCCGACCCTGTGACGTGTCTCGACATTTTCAAGTATATCGGTGAGGAGGCGAGCTTCGGTCGGCTCAAACAGCAATACGCCGATCACGCCTTCGAACCGGGCTGGCACTACGCCATCTTCGGCCACGATTACCAGCTCAAGGTGAACGGCAACTGCGTGAATACGACAAGCTCTGGTTTGGCCGAAAGCCCCGGTGACGACCTAATCGTCACGCTCGGCTCGTTTACCGGCCAAACGGGCACGGCGTTCGATCGCGCCGCGACGCTGGCGCATGAATTCGGACACAACCTTGGCTTGTCGCATTGCGGCGACATGGATGACGGCGGGCTCTTCGGCGGCGACTGCAACAATGTCGGCAATTTCGCGCCCAACCTCGCCAGCATCATGAGCTACTTCTATCAGCTCTCCGGAGTTCGCAACAACCTCGTCTGCCAGGGACTTTCGTTCGACGAGGCCGCGCTTTTCAATCAAATCGACTACTCCCACGGCACGATGTGCGACCTCAACGAAAGCTCGCTTGATGAACTCTTCGGCACCGGCATGATGAGTGTGGATTGGAATTGCAGCGGCGCCATCGGCGGCGTCGTGGCCAAGGACCTCAACGGAAACTCCAACGGTTGGTGCGCCGCCAATTCCGGTCTGCAAACGCTGTCGGATCTTGATGAATGGGGATTTATTGAATCGCAATTCGCCACGGCGTCGGTTCCCTTGGATTCCTCAAGGCCTCTCACGCCCTGCATCACCGCCGATGAAGTCAACGCTTATGTCACAGCCGGCGGATGTCCACAGCCGACACTGGCCGCGGAATCATGCGAAAACCGTGATATGATCTACCTGCACCCCGCCGGCGGCGGAGGGGCTGACGGTTCCTGCACGTTTCCATTCGCAAACCTTCAATCAGCCCATAATGCCGCCGCCGACAACAGTTCGTTGTTCCTTCGGGCGGGCACCTATTCGACCCCCGGACCGATTCTCCTGACCAAACCGATGAAGGTATTCGCCACCCCCACGAATTCTGCCTCATCGGCCGTCGTCGCCCCGCCATAAGGGTCATCCGATGCGGGCTCCTTAAGCGGAATAATCGTGCCTTGTAATAGACCCAGTCTTTTCGGTACAATCGCGGCTGCAATTGTTCGGGGGAAAGGAAGGTGGATTCGATGAGCATGCGAAAGAACCTTGTGGCCGTAGCTTGGCTCGGATTGGTCGCAACGGCTGTCGCTCAGCAGTTTGAGATCATTCGGTCGACGATCGACGGCGGTGGTGTGATGCGCAGCACCGGTGGCGCTTTCGAGCTTTCCGGCACCATCGGCCAGCCCGACGCAGGAACGATGGTCGGCGGGGGCTTCGAACTGAACGGCGGCTTCTGGTTTCCGATCGAACCGACGGACTGCAACGAAGACGGCGGCATCAACCTGTTCGATTACGACGCCTTTGAAGTCTGCCTCAGTGGTCCGCAGGGCGGGCTGCTCGGTCCCGGTTGCTCCTGCTTCGATGTCGATGGCAACCAGCATGTCGATCTCCTGGACTTTGCGGAAATGCAGAGCCTGTTCAGCGGTCAGTGATTCCCCGTCATCGGCGGTCGGTGAGAACGGAATCCCTGTTTGATGGAAGGAATCTCGAATGGCGCGGCGCGAAAGTTGTTATTTGCTGGGTGTGATGGGATTGGTTGCACTGGTCTGGGGACCCGGTTGCCCAACTTCGGTTGTGCCAACTTACAATGGAAACGGCAACGCCAACTCGAACACAAACGACAACGGCGGAAGCGACAACGTCAACTCCAACACGAATTCCAACACGAACGATAATGTCGACAATGGCGGAAACGACAATGAAATCGACCCCGACCTCGCCCTGTTTACCGACCCGGACTCCGGGTTTTCGACCACGGTCGCCCGTGATGTCGACGATGAAACTGTTCAGTTCAGCGTTTCCCGAAAGTCCATCATCTATCAGGATGGAATCGAGTATGATGTCGGCAGTTGGACCGCGGAAGGCAATTTTCTCGCGGGCGGCGATTTTCAGATTCGTTTCGGCAGTGTTGGCGGCGAAAAAAGAGCCTATTTTACCGAGGCTGCTCCCGGCACGATCTGCAACTTCGTCGTGACTCCCGATCAGTTCCAGATTTTCCCGACCAGTCAGGTACCTCCTCAGGATTAGCCCAGAATGCGAAGATCGTGGTCGAACAGCGCCTCGCGGAACGCGGGGCGCTTTCGTTTCAGGCATCGCCTTCTCATCGTACAATCGCGCCATGAGCAATATCGCGGGCCAAGGTGATCCATCGAATCAGCCGCCAACAGTCGGCTTGTGCGACCACACCCCGGAGTCCCTCGGCGAATGGCTCAGCGCCAATGGCCAACCCGGCTACCGCGCGAGCCAGGTCCTTCGATGGCTTTACGTCGATGGTGCGGCCTCTTACGAACAGATGTCCAACTTGCCCAAGACACTTCGCGGCCGGCTGGCCTCCGAATTCCCGCCCTATCGCTCTACGGTCGTCCGCTCGCAGGAATCCTCGGACGGCACGATCAAACGACTGCTCCGGTGGCCCGACGGCGCAACCTCCGAATGCGTTCTCATTCCCGACGAGGATCGTCGAACGGCCTGCATTTCGACCCAGGTCGGCTGCCCGGTCGGCTGTGTGTTTTGCGCCAGCGGATTGGGCGGCTTGCAGCGACAGCTTTCCGGCGGGGAGATTGTTGAACAAGCTCTGCGCGTCCGCGAACTTTGTACGGACAACGGTTCCCGTCTCTCCAACATCGTCTTCATGGGTCTGGGCGAGCCGCTGGCCAACTACGCGGCGACTCTCCATGCCATTCGAACGATCAACGCCGAGTGGGGCATGGGCATCGGCGCTCGCAAGATCACCGTCAGCACCGTGGGTCTGCCCACCCAGATACACCGCCTCGCCGACGAAAAACTCCAGATCACATTGGCCCTGTCGCTCCACGCTCCGACCGATGAGCTTCGCCAAAAACTGATTCCGTGGGCCGAGCGCGTTTCGATCGAATCACTCATCGACGCCTGCCGATACTATTTCGCCACCACCGGCCGCGAGGTGACGCTCGAATACATCCTGCTCGGCGGCGTCAACGACTCGACCGCGCAGGCCGAAGCACTGGCCGACATTACGCAGCGCATTCGCAGCCACGTGAATCTACTGGCCTACAATCCCGTGGCGAGCTTGCCTTACGAACGCCCGTCCAACAACGCCTGCGTGCGTTTTCTCGACACCCTGCGTGCCCGCGGCGTCAACGCTCACATTCGCCGCAGCCGAGGGTTGGACATCGACGGCGCCTGCGGTCAGCTTCGCCGCCGGGAAATGAGTGTCGCCGGTCAAAGCGCGGTCCCCATCCCGGAATCCCCATGAGCACGAGTGCAAACATCGGGGTCTGCGGTTGGTCGCTCGACCGCAGCGATGCGGAGCGATCCATCGAACTGGCGTCGTCCCTCGGATTCGATTCGATTCAGCTTGGCTTCTTCGGCGCGGATGCCGTTGAAAACGCGAATCCCCAGCGGCTGATCGACGCCGCCCACCGATGCCGCGTATCCGTCGTCGGATGCTTCATTGCGTTCGACGGCGAGGATTATTCTTCGATCGCCCGCATCGCTGAATCCGGCGGGTTTACGCCCAATCCGTCGTTCGATGAACGCATTGGCCTCACCAGGCGGGCAGTCGGACTGACCCGGGCGATTGGCGCGCCGTCGCTTGCGTTGCACGCCGCTACCATCAAGCAAGACCACGAATTCCTGACGTCACGGGTCCGGCAGGCGGCCGATTTCGCCGCCGAGTGCGGCTTGCGGCTTCTCCTCGAAACCGGACGGGAATCCGCCGACTTGTTGCTTCAATTCATACGATCAGTGGGGCGTGCCAATGTCGGCATCAACTTCGATCCGGCCAATTTCCTCATTTACGGCTCGGACGATCCAGTCTCGGCCGTCGTGCGGCTTCGCGATCGCATCGAAATGGTGCATCTCAAGGACGCGAAACGCTCGCTTCGTCCGGGTGTGGACTACGGCGAGCCCGCCGCGATCGGGACAGGAGACGTGCAGGTACCCAGAATCCTCAGCAAGCTTCGGGCGATCGGGTATCACGCTCCGCTGTTGCTCGAAATCGACGCGCGTAGCGACGGCGGTGAGGCCCTCCGCGCCGCCGC
Organism: uncultured Phycisphaera sp.; assembly: GCA_964486335.1. Lineage (GTDB taxonomy): Bacteria > Planctomycetota > Phycisphaerae > UBA1845 > UBA1845 > CAZAMB01. Next base: position 149 of record CAZAMB010000030.1, on the reverse strand, counting down.
TGATTATCTTCGCAGCATGATCGGATAGGCGGTGGACTGAACCAAATCGTCGACGCCAAAACCGGGATTTGGAGCCGTTTTGATTCACATGTGGCGAGCCGCGGACTTCCATGAGCGTGTCGGTGTCAAGGGCGGCGCGACGACGGACG
>CAZAMB010000029.1:0-18427 GCA_964486335.1 uncultured Phycisphaera sp. | reverse complement strand
CTAAGTAGGAACGCCGAAAGAATTGACGCGAGCGAGCCGCGGACTTCAGCCCGCGCGGACCCTAGGGCGCAGGAAAACCAACGGAACTCATGGTTCGCCCCGTGCCATTTGGGCAGTTCATTCAGCGTTCCTACTTAATACTGCATCTTTTGACACAGCTCTCGTCATTTCTTCGCGCGGCAACCGATCGCGCGATTGGCGACCACGATCCTCAGATCGCCGAAACCGCCGGGAAATCTCCTTGATCTGACAGATAAGCCGAGGGCTCTGGGAATAGCGATCCACGGGCAATCCAACGGAGCGAACTGGTTCAGGAGCCGGTCGGCTTCGCCAGCGCCTGCTTATGCCGTCTTCGCTCGAGCAACAACAGGATGGCCGCCGGGACAAGCAGTGGACGAACCACAAAGGTGTCAATAAGCATGGCCAGTGACAAGGCGAGGGCAAACTGCTTCATCACCAGTAGCGAACCCGCAAACATCGAAGCGAACGTGGCAGCCATGATGAGCCCGCAACTGCTGACGACCCGCCCTGTCTTGCGAATGGCGAGCGATATGGCCTCGCGCGGCGGACGCGAGGTCAGCTCTTCGCGGATGCGGGCAACAACGAAGATGTTGTAGTCCTGTCCCAGGCTGAGCACCACGATGAACAAGAGAAAATCGATCTGCCATGCCAGCGCCGGTTGCCCGAAGACTTCTCGAACAATCATCCACGTGATCCCATAAGTCGCAAGGTACGTAAGCAGCGTGGCTGCAATGAGCACGGCGGCCTGCGCGACGGAACGGATCATCCAGACGAGAATCACGCCGATCAACGCGATGGCGGCAATCCCAATCACCCTAAAGTCTCGCTGCCGCAGACCGCGCATATCGGCGTAGACGGAAGTTTCTCCGGCTGCCAAAACTTCGATCGGCTCCGCATCCATCGTCGCGGCCAATTCAGATCGCAGCGCACTCTCCGCGACGTCCCGCAATTCCTCGACCATTTTCATGGCCGCGATGGAACGCGGTTCCACGGCAAGACCAAGCTCGATCCGCGCTGTTCTTTCCGACGATCCTAAGTAGATGGGTCTGGCGAATCGCTCGACGACCGATCGGCTGAATGAGTTGCCGACCGTGTCAACATCACCGCTCATTCCTGTTCGAGAGTTTCCGAATGGATCAAACAGGTCGCGGTAGTATACGACTGGGAATCCGTCGCGCAAGCGATTGGCGAGTCCATCGAGCGCAGCACGGAAAGCGTTTGATTGGCCGATGGTTTCGAGGGAAGCGTCGGATGAAATGACCAGAGTTGCTTCCGCGACGGCGCGGCCCGCGAAAAAGTGGTCGGAATAGAGTTTCGCGCCGCGGACGAACGACGAGTCCGCAGGAAATTGTTCCAAAGAATCATAAACCGGGTGGGTTCGCTTGGCCGCGCCGATGGCTGCCGCGCCGACCAGTACCGCTGTGACGACCGCGGCGACCAGCGCGGGCCGAGTCGTGACCAACTTCGCGGCAGCCTGCCAGAGTCGACCATCGCCGTTCTGAGATCCTCCAGATGCGGGCACTCGTACCAATCGTGATCCGAACACTCTGATGAGCGCGGGCGTCAGCGTCAGAACAGCCAGGGCCGTCACCGCGATGGCAAGCGCGATCGTCGGTCCCGATGTGTAGAGATCGCGATTTCGAGCGAGCGTGAGCGTGGCCAGGCCGGCCGCGTTGGTTCCGGCGCTGGCGAGGATCGCCGGTCCGGCATGGGACATTGCCGCCATGGTGGCCGAACCGAAATCACCACCCACGGCGGCTTCCTCTCGGAACCGCGCGAACAGAAACAGGCAATAGTCCGTTCCCGTCCCCACGACGATGACGATCACGAACATCTGAACGAGGCCGTTCAACGGCCAGCCGGCTTGGGCGGCCCAGCCGATCAACCCAAGTGAAATGACCAACGCAATGGCGATTGTAAATAGCGGCAGCAGCACGGCGACGGGCGAACGATAGACAAGCAAGAGTATGATCGCAACAGCCGCAATCGCCCAAATGGTCGTCATGTCGACGTCGCGTTTGGCGCTCGCGTTGAGCAGGGCGCCCATGGCGGCGCTGCCTGTCACGACAATCTCCAGACCTTCGGGAGCCCGCGCGTCAGCGAGGATGCGCTCGATCTCATGGACTCGATTGACGGAGTGTTTCGTCAGGCTGCCTGCGGGAAGCTCGACAACCATCAGCGCGGCCTGACCGTCGGCGCTTTCCAGTAGCTGCTTGAGATACGGCGACTCATCCGTCGCCCGAACGCGCCAACCGAGGGCGCTCGACCGATTCCGCAATTCACGGGCAACCCGATGAATGAAATCCCGATCGGAATCTGTAAGGCCTTGCGGACGAACACACACCACTACCGCGCGACTGGCGTAGGCGGCATCGGGAAACTCCTGCCGGAGCCGCGCCGCGGCTGTTTGGGACGGCATGTTGGACGGAAGAAAGCCGTGCCGATCATCCTCGAGTAGACTGGCAATCTCCGGCGCCCCAAATCCGGTTATCGCGGCACCCAACAGCCAGCCAATGATCCAAATCCAGGGTGAACGGGCGACCATCCGTGACCAATTCTTCACCAAAAGAATCCCTCAGATTCTCACGCCCGGCACCGGAGTGACAACTCACGAGCGGCATCGTACCAACGAGTTTCGGTTTTCTTCAAGAAAGGCGTCGTGACGTTTCGCAAGCGGTCTCCGACTCGAATCATCATCACAACTTCATTAAAACACTAAGACGAGTAACTCCAAGAAATGCTGCGAACGAAGCCGTCCAAGGCGATAGATGACCACTTCCCGCACTAGCGGCGCCCGGGGTCGAACCGGGGACCTTGGGGTTATGAATCCCACGCTCTAACCATCTGAGCTACGCCGCCTCAATCCAAGCAGAATACTCAAAACCTCGCCAAAATAAAGTCCACGCTGCCAAGATTGCCGTTGATCGCGGTCACATCTGAAGTGAAATGCTGCTTCGGCCGTCGCGGCACTCGACAATTCGCTCGCAAGGGTTCACAATCAGCCCTCGGTTGGCGACAAACCGTCATCACGCATACAAGTGACGATCTCAGGGAGCAGGCAACGATGAAAGTTCATGAATATCAGGCCCGGCAACTGCTCGCAGAGGCAGGCGTGCCGGTTCCCAAGTCTGAAGTGGTTGAGACCGTGGATGCGGCTGTGACGGCCTATCAGAAAATCGGCGGCAAGGCCGTCGTGAAGGCACAGGTTTTCGCGGGTGGGCGAGGCAAGGCCGGGTTCGTCAAGTTGTGTGACAATGCGGGTCAGCTCCGTGAGGCCGCGAAGTTCATGCTGACCCATCGGATGGTTTCGCCTCAGACTGGGTCGGAAGGGATCGCGGTCAAGAAACTGTTGATCGCCGCGGCGGTCGAGATTGAGTCGGAGTATTACGCGGCCGTGGTCGTCGATCGCGCGAAACGACGCCCAGTGGTCATGGTCTCGAAGGAAGGCGGCGTCGAAATCGAAGTCGTCGCGCACAAGAATCCAGATGCCATTGTAAAGCGGTGGCTTCATCCGACGATGGGCTTGCTGAACTTCCAGGCGGCGCAGCTTGTCTCCGCGCTGGGCTTTACCGACAAGGAACAGGCCAAGTCGGCGGAGCGGATCATTCGCGGACTCGTGTCAGTGTTCTACAAGTATGATTGCTCGCTTGCGGAGATTAATCCATTGGTACGGACGAAGTCGGGCGAAGTGATGGCCATCGACGCCAAGATGAACTTCGATGACAACGCGGTTTTCCGACACAAACTGCTTCAGGATATGTTCGACCCGACCGAGGAAAACCCGATGGAGCTTCGTGCCAAGGACAACAATCTTTCGTACATCGCGCTGGACGGCAACATCGGGTGCCTCGTGAACGGGGCCGGGCTGGCGATGGCCACGATGGACATCATCAAACTGCACGGCGGCGAGCCGGCCAACTTCCTCGACGTCGGTGGGTCGGTGTCGAAAGATGGAGCCATCGAGGCCTTCCGAATCATTCTCGCCGATGCCAAGGTCAAGGGTGTATTGGTCAACATTTTCGGCGGCATCGCCAAGTGCGACCTGATCGCCGAGGCACTGATCGCGGCGGCGAAGGAAATCGGGTTCAAGATTCCTGTCGTCGTTCGATTGGAAGGGACCAACGTCGAGCGAGCGCGAATGTTGCTCAAGGAGGCCGCGATTCCGGCGTTGATTCCGGCTGCGGACCTGACCGATGCGGCCAAGAAGGTCTGCGCGAAAGTAGCGTAACCGACGGCTTGGGTCGTCGGTTGAATCATCAAGTAAGTGCGGTCCGCCAGGAACACGAGTGTTTGAACGGAGTGCCAACGATGCGACACATGTTGAAGGTCTGTGGCGTCTGCCTGATCGCTTTGACAGCAATCTTGACTTCGGGCTGCGAAAAAGAGCCTCCTCCGCCGCCGCCCGCAACAGGCCGGCCGCCCATTGAAAAGCCGGCGTCGCCGCCGCCCAAGCCCGAAACGCCGGAGGCGCCGACCGCGACCGCGCCCCCGGCTCACCCTGTCGCGCCATCCGGCACCGACATCAGCAAGCCCGCTCCCGCTCCGGCAACCGTTGAAGGCAGTACGCTCAAGCTCGCCGGGATTACGTTGACGTTGCCCGAAGGTTGGACATCCGAGCCAATCACGCCCGGACCTCTTGCTCCCGTGGCTGTGTTGAAGATCCCGCGCCTAACTCCCGACGGCGCCGACGGATCGGTGCGCATCACCCATTATCCCAACATGAAGGGCATGCCGGGAATCGACGAGAGCAATATCCAGCGGTGGATCGGGCAGGTCACCAAAGCTGACGGCTCCCCGGCCACGAAGGAAGATGCGACGATCCAAACCGTCGAGGTCGGAAAAATCCGGCTCACCACCGTTGATATCAGCGGTACGATCCGCGTGGCCATGCGAGAGCAACCGCAACCGGACTCGAGAATGATCGCGGCCATTGTCGATCATCCGCAGGGTCCGCACTTCGTAGTTGCTTCGGGTTCGGCCAAGTCGATGGAATCCTGGGCAGCACCGATCATGGGTTTCCTCAAGGGAGCGCAGGCGGATTGACGATCTCTGCCGCCGGGGTTGACAACTTGCCCGTTCCCGGCTGCCTCCAGTTTCCCCATGGCAAGTCGTTGGGCTACTTGTCCACCAGAGCCACGCACCTACGCTTTTACCCTCGTCGATGACCTTTGAAAGAGGAAGTGCGGTTGCCGGGGATTCAGGCCTCGGTTAGCCTTCCCAAAGCGGCGTTCAACGGGGCGCGTTACCGAATCCATCGACTCCGCGAGGAGGAGCATCGCGTATGGCGGATGAAAAACTGGCAGTGGAACAGGAAGAAGCGGCGGACGGGCAGCCTGCTGAGTCGGAATTGGAGCTTTCCGACAACGAGAAGCTGATGGCCGAGCTGAAAGAGGCCGTGACCGTCCAGCGCGAAGACCTCGGCGGGCTGCGCATGAAGCTCACCGTCACGGTTCCGCGCGACACGATCGAGGGCCGCATGAGCAAGGAATTCGCCGAGCTGAAGCGCGAAGCGGCCATCCCTGGCTTTCGCAAAGGGCATGCCCCGCTCAAGCTGGTCGAAAAGCGGTTCGCGTCGGATGTAGGCGAGCAACTCAAGAGCCAGATGCTCAGCAGCGGCTACCTTGCGGCGGTGGAAAAAGAAGAAATCAAGCCTCTGGGCGATCCGATGATTTGGTGCAAGGTCAAGGAGGATCGCGTCGGCGAAGACGGCAAACCTCGTCAGGCCGAGGTCGAAAAGCTGGTTTCGCTCGACCAGGCGCTCGAACATCTGACCCTGCCGAAAGATGGTCCGTTGACCTTTGCTTGCGAACTCGAAGTCAAGCCCGTTTTTGAACTTCCCAGCCTGTCGAAGATTCCGGTGAAGCGTCCCAAAGTCTCCATCCGCGATGCGGACGTGGATGAGGCGGTCGCCCATTTGCGAACTCGCGACGCGACGTTTGAACCGGTGGAAAAAGGACCGGTGCAATTCAATGACATGATTTATGCCGACCTGAAGCTGATGATCGGCGACGAGCAGATCATGCACGAACAGAACACCGACTTGGCCGCCCGACCGATGCGCATTCGCGGTATCCCCTTGCCGGAACTTGGCAATGCTCTGAAAGGCGCCAAGATCGGCGACACGGTGAAGCACGAGGCAACGGTTCCGGACGATCACGACAGCAGTGACTATCGCGGCAAGACCGCGCGGTTTGAGATCACGATTCACGAAATCAAACGAATGGTTGTGCCGCCGGTCGATGCCGAGTTCCTGGAGTCGGCCGGATTCGAGAGCGAATCCGAATTGCGCGACGCCGTGCGCAGCGAACTGGAATCCCGACTTGAACGCACGATCAAGGGAAGAATGTTGGAGCAGATCGGCGATTACCTGATCGAGAAAACGCAGCTTGAAATACCGACCGGATTGTCCCAGCGACAGGCCGACCGCTCGGTGGCGCGACGGATGATCGAGCTTTATCAGCGAGGCGTGCCGGAAACGGAAATCGCCAAAGAAGCGGATGCGATGCGCTCCGCGGCGCGGGAGCAGACCGCTCGCGACCTCAAGCTTTACTTTATCGTTGAGAAAATCGGAGACGATCGCGAAGTGGGGGTCAACGAAGAGGAATTCAACGCGGCGGTCGCCGAAATGGCGCGACGGTCGGGCAAGCGATTTGACCGCGTTCGTGATGAATTGAGCAAGGGCGACGGACTTTCCATGCTCTATGTTCAGATTCGGGAAAACAAGGTGCTCGAACAATTGCTTTCCGACGCGGAAATCAGCGAAAGCACCGTTTCCGAGCCTGAAACTGACCGAGTTCCCAAAGTTGAGAAAAGGACCCCCCCGGCACCCAAAAAAGCTCCCGCAAGCGCCGATGGTCCCAAAAAGACGGCTTCAGTTGCAGTACCGGAGGCGGTGAAGAAGTCGCCCAAGACGGCGGCATCACCCAAAAAACCGACTCCTCCCAAAGGCGAAAAGAGTTCGCCGAAAAAGACCGCTAAAAAGAAAAAGGGCTAGTCCGTAACGCGGATTCGGACTTGCCATTGCCGGTTGCGGTGGTTTTTCTCCGATGAACTGACCGTCGGGAGGCGAATTCAGACCTCGTTTTGCGGTTTGAGATGTAACGCACAGAAAGGGACGCAGGATGCAGGAATACATGGGCCCTCCGGGTTCCCACAATCAATACCCGCCGTATCAGCGCACGCGAGAAATGTCCCTGACGGACATGCTGCTGGAGAACCGCATCATCTTTCTTGCGGGGCCCATCGCCGAACGCACCGCCAGTATCGTGATTCAACAACTGCTGTATCTCCAGTCGATCCGACGCGATCAGGACGTCAATCTGTACATCAACTCGCCGGGTGGACTTGTGGATCAGACGCTGGCGATTTACGACACCATGCAGTTTGTCGGGTCGGACATCGCGACGTACTGCATTGGTCAGGCGGCCAGCGGGGCGGCCATTATTCTCATGGCCGGTACGAAGGGAAAACGGTTTATCCTTCCCAACGCCAAGGTGATGCTGCATCAGCCGTACGGCGGCATTACGGGCCAGGCGGAAGACATTCGCATTCAGGCCGAGGAAGTGATTCGAGACAAGAATCGTCTCAACGGCATCATCTCGACGTGCACGGGCAAGCCGATCGCGAAAGTGGCCGAGGAGACGGAACGCGATCGGTTCCTTTCCGCGGAAGAGGCGCTTTCCTGGGGCATCGTGGACGAAATCGTGGCGGACGATCGCAAGAAGAAGAAACCGCATTAGCCTGATCCGACGGCGGGTGGGTTGGAAACCAGTCAATCAGCGCGAGGAACGCAATCAAGATGAGCACCATCAATCAACGTGTCCCGTTCGTCATCGAGCAAACCGGTCGCGGCGACCGGGAGATGGACATCTTCTCCCGGCTCCTCAAGGACCGCGTCATCTTCCTGACCGGCGGCATCGATGACGAAGTCGCCAACCTCGTCGTGGCTGAACTGCTGTTCCTGTCCAACGAAGACCCCAAGACCGACATCCACTTGTACATCAACAGCCCGGGCGGATCGGTTTCGGCCGGACTCGCCATTTACGACACGATGCAATACCTGCGCTGCGACGTGGCGACGTACAACGTGGGCCTGTCCGCGAGCATGGGCGCGGTCATTCTGTGCGGCGGGGCGAAGGGCAAGCGGTTCCTGCTGCCGAATTCACGAACGCTGCTGCACCAGCCGCTGCTCGGCGGGGTGATGCAGGGATCGGCCACGGACCTGTCCATCGAGGCCGAGGAGATCATCCGCTTGCGCAAGGCGCTGTACGACATCATCTCGTCGCGCAGCGGCAAGCCGATGGCCCAGGTCGAGCGCGACTGCGATCGCAACAAGTGGCTCGACGCCAAGGAGACCGTGGCCTACGGCCTGGCCGACTCAATCCTCGAGCGCATGGCAACACCGAAGTAACAAATCCATTCCGCCACGACATTCTTGTTGACCACAACGGCGTCATGATCGTCGTCGATTCGGATGACAGGCGGTAGGCGGTAGTAGGCGGTAGGACAGGTGCTCGCACCCGCCTTCACCCATTGTCGACGGTTCTCGCAGACCGTAACTTCTGGCTATGCCCACCTACGTTCGCTGGCGGGAAAAAGGAGCGACGTACTTCTTCACAGTCGTGACGTACCGAAGGCGACGCATCTTGATGGGTGAGACGGCCCGACGGATTCTCCGACGCTCGGTCGTCTCCGTTCGCCGACGGCTTCCCTTCGACCTGCACGTCTTCGTCCTCCTGCCGGACCACTTGCATTGCATCGCGTCCATGCCGGACGACGATGATGACTTTCCGACCCGATGGCGACAGATCAAATCATTGTTTACCAGGGAATACCTGCAAACCGGAGGCCGCGATCGGACGGTGACCCCGCAGAGCCGTCGCCAGGGGCGGCGCGGCGTTTGGCAACCACGCTATTGGGAACATCGCATTCGGGACGAGCGTGATTACTTGCAGCACCGGGATTACATTCACCTCAACCCGGTTCGGCATGGATACGTCGAGCGCCCGGAGGATTGGCCATGGTCGAGTTTCCATCGGCATGTCCGGCTTGGTTGGCTCGATCCGAAATGGCCGGGGTCGAGTTCCGTCGAGGTACCGGTTATCGAGGAATAGGGCGGCGAGTTCGAGAATGGTAAAGGCAGGTGCGAGCACCTGCCCTACCGAACTACAATGAGCACGACCTACCGGGCTTGGATTTCATGGCTTTTTCTCTTTCGATGAATCTTCCACCCCCGGAGTGATCCAAACACGCTCGAAATGTGCATCATGATAAACTACCCAGCGACCATCGGGTGACCAGCACTGGGTTACGTTATCACCCTTGTCTGGCGCATCCGCCAAGACAATCGTCTCACCAATTTGCGTTCCATCGGAATTCCGAAACACTTGGTGGAAGCGTTTGCCAGAGGCGCCTGTGCCCCCGAAAACCATACCTAACCGGTACTCACCTTCCGCCGACAAGTCCGCAACGTACTTGCGATTGGGACTTAAGGTCGCCCGCAGGACTGAGCGGCCCGCTGTCTCGATTCTTTTATCATTGAACAGGAGTGCATGCTCGGATCCGTGGAAACGAATTGGTTTCCCGCTCGTAGGAACCCACTGGGCCACGGAATCGACGATAGGACCGGGTGCCGACTTCCAATCCTCCGCTTCGCTCTTCTTAAGTTGCCCCGAACCGAAGTCGTAACGAAATGGCGGCCGCCGCTCAGCGATACTGGTCAAGAACTCGCTGCCCTGGCGACCCTTCCTGCCGAGTTCTTCGTTCGTCAGCACTAGGAGTAACAGTCCGTCACGCGTGGCAGTTTCTCGCACATACAATGACGCTGCCCTGACTGTTATTCCAGTCAGGAAAGGAGAGACACTCTTAATTGACTCGGCATCCCCGCGTGCTCCTATTGATATCACCAGGAACACGGGCAAGGCTAACCGGTTTGTCTTGCGCTTCATCATTGCCATTCCTTCGACTACCGGAGGTCACCGATTTTTCTCTCGGTCGATCACCACAATCTGGATGAATTCAAGATATTGTTGCGCGTAAACGAGGTAGCGTTCATTGTGCGACCACCATCGCGATACGGCGTCATGTTCCGTTGTAAAGGTCATGAGCAGTGGTTTGCCGACCACCATGCCGGAGTCTGTGTCGAACAGTTCACAGTAGTGCTTACCACTCGCGCCACTACCCCCCCAGAATGGCAAGACTGAATTTCGCTTTGGTCCTTCCGCGGACAGAACTGCGACTTCCCGGCCAGTCGGGCTTAGGCCGATATCCAAGATTACTTTTCCCTTGAGAGTTATGGTACGCCCGCCGATCTGGATGGAACCGTTTTTCTTGTCGATGAATACGTTCGACTTGCCCAATCCGCGCTCCGGTTCAGACAACATGCTTGTGACGGGACCAGTCGCAGCGTCCCAAGCTGCGAAGCGCGCTACTTCCAATTCGCTGGCCCCCGGCTAGTAGCGGTACACTGCACCCAATCCAAGCGGGTCGGTGTCTGATTCCTTTGCATTTGCCAGTTCCACAGGTCCCAGAAGGCGATCTACCCGACGAAGCAACAGAACGCCGCCCAAGGGCGATTCAAATCGCAACAAGACAGCTCCAGAGCCCGACTTGGCCCAAAAAGGGGTCTTGAACGGCAACGTTTCCGTTGTGGCCGCATCAGTACCTGTTTCACGTTTACATCCACCGAAACTGGAAAGCAACGCAATTAGCCCCAACCACCAAAAACCTCTTTTTTGAACTATGGTCGTCGCCATCCCTTACCTCAAATCGCCTTGCCCCCAGGTAGGTCGGGCTATGCCTGACGCCACTCGGCCTCCATTCAGACCCACAGGCAGTCAGTGCGACGCTAGAGCGGCTGCCCTTCCACCGGTTGAAAACCTGTGCCACATGTCTCCCAACGGGCTGTTACGGCAACAACTCGCGCAGCCAGCGTTGCGGCACGGAGCCGAACTGGAGCAGCCAGCGGTGGAAGTCGCGGAGCGTCGCGCCGGGGCGGCGCATGAACGCGTCACGCAGGTCGAGCGTCTCGCGCTTGCCCAGAAGGTAGCTCATCGGCACGCCCGGACTCTGCGAATACCAGTTGAGTTCCGTCTCGGCCCGCTCGCGGGTGAACCCCGGCCCGTCCATCAGCATCTGCACCGCGTCGGCGACGCCGAGTGTCCGCGTGTGCAGCCCCACATCGATGACGATGCGGCAGGCCCGCCAGAGCTGCCCGATGAGATAGTTGATCGTCAGCGCCGGATCGGGGAACCACTCCTTCTCGATCATCCACTGCTCGCAGTAGAGCGTCCAGCCCTCCATGAAGACGATGTGGTCGGCCATCTGCCGCGCGAGCGAACTCGCCCGGTTGGCCCAGCAGTTCTGAACATGATGACCCGGATAGGCCTCGTGAACGCTCGTCTCCTCGATACCGTAATGCTGCGCGACGTTTGCCCGGTACGACTCCTCGCCGAGCGCGCGATCCGGTTCGGTGACGAAAAAGACGCCGACTTGCCTTGGGTCGAGCGGGCCGGGGTTGGTGTAGGCGGCCGTCGGAAGCAGTGCCCGCATGAACGTCGGTGTCGCAATCACGCGGCACTCCTCGCCCGGCGGAAGCTCAAGCAGTTCGTCGCGGATCATTCGCTCGCGAAGTTCTTGGGTGACACGGCGATACGCTTCGAGCATGTTGCGGTCGGATCGGATGAACACGTTGCGGGCCTGCTCGATCACCTCCTGCCAGGTTGATCCCGGCGAGATCAATTCGGCGTGCCGCTTGAGTTCCTCACGAAAATAGCGGATGAGCGTTCGCCCGAGTTCCTCGATTTCGTCCAGCGATTCCGTCAGCCCGTGCCAATGACGGACAAGTTGCGTCAGCGCCTCGCTGCCGATGGCCACGTCGTCGGCTAGCGGTCGCCCCCGCAATTCACCAAGCCACGCCGCATAGTCTTGAACGGCCTCGATCGCCTTGCGACCGGCTCTCGTGAATTCGTCGCGGAGCGTCGCGTGTGAATCGCCCAGCGGCATCACTGCATTGGTGATGAAGGCGATCGCGCCCGGTGCGGTATGCTCCGCGATCGTCACCCACAGCCCGACGGGATCGTCAATGCGCGAGCGCGCGGCCTTCAAATAGGCGGGCAACGCTTCCAGTCGATGGGCGATGGCTCGCAGCGTCTCGGGGTTGGACAGTTCGCGACGCATCATCAACTCGAAGAGCGACTCCACGGCTTCGGTCAACGGCTGGGCCGGATCGCGCCGCCAGTGCTGGATGGTTTCGAGCCGCAATGCGGCGACGGTCAGATGCGCGTCGAAGACCTTTCGATCGAGCTCCTCAAGCGTGCCGGGCTGCGGGCTCGGAACGGTCTTGACTTCGGCGGTGCCTCGAACGATCAGTCTTTGTCGCTCGGCGAAATAGTCCCGATCAGGAAGTTCCAGTCGACCGTCAAATTCGTACAGTCCGGCGCGCGAACCGGCTGTAGGGCTTAACGCCCAGGAATTGTGATAGTAACGGTCAACGATTTCGCGGAGTCCGCCCTGTTGCTGATTCATCATTTGGAGCCGATCTGTCGTAAATCATTTGTAGGTATTGAGTTATGTATGCCTCGCGCGATGGCTGCGCCGATAGCCTGTAGAAAGACGGTACCGCGCGGAAGGCGCGTGCTCAACAGTCTCTCGCCGACCAACGTCGTGCCCGATAACCGCCGATAAACAGACGGAACGGCCTTTCGCGAGGTTGGAACGGTTTCATAACTTCTTATTAAAGAATGGGTTAGGCGTTTGATCGGACCGCTTGTTCGAACCGTGATTCTTCCAGTGCACGAGCGGCTCGTTGGACGGACGACCCTGGCCGACGCACGCAGTCTGGAGTGGTCGCAATGGGCCGCACCGGACGATCTCCTCGGGCTTCAAGAGCGGAAGCTCCGCGAACTCTTGATCCATGCTCATGACCGGATTCCGTTTTATCGCCGACGGCTTCAAGACGTCGGGGCCGATCCGCGCCGTGACGATCCGCGAACCGTCCTCGCGCGCTTGCCTTTCCTTACCAAAGACGAAATCCGCGAGTCGCGCGACGAACTGATTTGGCGCGACGCACCCGGCGGCCTGTTTTCACACAACACGGGCGGATCATCCGGCGAGCCGTTGATGTTCGTGATCGATCGTCGCCGCCAGGGATACGATCAGGCCGCACGCATCCGTACGCACCGCTGGTTCGGCGTTCGCCAGGGCGATCGCGAGCTTCTGCTCTGGGGATCGCCGATCGAGCGCCGCAACACCGACGCGATCAAGAGCGTTCGCGATTTTCTTTTGAATCAGCGGCTTCTTGACGCCTTCAACATGTCGCCATCGCGAATGGACGAATTCATCACCCGTTGGAATCGGTTTCGTCCGCACGCCTTGTTCGGATATCCGAGCAGCATCGCGTTCTTTGCCGAGCACATTCGTGCGCGCAGCGCCGCCATAGATACGGGCAACCTTCGCGCGGTGTTCGTGACCGGCGAAACGCTGCTGCCGCCCGATCGCGAATTGATCGCGTCCCTGTTTGGCGTTCCCGTGGCTGACTGTTATGGCAGCCGCGAGGCGGGCTTCATCGCGCACCAGTGCCCGCTCGGCGCAATGCACGTGACCGCTGAAAACGTCATCGTTGAAATCGCGGACGGCCTGCGGGTCTTGCCGATCGGTGAAACGGGCGAAATCGTCGTAACGCACCTCGACGCCTACGCCATGCCCTTCATTCGCTATCGAACCGGCGATATGGGCCGACTGTTGCCCGGTCGCTGTTCGTGCGGACGCGGACTGCCGTTGATGGACGTGGTGGCCGGTCGCAAGACGGATTTTCTGCACTTGCCCGATGGGACCGTCAAGCACGCCCTTTCGATCATCTATCCGCTGCGCGAAACGCCGGGAGTTCGTCGTTTTCGTGTCACCCAGCACGAGGATTTCGCCGTGACGGTGGATGTCGTCGTTGATGAGCGCATCGCACGGATCACGGCCGAGAGCATCCGGGGACGCGTGCGTCCCGTGCTTGGCGACCAGGCACGCATCGCGGTGAATCTGGTCGATCGAATCGACGAAGCCGCATCGGGCAAGTTTCGCTACGTCGTTTCACACGTCGGGCGTGACGCACCCGCTTCCGGAGTGCCGACTCATGCCTGACGATGGACTTCGATCCGCCATGAACGAAGCCGTGCGCGTCAGCGAGCGGAACGCCCATGCGATCGGAGAATTGTCGCCGCACCCTCACGGTTGCGGCTCAGATCTAAGGCTCGCGGTACTCGACGTCACGATCGACGCTCCTACGCCGATCGACAGCACGCCGGGGGTTTGCGCGATTGTCCCATTATCGAAATCGGGCGACATTGGCGTCGCCACTCTGACGTTGGATCGAGAACGCGATTGGGAAGCCTACGTTGACCGGCACACCGAAGGCACAATCTTTCATTCACTCGGCTGGCGAAACGCCGTGCGCGACGCTTTCGGACACAGGGACCTGTACATCGTCGCCATGCGCGGCGAACGAATGGTCGGAGTGTTCCCCCTATTCCTTGTGGCCAGTCGCATCGCGGGGCGAATGCTCGTGAGCGTCCCTTGCGGCGTCGGCGGAGGAATGCTCGCCGATGATAACGACGTTTCGCGGGTGCTCGCCCTGGCGGCCGAGCGGCTTGCAACCGAACACCGCTGTCGAGTCATCGACGTGCGTAGCGAGCGCGCGGCCGTTCCGCGCTGGCCGATCGTGGGACGTTACGTCGGATTCAGCGGCGCGCTGCCCGATCGCCCCGAAGATGTGCTCGCACGACTTCCGCGAAAGGCCCGCGCCGCGGCGCGCAATGCTCGCGACAAATACAAATTGAACGCGACATTTGACTCGGGCGATCTTCGACTCGCTTGGGAATTGTACACCAAGAGCATGAGACGGCTGGCCTCGCTCAATTATCCGTTTCGATTCTTCTCATTGCTTGCCGAGCAGTTTCGTGATCGCCATTGGGTGACGATCGTCCGCCAGGGCAAAGTCCCCGTCGCGGGACTCGTGACGTTTCTCTTTCGCGACCGCGTCATGCCCTATTTCGTCGGGATGACGGACGAGGCGAAGCGATTCAGCGCCGCCAACTTTATTTATCTTTGCGTAATGGAGCGCGGCGCGGCCGAGGGTTTCCGCGTCTTCGATTTCGGTCGATCGCGGCGCGACAACACCGGCAGTTACGATTTCAAGCGGTTTCATGGGTTCGAGCCGCGCCCGCTCGGCTATCAACAGTTTGTGCCGCCGGGCTGTCGCGCCTCCAATCTTTCGCCCGACAATCCGACGTTTGCGCTGGCTCGCCGTGTGTGGCCGCACCTGCCGCTGTTTGCCACGCGGATTGCCGGAGCTTACTTGACCAGACACATTCCGGGGTGACGTAATGAACATCCTCTATCTCGCCCATCGCATTCCTTATCCGCCGAACAAGGGTGACAAGCTGCGCGCGTTTCGGCAAATCGAAAGGCTCAGTCGCGATCACCGGGTCTGGTGCGCCTGCTTCGTGGACACACCGCACGACTGGCGAAACGTCGCGCCTCTGCGCGAGTACTGCGAAGACATCGTCGCCGTCGAACTGAAGCCGATCTACGCAAAGTTGAGAGGCCTGTTTGCTCTGTTCGGCGGGCGAACAGTCACCGAAGGATTCTACGAGAGCGCTGATATGCGCCGTGCTTTGTTGCGGCTCGCGCGATCGGTGGACTTTGACGCCGTCGTCGCGTTCTCATCGAGCATGGCGCCCTACGCGCTCGCAATCAAAGCTCCGCGCCGCGTGCTCGACCTGTGCGATTTCGACAGCCGAAAGTGGCTCGACTACGCCGAACACTCGAGCGGCTTGAAGAGGGCGATGTACCGCACCGAAGGCGAGCGGCTGGCCGATCGAGAGCGGCAGTGGATCGACGCGTTTGACGCAACCGTGCTCATCACACAATCGGAAGCCGAATTGCTCGACACCGCTCAACCGGACAAACTGCACATCATCGGTAACGGTGTGGAGATTCCCGAACGTTTCTCTCCGGTCCCCGGCCTTCATCCGACCGTTGGATTCGTCGGCGTCATGGACTATTTCCCCAACATCGACGCGGTGACCTGGTTCGCGCGGGAATGCTGGCCGATGATCCGATCCGCGCACCCGTCGGCCGTGTTTCGAATCGTGGGCCGCTCGCCGACGCGTACGGTCAGACGCCTCGCTCGCCTCGACGGCGTGCAGGTCGCCGGAGCTGTCGACGACATCGCCGACGAGCTTTGCCGAATCGATGTCAGCGTCGCGCCGCTGCGGATCGCGCGTGGCATTCAAAACAAGGTGCTCGAAGCCATGGCCGCCGCGAAACCGGTTGTACTGACCTCGAAGGCCGCGGCCGGAATCAATGCAGGGAACGGAGCGGACTACCTGGTCGGCGATACCGCCCCGCAGATAGCCGGCTTCATTCGTGACCTGCTCGGCGATGCGCAGTTGCGACAGCGCGTCGGAACGTCCGCTCGACGATTCGTCGCGGATCGTCACCGCTGGTATGTTGAATTGAATCGCTTCGAAAAGATCGTCACCGGCGGCACGCAAGCGACGCACCACGCACCTCACGTTCGACCGAGCTGCGCTATGGTTCTCGCCTAATTCCTTTCGCGACCACCGAGCTGCGTCCCTCGCCATCGGCATTCCCGCGACAATTCGTTACCATGCTTCGCAATCTGGCGCTAACGAACGCCATCTCGTTTCGTCCTGAAAGGGGTGGAAGTGTGAGAACAACAATGACCTATGGGACGCCGTGGTGGATCAAGCTCCTGCTGGGGCTGATCGGATTGGTCGTGGTCGCGACGGGAGCGCTTTACGGCTTCGGTCGGCAGGCAACCGCACGCTGGGAAACCTATGCGGATTCGCTTCGTGCCAAGGGGCAGCCGATCACTTTCAAGGAAATCGAAGCGCGGCGATCCGTCGTGCCCGACGACTTGAACAGCGCTCGCGTCATCGAGGGATTGGCCGAGGACATCAAGAAACTCGGAGAGGCAAGCAACAATAATTATGACATTCTTGTCTTCGGCGGCGGTCGAGACGGCGAGCGCTTTCACGACGGCGTGGAACGAAGATACGTCGAACCGTCGCGACAGTTTGTCGAAACGCAGGGTGAGTTGCTCCAAAAATTGCAGGCGCTTCGTGACCGACCGACGGGTCGGTTCGACGTTCATTTCGAAGAAACGCCCTTGTTCACGCTTCTGCCGCATCTGACCGAACTGCGATCGCTGGGCAAACTCCTGCGCCTCGATGCGATAATCGCATTGATCGACAACGATATCGACCGCGCGGTGGAAGACGCCGTTCTGCAATACCGCATCGCCGGTTCCCTGCACGATGAACCCATGCTCATCAGTCGACTGGTTCAGATTGCGATTGAAGCGCTATCGGTGAATACGGTCGAAGACATTCTCCGTACCACGACGCCGCAGGACGCTTCGCTTGCCAGATTGAGCGACGAATTGCGGGACATGAAAGCCAAAGGCACGATGCGCTGGGCTCTGCTTGGAGAAAGGGCCTTCTTTGTTGAAACCTGCGACGCCATGGCCGCCGGGCGCACGTCCCTTCCTGCAATCGCAACCGCTACCAATGAAGGCGATGAATCCATTCTACCGCAAATGTCGTGGAGAGTGCCTACGTTTCTGGTTCGGTCCAACCAGCTTCGCGGCGCCGAGATGTATACATGGCTTGTGGACGCCGCGGACGATCACGACGCGATGCGACAGGCGACCTGGCGACTCGAAGCTGAAACGCCCAAGTTGCCGCGGACGCAGCTGATTGTGAAAATGCTCCTGCCGGCCATGAGCCGAGCAGCCGCCGTTCACACAAGAATCTCGGCCCAGATTGAATGTGCACTGACCGGTCTGGCCGCCGAGCGGTATCGTCTTGCCATTGGGCGCTTTCCTGAGTCGCTGTCCGAGCTTGTTCCGAACTTTCTCGACCAAATACCGATCGACCCGTTTGACGGTCAGCCCATTCGCATAAAGATGACGGAGAACGGCCTCATCGTTTATACCGTTGATGACGATCGGGTTGACAATGGTGGCGACGTCGAAACAGATCGTTCCGCCTCCAAAGGCGCACCCCGTGCTCCTGACCTGGGATTCCGCATGCCAAATCCCGAACGGCGTCACATTACGTTGCTTGATAGTCTCGCCGGCGATGATTGATGCGCGTTCCCACTGAGCGTTAAAGATCTTCGTCATTTCGGCCGAAATGACGCATCGTCCCTTTGGTAAAACCGCGTCAAATCAGCGGATTCGGCGCGATTTCCCCATGCTTTCGAGTCGCCGCGAATTCTTGCCGGTCCTGGCCTGATGGTCACCACTCCATTGTAGAACGCCGAAAGGATTGACACTGGCGAGCCGCGGGCTTCCATGAGCGTGTCGGTGTCAAGGGCGGCGCGACGACGG
>CAZAMB010000028.1:0-26217 GCA_964486335.1 uncultured Phycisphaera sp. | reverse complement strand
CTCCGTGCCTTTTTGCCTCGTTGCCTGGATCACGATGCCCTCAACCGCCCGACAACTTCAACCCGCCGGCGACGAAGCCGACTGGATTCCGGTCGAGGAGGCCGCGAAGCTCATGGGCCAGCACGTCGGCCACGTGCGACGCCGGGCGATGGGCGAATGGTCGGTGCAGGGCCTGGCGGCGTTGCGGCATGGGCGAAGCGGCAAAGGACGCCCGACCTGGTGGATGCACCGCAGTGTGGACGCTCGTCTTACTCGCTTTCCCGACGCGGCGACACGGGCACAGCGAGATCGCGCCGCGCTGATTGAACAGTTCCCCGCCCATCACGTCGAACGCGCTTATCGAAAACTCCGGTGGATACTGCGCTGGAGGGAGTTGATCGGGCAGCCGCGACCGGCCGGAGAAAGCGACACCGACCTTGCCGCTCGAGTCGTCGCCGAGGCCAAGGAGGTCGAAGGCCCTTCGTTCAAGATCAGCGTTCGCTCGCTCTACGGTTGGGCGTCCGCGATGAACGATGGCGGGGTGGCCGCGCTTGTCCCGAAATACGGTGACGGAGACGGGGGCGACGCGCCGCAGCGTTCCCCCGAGGCGATCGAGTTTTTCTACGACCAGTTTCGAACGCCGCTGAAGGCGTCCGTTTCTTTCTGCCACCGGATCACGTTGCGCACGTCGAAGCAGCGCGGCTGGCCGTGGCCGGCAAGCCTGTCGGCGACGCGCCTGTGGCTGCGCGATTACGACGATCGGTCGATGACCTGTCTGTGCCGTGACGGCCGCAAGGAATGGTCCAAACGCTTCATGCCCTACCTCGAGCAGGACTGGGAGCAGGTCGCCGTCGGCCAGTTCTACGTCACCGACCACACACAGTGCGACTTCTGGGTGCGCTACAAGGACACGCAGATTCGCCCGTGGCTCACCGCCGTGCAGGATTGTCGCTCGCGGCGCATCGTCGGCTGGCGGCTCGGTCCCGCGCCCCACCAGGACGCGATCCTGATGGCCCTGCGCATGGCTTTTCGCGAGGCGATTCCCGAAGTGCTCCGCATTGACAACGGCCGCGACTTCAAGAGCGAGACCATCACCGGCCTCAACAAGACCAGGATTCGTCGACTCTATGAGGAGTTCGGCAACGAGTGGCGCGCGGCACGTCGCCGGTTTAATTCCGCCATGAAGTGCGACGATCTTCGGTGGCAGGGCATCGCCGCTGAACTCGGCGTCACGCTGATCTACGCGATGCCCTACCATGCGTGGTCGAAAGGCACGATCGAGCGCTTCTTCGGAACGTTCGAGGACAACGTCGCCCGTTCGTTCGCCACCTACACCGGCAACAATCCCTCGGCTCGCCCCGAATCGCTTCAATTGGTCCGCGAGGGATACACCGGCCGGACGCCGCCTTTCCCCTCGCCAAGGGGAGATACAGAGGGGTCGCTGTCCGTTCGCTCCGACGCCGCGATTCCCACGATGGACGAGGCCCGCGAGACGATCGCCGCCTGGCTGACCGTCTACGACCACACGCCGCATCAAGGCGTTGGCATCGACGGCCGCACACCGATGGACGTCTGGAATTCAGCGCAGTCGCTTCGCAAGGCCGACGACGTCGGACTTGATTTCCTGCTGGCGATTCGTGGAACGTACAAGGTGGGGCCCAACGGCGTCACCCTTCAGATCGGCAGCCACCGCTGGGGTTTTGGCGCGCGCAATCCGGCGCTGCGAACGTGGGTCGGACGCGAAGTTCTGGTGGCACATGATCCCGAAGCGCCGACCCGCGTCGTCGCCTTCGACCCCAAGGACCGCCGCCTAATCGCGGCGCTCGCTTCCAACGAACGCGTCCATCCCCTCGCCGACATCGACACCATGCGCGAGGCGGCAGCGTCGATGAGCCGCGAACGCAGGGTCATGCGCAACGCCGAACGCAATTCCGCGAAGCGCGGTCTCAGTGCCGCCCGGCGCGTGAATCTCGACATTCACGAACAGTCCGATCAGCTCCGCGCCACCGGCACCGACGGCCGTCCGCCCGACGCCCACGTGAAGCCCGTTCGAACCCGCTTCGAAGGCGTTTCGGAAACCGTGCAAAAGGCCGTCGCCCTCTCCGATCCCGCGTCGCACCGCGACACGAGCGCAACCTGGGCGACGTTGACAAGATCGCCGGCTGATCGGTCGGTGCAGGAACCGCAGGAGAGTTCCGGCTTGGCGGCGTTGACCGGCCGCGTGCCGGGTGTTTCCGCGACGTTGATCGACGACGACGCGGAGGAATTGTTGGAGCGGATCACGAACCGTGGATCCATCGAAGGAACATGACGATCGAGCGTTCGAGGCGGTAGGGCAAGAGGCCCGCATCATAAGGACGGCAAGGATGCTGAAGGAAGACGCCAGGCTGGCTGACAACCAGCGAACGGACATCAGCGAACGGCTCAAGCGTTTCATCGAGGAGTTCGGCTATACGCAGGCCGCCGTCGCCCGCGAAGTCGGCATCTCCACCAGCACCATGTCCGACGTCCTGAGGTTGACCTACAAGGGCAACTCGATGGACCGTCACCTGGTCCGCCTGCACAACTGGATGGAGCTCGCCGCCCGCCGCGAGAACATGCTCCGCCGTCGCAAGTTCGTCGAGCATTCCGTCGCCACCGAGATCCTGCAGGTCGTCGACATCATCAGCGAGACTTGCACGATGGGCGTCATTTATGGTCCCGCCCGCATCGGCAAGACGATGACCCTCGAAGCCATCCAGGGCGATCCGCGCTACGGCGATCCTGTTTTGGTGCGCGTCACCGAGGACCTGATTCGCCCCTTCGCGCTCTGCCGCGCGATCGCGGTCCGCTTTGACTTGCCGCCCCGCGGCACCTTCGACGCGGTCTTTCGCCGACTCACCGAGCGGCTCAAGGGCACCAAGCGCATGCTCATGTTCGACGAGGCCGAGCGCTGCCAATACAAGGCGCTCGAGTTCATCCGCGACGTGCACGACGTCACCGGCTGCCCGGTGCTGCTCTCCGGCAAACCGGCGGTCTACGACAAGCTCGGTTTCCGCCACGTGGGCGACCTCTCCGAGGTGACCGACCAGCTCGCGGGCCGGATTCTGATTCGCCGCGACCTCACCGAACGCACCCGCGGCCGACGACCGCGACCGCTCTACACTCTGGACGACATCCGCAAGCTCATTCACGCGGCCGACCTCAAGCTCCAGGTCGATCCGAGCGCCGTGAAGTGGTTGCAGTCCCGCGCGTCCACGCTGGGCACTGGCGGGATCGGCATCGCGATGGCATGCCTCTATCTCGCCTACAAGCTCGCGTTCGCCCAGGGCGAGGAATCGATCACGGCGGAACATCTGGAAGAAGTGGGAGCGCTCACCGTCGGCGGTGAGCATGCCGCCCGCGTCACCGCGGCGGTCAGTGAATCATCGAGCATGGCGGCGACGGCATGAGCAGCGACACGACACAACTTCGGCCGTTCTCGCTCAAGTTGCCGCCGGACCTGTTCGTCTGGCTCACCGAGGAATCGGCCACCAGCGGGACGACCAAGCAGGCGCTGATGCTGGCCGCGCTGTCGATATTTAGGGGGATGCCGGAGGAGTGGCGTCTCGCCGAAGCGCGGCGCATGTCCGCCCTGGTTTCGCGCAAGGCGCGCAGCGCGCGGAGGAGACGATGCACGATCTGAGCAAGGTGATTGATTTTCTCAAGGAGCATCTGCGCGAGTTTCGCCGCAAGCACCTCGTGGCCGTGCTGCGCGACGATCCGATGAAGGCCCCCATGCCGCCGCACTTGAAGTGTCGCGTGGTGGACGGCCCCGACGGTCGGCCGTGGCTGCAGTTGCGCGACGGCTGCTGTCTGCCGGCGGGCTGGTACGCGGTCAAGATGGGTCGAGTCTTCGATCGCATCGACGGCTTGCATTGGAAGAACTGACGTCCAGAGCCGCGACCGTGAGGGAGCGGAGAAACAGTCATGGCGATCTTGAACACCAGACCGGGCAGCAGCACCGCCAAGCAGCACCAGGTCCTCGTCATGGTTGCGATGGACAAGGGATTCAACCTGGCGGAGACACGCAGGATGGTCGGCGGTTCGATCCGCCGACTCTCGGCACAGGAGGCCTCCGACTGGATTCGCCGTTTTTCCGGTCGCGAGCTTCCGAACCCGCCGGGTCAGGCCCCGCGCCCCTATCGCCGCAAGCGTTCGCCAGGCGAGCCGCGGGCTTGCCCAGCCGGCGTGCCGGCAGCCCGCGCGGCCCGTGATCAGGCGACCAGCGTCCGCATGGTCGCCGCCGAGCACGTCGAGCAGATCGAGCGTCTCGGTCTGCAATACTTCGACGGCGACGCCGAGCAGTTCCGCGCCTGGCTGCGCAAATACCACAAGGTCAACGATCCGCGCGAACTGGCCACCGCCGCCCGCGCGACGAACGTCATTCGCGTTCTCAAGGACATGCTCACCCGCAAGGAGGCTCAGCCATGCCGACGCTTCAACAGCAACTAGACGCCTGTGCGTCGCTATCGACCTGCGAGATCGTCGTGCCGCCCGGGATTCACGTTGTCCAAAAGGGTTGGAGTCTGCGGGACAAGCTCTACCTGACGATTCGCGGAACGGGCACGGTGATCTGGCAATTCGACGATCCGGCGCCTGCGGTCTGCCTGGACACGACCGGCGCACCCAACATCGTGATCGACGGCCCCACGTTCGCGCTGGGCAATTCGTCGAAACGTCCCGACGTTCTCTGGCTTCACGGGAGACCGGCGTCCAAGCTCAGCCAGACCCGCCTCTGCGTGGCGAACGCGAAGTTTCAAGGCTGGTTCAACAAGGCGACGGTCGCATTCCTCGCCGTCGAGAATGAGTTGTTCCAATCCGTCGACGTCTCGAACGGCGTTCCAAACACGCCGTCCTTGTTTCTGTCGCGCGCCAATGAGATCGGAGCGGCCAGCCAGTTCGGCGCGGTCCGGGTCGATCCCGTCACGATGACCGCGACGAATCACACGTTCATCAACTGCGCGTTCGCGCACGACGGACACGCGAAACTGACGCCGCCGGAGACGAACGACCTTGGCTTTGGAATCGTTCTCGGCACCGGCGTGCATGATCTCATCATCATCGGCGGCTCCACCAGCGGCGGAGCGCGCGGAGGCGTGATGCGCGTGCTCGGACCGGACAACCGCCGGATATCCATCGCCGCCAATTGGGAATCGAAATCGGCGAACGCCGCGATCGTCATCGACGGCGAAGCCGTCGGCTTGAGCGTCAGCGGCGGCTTGCTCATGGCGAAGGGACCGGCCGTGCAACTCAACGGCGCCGCCGACGGTCTTGCGCTCATGCCGCTGGAGTTGCGCTGCGACGGCTTGATTCGACTAGGCCCGCAGGGCAAGTTGACCGGACGAGGACTCTTGACGAACGGACTGGTGGGCCAATGACCACTCCTTCTTCCATTCAGAGCCGCGGTAGCGAGCCGCGAACTTCAGTTCGCGCGGCCCCGTCGGACCCGCCCGTCCCTTCGTCGCTTCGTGGCTCTTTGCCTCCTTGCCCCGTTGCCTCTTTGCCCTCGTCTCTCGCCTTCGCCCGCCGCCAGTTCGGCATCAGCGATTGGCGACCGTTGCAGGCCGAGGCGATCGCCGCCGCCTTCGCGGGCCGCGACAGCCTGGTCGTCATGGGCACGGGCAGCGGCAAGTCGCTCTGCTATCAGGTCCCGGCGCTGATGAACAGCGGACTCACCGTCGTCGTCTCCCCGCTCATCGCTCTCATGAAGGACCAGGTCGATCGTTTGCAGTCGCTGGCCTTTCCCGTCGCCGCGCTGAACTCGACGGTGCATCACCGCGCCGAATCCGATATCCTCCGCGCGGCCACGACCGGCCGACTGCGCATGCTCTACGTATCGCCCGAGCGCTGCGTGCGTCCTGATTTCCTCGACGCGATGACGCGGGCCAAGGATCATCTAGCCGCCTTCGTCATCGACGAGGCGCATTGCATCAGCCAATGGGGACACGACTTCCGCAAGGCTTACGCCTCACTCGGCCAGCTTCGCGTCCTCTTTCCGAAGGTTCCGATTCACGCTTTCACCGCCACGGCCACGCCGCGCGTGCGCGAGCAGATCATGCAATCGCTCGGCTTCCACGCGGTCGAGCCGCGGGATGAACAGAGCCGCCCTGGCGAACCGCGGGCTTCAGCCCGCGCGGCCCCGTCGGACTTTCCTTCGTCGCTTCGTGGCTCTTTGCCTCCTTGCCCTGTTGCCTCGTTGCCTTCGTCTCTTCCCCCCATCATCCTCATCGGCGAGTTCGATCGTCCCAACCTGTTCCTTCGCGTTCATTGCGGCAAGCGCACCGACCGCGACCTGGTCGACGAGGTCCGCGAGCTCCAGGCGAAGCACGGCCACGGACTTTCCCACACTCCGTCGGGGATCATCTATTGCATCACCCGCGCCGAGACTGAGCGCGTGGCGAATCTACTACGCGAGGAAGGCTTTTCCGCCGACGCGTACCATGCGGGCTTGGACGACGCGCAGCGCAGCGCCGTCCATGACGCCTTCCTCGTCGCTCCGTCGCTTCGTGCCTCTTTGCCTCCTTGCCCCGATGCCTCTTTGCCTTCGTCGCTCCGTGCCTCTTCGCCTCCTTGCCCTGTTGCCTCGTTGCCTCGTTGCCTCGACGTTGTCGTCGCCACCATCGCCTTCGGGATGGGCATCGACAAAGCCGACGTGCGCTTCCTGATTCACTGGGGCATGCCCTCGTCGCCGGATGTTTACCATCAGGAAATCGGCCGCGCCGGGCGTGACGGCAAGCCCGCCGACTGCGTCATGTTCCACGGCGATCAGGATTACGTTGCGTGGCGCGACATTTTCGAGATGCAGGAACAGGGCGGCGGACCGCCGATCACCGACGGCAAGATGGACGCCCTGGCCGACATGGAATCGTATTGCGGTTGCTCGCAGCTCGACGTGGATCGGCCCGCCTGCCGTCACGCCTGGCTGCGTCATTACTTCAACGCGCCTCTCCACCTGCCAAGGGGAGACACAGAGGGGTCGAGCGAGCCGCGAACTTCAGTTCGCGCGGCCCCGTCCGTCCCTTCGTCGCTCCGTGACTCCGTGGCTTCGTCGCCCGGCTACACCGCACCCTGTTCCGTCTGCGACAACTGCATGAGCGTACCATGAGAATTCAACCGTATCTGAATGCCTTACTTTACCTTCTGCTCCTTGATCCGCTGGAGCTCACTCAGCCTCGCTTCTCTTCTCGCGGGCCCAAAGTAAAAGTGCTCAAAGAGTTCGTCTATTATCAAGAAGAACTCATCCAGCATCTCCTTCGTGATGCGGAGCGGATGATCATTTTCATCCAGCCACACATGCCCAGACATGTTGCGAGCAACAAGGAACCCAAGCCGCAGCGACTCCTCCAATTCAGGGGGAATAGCCTTCTTGTCAATTGCGTGCATGATTTTTGGGCCAAGAGTGCTGTCCTTGTCAGCTCCGGCCTTTTTTTCGAGCATGAAATCGAGACACCGACCGAGCAACAACATCGCTGCCGTAATGCTTACATTTTCGCACTTGACGGCATCATCATAGTCATCGGCGAGGCTTGGGTTTGTTCGGCGCAGCTCCTCGGGAGCAAGGAGTCTGGTAGGACCTATTGGATACACAACGTCCCAATAAAAGAACTCCTGCTCTGGAACGATGGCAATGAGTGGTTGGCCACAGTTTTGACACGAAAGAACACAAACATCGTAGGAATCAACAGGCCCCTCTTCTGGGTCCCCATGGTTCCACCGAATGTGCCCCTGTACATCAAAACGACATTTTACCTTGCAGTGGGAACACAGATACGCATGGTTGAAGGTTGGCATCGTGATCGACATTGGACTCATCCTAGTGAGTTTCAACGGTAATGCTACAAAACGCTGCTAACCAATCAAGGATTCCTACACTTTCCCTGTGCGGCCTGCGCATCTTCGCCTCTCGCGGCGGCGACCGCGTCACCGGCCGCGTGGAGTTTCCCTACTCGGTGTATGGCCGTTCGACGGCCTCGATCGACTACCACTCCCGCCGCCCAGGCGAGCCGCGATCTTCAGCTCGCGCGGCCCCGTCGGCCCCGTCGGCCCCGTCCGAGCCTCCGTCGCTTCGTGCCTCCGTGGCTTCGTCGCTTGGTGGCTCTTTGCCTCCTTGCCCCGTTGCCTCGTTGCCTTCGTCCCTCGACCCCCGTGCCCGTCAACGCCTCGACCTGGTTCACCAATGGCGCGACCTCTGTACGCGCAATCCGGCCGAATCCCGCCGCGCCCTGGCAGAACAGGTGGCCGTGAAGGCGCCGATCAAATGTTCCGTGCGCTCACTGCAACTCTGGTCGCAGCGTCTCGATTCTCTCGGCCCGGATGGGTTGATCGACGGCTACATTCCCGCGCCGCGAAAAGTACTTTCGCTCGAAGGAACACTCGCATCCGACGCCGTACTCGTGTGCGCCTGGTGGTCCTTCCGCATCGGCAACAACGACGCCATCGACACCAAGATGATGCACGCCGCCGCTGCTCTCTTGTGTGGCACCGGTTTCCAACCGGTTCCCCCTTCGTCGCTTCGTGGCTCAGTGGCTTCGTCCCTTGGTGCCTCCTCCCCATCCATCCCCGTCGCCGACGTCTTGGCCGTCATCGACTGCTACTATGCCTGGCCGGCGGACCGCGGTCGATTCCCATTCAAAGCCTTTTCGAAGTGGGTTCGATACGACTTCGAGCGCTGGCTTTTCCGCGCGCTCGACGAGAACGACTACCGCGCGACCATCGCCCGGCGGCGCGGCGACCACCGGTCGGTTGACCCGATTCCCGGTGTCGATCGACCGGTTCCGTTGCTCGATCCGCCCGACGGCTACCACAGGGAACGTCTACGTGAATCCATCGCTGCGTCGCTGACCCACTGTCCTCCGGCCAAGACCCGCCGTCGCGACGCCGCCGACCGTTCCACCCGCCAGTCTATCCGCGCGCTTGCCTCCCCCCTTGGCAAGGGGGGATCACAGGGGGGTATCGCCTCGGCTCTGGCGGCGATGGACGACAACTATCGCGTCGTGCTGCTTCGAGCCGCCGGCGGCGACGCCGACGCAAAACGTCAGGCGGTCTCCACCCAGCCCATCTGGTGGCCGCTGCTCCCGGACGATGTTCGAAGCGACCTCGAACGCGTCACGGACATCCCGTTGTCCTGCCGCAAACCGGGCGACGACGAGCGGATCGTTCGTGCGCGCGTGAACCTGTTGTTACCTCAACTCAAGCGAAAAAAGGGTGCCGGTTACGAACGGCTCGGCGTCGCCGCCGGTGTGATCTGATAGCGACCGCAACAACGTTGACTATTTTGTCATTTACCCCATCTTCACAGCATCCGACCGATCGTCGCATTTTTTTTCTTTTGAAAACCGTCCGTCGCGGCTGTAAGGTTTCCTCTTCGTCGCGCCCGAACGCGCGCGAAATAGCGCGCGATGTTCGAAACTCTCGGTTTTGCAATGGCCGATTTTGTCCCGTGAATTACGCGGTCCTCTGTATTAAGCGCGCCACTGCAAGACCGCTGCGCTTCGCCCGATCCGTTCTGCGCAGCGCAAAACCTCAATTCCGCCGTTTTTCACGCTAACTGATTGAGTTCACGCGACTTACGACGATTTCCGTTCTGCGCAAAACCTAGATGTGTTTTAGAGAGCCGCACAAATGTCGAACCGACGACCTCCAGCCGGAATACCTGGGTACCGCCGACGGTCGGGCTACAACCAGGCGATTGTCACGCTGACCGATTCACTTTCGAAGAAGCGCCGCGATTTCTGGCTTGGCGAGTTCGGGAGCCCCGAAAGCCGCGAGCGCTACCATCGTGTCGTGGCCGCGTGGGAGGCGAACGGCCGGCGCTTCCCGCGTATCGAGGCCGACCCGCCGCTCGATGCCGTGCACCAAATCACGGTCGTGGAGATCATCCTCGAGTATTGGCACTGGGGAGAACCAGCCCGAAAGCTGTGCACGGAAGAAAGTGAAACGCAAAAGGGTTACTGAAAGAGCGACGGCTATCCGGGTGGCGGCCGGCTCGCTGCATTATGCGTTCCAGGGGCTTCGGTGCGCGTCGAATGGTCAGTCGCCTCGTCGGTCAAGGCGTATCTCAGAATCCGACGCAACGCCGGTGAATCCGCCATTCGCCAGGCAATCTCCCGCTCGCTGTCGATCCCCTATAAGTACCCGATCAGCAGCGTGCGGAAGTACGTCACCGGCGGCAACGATGGACGACCCATTTTGTCCGAAAAGAGTCCACGGCAGCGCGATTCGACGAAACGGATAAAACTCACAGCGTCCAGAAACTTGTTGACATGCACGTAGAAGGGATGCCCGCCCGATTGCGGAAGATCTCCAGCCGCAATCCACTATGCCCCTTGCTCCTCCCGACTCCGCTTGCCTAACGCCGATTGCCATCCTTCGTGACGGTTATGCCAAGTTCTACCCAGCACTAATTCATGCTCGTCAAGTAACTTTCACAACGGGCGGCTATAGCAAACACCAACGCGACGACACCTTGCCGTCAAAACACTCTACGACGCAATTGTTGGTCCGCTGGCGCGATGGAATCGAGCCTATGGACCCGGAGCATCCGATTTTCACGATACCCGACAAGACTGCCAGGATGATTCGGGCGGACCTGTCCGACGCGGGAATCGAATGCCGCGACGCCGATGGACGGGTGTGCGATTTTCATGCCCCGCGGCATTCGTTCGTATCGGCCTCGGCTCGCGGCGGGGTCCACCCCAAGGTAGCCCAACAGCTCGCTCGACATTCTACGATTACCCTTACGATGGATCGGTATTCGCATTCGGTCGTCGGCGAGTTGTCGGACGCCTTGACTGCCTTTCCGTAGCCGGACCCGACAACTTGCGACCGGGACACTGCAAAGGCGGCGGGAACCTCCGAAAGCGGTCCGAATCCCTTACCACTTTCCTTACCGAAACTCTTACCGACACGGCGCGCGGCCAGCGTCGCTTCGTTCGTCGGTGTGCGCTGATTCAACCAGTGCCGCGCAAATGGCACTTCAAGATAATCCTATACAATGCGGGGTTTCGTGCGCTTCGTTGCGCGACCTATCGTGGGGATTCGCGGGTCAAACTTCATTGCGCCGGGAGGGACTCGAACCCCCGACCGTCGGATTAGAAATCCGATGCTCTATCCAGCTGAGCTACCGGCGCCATGCGTCGCGCGTGAAAGAGCTTAACCGGATCACGAGCCAAGTAAAAAGCGGACCTCGCGCCACGGTGCTTTGTTTGGGCGAGGGTCGATCGCGCAGAATCGCCCTTTGGGGAAACCGGATTCTTGGAACCTGCCATGCCGTTTCCCATGTCGATCCATGAGGACTCCTTGGGTGCCAACGGATTCGATGATGCGTTTCTTCGCCCGATACAGTCGAACGACGTCAATTATTTGAGCGTTTCCAGTGCAAACGCAGCGGATGGCGCGCCAGACTCTCCGGAAATTCGCGCGAACGAATGTCCGCGGCTCGCTCCAATTGGATTGGGATTGCCTATGCGGCGAAATAAAGGTTTAAAGGTCAAACCTGCCTGAGACATCGTTTTTCAATCCGTCTTTGAGCCTCCCCGACAAGATGAGCGATTGAAACGCCGGGCTTGACGCAATTCCGACTGACAAATATCTTTCTCGCAAGAATGGCTCGACAAAGCAGAGTGCCGCTGACGAATGCTAAGTGTCGTCGCGGCTGGTTGACATCGCGCTCCGGTTGACTCGATGTTTTCGCCAAGGCGGCACACGCACCAGGCTCGATCCTTC
Organism: uncultured Phycisphaera sp.; assembly: GCA_964486335.1. Lineage (GTDB taxonomy): Bacteria > Planctomycetota > Phycisphaerae > UBA1845 > UBA1845 > CAZAMB01. Next base: position 14,493 of record CAZAMB010000028.1, on the reverse strand, counting down.
GGAGATCTAGAAGTCGATCGCTGCGTTCGACTTTGCGGGACGCGATTCGTGAGGCCAACATTTCGGCTGAACGTTGGTGGGGCGTTGCATCACGGCGGTTTGATGTTATGGTGGCGACGCGCCGAAGCAATCCGGCCGGCAAGTGAAGTTGGGTTGCGTAATCGAATCTGCCCGGAGAGGTGGGTGAGTGGCTGAAACCAACGGTTTGCTAAACCGTCATACGGGTGAACGCCTGTATCGAGGGTTCGAATCCCTCCCTCTCCGCTCGCTAATCAGGCCCCACGCAACGATTGAAGAGTCTCATTCAGAATGACACACCTGAACGCTTGAAACGCGGTGCTTTTCTTGCCGTCCAGGGTTGATTTGCTGCTGCGAGTTCAAAGGGTTCTGTTTTTGCAGTTGCTGCGCCTGTTTCAGTTTCCATCGACGCGTTGTCTTAAGATGCTTCGTATCTCCCAGATCGTAGTCTGACTGCCAGTTCGACAATCTGAGCCTGCCGCAGCGACCGATACGTTTCAGCCATTCGTGCGGATGACCTGGATCAGGCCGATCGCACCGCGGATGATGAGGCTGAGCATGAGCAGCAAGAGGAGCGTGGCAACCGTCAGGTTGAGCACCGCCCAAGCCGACTGCACGCGCGGATCGGCCACCGCGAAGAGTGACGAGGCCACGCCGCCCCCCACGCCGAGCAGCACGATCGCGCCGAGCGCGCCGCGAACGTTGCCCGGAAAGGGTGCGGCGCGGACGGCCAGACAGGCGAGCAGATAGAGAAATGCCGAGGTTTTCCAGTCGTTAAAATTCGCTGCCGACACCGCTGACACGAGCGTCTCGACCAGCGTGATCTGATCGCGGAGCAACTGCCAGAATCCGGCAAGCGACGTGGGCAGTTTCGGCCCGACGACCTCGCCTCCCCTGCCCGCCATGATTCCGCTGCCGAAGTATTTTGCGTTGAAATAGATTCCCGTCGCGCAGGCCACCAGCGGGAGAAGTCCGATGACGATCGGTCCGAGGATCGGAATCCGCGGCTTGGGGTCGGCGGTGGTGGTCGGTTCGCCGGATTCCTCCTTGTAGAGCGTTGTCTCGCGGATCGTCGCGCCGGTAACGAGCAGTCCGATCACATGGCCGAGCACGCCGACGAGCGTTCCCGGAAGGAGCACCGTGTTGAGCACCTTAGGCTGAACCAGCCCGGTCCACAACTTGCGGACGCCCCACGCGGCGAAGACGACGACGAGCAACCAGAATGTCAACGAGGCGTAAAGCATGATTTCACTATGGGTTGCGCTTCTGCTCCTGGCGGCGATCCCCGTGATACAGCGCGTACATTCCTCGCAAACGGGCGATACCCACCATCGTCTATCGGCTCTGGTCGGTTCTATGGAACAGCGAATGCGAAGAAGTTACGCAAGGACGAAACGCCTGTTTGAGTTCCGCACGACACGCTACGGAAAGATAACAGAGTCGGTGCTTGAATACGTAAAAGGTGCGTCGATCGGGGCGAACGGCGGCAGGCTTCGCAGCCACGGCGACTCGCCGATCACGCGCGAGGCCTCGTTCACGTTGTCGAGGGCGATGGTGTAAATGTTGTCGCCGTCGACGCCGACCGTCGGCACGCGATAGAAGCTCGCGTGCCCGTCAGCAAAGAGAACATTCTGCCCTTCTCCCTGGTGATTACGGGAGTTGAAGGTCCGCCACGGACTGCCCGGCGGAATGTTGTAAGAGCCGGGTGGCGAAATGATCGTCTTTAGGCCATGAGAAGGCGAAGCCACAGAGGCATCGACGTAGGGTCCCTTGTCGGCAGCGAAGACCATTCGATTGTCCGCTCCTTCCCGTGCCCGCGTGCCCAGTGGACCGACGGGAACTTGGAATCCAAAACTGATATTCCTGTAATCGGCGAAGTCGTAATAATCTTGAGATTTTGCGTCGGGTCTTCGACATCTCCGCTGTTTGGACAAATGAACTGTTTGACCGTAATATCGCCGCTACGCACCAGCATCCACATTGCACGAGTCACTGACAACTGCCTTGCACCTCCCATGCCCGACAGAGACGGTTGATCTCGGCGCGGCGATCGAACGCTCCCGTCGCCACTTCCGACCCGGACCGTATAGTCGATGTTACCAACAAATGTTTGGTCAAATGGTGGTGCAGGCCAAAACTCGTTGTTTTCATTGGCGTAGATTTTGCAGCTCGTTCCGATGCCTTTGAGATTGCTACCACATGCCAGTCGAGTCGAAAGCACCCCGCAGTTGCTGGTAAGGCTTGGGAGGAATAGCGTTAAGAGAATCCCAAGCACTAACAGAATGACTACCGTTTCAATGAGCGTCAGTGAACGCCTTGCATAGCGCCCATGTGATTCTCGGTTTCTCATGAGAATATTCCGCCGGCCTGAAAGACGCCGATTCGCGGGGCGAAACGCAAAAAGTGTGTGATCCGTCGGACTTCGACATCCTCTATTGGTTCGGATTCGCTACGACATCATAGGATGGCGAGCCATCGATTTCTCGTGTACCTGAGATTTGTGCCTGAGCCGCTTCGATCAATCGTCGGTCACTGCCTCCAAAGGCAACATGGGCGGTTCGCCCGCAGCCGCCGGCAGTTCCTGCACGCCCTGGAGTTTTCGCTCGATCGTCCTAGTCTTACGGGCTGCGTCCTCGATTTTGTTTTGAGCTTCGGAAAGCTTTTTCCCCACCCCGTCGAGCAAGTCGCCGAACTTCCCGAACTCGCTTTTGACCGCACCGAGAATCGCCCACACTTCGCTCGCCCGCTTCTCAATCGCCAGGGTGCGGAAGCCCATTTGCAGACTGTTGAGCAATGCGGCAATGGTCGTCGGCCCGGCGACGGTCACGCGATAGTCGCGCTGCAGCGATTCGAAGAGTCCTGTCCGGCGAAGGACCTCGGAATACAACCCTTCGGTTCCTAGAAACATGACGCCGAAGTCCGTCGTCGCGGGCGGATCAAGATATTTGTCGCGAATATCCTTGGCCGCCCCTTTGACGCAATTCTCAAGCTGCTTCGCCGCCGACTCCACGCCCTCGGCGTCACCGCGCTCCTGGGCCTCAACTAACCGCTGGTAGTCCTCGATCGGAAACTTGGCGTCGATCGGCAGCCAGACGATTGATCGAGCATCACCGTCGCGGCCGGGAAGCTTCACCGCGAACTCGACCCGCTGATTGCTCCCCCGCCGCGTTTCGACGTTGGTCGCAAACTGGTCGGGCGAAAGAAACTGTTCGAGCAGCGTCCCGAGTTGCATCTCGGCGAGCGTCCCCCGCGTTTTGACGTTGGTGAGCACTTTCTTGAGGTCGCCGACGCCCGCGGCCAACGTCTGCATTTCGCCCAATCCGCGATGCACCTGTTCCAATCGATCGCTGACCTGCTTGAACGATTCGCCGAGCCGCTTCTCCAGTGTGCCTTGGAGCTTCTCGTCTACCGTCACGCGCATCAGGTCCAGTCTTTTCGCGTTGTCCTCCTGCAACAGTCGAAGACGGTCGTCCACCGTCGCGCGAAGTGCCTCCAAGCGCTTCTCGTTGGACGCGCTCAGGTCTCCGAGGCGGACAGCGAATGACTCCAGTTGCGACTTCTGCACACTCGAAATCTCGCCGACGCTTTTGATCAGCGTTTCGGCCGTTCGAGCAATCGAAGTCGACGTTTCTTCCCGCGTTTGAGCTGATTGTTTGCTCGCCTCGTCACGATTGCGGGCAAACTCCTCACGCACGATTCGATCGGTTCGCTCTTGAGCTTCCGCCATCGCCGCCAATCGCGACTCAACCCGATCGTTTCCCGTGCCTGACGTTCGACGCAGAAGTACAACAACGCCGACCAGCAGGCCGACACCAAGCGCGATGCCCGCAATGAGAAGGACCTCAATCATGGCATTCAATCAACCGTCCCTTACTTCGAGTTCGAGCAATTGGACGGGTGACGCTTCTGTTCTTCACACGTCAGCGGCGACGCCAGACTCCGCGCCTCCCCCCTCTTCGAGGGAGGGCAATGGAGAATCGTTTTCGGCGCCACCCGCAACAGTGTACCAAGCCCGCACCGTTCGCTCGGCCGTCCGATCGAGTTTTGTAATGCTGTTCTGCACCGCGATCCCCTCGGCCCGGCAGCGATCGATCAACGACCGCGACGTCAATCCCAATTCGCGGGCAAGCTCCTTCACGCTGATCCCTTTTCTTGCCATCGGCGGCAAGCGTCCCTTAACCTCTTCTTCCGGTCAAGGCGGCTCGCACGACCGCACGCGCACGCTGGAATCGAACCGAATCCGAGTTCAAAGTCGATTGTGCCGATCAGGCCGCATGAGAGCCTCCTTGGGCCAATCAACGCCGAAAATTGACTAGTAGCGATGGCCGGGCGATAATTAGTTGCTTTAACCGCCGTCCCGGTGAACGCCGGTGGCGAATATGTCCGATAATAGTTCCGCATGGGCGGCGCGATGCCGCGAGGGTACGGGGTAGCTCAGGACGGTGATTTGAGTCGGCGTGCCGTCCGGGTCAAAGACGCGGATTTCGAGAAGCTCGCGATGCCGAAGTTCTTCAACACTGATCTGGCCGATCTGACTCACCAGCTGACTTTGTCGCCACGGCGATTGAGAGTCGAGCAATTACACGGCATCGATCATCTGTTGGGACTCATCGACGCGAAGAAGGCTTACCCCTTTGATTGGGTTTGTTTTCACATTACCAAGTACCGCAAGCGCGGCGCAGATACTGGTCCGTCCATTCCCGGCCAAGCCCTCATCAGCGACCTGGCGTCCATGGCCGAATCACTCAGCCGAAAAAGCGGCCTGAGCATCGGGGAGTTGGGCGAAGCTTCGTTGTCGCATGAGGAGACCGCCAGGGAACTCAAGGTCAGCACCAAGACCGTTCGACGGTGGCGCGATCGCGGACTCATGGGAATCCGAGTTAACGGCGAAGACGGGGTCAACCGCCTTGCCTTTCTCAGGCGAACCATCGATCGATTTGTTCTGCAACACCGTGGACTGGTCGAGCGCGGCGCGGCCTTCAGGCAACTGAGTCGTGGCGAGCGCGATGCCATCGTTCAGAGGGCGCGCGAGATTGTCGCTCGAGAGCCAATCAAATTGCACGCGGCCGCTCGGATCATCGCCGCCGAGACCGGGCGTGCGGTCGAAACCGTGCGATACACGCTCCGCCGCCACGACGAAGCCGACAAGGCCTTGGCCGTCTTCGTCCGGCGGAGCTTCGGACTGAGTGAGCGCGACGAGGCGATCGGGCGATGTCGTGAAGTCGGTGAATCGACCGAGGCGATCGCTCGTGCGTTCGGGTGCGGCTTGACCGACGTGGAGGCCGCGCTTCGACGCGTTCAGTTCGCGCGATGGAATGTCGCACCGCTGGATTACGTCCACAACGAACTTTTCGACGCACCCACCGCCGACGCGATGATTCTTGACGTGGATGAACCGATCGCGGCCGAGGAAATTTCCGCGACCCGGGTACCCGCCGGTTTGCCGCCCTACCTACAATCGTTGTATCTGACTCCGCTGCTTTCGCGCGAGCAGGAGCAAGACCTGTTTCGTCGGTACAACTACATGAAGTTCAAGGCCGCTCGCTTGATGAAAACGATGCAGGACAAGACTCTCGACGATCGTCGGTTCGACTTATTGGCTGGTTGGATGTCACAAATCGAGACGCTTCGTCAGCGAATTACCCGAGCCAACCTGCGACTCGTCGTGAGCATCGCCAAGCGTCACGTCGGCTGGTCCAACGGACTTTTTGAAGTCATCAGCGACGGCAACGTGTCGCTGATGCGAGCGGTCGAAAAGTTTGATTTTTCGCGCGGCAACAAGTTCAGCACTTACGCCACTTGGGCGATCATGAAGAACTTCGCGAGATCGATTCCCGAACAGCGTTACCACCTCAATCGTTTCGTCACCGGGCAGGATGGGCTGCTGGAAGCCGCGCGGGACGAATCCGCGCTATCTCAGAGTCCGGCCGATCGCCAACACATACGCGACGCGATCGCAGAGGGCTTGAAAAAACTCGACGAGCGAGAACGGGAAATCGTGGCGGGCCACTTCGGCCTAGGCGGCTCCGACGCCGGACAAACGCTCGAGCAGCTTGGCGAGCGATTCGGTGTGACGAAGGAACGTGTCCGCCAAATCGAGCGGCGCGCCTTGGCGCGACTTCGTGAGTTGATGTCCCCGACATTGGCCGAGTCCCTTCCGGAATAGTGACACAATCAAATCGTTGAGTGTCGGCTCCAACCGAGTACGATCTCATGTGCGTGCCGAATGGGCGGTATTGTCGAAGGAGCGGGTTCATGCGGACTGTGAGTTTTCAAAGAGTCGTCGCGGTCGGTGCGGTTTGCGTTTCTCTTTTGGTCGGCAACAGAGCCGATGCGGCCGATTGGCCTCAGTGGCGGGGACCGAATCGCGATGGCGTCTGGCCTGAAACCGGTGTCGTCGAGACATTCGACAAACCGCAGCTTGATCTCGTCTGGCGGGCCGACATCGCCAGCGGCTATAGCGGTCCGACCGTCTGGCACGGATTCGTCTTCGTCACCGATCGGCTCGTCTCGCCCAAACAGGTCGAGCGGGTCCATTGCTTCGATGCTCAAGATGGTCACAAGGTCTGGACGCATGAATACGATTGCGAGTATCGCGACGTGGGATACGACGCCGGACCGCGCGCATCCGTCACCATCGATGAAGGGCGGGCCTTCTCGTTGGGCGCGATGGGCCACCTGTTTGCCTTTGAAGCCCGGAGCGGAAAGATTCTCTGGCAAAAAGACCTTAACGCCGAATACAAGATCCGAATGCCGACCTGGGGCATCGCCGCGGCCCCGCTCGTCGAAGGCAATCTGTTGATCCTCCAGATCGGCGGCGAAAACGCCTGCATTGTCGCGCTGGATAAGACCAATGGATACGAAGCATGGCGGGCACTTGACGACCGAGCTTCCTATTCCGCTCCCGTGATCATCGAACAGGCCGGTCAGCGCGTGCTCGTGGCCTACACAGGCGATAACGTGGTGGGGTTGAACCCCAAGAACGGCGACGTGCATTGGAAATATCCGTTCCCGCCGGTGAAGATGGTGATCGGCGTTGCATCGCCCGTCGTCGATAAAGATCGGTTGTTCCTAACCAACTTTTTCGACGGCTCCCTCATGCTCAAACTTGATTCAACCAGGCCAGCGGTTGAGAAGCTCTGGAAGCGCGCGGGCGAGGACGAGCAGCATACCGATGCCCTGCACTCCATCATTTCAACACCGATTTTGGACGGTGACCACGTGTACGGAATCGATAGTTACGGCGAGCTACGGTGTCTCGACGCCAAAACCGGCGATCGGGTCTGGGAGAGTCTCGAAGCCGTTCCGAAGGAACGCTGGGCGACGATCCACTTCGTTCGCAACGGTGACAAAGTCTGGATGTTCAACGAGCAGGGGGAACTGATTATCAGTGATCTCTCGCCCAAGGGCTTTAAGGAGCTCAGTCGTGCGAAGCTCATTGATCCGACCACGGATCAATTGCGCCAGCGTGGCGGCGTGACCTGGGCCCACCCGGCTTTTGCCTACCGGCACGTATTCGCTCGAAACGACAAGGAGCTGGTGTGCGCGAACCTCGCTCGCCATAGCAAGTAGCATCGGTGCGGCAGTAGGTGCTGAACGCCGGCGAGTAAAACTCAGGGGAGAATCGGCTCCGAAAGGAGGAATAGTTTGCGCCGCGTCCGATAGCAACTGCCGGAACTCCTAAACGTTCGGTAGGGGCTCGATTCCTGGTCGGGTTCGGCGTATGATGGTCAAGTTGTCGGGGTGCCCGCCGTTCGACGCCAAGGGGGAAATATGCCTGGAAAACTGACGAACTGCACCGTTATCTTGCTTGCGGTTCTATCAGCTTGCGCTCCCGTCAGGGCTGGAGCCACGATCGCCCTGCAACCTGTCCGCGCGGATGGCGATTTTACCGTCGTGAACCAGGAGATTTTTGTTCCATCCGGCGGAACAAGGGTCTTTGTTGAAGTTCGCATCGCCAATTGGGGGCCTTTCAATTTAAAGGTTTTTCAAGTTGCGATCGACCCTTCGGGTTATCTCAATGCAACGTCGTCGATCGGGCCAGTTTTTCAGCCCTGCTCAGGGTCGAACAGTGCCGGACACGCCCAATGTGCCGCCGCGTTCGGAGCAGGTTCCCGATGCTCAAACACACAGTCCAACGGTACGATTTGTGACGCGGGGTTCCAGGCCACGACGCGCCCGGATTGGATTGGATATGGCTATTCCGTCATTTCGGCGGTGGACACCTCGACGGAGGCGTTCCGATACGGGATGACGACGCAGCCTCCCGACTCCGTGGAGGACTTGGGTGGTTCCCGGTACGCGGGAACGCTGGTGCTCAACATTCCGCCTGCCGCTTCAGGCACGTTTGTCGTGAATCTTGCTCCTCGTGATACGTTCTTGCAGGATGCCACGGTCCCCGTGTCAAACAACATTCCAATTGAAACGTTGGCGCCTGCGATCATCACGGTAGGCGATCCCGTTGCACCAAAGTGCCGCTATCTGGCATTCGAGCCGGAACCGGCCGGCGAATTGACCGCGGTGCGAGTGACGTTGACTTCCCTGAACCGACCTACTGTTCCCAATGGAAGCATACTGTCCGATTTTTCCGATTTCGAGGGTCAGGTGCGATGGTTGGGACCGCCGATGGACTTTCCGGAGCGCACGTCATCACCCGCGACTTTTCGGGGCGCGGCCTTGCAATGTGCGCCTTACTTCACCGATTGGGGTTCACTGGGAGTGATCCAAGTATTCGGCGACGCGGTTCTGCCGAGCTCGGAGTACACGGTTCGCCAACTGCCCATCAGTTGCCAGTCCACACCGGACGACGAGCAATGCTATACCGCGCCGGTGATGTTGCGTACCGCGCAATGGGGAGACGTATTCAGCCCGTACGCGCGAATCGACCAACCGCTTCAACCGGACATGGTTGATCTGGCTCAGATCATCGATGCCTTTCGAGGATTGATCAGTTCGCCTTCCAAAACACAAGTTCAGTTGCGAGGCAACGTCGTGGATGTCCTGAAAGATGTCAACTTTGTCGACGTCACGCTCGCGGCGGACGCCATCAGGCGTTTGCCCTATCCCTATCCCGGACCGACCTCCTGCCCCTGATGGTCTCGTAGTGACGCCCTTCCGAGTGTGGATCGCTCCGTCCAGAATCGCCGTTTGCTGATCACGAAAAGCAAGCGACGCAAACCAAGCCCGGCCGTAGGCTTTTTTGTGACGCAGGTCTTCCGATCCCAAACTGAAGCAGGCAACCCAATCTATTTCGCCGTGGCGACGGCGCGAACCTCACGAAGAACGGTGACCTTGATTTCGCCGGGATAGGTCATCTGCTCCTCGATTTGTTTGGCGACCTTTTGGGCGATCAGGGTGGCGACGGCGTCGTCCACGCGGCGCGCGTCGACGATGACTCGAACCTCTCGCCCGGCCTGAATGGCAAACGCCTCGCGGACACCTTGATGTCCCATGGCGATTTCCTCAAGCTGCTGGAGTCGCTGTACGTAGCGTTCGAGCGATTCGCGGCGACCTCCGGGCCTTGCGGCGCTGATCGCATCGGCGGCCATCACGATCGGTGTGTAAGGGCTGGTTGATGGGATGTCTCCGTGGTGCCCTTCAATCGCATTGAGCACCTCGGGACGCTCGTTGAACTTGCGGCAGAAGTCCGCGCCAATCTTCTGATGACTGCCCTCGACTTCGTGGTCGATGGCTTTGCCGATATCGTGCAGCAATCCGCAGCGCCGCGCGAGCCGCCCGTCGAGTCCCAATTCATCGGCGATCGCCTGGCAAAGGAAGGCGACCTCGACACTATGACGAAGGACATTCTGCCCGTAGCTCGTTCGATAGCGCAATCGACCCAGCAATTCGATTTGCTTGCGATGCAAGCCGCCGATACTCGTTTCGACGGCCGCTTTCTTTCCGGTCTCGATTAGCTCCTCGTCCATCTCTCCCTGAACCTGAGTAATCAGCTCTTCGATGCGCCCGGGGTGAATTCGGCCGTCCTGAATCAATCGTTCAAGGGTTCGGCGAGCCACTTCGCGTCGAACCGGGTCAAACGCGCTGACCACCACCACTCCGGGCGTGTCGTCGACAATCACATCCACACCTGTCGCTTTTTCGAAAGCGCGGATGTTTCGACCCTCGCGACCGATGACCCGACCCTTCATCTCATCATTGGGAATGTCAACCGTCGAAACCGTACTCTCACACGTATGCTCACCGGCATAACGCTGGATCGCCGTGAGCGTAATCTCCCTCGCACGGTGCGCGGCGTCGTCGCGAGCGGCTGTCACTGTCTTTTCAACAAGAATGGCCGCATCCCGTTCCGCGTCGTGTCGAACCTCTTCAAGAACAAGCCTCCGTGCCTCGTCCACCGACATGCCTGAAACTTTGATGAGTTCTTCGCGCCGCCGGGCCAACAGGTTTGCCGATTCTTCCTCTTGCTTGGCCACCTCCTCGGTGCGCGATTGAAGCTTCTTGACCTGTTGATCGAGTCCTTTTTCCTTGGTTACCAACGTGTCGAGTTTGGCTTCAAGATTGTCCTCGCGTTTGGCGAGGCGGCGCTCCGTCTCCTTGAACTCGGCGCGCATGGCGTCGGCTTCCTTGCGAAGCTGCTCCTGGCCACCCAGAATCTCGGCTTTCGCGTCGACTTCGGCTTTTTTCCGAATGACTTCGGCCTCGGCCTTGGCATCATTAATCTTGCGATCGGCTTCCAGTTTGGCTGCATCAAGTTTCGCGCGAGCGAACCAGCGCATGACGAGATAGCCGCCCAAGAGCGCGACAATGGCGCTCAAGGCACACCCGATCACCAACTGAATGACGACGCCGCCGGCCTGTGGTTGGGACTGCGCGAGTAGGTTCGCGATCATCATCTGTTCCATTGCAGAGAATCCACCCTCAGGCGTAATTCGACTGTGGTGCGGTTTCGCGACCGGCCGAAACCAACGGCCAGCCGGACCAATCAAAAGGAAGTCAAATCGGAACCCCGATGTACGAGGTGGAATCTCAGAGGATCGAGGTTGGAAGTGCCCTGCAGGCCGCGGACCTAAACACTCAAAGCATTACTACCGAGAGATTTAGGTTCGCCTCGGCAATCGCAGTCGATTGCTCGTGCGCCTTGGAGACCCAAGATTCCCGCGAAACCGAACGGACGCGACGGTACTTCAATAAGGCGGTGTTTCAGGCTCCGACGTCTGTCACCTTTTTCAACGGCACCCGCAGCACCTTAGAAGCACAAAATCCTCTTACGTCCATTCCGTCAAGCTGAAAACCAATAACATGACTTGGCGTACCGCACTAGTGAAAAACCGCTGCAATCAGTCGAAACCCCGTGCGCCAAATGACTGTGCAACGCGACCGCGTCATGCCCAACGATGAATCCCTTAGCGCCAACTTCCGTCGTCGGCCTTTTCTCCGAGTTCGTCCGATTCACTGGTCGATTCCATGCATCCCGCATGAAACCAATAATCTAAAGCATCAATTTATCGCCACGGAAACTAACTTCCGGTAAGCCGGAGGCTAGCCAATCCCGGCAGCTTGTCAAGCGGGTTTGCACTGCCAAGGGTGATGGTCCATGATTCCGACCAATCGACGTATTGCGGCGACCGGCGATTCGAATCCTGTGTGATGGAGAGACAGTCGCACCCAAGGGGTCCGATGAGCGTAAAACGAAGTAACGAGCGGCTTGAGAAATGGATCGAAAGGGTTGGAATGAACGAAATCCGAAGACAATTGACTATTCTGGCGCTAAGTTTGGCGCTATGTCCGACTCTGACGTTGGCCGATCAGGCGAACGAATCCGATGGGTCATCCACCCGCAAGGCGAAGGTCTCCTTGGTTTCCTCAGCCGCGGCGGTTGTGCCCGGAACGCCATTTGAACTGGCCTTGCGGTTCGAGCTTGAATCGGGCTGGCATATCTATTGGCAAAACAGCGGAGACTCAGGCCTTCCGCCGGCAATTGACTGGACGCTTCCCGAAGGGTTCAGCACGTCGGAGTTTCGGTTTCCAATTCCCAAGCGGCATGTGAGTCCTGGCGACATCGTTACCAACATCCTCAAAGGTGAACCCGTATTGCTGATCGAGGCCCGACCTCCCACGCAAGTTGGATCAACGGCTGTCGAAATCATGGGCAAAGTGCATTACCTCATCTGCGCGGACAAATGCATTCGTGAACAAGCGGACGTATCGCTGGAACTTCCCGTTGATCCGCCGGGCAGTGAACCGCGACCCGCCAACGAGGAGATTTTCAAACGGGCCTCACGAGCACTGCCGAAGGCCACCCACAAGATCGTCGCCGTTACGCCTTCCGTGTCGTCGGACAAGCTTGCGGCGGGTTCAAAGTTTGAACTAGCCCTCAAAGTTGAGATCGCCAAAGGAAACCACATTCAGTCCGATCGTCCGACGCTGCCGAGCCTGATCGCGGCCGATGTGTTTACAGAGCGAATTCCCGGAATCCGTTTCGGAAAGGCGACTTACCCGCAACCCATCACGCGAAAGGACAAGTACCTCGGCGACTTAACGGAGTTCGAGGGTACGATCACGGTTCGCGTACCGGGCGAGATTGATTCGGCGCGTGAACCCGGGCCGTTGCGCATTGGTGGTGTTTTCGCGTTTCAAGCCTGCACCGACACGGGGAACTGCTTTCCGCCGGACGCGTTGAGCTTCTCGCTGCCGGTGGGTGTGGTTGCTTCAGTGGCGCCGGCGAACGAAGCCGTCGCCGCCGCAGCCGATCCGTCACCAAGCGGAGCTGACGCACCGGAAACCGAAGTCGCCAATCCGGTCGACCATCAGCGAGGGGACACATCCCTTCCATCGGAATCAGACGCATCCGCAAGCAGTTCGCCTGATGAAAGTGCTGCAGGTGGAATCGAAGGACTTCTCAAACGTTACGGCCTGGTCGGCCAATTGGCCCTTTGCTTTCTTTACGGATTGTTCATCAACGCGACGCCGTGCGTGCTTCCGCTGCTTTCGATCAAGGTGCTGGGCTTTGTCAAACAAGCTCACCAATCGAAGGGGCGGACCTTTGCGCTCGCGCTTTCGTTCGGTGCGGGCGTGCTCGTGTTTTTCATTCTGCTCGGGTTCCTTGCGGCGGGACTCCTCACCGAAGGGCGGTACAACATTCTTCAAATCCCGGCCGCGGTCATCGGACTTGGCGCCGTGGTCATGGCCATGGGCTTGAGCATGCTGGGCGTCTTTACCTTGCAACCACCGTCCTCTGCGCTCAATCTCGAGGCTCACATCACTCAAGAAGGAATGCTCGCGTCCTTCGGCAAGGGAGCACTTGCTCCGGTTCTGGGATTTGCCTGCACGGGTCCCTTTGTGGCGGGCGCTTTTGGCTGGGCTACTCAGCAGCCGCAACAGACCGCATTGCTGGCTTTCCTGTTCATGGGTCTGGGGATGGCGTCGCCGTACATGGTGCTCGGCGCACGGCCGAACTGGCTGGGGTTTCTTCCGAAACCCGGACCGTGGATGATTACGTTTGAACGGATCATGGGCTTTCTTCTGCTGGCGATGGTGATCTGGTTGCTTCACCCGCTCGTGACGCAGATCGGGTCTGAGGGACTGGAGTGGACGCTGGTCTTCCTGATTTTCGTGGGCTTCGCGTGTTGGATCATCGGACAGGTAAGATATGACATGAGTCCAGCGCGGCGCTGGAGTCTTCGCGGATCGGCGATCGCACTGGTGGTGTTCGTCGGAGGCGTCATCTATGAGGGGATTTTTCCGCTAGCTGAAGCCGTGGCCGCGGCGCGGGCCGAGCGGGAAGCTCTTGCAGCCTGCGCCAACGGAGACTCGGCGCACGAGCCCAGCGGATTGGTTTGGCGCCCCTGGTCTGCAGCCGCGGTGGAGGAGAGCGTACGTTCCGGAAAAGTTGTCTTCGTGGATTTCACCGCGTCCTATTGCACGGTCTGCAAGGCCAACAAGTTCGTCGCCATCGACACGCCTGAAGTCGTGGAGAGAATGAAGAGTCTCGGCGCGGAGGCGTTTCAGGCCGACTTTTCCATTTGGGACAGTGCGATTGACGGCGAATTGCAGCGGTTCGGCCGAGCAGGCGTTCCCTTGAACCTCATTTATTCGCCCGGTCGTCCCGACGCGCCGATCGTTCTGGATACGAACCTCACGAAGAGTTATCTCTTGAAAAAATTGGACGAGGCCGCATCGGCAACGACCGCGCGGGCGTCTCTGGTCGCTCCCTGATCGACAACTCTGCGACCGATCTCGGCACGAAGTGTCCTGTCTCGTTCATCATTGTTTGAACGCTTCCGTTTAGGCATTCGTGATTCGCAGATTGCAAGCTCACCAAGTGTACGGCTTGTAGATGAGGATGCGCCGCTGCCATCCCGATCGCCGGAAATGTGGATGGGGCGAATCCTCGGCCAATCTGAGAGGGTTGACGATGATCGCCGATCATGTTCCAATCCCGACCTCTCGGCACCGCTAGCTCAGTTGGTAGAGCAGCTGACTCTTAATCAGCGGGTCGAAGGTTCGAGTCCTTCG
>CAZAMB010000027.1:0-26412 GCA_964486335.1 uncultured Phycisphaera sp. | reverse complement strand
GGCTGCGTGGACGGCTTCAAGGGTCTGCCGTATCCGCACAAGCCGGGCAAGTGCGGCGGCGCGGGCGGCTCGTGTATTTCCAATGCGGACTGCACCGGGGCAAATACCCCACCGTGCACATTGTGTCCGTAAGATGAATTGCGGTGGATCGGAGAGTTGATAGAGCTCCGATGAAGCAATTCTCGTAGATCGAAGGCTGGACTTAGGGGCGGGTGGAAACACCCGCCCCATCCAGACCAGGTTATCGAGTCACTTTTTACGAACCGCTCACCTAGGTGGGCGGTTTTTTTGTGCACGGATAATATTCTCAATACTAAGAAACCAAATGAGAAGTAAGCCAAGCTCGAGCGCGGGGCCGGCTATTCGACTTTGACTGGTTTGGAGACGATGCTGCCTCTTTATTTGAAGCACTCCGTTATTGATTCGGAAACATTCTATTGGTAATCTGGGTTGGTTGCCGGAATCTACGGCAGGGGGAACGAATCGGTCGCCGGGTATCATCCCGCCAGAATCCCAGCGGCCCGCCATGGCATTGCATTTTCTGGAGGTATAAACATGGATCGGCGGTCGTGCGCGCAGATTGTAATTGCGGTGATCGGGATTGGGGTCGGTGGGCTGGCGTTCGTCGGGTCCGACATGATTCCAATGGCGGGTGGCTCGCCGCCGGCGAGCGATACCTCGGTTTTTCCTGCCCCGCTCGACACGCCGAGACTCCCTGAGACGCCCGACGGCAGTCTGGTACCGTTCGATGTGCTTGCCCGACAGGCCACAAGCGCACGGACGATCGTCACCGTCGGTCCGTTCACGAGCATTCAGGTTAATGTCAACGCGTTGCAGCAGAACATCATCGGCGACGCGGCAAATGAGCCATCGATCGCCGTGAGTCCCGCGAATCCGAACCAGATCGTCATCGCGTGGCGTCAGTTTGATACCATTGCCAACAACTTTCGGCAGGCAGGGATCGGGTACAGTCACGACCGAGGGCAAACGTGGACCAAGTTCACGCTGGACCCGGGGCAGTTTCGCAGCGATCCGGTGCTGGGGACCAACGCGTCCGGCACTTTTTTCCTTTCCAGTTTGAGCACGACAACAACGGTCGAGATGTGGCGGTCTACGGATGGCGGAATCTCGTGGCTGATGACCGGGGCGCATGGAGGCGACAAGCAATGGATCGCCGTGGATGACCGACCGTCGGGACTCGGCGCGGGGCATATCTACCAAATCTGGAACGTGCAGTTCAGTTGTTGTCCGCCGAATGACTTTACGAGGTCGATCAACGGAGGAGTGTCGTTTCAAGCGCCTGTGGCCGTGCCCACGCCGAGCATGAAATGGGGCACCCTGGACACGGGCGCGGACGGAACGCTGTATCTGGCGGGATCGAACCTGGGGCAAACCGGACATTTGTTCACGAAATCGACGAACGCGAAAGACCCGGGAGTCACACCGACATTTTCAGCGATTCAAACCATCAATCTCGGCGGAAGAACCGTGACGGGCGGCATCAATCCAGCGGGCTTGCTCGGGCAGGTGTGGATCGCGGTGGACGGATCGACGGGACCGACGGCGAACAACGTTTATATTGCCGGCAGCGTCAACGCCGCCGGCCACCCGAATCCGACCAACGTCCGGTTCATTCGCAGCGTGGATGGCGGGCAAACGTGGAGCGCGCCGATTCTGGTGAATAATGACCCGAACAGCGGGGCACATCACTGGTTTGGGACAATGTCCGTGGCGCCGAACGGTCGTATCGACGTGATCTGGAACGACACGCGCAACGATCCGGGCAATTTGATGACGGAGGTGTTCTATTCGTTTTCGATGGACGGCGGTCTATCCTGGTCGGCGGGAGTTCCGATGACGCCGGCGTGGCATCCGGGACTGGGGTACCCGCAGCAGAACAAGATCGGCGACTATTACCACATGGTGTCGGACAACGGAGGCGCGGACCTCGCGTATGCGGCGACGTACAACGGCGAGCAGGACGTGTACTATCTTCGCATCCCGCGTGATTGCAACAACAACGGCATCGAGGATGACTGCGATATCGCCTGCGGAGCGCCGGGAACGCGGTGCGACGTGCCGGGCTGCGGAACGATCGGAGACTGCAACAACAACGTGATCCCCGACGTGTGTGAGCCGTTGGATGACTGTAACAACAACTTGATTCCTGATATCTGTGATATCGGATCGGGTACGAGCGACGACTGCAACAACAACCAAGTCCCGGACGAGTGCGAAAGCGCGGCCGACTGCAACGGCAATTTGATTCCTGATATTTGTGATCTTGCATCGGGAACAAGTCAGGACTGCAACGGAAACGCCATTCCCGATGAATGCGACATCGCCTCTTCCATTTCATTGGATGTCAACGGCAACGGCGTTCCCGATGAATGCGAAGGAGCCTGCTGCACCTGTACGCAGTGCCTCGACTTAGACCCGCTTGCGTGCTCGGCCGCTAGCGGGACGTTTAGCGGGCTTGGGATTCTCTGCGGAGCGAGCGGGGCCTGCACTCCATCGGCGCCCTTCAACGACGCTTGTGCTCAAGCGATCGTATTGCCGAGCGATCCGACAGTGAGCGGACCTTTTGACAACCGTTGCGCGACGCTCGACGGACCGGCCTCGGTGGCGTGTCCGTCGGCGCAGCCGTTCGGCACGGACCTTTGGTACAATTACACGGCGCCGTGCACGGGCACTGTGACGGCTTCGCTTTGCGGGGCGACCAATTTCGACTCGATCATGGATGTCTACGGAGGCGGCGCGGTTTGCCCGTGTCCGACCACAACGGCTGGTTTGATAATCTGTGGTGATGACAATTGCGGGCAGGGGGGTGGTCCGTCTGCCGTGACGTTTAACGTCGTCGCGGGGATGTGCTACACGATTCGCGTGGGCGGATGGAGCGCTTCAACCGGCACGGGCGTGCTGAATCTGTCGTACAACACGGTTTGCACGTTGACGCCGGAGACACCGTTGGCAGATCCGAGCGGTTTGAACAGGTGCCGTTTCGTGTCGATGTCCGTTCCTGCGGCTCCGCTTCCGGCCAACAACAACGTGGCGATTCGAGTGACGCTTGCGTCGCTGCACCTCGTGAATCCGCCCTATACGGGAGGCCCGTCCGTTCCCTTTACGGGTTTCGAGGGGCAAGTGCGTTGGGTCGGACCGCCTTCGAGTTATACCGAAAGTTCCGCGATTCCGACGCCTTTCTTTGCTTCACATTTGCAATGCACGCCGCACTATCAGAATTGGACGACGGTTGGATTGTTGCATGTGACGGGATCTGCGATCGTTCCGAGTTCCAACTATGTCGTGCAGACGGTGGCGGCGAGTTGCATGGGCAATGAGTCGGGATGTTCGGCGGTGTCGGGTGCGCTGCAACTGCGAACAACACGTTGGGGCGATGTCGCCTTGCCTTTCAATCCGCCCGATGGCTCGATTCAGCCGGATTTCAGTGATGTGAGTGCCGAAGTGGACAAGTTCAAGAGTGTGGTCGGCGCGCCGGTTAAGGCGCGGGCGCTGCTCGCGAGCGCATCGATCAACATTGGACCGGACCTTGACTTCACGCACATCGCCGCCTGCGTGGACGCCTTCAAGGGGCTGCCGTATCCATACACGATCGATTCATGCCCATAAAATCACAGGCGTGGACGAACAACCCGGGGCGCGTAGGATGCGCGCCGTGCTTCGGTGGCGTGAGAGCGTCGTTTGCGTCCGCCTCGGAAGCGCTTGGTGTTGATTCTCGTTGATCGTCCTTCGGATCTTGAAGACGACGACGCCAATGGAATGGAGTCCGCGCGTGCCGTCGCCGTTCGTTCATTTACATGTTCATACTCACTACAGCCTGCTGGACGGCGCGACCCGCATCGAATCGCTGATCGCGCGGGCGAAGCAATGGAACATGCCGGCCGTGGCGATCACGGATCACGGCAATCTTTTCGGCGCCGTGGAGTTTTATTCCGCGGCGCGGGCGGCGGGGATCAAGCCCATCCTCGGATTGGAGGCATACCTCGCTTCGGGCGGTGATCGGCGCCAAAAGGACCGTGATGAGAATCGAGAGTCCTACCATCTCCTTTTGTTGGCAATGAACCGCGATGGATTTCGGAATCTCGTGCGGCTCTCGACGATAGCCTACACCGAAGGATTCTATCGCAAGCCAAGAATCGACAAGCAGCTACTCCGCGAACTTTCCGACGGGTTGATTTGCACAAGCACCTGCATTGGCGGGGAAATCCCGCAGGCGTTTCTAAGCCGCGATCGCCGGGCGGCCGAGGAGACGGCCAAGACCTACCTGGAGATTTTCGGTCCCGATCGATTTTTCGTGGAGTTGCAGGACCACGGGATGACCGAACAGAAGACGCTGAATCCGGAACTTGCAGATCTGGCCAAACGCCTCGGTGTGGCCACGATCGCCACGAATGACGTGCACTATCTGGAGCACGATGACGTGGAAGCCCACGATGTCCTCTGCTGCATTAATACCGGCAAGCTGCAAAGCGACGAGGAACGATTCAAGTTCCCCACCGATCAGTTTTATTTCAAAAGCCGCGACGAAATGGCGGCGCTGTTTCCCGACCATGCAGAGGCGCTTGCCAATACGCTTCGCGTGGCGGACATGTGCGACGTGGAGCTGGACCTCGGTCGCCGGTACGCGCCGGTGTATCGCGTTCCGGAAGAAATCGTTGCCGAAGACCGCACGACTTTGACCGACGCGGCGTATTTGCGGCGGCTGGTGGAGGAAGGGGCGGCGGCGCGTTACGGAGACTTGTCCCACGAACTTCGCGAGCGTATCGACTACGAGTTGAGCGTCATCACCAGCAAGGGATTCGCCAGTTACTTCTTGATTGTCTGGGACTGTGTTCGTTTTGCGCGGGAGCACGGCATCCCGGTCGCGGCGAGGGGAAGCGGCTGTAGTTCCGTCGTTTCGTTTTGTTTGTACATCAGTATGCCCGATCCGATTCGGTACGGATTGTACTTCGAGCGGTTTCTCGACCCCGATCGCGATGAAATGCCCGACATCGATCTTGATATCTGCCAAAACGGACGGGCGGCGGTGTTGGACTACGTTCGCAACAAATACGGGCATGTGGCGCAGATCATCACGTTTGGCACGCTCAAAGCCAAGGCGGCGGTGAAGGACGTTGCTCGCGTGCTCGGGTTGGGTTTTGATGAAGCGAATCAACTGACCAAACTGATTCCCGCCGAATTGAATATCACGCTCGATCGGGCGCTGGAGCAGGAGCCGGAACTCAAGAAGAAATATGTCTCTGACGAGCGCATTCGGAAGATCATCGATATCGGGCGGCGGCTCGAAGGCGTGGCGCGGAACTCCGGCATTCACGCGGCGGGCGTTGTGGTGGCCGATCAGCCGCTGGTAAACTTCCTTCCGCTTTGTCGCGCGGCGGGCGGGGAAGCGATCGTGACGCAGTTCGACGGGCCGACGGTGGAGAAGGTCGGCCTGCTCAAAATGGACTTTCTGGGCCTTCGCACGTTGACGACGCTCGAACGTGCTCGACAACTAGCGCAGGTTGCGGTGGAGAAGCCGATTGATTTGGAGCGCATCGACCTGACCGATCAACGGGTCTTTGGCCTCTTTGCCCGCGGCGAAACCAAGGGCATCTTTCAGTTCGAGTCGGGCGGAATGCGCGACGTGGTAATGCGCATGAAGCCCAACCGCATCGAAGATCTTATCGCCGCCAATGCCTTGTTTCGGCCGGGTCCGATGGAATACATCCCGGACTATGTAGCGCGAAAACACGGCGCTTCGTGGAACACGCCGCATCCGATCATGACCGACGTGCTTTCAGAGACGTACGGCATCATGGTGTACCAGGAGCAGGTGTCGCGGCTGGTGAATCGGCTCGGCGGACTGGAATTGAAGGAGGCGTTTCGGCTGGCGAAGGCGATCAGCAAGAAAAAGACGTCGATGATCGAGGCGATGCGCGGGCCGTTTCTCGGTGGCTGCGAAAAGAACGGAGTCGGTCGCAACACGGCGGAGCAAATCTTCGAGGACATCTTGAAGTTCGGCGGATATGCGTTCAACAAGGCCCATTCGACGGGTTACGCGTTGGTGGCCTATCAGACGGCGTGGATGAAGACTTACTTTCCAGCGGAGTTCATGGCCGCGCTGATGACCTTTGAAATGTCCAGCATCGAGAAGATCGCCGAGTATCGCGAAGAATGCCGCGAGATGAACATTCGCGTCGAGCCGCCGGACGTGAACACATCGGAGTTTGACTTCGTGGTTGAGTCCACACACTTGACTCGAACGGTCGGCACAAGGAATGACGTGGCTGTAACAAACCACCTGGTTGAACCATCCTTGACGCCCGGCAGAATCCGTTTTGGATTGGGCGCCATTAAAGGCGTGGGCGAGAAGGCGGTTGCGGCGATTGTCGCCGAACGTCAGGACGGAGGCCCATTTCGCAGCTTGTTTGACTTCTGTGAGCGGGTTGAATCAACAACCGTCAATCGCGGCACGATCGAAGCGCTTATCTGCTCTGGGGCGTTTGATCGTACCGGTGCGATGCGTAAGGCGCTCTTTGAAGCGGTCGAGCGATCCATGGCGGTCGGACAGAGCGCCCAGTCCGACCGGCGGTGCGGCCAGATGTCACTATTCGGCTCGCCGAAATCGTCCTCCATCGTGGAAGCGACGGAACCGTTGTCCAACGCTGAATGGACCGAAGCGGAAATGCTCGCCCGCGAGAAGGCCGTACTGGGGTTCTACATTACACGGCATCCGCTGGCACAACATGAACAACTGCTGACGGCCTGTGCCAGTGCGACGACGGCCGATCTCCCGAAGATGGCCGATGGGCAATCGGTGATTCTCGGTGGGATGGTGTCGAGCGTGCGAACGGTTGTTGCGCGCAGCGGTCGTAATGCTGGAAAGCAGCTTGGGTTCGCGATGCTGGAGGACCTGGCCGGGCGCGTGGAGGCCGTGCTCTTTTCTGATGAGTTTGCCAGGAGCCGCGAGAAGTTGATGCCCGACGCGATTGTTTTCCTGGAAGGGGAGGTCGATCGCAAGCGGGAAGAGCCTTCCATCCGCGTTTCACGGGTCATTCCCATCGAACATGCCGCACGCGATCTGGCGAAGTCGTTGCTGATCGATGTTGAAAAGGACACGAGCGTTGAGCGGCTTGTTGAGATTCTGCGCGCGCATCGAGGTGAATGCCGAGTCTATCTCAATGTGGTCGCCCAGAACGGATCAGTGGTTCAGATCGAATGCAATCCATCTCTTCGCGTAACATGTGACGAGGAACTGCTGGGAAGGCTGCATGGTGTGGTCCCTTCAAGGGGAATTCGCATTGTCGGTCCGAACCGCCAGCAGATCCGCCCGTCGCCCTCGCCGACTACGGCTTCTTCGAGCCATTTCATCAGCGCCTCCGCCACCTGATTTTCAACAACTATCCTGCCATAGCGGTCGTTCCCCGGTCGGCCGATAGGAGGATGCTTTCAAGTTCGACATAAAGGGAAACCTGATTGTTTTCAATCTGATCGGGACGGTCACGATTTCGAGGCGGTTTCTTGAATATTAACGGTCCTCGGGTCGAAAATGACAGGGATCGGAGATTACGGTCGTCTTCTGAGGTGACTATGGCGGCGCCGATGCGGGAAACAAGTTTCGACGAGGAGCCGGTCATCGCAGCGATTCGCACGGGCGATCGTTACGCATTCACTGAGTTTGTGCGCCGAAACGAAGGCTGGGTTCGCTCGGTGCTCTTTTCAGTTTTTGGGCAGCAGGACGTTGTTGACGATGTGGCGCAAATCGTTTGGACCTCTGTCTGGCGGCGAATCGGTGAACTGCGTGAAACAGGCAGCTGGCGATCGTGGTTGTACCGGCTCGCCCGCAACGCCGCCTTGGACGTTGGTCGTGAGCGGACTCGACAAAGAAAGCGCCATGAGGCGGCGCGAGAGCACAACGAGCCGGGCGAAACCGTGGACGCTGCTTCTGGGGCGATCGATGGCGAGCGGCGCGGTGAGATTTTGCGGGCCATTCAGGCTTTGCCAGAGATATACAGGGAGCCGTTTGTGCTGCGGCATATGAACGATTGGAGCTACCGGCGCATTGCGGATGTGATGGGGCTGCCGGTTGATACGGTGGAGACGCGCCTGGTGCGGGCGCGACGGTTGTTGCGAGACGCTTTGAGATTGGGAGCCGAGAAAACCGATGTCGAAGGTGAATGAACAGTCGGAGCGCCTGATCGTTCGCTCGCTCGACGGGATGCTGACGTCCGAAGAGGAGCTGGAGTTAAATCGTTTGTTGATTCGCGATCCGGCCGCGAGGCTCTTGCGAGATGAATACGCTTTGCTGGATTCGCAAGCGAGCCGGGCATTGCGAGAGCAGGATACGGATCGCCCGATCGACCTGGACGCGGTCTTTTCCGCCGCGACGCCGCAGTCGAACCGATCATGGCGTGTGCATCGCGGCTGGCTGATGATTCCCGGCGCCATTGCGGCGGCGGTGCTTGCCATGGTGATTCCCAGGCCGGATTTCCCGCAACGGATGGGCGAGTCGACGCGTCCGGGCGGCGGGGCCATTTCGCTCACGACGCCGTCTGATCCGTGGGCAACGCACGAAAACGGGTTGATGCGCACGGTTGGCACGGTTCCGCGGGTGCGGAGCAACACTGGTCGCGAGATCATCGGCGTGGTCGGGGACGACGGTAACCTTTATTGGATCGAGGTTGAACGAACGCGGACGATACGCATTCCTCCGTCGTCGGGCGGCGCGCGATCGCCGCGAGATTCAATGTAGACGCATTGGTTGGCGAAGAGTCAGAGGATTCAACGCTGAAAATAAAGGCATTCAAGAGGAGATAAGAGATGATGAATTATGTTCTTGTAGGTGTATTGATGAGTTTTGCGCCCGGTGTCGTGGCGTGGAGTTGGGCGTCGGAAACGCCCGAACCGTGCCAGGAAAAAGCGGCCGTCGTGTTCGTGGGCGAGAACGGCGAGCCTATTCAAGTGGGCGGTGACGCGCAATGGGTTTCGGCCGACGGCGAAGGCAAGAAGGTGATCGTGGTCAAAGCCGGCGATGGTGCGTCGGCCGGCGGAACCGCTCAAAGGCAAATGAAAGTGGTTGCGCGGGTGCATGGCGAGGATGAGGCCGACGCTGCGCAACGCGGTTGGCTCGGTGTGTCCATCGGGAACGTGTCCGATCCCCTTCGTGCGCAGCTTGATCTCAAGGACCAGGGCATTCTCGTGCTCAACGTTGTCGATGAGAGTCCGGCCGACGCCGCAGGCCTGGAAGCCAATGACATTCTGCTTTCGATCAATGGGCACCCTGTGGCGAGCGAGGTCGGCGGCGCTGTCGACCTCATCAAATCCTTCACGCCGGGAGCCGTGCTCAACGTCGTTGTACTGCGAAACGGCCAACAGATGACCCGAACGGTTACGCTGGGATCACGGGCGGACATGAAGGACATGAACATTGAATGGAAGTTTGAGGGCGCGCCCGACGCTGAAATGGAAGAGCACATCAAGACGCGCGGAAAGTTCATTATGCGCGATCCGAGCGGGAATTGGATTACCAAGGACCTCGGCGACCTGGGCCAACTGAAGGGTCTGCCGCAAGGCGTGCGCATGTTTGTTCCGGAGAGCGGAAGCAAATCGGTGCAGGTGTTTGTCGAGAATGGAAAGAAGACGATCAAGGCTCGCGTGGAGAATGACGGCACGAACGTCGCCATCGAGCAGATCGACGACGGCGAGATCACTGTTCGGCGTACGGACGCTGCGGGCGCGGAGACCGTCGCCACTTACGCGGATGCCGAAGCCCTGCGTGCGGGCGATGCCGAGGCCAGTGAACTTTACGACAGCGTGGCCGACTCGATGTCGATTCAGATCGATGGCGCGGGCGGCGCGCATGCATTCGTGTTCAAGTCGGATGACGGAACGACGATTGACGTTGACGGCGGCGAATGGCAGGAGAAACTTGAGGAAAGCCTTGCCGAGGCCAAGGCAGCCTATCAGTCGGCCATGGAAGAGCTTCATTCCGCCATGCAACAAGGAATGGGCGGCGTGGACGGTTTTGACGTAGGCAAGCTTCACGGGATGCTCAAAGGTCTGCATGGACCCGGCGGGCATGGATTTTCCTTCCAGGTCGGCAAGCCGAAGCACACGTTCGAGGCTCGCGCCGACGGGACGATTGAAGTGCGCATTCGCAAGGGCGATTCAGAGCTGGTGCAGCTTTTCAACAATGCGGCCGACCTCGCCGCGCGTAATCCGGAGCTGTCGAAGAAATATCAGGAACTGCTGTCAGCCGGTGATGAGTAGGGATTGCGGTCAGAAGGAAGCTCTATCTCTGCTGGGCAATGAACAGGCCGGCGGACGGTAAAGCGTACTCTCAAACCGAAAGGAAACTGCGGCGGGTGTCGGAGATAATCCGGCATCCGCCGTTTTGATTCCGTGCTATTGCCCTCTGATTCACGAAGTGGCGATCCAAATGTCATCGAAGGCTTAGAGTGGTTCTCGCTGCGAAATGACTGCACGTGCAAGTGAATCGGTCAACTATCGTTTTCGACGATTGAGCGCCAAGCCGGCACCGATGACGATCAACGACAGAGTCGCCGGCTCCGGTATCGGCGTGAGGAAGTCCTGCGATTCAGGATGGGTGAGGAGCATGAGGTCGGTGCGGGTGGTCCACGGCCCGCCTTCGATGTTTCCGATCCACTGTTCCGCGATTGCGAGCACTTCGGCGGAGAACGCGTCAGCGGCTCCATTGAGTTGAAAAGTTCCCGCCCGGAGATCGACAATGCCGTCGCGGACAACTTCCCAGACGAGCATCTGAAACGCGGCCGCACGAGCGCGAACCGAAAAAGAATCCGCGAATGCGTTGGACCAAAGAATCTCAAGGAATCGCTCGTCGTCGGGAGTGATACCCGGGAACTGGTCGAGCGTGGTCAGTTCATACGGCAGCCCGACGGCGGTTCCGGAATTCAAGCCAAATCCGATTCCTTCATCCGGTTGCAGACAATAGGTGAGCAGAGCTTCCCAGCCGGCGCCATAATCAGCCTCGAAGTCGTACGTGCCGCCGCGCAGATCTCCGAACGCGCTTCCATTGATCGTCCCGTTGGTGAGGCTGCCCGTTCCGGTCAAAAAAAACCAGCCGGGCTCGCCAGTGGCGCTTTCACCGCCGACGGCGTCGCGGACCTGAACTGTTGCAGCGCGGACGGACGATGCGCAGACAAAGAACAGGGCCACGACAACGAACATTACTCGCGCGGCTCGCGCATTGAATATCATGCTTTCTTTCCCCGGATCCGAAGAACAGTTTTCGGTTCCGTTCCTTCCCCAGATCATCCTAGGGAATAACCATGCTCAAAAACAAGCAGGAAATGGAAAAGATCGGCGAGAAAAAGCGAGCGGGATTCCGATAACAAGAGACATTCCATAGGTTATGGGAACTTGATGATGATCGGAACGACGGCGTGGATACGATCGCGCTCCGTTGGCCACAGCGGTAATCTTGTCAGGGGCCTTCGAGCAATCCTAGAAAGAACCGAAAGTCGCCGAGATTGACTATCGTGCTTCCGTCAAGGTCGCCTTTCGCGCATGGACTGGTGCCGCGGGCCGAACGGCCCATGCAACTCTGAAACGTAGCCATGTCGGCAAGGTCCACGCGGCCATTGCCATCAAAATCGCCGTTGCCCGGAGGCAGGCAACCAAAGACATTGACGTCGGCGATATACCAGCCGTCGGCTCCCGCGCAACCATCTTTTCCGAAATCAAACCGGAATTGCACCGAATCGCCTGGTCCAGCGAACGAGGAGAGATCGACGACCGACGTTCCCCATTCGGCGCCAAGCCCGGTGAAAGCGGGTTGATTGACAAGCGGATTGGTGCTGTCCGAAGCAATCACGCTGTTGTAGGAGTTATAGGTAAACGCCTCCGGCGGAATAAGTGAAAAGGGGCCGCCGTTGACGCTGAGGCTGACGTTGCCACCGTCGTAGCCTGGTTCCACGGCGACAAAATGAGTGAAGGACACCATCGGCGAGGCCGGAATCTCGAAGAGCGTTATGGGCGGGCTAAACAACGAATGAACGGCGGACTCGTCGATCTGCTCGCAGTCGCCGAGATTCGGATCGGAGGCATACCAGGCGATTCCCGGCCGTCCCATCGGCAGGCCGGTCGCCAACCTCCAGTCATAGGGTGTCGGTGGGTTGGTGTTCGCGACGGACCATCCGGAAACGCTCCCCGAAAAATCGTCTCGAAAGAAAGTGAGTCTCGCCGGGCAAAGTGCTGGCGGCGCGGGGTTGAGCACGGCATCGACAGCGCCGCAGAGTCCCGGTGAGTTCATTTCGACCGCTCGCATCGCCAAATCAACTTGTTCAGCATCGTGAGCGGTGAATTCGTCGTTGGAGGGAAAGCCCGTACGCGGGTCGATGGGAAACGTGCCGATCAGATTCGCGGCCGACTGGTTGAGTGCCGCGTAGGCGGATTCAAAATCCGAAGTCACGGTGAGGTAGGTCGTCAAGGCGCGATACCACACTGCGCCGGACTTGATCGGACCGATCCCCGAAATATCAAATCCGTTGAATGAACCTCCATCGGTGACCAACGCAAACGCGTGATTGGGCACGCCGCTTCCGCTGTGAACACCGCCATTGTCAAGCGGGTCGCAAGTTTGAAACGGGTGGTTTGCCCGGTCAGGGTGGGCGCGGCAAATCGGTCTCCACATGTCTCGAAACGCTGCGGCGGAAGGAGCTTCACCGAGTAACCAGCGAACGCTTTGATTCGACGGATTGGCCCGCATGGTCAATTCAACGATTTCGCCTTCGGCGAGAGCGGCCTTGAATGCCTGTCCGTCAAACTGCGTGACACCCACGGTGGGAATGACGATCGATGGATTGACTCCATTGGGATTTGGTGGTCTACCGGGCCGATTGTTCACGATGACAACGCCGATCGCCCCTGCATTCTGAGCGTTCGCGGATTTATCAACGAGGTTGCAATCGCCCCGATCAACGACCGCGAAGTTCCCCGCGATCTGCGCTGCATTGGTGAATGTGACGCCCGCCGGGCAGGCCAACGGCGGATCGACCATGACGAGTCGACCAGTCAGTCCGATCTCGGTCAGCGGGGGGCCGTACGTCGCGCCACCCGCGATGTAAGTTCCGGCGAGACCGACCGGCTGGTGGATATCGACGGAAAACCCGCCGATGCATTCATCGGTTCGTGCATTGTTGGGCAAATCGAGGCCGCCGCCCGTGGGATGCACCGGCCAAGCAGGCGTCATCGGCGGGCCGGGAAACGCGACGTCGCCATTGAACAAATCGATCAGCTCACCGAAAACGTCCGCATAGGATTCGTTGAGCTGTCCGGGCTGGTTCTGGTAGATCAGCCGCGCGGTGTGATCCACAAGGCCGTGCGTAAGTTCATGTCCCACAATATCGTCGATCGTCAGGCCCGCGCAGAAAACCGCCTGGATTCCGTTCCAGAACGCGTTGGGACATTGAACCGCCGTTGAGTTCACGGTCAGTACCAGTTTTCGTCCGAACCCGTCAATGCTGTCACGTCCGAATCCGCGAAACCAATAATCGTAAGTGTCCCCGGCGTGGTCGTAGGCACGGTCGACTTCGAGAATGTTGGTGGGCGGTTCGAGTTCCAGGCGGGCGACGGGTCCGGGTACGGCGGTGCCGCCGGAGGCGTTATGGATCTTCCGGTCTTTCACAGAGTCGGTCAGCAACCAGCGGTCAAGGATGCGTCCGGATCGAGCATCAACAAAGTACCCTTCGGCCATTCCGGAAGAATCGTCGTTGATGCGAAGATACCAGGCGAGGTGGGGGCCCTGTGGACGGTCGCCGTACCACCCGGGATCGACAATAACCAATTGCGATGATTCCACGCGCGCGCCGGCGAATTGCGCCGTGGCGACAGCGATGACCCCGGCCTGGGTTGCATCAATCGCCGGAATCACGCTCAATTTGGTTGGCACCGGAAACACATTGCCGTTGATGGCGACGAATCGGCCCGCCGCATCTCGATGAGTTTTCAAAACACCGCCAAAGACGGGGACTTCGTCGTGAACTTGTTGAAACGTGTCGGTAGTGAATCCCAAAAGGTCGCGATGAGACTCAACGGATTTCAACTGAGATTCGACGTCTTCGAGTCCGAAGAGGTCCCGATATTCGCGAACAATATCCAGGGGTCGAGGCGCGACGCTGACCGCCGATAGTGCGACTGGAAGGGCACCACCATCCTTCATGGTGACGAATACTGCCCGACCGGTGACCGGCGATCGAACGATTTCAAGTGTTGCTGGTGCTGCTTGTGCCAACGCGATGTCGGTTGTGTATGCGAGAATCACTGCCAACGACGAAAGGCTTAGAAACACTCGATTCACCATGGCACCCCCCTAAACGGTAACGAATGATTTCCGTCGCCGTGATTTCTTATTGATCGTCATGCGCTGTACCAATCCGCGCGCGGGGCACTATCGCGTCGCTGCCAAACTAGGGACAAATCATAGGACCAGAATAAGGGAACCCGAGCCCCTTGAAGGCGTCCACGCACGCCGCGATGTGCACGAAACTGATATCAGGCACAAGGTCGGGCACGTCGCCGGCAAGGGCAACGCGAACCTTTGCTGGCGCACCGGATACGTCTTTGAACTTGTTTACAATCGCGGCGATGTCGGCGAAGTCAGGCTGCACGGAGGCGGACGGTGGATTAAACGGCGAATCAATATCACCCCATCGAGTGGTCGACAGTTCGAGAGAATTCGATACGGCGGTGCAACCGCTTTCGTTGCCCTGGCATGACGCGGCGAACTGCCGAACCCCATAGACGGAACTGGGAACAATTTCGCGGCCGATCACATGAACCAGGCCGACGGTGGACCAATCATGATAAAAAGGCGTGCATTGCGTCCGGGCCGCGACAAAAGGCGTTGGAGTTGCGGATGATTCGACGTACGTAGTCGGCGGGCCGACCCAGCGCACCTGGTCTTCGAACGCCGAAAAATCTGCGGCGGATCCGACCAAATACGGTGGATTGGGATGGTGCAGCGACGTCAGCGTGATTTGCAACGCGGTCGTCACGCCTCCAGCGGTCGCCGCCGCCGGAATAAACGTCGAAACGGTTCTGGATTTGTTAGCGCCGCCGGTTTCGGCCATGGGGTCGGGGGGCGATACGATGCACTCGTCGGGGATGCCATCGAGGTTGACATCCAGCGAAGATCCGGCTGCGATATCACATCGATCGGCCCGGAGGTTGTTGTTGCAATCAGTCTGGGCATCAACCGGAATGATCTTGAACACTTCGCCGTTTTGATCGCAAATGTAGATTTCACCGTAGGCGTCCTCGCCAAAAGACGTAATGCTGGTGATCGAACCAATGTTGGGGACTAGCTCGGTGGTTCGATTGGTGAACTCCGTCTTCGTGACGCCGTCGTACTTGAACGACCAGATCGTATTGCTGCAATAGTCCGCGAAGAAATAAGTTCCATCCATTCCGGCGATTCCACAACCCCGGTAGTTGTATCCGCCCGTGACCGAGCAGTTATTTGCGGAATGGTTGTACGTATGAATCGGCAGCGTCAGCGTAGGTCCATTGCAAGTGCAGCCGCTCAATCCCGTGCATGCCGTTCCTTCCATGCAGCGCCATCCGTAGTTTCGACCACCCGTATCGGAGGCGGGTTGAAAGTCAATTTCCTCGGCCGCGTTCTGGCCGACATCGGCAATGTATAAGTCGCCAGTGAGCCGATCGAAACTATTTCGCCAGGGATTGCGAAGTCCGTAAGCCCAGATTTCGTCATCCCCCGTTACTCCGACGAACGGATTCGTCGCTGGATTTGTGTAGCCGCCGGTGGAGGGCGGATTGTCCACGTCGCCATCGTCGTCATCATTGCCCGGAATGTTGTCCGCGCCGTCAACATCGATGCGCAACATTTTTCCAAGTAGCTGTGCGGTGATGTCCTGACCGCGGTTTCCCGGATCATTTCCGCTTCCCCCGTCGCCCGTGCCGATGTAAAGGTACCCGTCGGGGCCGAAGGAAATCCACCCACCGTTATGGTTGGAGAAGGGTTGGGCGATGCTCAGAAGAATCACTTCGGAGGCGATGTCGGCTACTTCCGGGTTGGCCGTCACCGTGTACCGAGCGATCGTTGTTGTACCGCTCAAATTCGTGTAATTCACGAAGAATGCACCGTTGCTCTGGTAATCGGGATGAAAGGCCAGTCCAAGCAGGCCTTGCTCGCCGGAGCATGTCAGCTTGGTGCTGATGTTCAGATACTGTCCAGGAAGAACGGCGCCGTTCTTGAGAATCCTGATTCGCCCGCACTGTTCAACAATGAAGACTCGCTCGAAATCGCCCGGTGCGTGTGTCACATAGAGCGGGCTGCTGAGCCCGTTGGCCACCCGTATAGAATCGATCGGAGGCGGCGCACCGGTCGCCGCAACACCCAACCCAAATAAAACGCTCGCACCTGCCGCCCATTGTCCGATTCGCCGGTCGGCCATATGATCTACTCCCTTCGAGATCCAAATTCGTGGAGTCCCGCCGTACCCCGCCCCCGTGCCGAAACCGTGTCGATTCGGCGATCCTGATGATCATCCAGTGTACCCAAAAACCAGTGGCGATGAAAGGTCGGATGGTTAGAAAAGAGGTGCAAAACAGCAGATCGCGGTAGTCGCCACCGGGTTTGCTCGGCAAAGTTCTGGGATTCAGAAGCGAAAGGGACGATCAGCCGGCAATCTTGTCCACGCGAACGCGAAGATAGCGCTGGCGATGCCCTTTCTTGAGATGATAGCCCTTGCGGCGGGCGAACTTTTGAATAATGACTTTGTCGCCTTTGATTTCGCCAACGACGGAGGCGGTTACGGATGCGCCGGCGACGTTCGGTTGGCCGATCTTGGGACCGTCCGGCAGATCGCCCACCATGAGCACCCGGTCAAAAACGATACTCTTGACGTCTTCAGGAAGGTCGCGCCGCTGAACCTCAAAGACCAGGCCTTCTTGGACCCTATACTGAAAACCGCCGTCGCTGATGATTGCGTACACGCTGGACCGCTCCCTTGAAACTCTTTGACTTTACGGCGAACCCATCCGAACAACCAAGGTCGGAGCTGCCGACCCGAATCCCTCATTCTGCGGTGAGACGGACATTTCGTCAAGGGCCCGCCCATACGGTTTCCGCCGCGATCGAAGGCGGTTGACACGCGGGGCCGGCGAACTAGATTGACCTGTCTTCGAGCGGCGACGAGTCGCCGTGTTGGGCTCATAGCTCAGTTGGCTAGAGCGCGTCGCTGATAACGACGAGGTCCGAGGTTCGAGTCCTCGTGGGCCCATTTTGATGAGGCAGGCACGGAAATCCCAAACATCATCCCTCGCTCCAGACCACAATTAGATCAGCTATCGACCACGACCATCATTCTCCCCAGGACGGGAAGCGTCAGAACGACGATGTAGTTGAAGAGTCGGCCTCTCCAGCGAAGCGCTTTCAACGTGGTAGGTCGAGATCGCATTGAACGGGCAGAATCTCCTTACCCAACTTTTTTCTTGCATTTGTTCAATCACGACGGCATAATAATCCCCCAAGTTAACAACCATTTCTTAAGAAAAGGAGGAGAATCTTATGCGTCGAATACACCACGTCCTGTTTCTTACCCTTTTTCCGTCGATTCCCGTTCTTGCCGCGACCACGACAATTGAGGAAATCATCAAAGTGAATGCGGGGTCGGTCTTTCCCGCGACCAGCGTCCCTGCGGTTCCGGGGCGACCCGCCCCGTTTGTCTTCCGAGGCGACAATCCGATTCCTCCGCCGGCTATCAACGACTCGGGCGCCGTGGTTTTTCGAGCGCGTAGCGCTTCGGGCTTTGACACGAACGCCGGTGCGGCGTTCGGTCTCTACGCAAAGCGCCCGGGGTTTCCCTTGGCGGTGCTTGTCGATACCACGGAGGTCAGCCCGGGCATTCCGACCTTTACCGTGCCCGGTCGACCCGCCAACAACCGATTCACGACCCTTCGTCCCCCGATCATGAACAACGCCGGAAAGGTCGTCTTTCAAGCGTTGTTCACCTCTCCGGGAACGACGCCGAGCAGCGGAACGGGAATCTACGTCGTCGATGTCACGGGCGGCGTAATCACGAAAATTGTGGACTCGTTCGATCCGGTTCCCAGTTTTCCGACGGCAACGTTCAACAACTTCGATGCGGGTTTACTGAGCGTTGCGTTCACAACAGCGATGAACGACAACGGGCAGATCGTGTATTGGGGGCAGTTTCTCGTTACGGGGAACCCGACGCAGCGCAACGGGATCTTCGGGACCACGGTGGCTGGCGGCGCGGGCATTCGTCTGGCCGACAGCACCGAGACCAGCGGTCCGGTGAGCGTTCCATTTCCTCCGAGCGGCAACTTTCGGGAAATCCGCTGGGTGTCGGCGATCAACAGCTCGGGCACCGTTGCTTTTGCTGGAAACATCGGTCCGTCACCCTCGTTTCGCAACGGCGTTTTTTCCGTGCAGGTGACAGGCGGTCCGATCACGACGGTAGCGTTTCAGGGGCAACCGGTACCCAATCGGCCCGGTTTCACGTTTCTAAGTACTTTCGAACCCGGCGGACACAACGTGGACATCAACGACGAGGGCGTCATTCTCTTTCGCAATCAGTATCAGCTTTCGTCGCCGTTTGACGGTGGTGTCTATTCCGCGACGCCCGTGGGCGGTGGTTATGTTCACACTCGAGTGTTCGACACGGGGCCCGGCCTGACGGTTCCCGGCGAGCCGCCGGGCGCGGAATTCAGCGGCGCTCAGTTGCCGGGAATCACCAACGCGGGAGTCATCGCCCCGTTTGCTTTTGTTTCGCCGGGAAGCCCGACGCCCAACCAGCAGGGAATTTTCTACACGGATGCGGACGGCTCACCGATCAGCGTCGTGGCGACATTGACCACGCCGCCGCCGGGTCAGCCCGCACCAGTCGGCGGTTTCCCACGGTTTTCCGGTTTGCAGCAAAGCAACGGCGGGCGTGGCGCGCTCAACTCATTGGGCAACGTCGCGTTCATCGGCGTCGGCAACGTCAGCGCGAGTGTGGGTTTTCGTGGCGTCTATTTCTACGACGCATGCACGCCGGAGTTGGTTCGCATCTCCGATAGCACGATCTCCACGACGCAACTGGGCGCGTTCGTCACGAACGGATACGACATCTGGCAAGCCGAGACGACGACGGGCATGTACCGATCGATCAACAATTCCAATGACGTCGCCTTTGCCGCGCAATTCACCAACTTCGACTACGGGCTTTACATCGGTCACGTGGACGTCGGCGGCGGCGGACAACTCAACATCACTTGTCCGCCCAATGTCGTGGCCGAATGCCCGGTTGATGGCAGCGTGGCCGGCAATGGAACGGCGTCGGCTGCCGGTTGCGGGACGATCGCGGTCAGTTCCAGCGATTCGACGGCCACCGGCTGCGGCGCAACAGAGACGATTTCACGTGTCTGGACCGCCGACAACGGCTCTACGACGGTCTCGTGCACGCAGACGATCACCGAAGTTGATACGACGGGGCCGGTGCTTTCCGGCGTTCCGGACAAGGCGACCGCGGAGTGCGGTGCCGTTCCTCCGGCGGCCGTCGTGACTGCCGACGACGCCTGTGACGGATCCGTGCCGGTTGTGCTTTCGGAGTCGTCAAGCGAGGGGCCTTGTCCCGGCTCATACATCCTGACACGTACGTGGATCGCGACGGATCAGTGCGGCAACACGACGGTCGGATCGCATCAGATTTGCGTCGTTGACACGCTCGATCCGTCTCTTGTGGGAGCGCCGCTCGATGTCAGCGTCGAATGCGACAACGTGCCGCCGCCCGCAGTACTTACGGCGTCGGATTCGTGCGCCGTCATGCCGTCCATCAGCTTTTCCGAAGTCCGCACCGACGGGTCATGTTCAAGCGAGTACGTCCTGACGCGAACCTGGACGGCGACGGATGAATGCAACAATGATGTCTCAGCGACGCAATTGGTGACGGTGGATGACACAACGCCGCCGACCATCGGTTGCCCGGCCTCCACTGCACTCGAGTGTCCGGCCGACACGAGCATTCTCGCGAACGGCGCTGCGACCGGCATTGACAACTGCGGAATCGTGTCGATCAGCTCTAGCGACATTTCGGGAAGCGGCTGCGGCGCGACGCAGACCATCACGCGAACCTGGACGGCCACGGACGAATGTTCGAATTCGGTGAGTTGTGAACAGTTCATCTCGGTGGCGGATACGATCGCACCGGTCCTCTCCGGCGTTCCCAGCGATACGTCAGTCGAATGCAACGCGGTACCGGCGGCGGCGATCGTAACGGCTTCGGACGGTTGCGATCCGGACGTTCCCGTCGTCTTCGCGGAAACGCGCGCCGACGGCGCCTGCCCGCAGGCGTACACGCTTTCGCGGACGTGGACGGCGACAGACGACTGCGGAAACCTTGCCGGTGGTGCGCAGTCCGTGACGGTCAACGATACACAGGCGCCCGTCATCAGCGTGGATGCCTCTCCGATCATCGTGACTGACGCGAACTGCTCCGGGAGTGTATGCGTGCAGCTTGCTTCCGCCACGGCCGTCGACGGTTGCGATGCCGACGTGGGCGTGCAGCAGAACGCGCCGCTCTGCGGGCCGTCCGACACGCCAACGCCCGACCCCGACGACGACGACTGTGGTTATCGCGCGCGTCGCGGCGGACACCACGGACAGCACGGCCATCACGACGATGATCCAGCGGGAACTTGCAGCGGCTATTGTTTCCCGACGGGCACGACGACGGTGACCTACACGGCCGTGGACGATTGCGGCAACACCGCCACGGCAACAAAGGAAGTCACGGTTCGCCACGGAGCGAACATCGAGGTCCGAGCCTATCGTTATTCGGTCGGCCACGGGTCACATCCGCATGCCAACAAGCAACCGCTGGTCGGCATCGAAACTTGCGCATTCGACCGGTCGTACGGAAGCTGCGCGCAGATTTCATGCGGTGGGCACTCCCGCCCGCATTACCAGTGTATCCTTGACCATTGCCAACCGGCGGCTTGCTGTACGACCGGCAGCAACGGACGCTGCACCATCAATCTCTCACCCGATCAGTATCTTGTGATCGCCGACGATGAAAACAACGAACTGCCCGATGCGTTGGCGTCCACGCCGCAACACCTCACCTGCGGCGAGACGGAAATCGCATACCTGTTTCAGGTGGTTCGCGCCGACGGCCACAAGAAGCCGTGCAAATTCACGCGCCTGACAGGATCGGAACTGCTGGTCATCGAGCCGGAGTTCATCGTGTGGGATTCGACCGAGCAGCTGTACCCGTTCGTGTTTGATTCCGTCGGCGATTGGGGCGTCACGGCGTCGGTCACTCCGCCGGAGGGGTTCGTGGCCGATTACAACGAGCTCTCCGCCGACGTGCAGACCGAGGTGGAATCGGTGCAGTTCACGATCACCGAGGTGGGAAGCGATCTTGTTCCGACCGAAACGACGTTCAAGGTGTCGCACAAGGGCGAGCAGAAGCTGGTGCGAAGCAACGTAGGTATCCTGCTGACTCCGGACTATGCTCGCTCGCGCGGGTTCGACGTGGAGAAACTCCGCACGAAGGGTCTGATTGTCGAGCCGGTCCAGCGGCAGATGATGAAAAAGAATCGCGCGAGTTCACGATAACGGCATCGATTGGAGTGCCGTGCCGGTTTCCGGACAAAGTATGGCCATGAACGCGTCTGCCGCACATTCAGCGTGCGGCGGACGCGCTTGGCCTTGGAGCCTGGCGAAGAGGGTCGGTCGGCGATCGGCCTGGATGACTTGTCGGGGATTGGACCGCCGCTACGAATCGGAAACGAGCGACCATTTGAGTTGAAACTCGATCTCCTCTTCGCCGCCGCCTTGTTCGTGCTCGATGCTGATCACCGCGTGCGGCGGGATGAGGACCCGTTGCCCGGCAACCTGAATGCGAAATCGCTTCCCGTTCTCAAGACAATCGGCCAGCCGGCGCAGCTTGTCGATGAACTGCCGGGTGGGGTAGTTCTTTTCGACGTCGCGACGGTGCTTGCTGCTACGCTTTTGCATGGGATGCCTCCTTTTGAGTATGATCGCGTCGCCAGGAATAGGGTGGCGAAGCGCTGAGAAATCCGGCCAACGAGACGTTTCATGAGCGTCAACTTCCGCCGACGAACAATTCCTCCACACGCTCATTCTCGTCAAACCAAACATAGAACACCAGATCGGCGCCTCGGTAGATGAGCACACGCTTGGAAATCGCCCGCTCGCGACGACGGTATCCCGAAATGTAATAATCCTCGGGTGCTGAGTCCCTTGTATATTCCTGCGCAGGGTTTCCGAGGATTCGGCGTACGGAGTCGAGCCCATCTCCAATGCTTACCTGCGACCACAGAGTACGCGAGGGACGGCGAAACCGCTCGATTTCGTAGCCGACGTACAAGAACGCCAGAACCAATCCGGCGGCCGTCAGACACAATGGAAGAATCGGTCGGAGAAGTTTCATGCAGGGTTTCGCCTTGGCCTCAATGCAGAGCGGTCGGTTACTGTCAGGTCACGACGGCCGCTTGTTCGAGGGGTTAGGGCCAAAAGATCGCACCATGGCCGCTCGGGTCACCGTGATCGCGGCCCACCACAGGATGAGCATGAACACAATTTGAAAGCTTGCAAGGATGAGTCCACCGGTGTAGCCCATTCCGTTGGCAACGCCGCCGGCCATGAGTGCTCCCATTACGAGAAACCAGGCGAGACAAACCGCGCCCGTGAGCCGACGGCCATGCCGTACGCCCCGAGATACAAATAGCAGCAACCCGACCAGGAGCAGGTTGAGCGAAATGCCGCCCACAATGACGCCCCATGTTCTCTTTTCTGGCGGCGCGAGAGCAATCGCAAACACGACGTGAGTAATCTGAAAGAACGCGATTACCCGTAAGGCGATCGCGGCGCGGTGATTCAGCCGTTGTGCGTCTGGGCGATGCTCCGCAACCATTGCCGTTCGATTTCCTTCCTCAATGATTATAGGCCGTATTCGGCCCAGCGGCGCTGGACGAGTGCGGTGATTTCGTCGGACATTTTGAGTTCGTCGGGCCAGTCGCGGACAACGCCTTCGCCGGCAATCTTGCGCGTCGCGTCGATGCCGATCTTCGCGCCGGTGCCGTAGTAGGGCGTGGCGTGGTCGAGGATGTCGCACGGGCCGTCGACGATCGCCGTGTCGCGTCGCCAATCGACGTTGGCCCCCATGTGAAAGAACACGTCCTGCTCGTCGTGGACGTTCACGTGCTCATCGACGACGACGATCATCTTGGCGAACATCATCTGCCCTGCGCCCCAGATGCTGCTCATCACCTTGCGGGCCTGCATCGGATACTCCTTGCGGATCGAGACGAAGACACAGTTATGAAACGCTCCAAACATCGGCAGCGAGTAATCGACGATGTCGGGAATCAGCATACGAAGCAGCGGAAGAAAGATCCGCTCGGTGGCCTTACCGAGGTAGTAATCCTCCTGCGGCGGAAAGCCGACGATCGTCGCGGGAAAGACCGGGTTCTTGCGATGCGTGATCGCGCTGACGTGAAGCGCCGGGTAGCGATCGGCGAGCGAGTAGAAGCCGGTGTGGTCGCCGAACGGGCCTTCCCAAAGCGTCTGTTCGGGATCGACCCAGCCCTCAATGACGATTTCGGCGTTGACGGGGACTTCGAGCGGAATCGTTTTGCACGGGCAAAGTTCGATGCCGCCGTCGTTGAGAAAGCCCGCGAAGAGCAGTTCGCTCACGTCGGGCGGCAGCGGGCAGGTCGCGGCATAGGGCAGCACCGGCTCGCCGCCGAAGACGATCGCCAGCGGCATCTGCTTTCCGCGGGCCTTGTGCTTGCGAAAGTGGCGTGCTCCGTCGTGGTGCATGTGCCAGTGCATGGCCGCAAGCTTTGGACCGTACACTTGCACGCGATACATGCCGACGTTGCGTTCGCCGCTGTCGAGGTCTTTCGTGTAAATGCCCGCGAAGGTGATGTAGCGACCGGTGCCGACGTCCCCGTTTTCACGGAGGGGAGCAAGGCGTGGATGCTCTTCGTGGCTGTGTCGCTTCGTGGCTTCGTGGCTCATTTCCTCCGCTCCCCCACGGTCGCGGCTCGGAATGGCAGGTTTTCCTCCGTATCCCGGTTCCCCGTCGCGGGACCAGCACTGGATCGTCGGAAGTGAAAAGAGGTTGGCATCGTCGGTGTGCACGACTTCTTGACACATTCCGCGCTTGACGACCTTGGGGCCGAAGCCGGCAAGCTTGGCGAGTTGCGGGAGTTTTTTCATTTTCTCAAGCAGCGTCGTGGGCATTTCCGGCTTGACGAGCTGTTGTACGCGGTCGGCCAGGTCTTCGAAATTCTTGACGCCGAGTGCAAGTCGCATTCGCTCGTAGCTGCCGAAGATGTTGATCGCCACGGGGATGTCGTGGCCTTTGACGTTTTCAAAGACGAGTCCGCTACCGCCCTGTCGACCGTGAATGGGATCTGTATTCGGCGGCGGGGCGTTGCCCGCGGCGGGAAGTTTGCTGACGCGATCGGTGATCGCAGAGATTTCGAGAATCGGATCAACTTCCGCCGCGATGCGTTTAATCTGCCCGCGAGATTCCAATTCGCGAATAAACGATTGCAGGTCTGAAATGGCCATGCAGGGTGCTCCATTACGGTCCGGGGCCGTGCGGCGCGGCCGCGCCACAACATGCGAGTGTCACGCCCGGTCGACGGGGTGTTATACGTCCAAAGGGCGACCAATGGCAGAGGTGCTGAGGCAAGCTATCAGGGACGAGAATCGTCGTCACCTTGTGTAAAACGATTCAGATCATGTTATCCGGCATGAACTCCGCGGTGCCTGTCGCCGCAGGTGGGGGCGGAGACGTCGATTGGGCGCGGCCGTTGTCGTCGACCCTCGCCTTCATCCGAACCTCCGGCGGTTCAAGCGCAACAACAGAGTTCTTGAACTTGCCTAGAAGCATGTAGTTTCGGGGCGTCGAGCAGTGATTCACGTGCCATGGACAAACGACACGTTTCATTTGGCTCGGCAACGCCGCGGAAACACCAATTCAAAACGCCGAATCGACTGATCCGGTGTTACTCCGCAAACCCTTTGTTTAAACGCACTTACAATGCACCGCGAAGGACTCGAACCTTCGACCCGCTGATTAAGAGGCGCGGCCAGGCGTTTTCGTGCGGGCTTCGCAATCTACGCCACGGCAAGGAGTTGTACCTCAAACCGCACCCAACGCAAGGAACCGCGAAAAAAAGGGCACTTCCGCGTGGCGGAGCGCGCGGGCCGCAACCGACCGCAATGTAAAACCGGTGTAAATCGCAAGTCCTACGACACCTCACGAATTGAGGCCACACCCGAACCTGACTTACTTCGCGACGCAACGGAGTGCTGCGCCAGTCGGTGGAGATCGCCCGTCGCTGCGCGTGGCAAGCGCATTGCGGCGCATAGAGCCAACACGTTGATCGGCAACGCAGCAAACTGGAGCGCTTGCGGGCGCACCTATGCCTTATGGAATCTGAACCAAGACATGAGGTCCTTGAACGGCGTTGGACGCAAAAGCCTGTTGATGTTCTTCTGCAAAGTGCGGAGTCGTGTCGCAAGGCCCAGTGGCAATCCTTTTTGCTTCCGTATGTTACGAGCTGCCACCCAGATGTTGGTAAGGGCTTCACTACTCGTGGCCCCCATGACGCTACTGAAGAGTTCATCGCCGCCCGAATGCCCACCTTCCTTCAGTGATTCACCAATTCGCTTGGCCTCTTCATATACGTCGAAGCAATTTAAGATCAAGCTCTGCCTGATCTGAAAGAGGTGTTCTGCCGAAGTCGATGCGAGACCGGAGTCTGCGAATCTCTGCCTCGTCTCTCGAACGAGCGCAGGATCGGCCTGCAAGATCAAGTGAACATGCTTGGGATCAAAACCGGAGACCTCTGCCAAAGTGCGCATGGAATTCGTCAGGATGTTGCAGAATACGGGAAGTTCTCCTGGAGCAGATGCCAGTACTTGGTCAGCGTTGGGAAGGGCCCACACCTGTAACCTCCCCGGCAGCCAGTCAAGGTCTCCCAGGCACTCCTCGAACGCGTTCCAGTTGTGACCGAAGTAGAAGGGAAACTGCAGCGCCGCGGCAAACTCTTGGAGAAGCTCATGTTTTGTACGGCAGCGAGTTCCTCGAAGAACCCTAATCATGCAGTCGTTCGGCAAATGGACAGAGGCAATGGCAACGAGATTGTCGAGTTCTGGTTCGGTACACGCAGCGAAGAATACGGGCGCCGACTCGATCACACGGAAGAAATCGTTGCCATCCATGCATGCTCACTGCATCTGCTTAAAGGCCATCTAACCGCCGTTTTTTCAACAACAAACGCGGTTTCGGCGACTTTTCTCGAATGCACCGCGAAGGACTCGAACCTTCGACCCGCTGATTAAGAGTCAGCTGCTCTACCAACTGA
>CAZAMB010000026.1:26950-37086 GCA_964486335.1 uncultured Phycisphaera sp. | reverse complement strand
TCCGTCGTCGCGCCGCCCTTGACACCGACACGCTCATGGAAGCTCGCGGCTCGCTGCGAAACGGCACAGGGGTCGCGCGCAGACGCTCGCGGCTCGCTACGCCTGAGCGTTAGCCGCTCTAGTCGGTGTGGGTCGGCGAAGCGGTCGTGACGAGCGATCGACCCCAGTCCTGATCGCTGATGAGACGGGTGATTCGTTCGGCCAATTCAACGGCGGCGAGTCCCTCCTCGGCGCTGACGCCCGCGCTTTGGCCGGTGCGGACGGCGTCGACGAACGACTCGATTTCGGCGCGAAGAGGTTCCACATCGTCGACGACGAGGGGATCGACCTTGATCATCGAGCCAAAGTCGAGACCGGCCATCTGCGAGAGATCGTCGAAGTTTCGTTCGCGGGCCATGCGGATGAGATCGAGATTCTCCGAGAGTTTGACGGCCAAGCCTGATTTTTTCTGGTAGTCCATGGTGATGTAGGCGGACGGGCAGAAGACGCGAATGCGGCGATCGGTCTTGAGGGCGAGGCGCGACGCGGTGAGGTTGGCGACCGCGCCGCCGGCGAATCGGATGCGGGCGTTGGCGACGTCCTCGTGCTGGCCGAGAACGTTGACGCCGACGGCATCGACGGATTCGATCGGCTCGCGGACGAGGTGGAGCATGATGTCGATGTCGTGGATCATCATGTCGAAGACGACGCCGATGTCTGCACTGCGAAAGGTGAAGGGGCTGACGCGCTGGGTTTCGATGAACCGCGGGGCGACTTCCATGCGAAGCATGGCGCGGACGACGGGATTGAAGCGCTCGGAATGTCCGACCTGGAGGACACGCCCGGTTTTTTTCGCGGCGTCGGCGATGCGGCGTGCGGTTGTCGCGTCGTGGGCCAGCGGTTTTTCGACGAGCACGGAGCAGCCTCGCTCCATCAATGGAATCGACACGTCCGCGTGATAGACGGTGGGGACGGCGACGCTGACCGCCGAAACCGCATCGGGCATTTCTTCGACGGATTGAAAAGGTAATCCGCCGAAATCAGTGGCGATTTTCTTCGCGCGTTCGATGTCGCGATCGATGACGGCATGGAGTTTGCAATGGGGCAACTGCGAGTAAACGCGGGCGTGGTGCGTGCCCATTCGACCCGCACCGACGACGGCGACCGCGATCGGATTTGCTGATGTCGCGGTCGTCATAGTACACCTTTAACGAAATGTTGCCTATTGGGGAACGAAGGTCGCGGCGACGGTCATGTTGCGATCGAGCACGACGGATTCGGGATTGTTTTTCCCGGAGAGCGAACCGTTCCATCCGTTGAATGACCATCCCGGTTCGGCCCTGGCGGTCAGCTCGAGCACTTCGTGGACCTTGTCGGGAGCGGGCGCGGCGGCGCGATGAACGATTCCCTGCCCGGCGACCTCAACGGTCAGCGTGTAACGTCCCTGCGGTTTCCAGGTGTTGCGGTGGACGGGGTCGTTGCGAAGCGATTCGAGGTATCGGCCGTGTCGTCCGTGGGCGAAGGAGCGCATCAGTGAATCGCAAAGTTCCTTTACGTGCGGATTGAGGTCGGGTTCGGTGTGCAAAGCCTGCACGCGCTCGATGATCGGCGTTCCGCTGAGTCTCGCGCGGCGAGCGAAAAGTTTCATATAGGCGTCCTTGAGGGCGGCGATGTCGTCTTCGCTGAAGCCGCTGCGTTTCAGTCCGACGCCGTTGATCATCCGAACCTCGGAGCGAGTTCCCCTCGCGGCTACGAGCACGACGAACGGAGGCACGTCGGCCGCGACGCGGGTCATACCGCCGACGAAGGCGTGCCGGCCGATGGTGACGAAATGGTGGACCGCGCTGTGCCCGCCCATGTTGACGTTGTTTTCGACGTGGACATGGCCGGCGAGCTGAACGTAATTAGCGAAGATGCAGTTGTTGCCGACGATGCAGTCGTGGGCGATGTGCACGCCAATGAGGAAGAAGTTTCGGTCGCCGATGCGGGTGACTCCTCCGCCGTTCCCGGTTCCGGGATGGACGGTCACCATTTCGCGGAAGACGTTGTAATTGCCGATTTCGAGGGTTGTATTCTCGCCGGCGAACTTCAGATCCTGCGGTTTTGAGCCAAGAACCGCCTGGGGGAAGACTTCGCAGCCATCGCCGAGCGTGGTGTGGCCTTCGATGGTGACGTAGTGGTGAATGCGGCAACTGTCGCCGAGTCGAACGTTTGGTCCGATAACTGAGTAGGGACCGATCTCAACCTTTCGACCGATTCTCGCCCCTTCACAAATTATGGCCGTGGGATGAATGTTCACGCCAACCACCTCATCGCGCGTACAGGGTAAGCGATGGTCCGCCCGCTAGGCAATAGGTCGGAAAAGGGGAAATTGTTGAATGAAGGATTCCAGATTTCGACAAGGCCCGATCGTGCTGAACGTTGAAGTTTTTGCCGCGGTTGAAAACGATGGTCCTGACTTGGGTAGCGGAAAGCGCGAGCCGGTAGTTGAGAAAGGAGACACCGGTTGGAAACCGGTGCCACAGAGGTTGGAAGGCGAAAGGAGACACCGGTTGGAAACCGGTGCCACAAATAAACTGTCGAGGCCTCATGGCTCGTAGGGCTCGCACCGAAGCGCGTCAGACTGGAGACTTTTCGAGACGATCACCGATACTGTTTTCACGCGGCTCGTCGGTTTGGTGAATACCCATCGCAAGCATATACTGACGAGTCGGTGCGAAGGCGGCATGGACGTCGCCGTTCGCCGAGAAGAAGCACTCGCCCCGGGAGATCGATCTCATGAACCTGCCTGTCGCCGACCGAGTAAAAACCGTCAAGCAATCGGACATTCGCCGCTTCTCGGCCATTTGCGCCGCGATGAAGGGGGTCAATCTGTCGCAAGGGGTGTGCGATCAGCCCGCGCCGGATGAGGTCAAAGAGGCGGCCAAACAGGCGATCGACGCCGACCACGCGAGCTATACCAATCTCCGCGGGATCGTCGAGTTGCGGCGGGCGATTTCTCGGAAAATGCGGGAGTTCAACGGGATTGAGTGTGATCCGGAAACGCAGGTTTGCGTCAACGTCGGCTCGGCGGGTTCTTTTGCATGCGCGGTGCTCTCGACGATGAACGCTGGCGACGAGGCGGTCGTTTTCTCGCCGTTTTACGGGTATCACGTCAACTTGCTCAAGCTGTTCGGAATGAACGTGCGTTTTGTCGATCTGCATCCGCCGAAGTGGTCTTATGATCAGGCTGCCCTGGAGTCGGCGATCACGGAACGGACGCGGATGATCGTGTTGTGCACACCGGCGAATCCGAGCGGCAAGGTATTTGACGAGCCGGAGCTTCGGCATATCGCTGCGCTGGCCAAGAAGCACAACATCTGGATCGCCACCGACGAAATCTATGAGTACATCACCTATGGCAAGCGGCACCTGAGCATCGGAAAGTATCCCGACGCCAAGGATCGCACGCTTACCCTGAGCGGCTCGTCCAAGACGTACGCGGTGACGGGCTGGCGAGTGGGGTACACCGTCGGACCGGCCGAGATCATCGATCGGATATCCGTGGTGAACGACCTGCTCTACATCTGCGCTCCCGCCCCGTTGCAGCACGGCGTGGTGGCGGGCATGGAGCTTCCTGAATCGTATTACACGCAAATGCGGGCGGACTATCTGACCAAACGGGAGATGCTGGCGGAGACGCTTCGGGCGATCGGCATGACACCGTTCGTGCCTGATGGAAGCTATTACATGCTGGCGTCGTTCGAGAAGGGTCGCTGGCCGGGGGCGGTGGCGGCGACGGAGTCGATCCTGCAACAGGT
This sequence comes from uncultured Phycisphaera sp., assembly GCA_964486335.1. GTDB lineage: Bacteria > Planctomycetota > Phycisphaerae > UBA1845 > UBA1845 > CAZAMB01. The sequence goes on along the minus strand of CAZAMB010000026.1, from coordinate 33,307 downwards.
GGGGGTGGCGACGGTGCCGGGGACGGCGTTTTATCGAAACACGGTGGACGGCGAGAATCAGCTTCGCTTCTGCTTCGCCAAAAAGATGAGCGATCTGGAGGAGGCGTGTGCTCGTCTGCGCCGCGTGCCGAAAGAGCGAAATACCGGCAAGGCCCTTAGCCCGGTTGCGTGATCGAACGGAACGAGGGGTATTGGCGACAAGCAATTCACCACGGCAGGCGCCGGTCGCGCGAACCGATTTGCCTCTAGACGCACCGATGTCCAGCGACCCCGCGCGATGGGTTTCGGAACATGGCGACGCACTGTTTCGGTATGCCATGTCGCGAGTGCGCAACAGGGACTTGGCCGAGGAGCTCGTACAGGAAACGCTCTTCGCGGCCCTCCGGGCGAAGGAGTCCTATTCCGGTCGCTCGTCGCAGCGCACCTGGCTGATCGCCATTTTGCGCCGGAAGATCATCGATCACTTTCGCGCCGCGCAGGCCCGTCAGGTCGAAAACGTGGAGGAGGCCGGGGGCGCGAAGGGTGAACCCTGGTTTGACGATCGCGGGCACTGGAAGGTCCGCGTTCGTCGATGGGCCGGTGATCCAGTCGATTTGTTAACCGATCGGGAGTTCTCGCGGACCATGAACGATTGCATCGCGTCGCTTCCCGCGGGTCTCGTGGAGGCCTTCACTCTGCGGGAGCTTGAAGGGGTGACGACAAAAGATGTCTGTAAGGTGTTGGGGCTGAGTCCGTCCAATCTTTGGACTCGGCTGCACCGGGCGCGGATGCTGTTGCGCCGGTGCCTTGACGAGAAATGGTTTTCAAAGGGTGGTTGACTTAAACGTTTGCGGTGTAAACGTGGCAGACGGGCATCCTCGTGGTAGGGGAGTCCGCAGCTCGCGGAGAATGAATTTGTTTGGCAGGCGGATCGGACCCCCTGTGGTCCCCGTTGTGAAGGGGGACGGCGACTGGGCCGCGCGGACTGAAGTCCGCGGCTCGCAACGACGGGACCGAGACTGATCGATTGGGAGGCGTTTCCATTCTTAAGGCCGTCCGAACGATTCTGACGCTCAAGTGTTCCGAGTCCACTCGGCTGGTGTCGATGTCGCTCGACGGCGACCTGCCGACCTCTCAGCGGATCGCGGTTCGGGTTCATGCGTTGATCTGTCGATCGTGCCGGGTGTACCGTCAACAGATGCTGTCGCTGCGCGAGGCGTGGCGTCGCGTCGGTTCGGACGCCGATCATGTCGCCCTTGACGGACTATCGCCCGAATCCCGTTCCCGCATCGAATCGGCCCTTCGCGATCGCATTTCCGGTGAGAAGCCCTGACGCGGGGTCGGTACGAACGTAGCGGATAGGTCGTCCACATCATCGGGGTTCCGCGCGAACTGAAGTCCGCGGCTCGCGGGAAATGAATTTGTTTGGCAGGCGAATCGGACCCCCTGTGATCCCCCTTGCCGCACGCCGCCGGATATGCTAACATATACCTAACGTTGGTTGGGGAAGCGGTTATGAATCCGGCTCTGGTCGAGAAAATCCGAGCCATCGAACGCAGGCGCGTCGGGCATGGTCACACCGGGCAGCAACCCAACGAGGTGTTTTCCGCCGGATGGGCGGAAGTGGACGCGGCGCTGGGCGGCGGATTGCCGCGCGGCGGACTGCACGAGTGGTTCGGGCTTGCGCCGGCGGACGCATCGCGAGACTCCACCCGGCACTGGCGACCGCCGGTGGGCGTGTTCCTTCATCTTGCCCGGCGCGCACGGGAAGCCTGCGAATCCTCGCGATGGACGGTGTGGATCGGGCGAAAGTGTTTTCCCTATCCGGCAGTCCTTCGTCGAGGGATTGCGGATCAAACTTTTCTGCAACAGTCGTTGTTCGTTGCGCCCCGCAGTCCAGCGGATCGGTTGTGGGCCGTTGATCTGGCGTTGCGATCGCCGGCCGTGGGCGTCGTCGTCGCCGATGGGAGCGACCTCGACATGGCCGCGACACGCAGGGTGCAGCTGGCGGCGAAGAACCACGCCTCCACGGTGTTGTTCGCGCGTCCGCCGTGGGAACAGGTTGAACCGTCGGCGGCCCATACGCGCTGGCTGGTGCGAAATGTGGCGACGAACGACGGCGACGCCGGGGGCGTGAATCCGGCGTGGATGATTGAATTGTTGCGATGCAAGGGATTGCATTGGGGAGCGGCGGCGAACGTGTGGCGTGTGGAGTGGGACCGTGTCGAATGCACTCTCCGTTTATCTGCCCCGCTGGCCGATCCGACTGGCGCAGCGACGGCGCCTTCGACAGTCGTCCGGCGCGGCGAACGGATCCGCCGCCTGCCCGCGTAAAGCGGAGACGCTGCTGCTGGTGGAGTCGGTGAAGGGTGTCGAGGTCGTGGCTCGCGCGTGTGAGCGCGCCGAGCGGGCGGGCGTTCGCGCGGGGATGACGGTTGCTCATGCGCGATCGCTGTTGCGCGACTGCCGCGTCTGCGTCGAGCCTCACGCGCCCGACGAGGATGGTCGTCAGCTTGGGCGGTTGGCGCGGTGGGCGTTTCGATTTTCGCCCGTCGTCGCCCCGGACGATCCCGACGGATTGCTTCTGAACATCGCCGGCTGCGCGCATTTGTACGGCGGCGAAGCCAAACTGGCGGAGCGAGTCGGCGAATCTCTCCGGCAACTTGGATTTGAGTCACGGCTGGCCGTCGCGCCGACGTTCGCCTGCGCGCAGGCCGTGTCCCGATGCGCTGCCGAGCGAATCTCGGTGGTTGACGCCGGCGCGGTGCGCGAGGCGCTGTCGCCGTTGCCCGTGTCGGCGCTGCGCGTGAATGCCGCGACGTGCGAGGCGTTGTGTGAAATCGGTGTCGAACGGATCGGGCAACTGCTGAACCTTCCGCGACTGGAACTCGCCGAGCGGTTCGGACGCGAGCTGACTCGGCGAATGGATCAGGCGTTGGGCGAGGGGTCCGATGAACTCATCGAGCCGATTCGGCCTTGCGAGCCGCTGGACGTGTCGCACGTGTTTGACGGTCCCGTGACGTGCATCGAAGCCGTGCAGGCCGCGTGCCGGGCGTTGCTGGCCGATCTGGTCCAGCGTCTCGGTCAACAGGAAAGCGGCGTGTGCGCTCTGACGTTTTCGTTTCAGCGCATCGACGCGACGACGATTCCGGTCGCGCTGCGATTGTCGAGCGCCAGTCGCGACGGAAAGCACCTGTGGACGCTGCTTCGTCCGCGACTGGAACGACTGCACCTTGGCTACGGGGTCGAGGAAATCCGTCTTCGCGCGGAGCGAACGGAGCGCATCGAGCACGGACAAACCGGGCTGTGGCCGGATGTTTTCGCGACGGCGCGGTCGCCTCATGAGTCGTCGTGGTCGCAACTGCTCGATCACCTCATCGAGCGATTGGGGCTGGAGAACGTCATGGTGGCGGATCCCGTGGAAACTTACGTTCCGGAACAGGCGTATGCGTTTTCCTCCTGGAGCGAGACGGATGGAGCGAGAACGAATCAGCGGCAAAGGGAAGAACCGAGGGCGCATCCGGCGGCGCGGCCGTCGCGGTTGTTCGGCCGGCCGGAGCCGGTGCGCGTTCTGACCGTGGCGCCCGACGGGCCGCTGGTGTGGCTGTACTGGCGGGGGCGCGAGCGGCGGGTGTATCGGTGTATGGGGCCGGAGCGGATTGCTCTTCCGTGGTGGGGTCGAGCGGAACCTTGCGCGACCCCGACGGAACTGTTCCGCGATTACTACATGGTGGTGGACCTCGAGGGCGATTGGCTGTGGGTGTTTCGCGACGGAGCGTCGGGCGCGTGGTTCGTTCACGGCGAATGGGCGTGACAGCCTGTTGAATGACATTCGACGTGCGTTTGCACCGGTTGGAAACCGGTGCCACAAACGGGGAGTTGTTTACACCGGTTGGAAGCCGGTGCTTCGGAACAAAGAAATTGTTTTTCATCAGGTTTGTAGCGCGATGGAACATCTAAGTAGGAACGCAGAATGATTTGCCCAATCAGCACGGGCCGAACCATGAAATCCGTGGGTTGCCCTGTGGCCCGAGTCCGCGCGGACTGAAGTCCGCGGCTCGCCAGGGTTCATTCGTTCTGCGTTTGCCTTTAGAGCATTCCTAGTGCAAACGTAGCGGGTGACTCGTCCAACTCTCCGGGAGTCCGCGCGAACTGAAGTCCGCGCGAACTGAAGTCCGCGCGAACTGAAGTTCGCGGCTCGCTACGATTGGATTGCGATTGCTCTCAGTGGCAACGCAGAAAGACTTGGCCGATTGATCCGCGAACTTTCGTTCGCGCGATCCGGGCCGCGCAGGCTGAAGCCTGCGGCTCGGTTCGGCGCGCCATTCAGGATTCCATACGATGCCTGATCTTTCTCATCACAAGGCGCATCTTCATCCGTACCGGCAGGCGGCGGCGCGGCGACCGGATCGTGGAGAGGGTTCGGCCGCGAGACCACCGGGTCATCGAATTCGATACGCCGAATTGGCGGTTACGAGCAATTTCACTTTTTTGCACGGATCGAGTCATCCCGACGAACTGGTACGACAGGCCGCTCAACTGGATTACGAAGCCGTAGCCGTGGCCGACCGGAACTCGCTGGCGGGGATCGTTCGCGCGCACGTGGCCGCGAAGGAGGTCGGCCTTCCGCTGGTCGTCGGTTGCCGACTGGTCCTGGCCGAGCCGGCGTGGCTTTCGATTCTGGTTTATCCGACGGATCGGGCGGCCTACGGGCGATTGTGCCGGCTGCTGACACTCGGCAAGCGACGCGCGGAGAAGGGCGAGTGTCGGCTCACTTTCTCCGATCTGTTGGAACATCAACAGGGGATGCTGGGCGTCGTGATGTTGTCGCGCGACGCACCGCCTGACGTGGCCGGTGCGCTCGGTTCGCTGTGCGAGGTCTTCGACGACGATCGATTGTCGCTTGCGGTCGCGCGACTTCGCGAATGCGACGACGCGGAACAATTCAAGCGACTGTCGGAGCTATTCGAGCGATTCGGTATTCCGCCGGTCGCGGTCAACGACGTTCATTATCACGTGCCGCAGCGCCGCGTTTTGCAGGACGTGCTGACCTGCGTTCGTCACGGTTGCAGGATTTCGGAAGCAGGGTATCGGCTGTTTCCCAACGGCGAGCGATACCTCAAACCGCCTGAGGAGATGGTCCGTCTGTTCGCCGATCGGCCCGACGCGCTGGCTCGCGCGGTCGAGATCGCGCAGCGGGCGAGCGGATTCAATCTCGATCAGCTTCGTTACGAATACGCCGACGAAACGTGTCCACCGGGGGTGACGCCGATGGAACACCTGCGAGCGCTGACATGGCAAGGCGCGGCGGGGCGCTACGATGGGGCCGTGCCCGACAAGGTGCGGCGGCAGGTCGAGCATGAGTTTTCGCTGATCGAGGAGCTGAACTACGCGCCGTATTTTCTGACGGTGCATGATCTGGTCATGTTCGCGCGAGGGCGGGGAATCCTGTGCCAGGGTCGCGGCGCGGCGGCGAACTCGGCGGTGTGCTACTGCCTCGGCGTGACCGCCGTTGATCCCGATCGCATCGATGTTCTGTTTGAACGGTTTGTGAGTCGGGAGCGCGACGAGCCGCCCGACATCGACATCGACTTTGAGCATGAGCGTCGCGAGGAGGTCATTCAGTACATCTATCAGAAGTACGGACGCGACCGGGCGGGACTGACGGCCGAGGTCATCACCTATCGGCGTCGCAGCGCCGTTCGCGACGTGGGCAAGGCGCTGGGTTTTTCGCTGGACGCCGTGGATCGCATCGCCAAGCGAGTCGATTCGTGGGAGAAAAATCCGTATGCCGACTCGGCGAGCGGCGACGTGCCCGCGCAGCTGACGGCGCTGGGGTTCGACGCGAACGATGCGACGGTTCGGCGCTTTGTGGAACTGGTTCGCGAGTTGATCGGGTTTCCGCGACACCTCTCGCAGCACGTCGGCGGATTCGTCATCACGCGCGGACCGCTTTGCGAACTCGTTCCCATCGAAAACGCCGCGATGGAGGATCGGACGGTTATCGAATGGGACAAGGACGATATCGAGGCGATGGGCATGCTCAAGGTGGACGTGCTGGGGCTGGGCATGCTCACGTGCATTCGCAAGGCGCTCGATCTGATCAACAGCCACGAAGCGACCGAGCGACGCAGCGACGAAGGACGGAGAAACGTCCGGGATGATCGTGCGGAGCGGAACGAAAAGCATCGAGGCTCTCCGAAAACCGGATTGTCGGCGCTTGCGGCGAAGTCCAGTGCGCATTTGTGCGCGGGAATCCGCCGGGCCGCGCGGGCGGAAGCCCGCCGCGCGCCAGGGTTTTGGTTAAGTGGGCACGGAATTGAGGGGGACGCAGGGGGGCCGGAACCACTACAAGCAGGACCGCATGTTCGAACTGGC
>CAZAMB010000026.1:0-26940 GCA_964486335.1 uncultured Phycisphaera sp. | reverse complement strand
CGCGGGAATCCGCCGGGCCGCGCGGGCTGAAGCCCGCGGCTCGCAAGGTTTTAGGATAAGTGCTCACGGAATGGAGGGTGACGATGGCGGTCAGTACGTTTCGAGATTGGATCGCGTGGCTTCATCGCTTACGCTGGCGACGATTCCCGCCGAAGACCCCGCCGTTTATGACATGATGGAAGCCGCCGACACCGTGGGAGTCTTCCAGATCGAATCGCGGGCGCAGATGACCATGCTGCCGCGCCTCAAGCCGCGCTGTTTTTACGATCTGGTGATCGAGGTGGCGATCGTCCGGCCCGGTCCGATCGTGGGAGAGATGGTCCATCCTTTTCTGCGGCGTCGCAACGGCGAGGAAAAAGTCGAATACGCCGATGAGGTGATTCGCGGTGTGCTGGGCAAGACGCTGGGCGTGCCGCTCTTTCAGGAACAGGTCATGGCGCTGGCGATCAAGGCGGCGGGGTTCACGCCCGGCGAAGCAGAAAAACTTCGCCGCGCCATCACCGCATGGACGAGCAAGGGAGATATTGCGAATTTTCCGGGGCGGTTCGTCGAAGGCATGGTGCGCAACGGTTACGATCGCGGCTTCGCCGAGTGGTGCTTTCAGCGTTTCAAGGGGTTCAGCCAGTACGGTTTTCCGGAGTCGCACGCGGCGAGCTTCGCGCTGCTGGTCTATGCCTCGGCGTGGATCAAGCGGTATTACCCGGCGGTGTTCGCGGCGGCGCTGCTCAACAGCCAGCCGATGGGCTTTTACGCTCCGGCGCAAATCGTCCGCGACGCGCGCGATCACGGCGTCGAGGTTCGTCCGATCGACGTGAACCACAGCCGATGGGATTGCACGATCGAGGACAACGGGCGGGCGATGCGACTCGGCATGCGACAGGTCAACGGCCTGCGCGAACGCGAGGCAAGGAAGATCGACGAGGCCGTTGAGCATCGCGGAGGATTTTCGTCACCCTTCGATCTTTGGCGGGCCAGCGGTGCGGAGAGAAGCGCGCTGCTGATGCTCGCGCGGGCGGACGCTTTTCGCTCCATGGGTTTGGAACGACGCCGGGCGTTGTGGGAGATTCGTCGTTTGCAAGGTCATTCTTTGCCGTTGTTGGATTCGCTGCCGACCGAACCGGGGGCGGCGGTGATTCCAACCGCGTTTCCGGCGCTTGATGTTGGGCAGGATTATGCGGCCGTCGGATTGTCGCTCAAGGCGCATCCCGTGTCCTTCATCCGCGACCGCTTGGCGCGGATGGGTGCGATCACTGCCGCTGAGGTCAAGGACGTGCGTCGCACGCCGACGGGGCGATTCGTTGGCGTGGCGGGCATCGTGCTGTTTCGGCAGCGACCGGGAACGGCCAAGGGCGTGATGTTCATGACCATCGAGGATGAGACCGGGCGGATCGATTTGATCGTGCGTCCGGACATTTACGAACAATTCCGCGATGCGGCGGTATACGCTCAACTCGTGTTCGTTCGAGGACGCGTGGAACGATTGGGCCGTGTGCTTCACGTCATGGCGCGGCAGTTGAAAGACATCGAACGGGCGACGGTCGAACTACCGAGGCTGTCGAGGGATTTCAAATAGGCGGCGATTCGCGCAAATCCGTATGCGCCAACGGGTTGCGAACGAAGGCAAGATGTCGTAAGATGAGTCCAACCCCGACAAGGAGAATGAATGGATACGGAGAAACGATTGATCGTTGTGGCCAATCGCCTCTCCGTGCATCGCGTACGCAAACAAGGCAAGACGCGCTGGGAGCAAAGCCACGGCGGACTCGCGACCGCGCTGACGCCCATCATGCGCGCTCGTGGCGGAACATGGGTCGGTTGGACGGGCAATGCCGGGGAAACCATCAGTAAATTCCGGCATGACGGCATTCAGATCGTGCCGATGACTTTGACGGCACGGGAAATTGACGGATTTTACAACGGATTTTCCAACCGAACCCTTTGGCCTCTTTACCACGACGCCATCCGGACGCCGGAGTTTCACCGTAGGTGGTGGCAGCCGTACGCGGCGGTCAATGAGCGATTCGCTCGAGCGGCGGCGGACGTTGCCGAAGCCGGAGATGTCGTGTGGGTTCACGATTATCACTTGCAGCTTGTGCCCCGGATGCTTCGCGAACTTCGACCGGAGTTGCGCATCGGTTTCTTCCTGCACATACCGTTTCCGCCGACGGAGCTGTTTTCGTGGCTGCCGTGGCGCGGTCCGTTGCTGGAAGGACTACTGGGCGCGGATGTGATCGGGTTTCAGACGCGCGCGGCGGCGCAGAATTTTTCGCGCGTCGCCAGAAACTACACGGAGGCCGAAGGAACTGATTCCGCTCTTCAGTTCGACGGTCGGATGATCCGTGTTGGGGCATATCCGATTTCCATTGACGTTGAGTCGTTCGCCGCGCTGTCCGACACCGATGAGACGCGGGCGCGAGTCGAGGCGATTCGAAACCGTGTCGGCGCCGACCGGCGCATCATCTTCAGCGTGGATCGACTGGACTACACCAAGGGCATCGACGCCCGGCTTCGTGCCTTTGGCGAGTTGCTTTCGCGCGGAACGATTTCCGCCAGGAATTGTGTATTCTTTCAGGTTGCCGTGCCGAGTCGCGAGGTGGTGGGCGACTATGCCGACATGCGGGCGAAGATCGAACAACTGGTGGGGCAGATCAACGGCGAGTACAGCGAGCCGGGGCTCATTCCCATTCATTTCTTTAGGCGAAATCTGACGCGCGAGGAATTGGTCGCCTATTATCGAGCCGCGGATGTCATGCTGGTGACACCGTACAGAGACGGCATGAATCTGGTGGCCAAGGAGTATGTGGCCTCGCGAACCGATCACGGTGGCATTCTCGTGCTCAGTGAATTCGCCGGAGCGGCTCAGGAGTTGCGGCGGGCTCTGCTGGTGAATCCATACGACATCGACGGGATGGCCGGCGTTTTGGCGCAAGCGATCGAACTGCCGCCGCGCGAGGCGCGGGTTCGCATGACGGCGCTTCGGGCCGCGGTACGGCGAAATGACGTCTTCAAGTGGGCCGACGAGTTTCTTCGGGCGTTGACGAGTGAGCGCGCTTCCATCGCGAATTGACGAACTGGCTCGCGTTCCAATTCTGTTGGTCGCGTGCGACTACGACGGCACGCTTGCGCCCATCGTGGCCAATCCGGGCGACGCTCGTCCGCTTCAAGAAGCGGTCGCGGCGCTCCGCAATCTGTCCTTGCTTCCCAGCACGCATGTTGCAATTGTCTCCGGGCGGGCGTTGCGCGATCTTTCCAAGATGATCGATGTGCCGCCGGCCGTTCACCTCGTGGGAAGTCATGGCGGAGAATCGTCCTTCCAGGCCGGGACGCCGGTTCCAGGCGAGCTTCAGTCTTTGCGCGATCGAATATGCCGAGAGTTTGCGGCCATTGCTCGGGCGACGCCGGGCGCACTGGTCGAAGAGAAACCGGGCGGGGCGGCGTTTCATTATCGCAATGTCGAGGACCGCTCTGCAGAGGCCGCGCTGCAAGCACTGCGGGACGGACCGGCGAGACATGCGGGCGGTCACGTGCTGCATGGAAAGAAGGTCTTTGAGATCAGCGTCGTGGAAACCAGCAAAGGAGCGGCTTTGCAGCACCTTCGCGGCGCGATCGGCGCGTCGGCCGTTTTCTTCGCCGGCGACGACGTGACGGACGAGACGGTTTTTTCGACACTTGGCGACCACGATCTATCCGTGAAGGTCGGCGAAGGAGACACGGCGGCATCTCATCGTGTGACCGACCCCAACGAAGTCGCAATGCTCCTCTCTCGGTTGTATGACAATCGGTCATGTCAGCTGGGCGGCCTGCGCAATGAGCCGAGCCGCCGCTGATCCGATTTATCCGACGCCGCCGTAGATGATTCAGGCATTGCGCTGCGGGGGGCCGTGACACTTTCGGCGGGCGGCGCGCATCGCCGATCCGAATCCACGCGCCAGCGCGGGGTCTTGAATGATGATAGGTCGCGGGAACTAAGGCCCGTCGCTCGCGCTCCGCGTTCGGATTGATTCCTCGCCGGAACTTTCAGGGACCCGCGCTCCGGCAAGAAGCGAAATGACTATTGGCCGGAAATGCTTCTTCGGATACTCTACCGCCTCGCGGTGGCTCGGTAGGTGTTCGGGAGATCAACATGGCGCCGGAAGAGATTTGTCGACTGCTGAAGGAACGATTCGGTGACGCGGCGGGCGACGCCGTGCTGGAAGTCGGGCATCCGTATTTGAAGGTTTCCGCTGATCGTTGGCCCGAGGTCGCGTTGTTCCTCCGCGACGATCCGCGGTTGCGATTCAATTTCTTGCGGTGTGTCACGGCGCTGGACCTTCTAGCGGATGAGAAGCTCGCCTGCGTTTACGACGTTTACTCGGTTCCGGTGGATCGGCCGTTGGAGTTGAAAACGCAAACGCATGAATTCGCCGTGCGCGTGGAGACCGATCGGAACAAGCCGGTGATACCGTCGGTGGCGCACGTGTGGCCCGCAGCGGATTGGCATGAGCGGGAAGCGTACGATCTAATGGGAATCCACTTCAGCGGGCATCCCGACCTGCGGCGGATTCTTTGTCCGGACGACTGGGAAGGCCATCCGTTGCGAAAGGACTACGATTTTCCGTTGGAGTATCACGGCATCCCGGCTACGACGGAGTTTGAGCTGACGAATCCGAGGCACTAATGACCGACACCTTTATGGAATCGGAAATCGACGTTTTTGGCGGCGGCGACCGCGTCCAGCAGCAGGACCTTCAGACCGAGGAGATGCTCGTCAACATGGGTCCGCAGCACCCTTCGACGCACGGCGTGCTGCGCGTCGTCCTGCGCACCGACGGCGAGATGGTTCTCGACGCTGTTCCGCACATTGGTTATCTGCACCGTTGCGCCGAAAAAATCGGTGAGAACCTTCAGCCGTACCAGTACATTCCCTACACCGATCGCATGGACTATCTCGCGGGGATGAACAACAACCAGGCGTTCGCCATCGCCGTCGAGCGACTTTGCGGCGTACAGGTTCCGCCGCGCGGGCAGGCCATCCGCGTGGTTTTCGCCGAGCTCAACCGAATCGCGTCGCACCTGGTCTCGCTGGGCACTTACGGACTCGACATGGGGGCGTTCACGCCGTTTCTATATTGCTTCCGCGAGCGCGAGATGATTCTTGACCTTTTCGAGGCCGCGTGCGGAGCCAGGCTTACCTACAGTTACCTCACCATCGGCGGCGCGCACGACGACCTGCCCGCCGGTTGGGTCGATCGCTGCCGCGAGTTTCTCGATTATTTCGAGACGAAGATCGCCGACTACAATAACCTGCTCAGCTTCAACCATATTTTCGTGAAGCGTACCGGTAACGTCGGCATCATCAGCCTCGACGACGCGATCGCTTTCGGACTTACGGGTCCGTGTCTGCGGGCGAGCGGCATCCGATGGGACCTGCGAAAGGTGCTTCCGTATGACGGCTATGAGAAGTATGAGTTTGACGTGCCGGTCGGTCGGCCCGGCGGGTCAGACGAGATTCCCCGGGGCGTGAGCGTCGGCGATTGCTGGAGCCGCTATTATGTCCGCGTCGTGGAAATGACCCAGTCAGTGCGGATCATCCGTCAGGCGCTCGACGCGCTGCCGCCCGGGGACTTTCGCGCGGCCAAGTGCACCAGCCTCAAACTTCCGGCGGGGGAGGTGTACGTCGAAATCGAGAACCCGCGCGGGCAGCTTGGGTTTTTCGTTGCGGGCGACGGGTCGGCCATTCCTTCGCGTGTGAAAGCTCGCGGTCCGTGCTTTTGCAATCTTTCCATCACCCAGCATGTCGCACGCAACGTTCTGCTGGCCGACGTGCCCGCGATCATCGGCTCCATCGATGTAGTGATGGGCGAGGTGGATCGGTGAGGTGATAGCATTGTTTCGATAGATGCTTCCGCGACTGGCAAGTGAATGCACTACCGACGGCGCATGGCCCGGTCGATTTCCCGCTTGGCGTCGCGGGCCTTGAGGGTCTGACGCTTGTCGCCTAGGGTCTTGCCCTTTGCAAGTCCGACCGTCACTTTGGCAATGCCGCGTTCATTGAAGAAAACCCGCATGGGAACCAGCGTCAGCCCTCGTTGTTCCACTTTGGGCCGCAACTTGCGGATTTCTCCACGATGAGCGAGGAGCTTTCGTTTTCGAAGCGGCTCGTGATTCTGCGTATTGGCAAACGCATAGGGGGCGATATGGGAACCGATCAGCCAGAGTTCGTCGCCATCGATTCGGACGTAAGCCTCGTCGATGGAGGCGTTGCGGTCGCGTAGGCTTTTGACTTCCGACCCCATAAGAACGATGCCGCACTCCATTTTTTCCAGGATTTCAAATCGAAACTGGGCTTTGCGGTTGGTACAGATGGCTGAATCGGTCTTTGGCTTTGACATAAACCCATGCTGGATATATACTTAGATGAAAACTTGGCTCGACGCTCAAATGGCCTATAATTTGATTCGATTGTAACCGTAGGTGCCGCCGCCGCAACCAATCCGAGCTGCGACGGCTATATGCATGTGGGGAGGACTCGCTTTGGCCCCGGAAACAAGCGTTCGCGACCGAGAACGACATTTGGTAGGCCGCGCGCGGTCGGGTGACCGAGCCGCCATGCGCGAGCTCGTGGACCTTCACAAGGACCGCTTGTTTGCGTTCATCTGGCGGATGGTCCACAACCACCATGAGGCCGAGGATATCTGCCAGAGTGCATTCCTTAAGGCGTTTGCGTCGCTGGATTCGTTTTCCTGCGAGTATCGTTTCAGCACATGGTTGTTTACGATCGGTTATCGGGTATGCCTGAATCGACTTCGGCAGAAGCGGGCGACGGCGGAGCTGAACCCGGAATCGTTGGAAGCAACGGAACAAAGCGGCGAAACCGTGATCGAATCGGAAGAAGCCGGGCGCCTTCGAGGCCTTGTCTGGCAGGCGGTGGAGCAACTCAGCCCACCACAGCGCGCCGCGATCCTGCTGTTTTATCGCCACGAGTTCGGCTGCCACGAGATTGCTCGTGTGTTGGAATTGCCGCTCGCTACGGTCAAGAGCCACCTGCACCGTGCTCGCGGCCGACTCCGGGACCTTCTGGAATCGAGTGCGGCAGTAGAAACAAGCGAGTTCCGCAATCTTTCGCAGCGAGCGGTGTAAAAGAACACGTTGCGACCAATGGAGCGTCGCGGCGTGATCGGGATTGATATAGGCCATGCACTGCGAACAGGCCCGCCAACTGTTTGACGCGTTTCTGGACGGAGAGCTTTCGCCGTCTCTTGCCATCGAACTCGGGGCTCATCGGCTGGCTTGCGGTGAGTGTCGCCGTGCGCTCGCCCTGCTGGAAGTCAGCGGGCACATCCTTCGATCTGACCGAGAACCGGGAGAAACGTCGGCGGGTTTTGCTGATCGTTTGATGGCTTGCGTGGATGTTCCGCGTCCGTGGCGAAGGCTTCGATTTGCGGTGTATGCGGGCGGACCGCTGGCTGCGGCGGCGGTGATCGCGTTGGCATTTCTGGGAGTGTTTGACCGGCGGCAGGAGTCGAAAGTCGCGGGGATTCAGCAGATCGTCGCGCCCCCGTTCCGGCAGGAAACGTTTCCCTCGAGCGACTCGGGCATCGGGGCCGGGCGTGAAGCCGCTCGAACGGATTCCAAAATATCCACCGAGCAGGCGTTGGATGAGATCGTCGAGCGGACCCATGTGCGGATGCGCGAGACCGGGACGTCGCTCCAGCAGGCTCTTGATCTGACGATTCTCCAAATGCTGAACATCCTTGAAGAAGCAAAGGAGCGATCGAACCGGTCAGGACCCGACGCTTCGAACCCGTCTACGGGTCGACCTATCTCCGGTGTGTCGCCCGGCGGGCGTCATGGGTTGATCGAAAGCAACTCATCGGAGCAGACCATTCCGGATGATCGTGGGGGCGCGGCTGAATCCCACACTCCCTAGGGTTCGCGGCATGACAACTTGCCCCTGCTCATCCAACGCATGAAACCCGCGCACAGTTTGCTTCTTATGTTGACCCACTCGTGGAGTGCCGTTGCTCAACCCTTGAGGAGTCCGTTGACGCATTCGCCAGGGTTTTGGATTCGGTGTCGATTCGTACTTGCACGGCGGTTTGTCGCGGTCACGGTGCTCACGCTGATCTCGACCACGAGCATTTTGGCGCAGCCTCTCGAACAGGATTCGATCACGCAATTCGTTCCGGCCTCAACCAACCTGTTTATTTCACTTCAACGATTGCCGGATATTGACCAAGCACTGAAACGAACGCGGATCTGGCGTTTTGTACCGCTCCTAACAGGCCGTGAAACGGACGAGTCCACGACTCCGAGTGTTCGGTCGGCCATCAGAGAGTTGATCGGACGGAACAGTCGCATCGACGCGGAAGATCTGATGCGATCCGAAGTGGGGTTGGTTGCGCCCTCGTGGTCGCAACTGGGTCAGGCGATTTGGCTCATTCGAGTTCCCGAAGTTGAAGTGCTCCAGCGTTGGTTTCCAAAGGAACGATTGAATGAGGTCGACGTCGCGGCCGGTGCCCAGGTGTTTCGAACCGACAGCGGAATGACGGTCTGCGTGCGAGGTCGGGTGGCTGCGCTGGCCAGATCGGGCGGAGATTGGGCGCTGCTGGGATCGATTCTCCGTTTAATGGCGGGGCGGGGTGAAGACAACCTGGCGCTCTCCCTGTCCTTTCGAGAGTTGTCGGCGTATCTGCCAAATCGCCCCCTGGCGGTCGTTTATTCCGCCGATCACGATACTGCCGCCGAAGGCGCCGGCGTTTCATCGGGCTTCGTCGAACCGTTGCGACGCCGCATCGTGATCGGGCTGTACTCCGACGGTTCACGAATCGACGTTGCATTGCGTGGGACCAGTCAATCCACCGGTATGGGTTCGGCGGTCTCGAGCCGCGCCGTCGAACGAATGTTGTCGTTGCCGCGCACGACTCTGGGGGCTTATCTGACCAGGGTGGACTGGTCCGGTCTTCTTACGGCCACAGGCGAGCGGCCGGGGGGCACGTTTCATCGCTACGCGAGGCTTCTTTCCGGGTTAAGTCGCAACGATACGGCATCCGAACACGAAGGATTCCAGCTTGGCCATCATGTGATTCTGGCCTGGGATCAGGACCTTCGCGCTGACGGTTCAGCGCCTCAGCTTGCCTTGCTCGTGGAGGCCAAGGAAGCGAGATATCTTGCGGACGCGGGGGTTCAGGTGGCCGACTCGCTTCGCGGCCTAATTTCCGCCGTCGAAGAGAGCGATGTCGGCGAAGCTCTTGCGGTCCGCACTCAATCGCACCTTGGCGTCACGATTCACTCGGTTCCGATGGGCAGCTACGCGTTATCATCGAAGTTTGCGTGGATGAAACTCGCCGCGCGACTTGAACCGAGCTGGGCCGCCGTCGGCGATTGGTTCATTCTTACACTGACACGGGATCACCTAGAGCGGATTCTGGATGCCCAGATCGGCTTTTCCGCCGGACTGGGCGATCAAGCAGACGCTCGGGCGTTTCGAGAAAACTCTGAGAAAAATGCGGCCATCGCTCTCCTTCAAGGACAACTGGCCGCGACCGTCATGGAACGGTGGCTTGCCCAGGCGGAGAGCGAATCCGCGTCGTTGCTGAATCAAGCCGTATGGGGAGCGCGCGATCCGTCGGAACTTTTTGATCCGGGTCGACTCGGCATCGAGATGCGACAGGATGGCGGTCCGGGTTGGGTTGAAGTGCTCAGCGTTGAACCGTTCACGCCCGCCGACGGTCGACTTCAGCCGGGTGATCGTATCCTCGGCGTGAACGGTCAATTGCTGGGATTCGCGGCCCCGTCGGATGATCTTCGGCAGTCGTGGGAATCCGCGAAGCCGGGAACGAGCCAGACGTTTCGCGTGCTTCGCCATGACGAAATGATCGAATGCACAGTGTTGCGCCGAGAAGACGACGTGCGTCTGACCAACCTGCTGGTCAAGCCGATCGACGCCGTTCGAGAGCTGGCGGCGTTATGCCGCTCGATCCCGTTCGTCAGCGTACGAATCCCGGCGTCCGACGAGAAATATTTTTCGGCGCTTATCACGTTGCGGCTGGCGGATGATTCTCGTTGACGGCGCCGAGCGTGACGAACCGGTCGCCCGGTCGGACATGACGACCGTTCACAAAGTCCCGCCAAAACATCACTCGTCCGGACTCGGGTTTGATTTCGAGGATGTTCAGGGTTCCGTCGACGGCGTTCACGGTGAGCGAGTCGGTTACAAGTCCCGGCATCAGGGCGGCAGTGGCACGCACGTCAGAGATTCCGGCGCGCACGATGGTCACGGTTTCCGATCTCCCGTTCGCGGCGACGTATTGCGCGGTGGCGCCGGGCCAAGGCGTCATTCCCCGAATGTGGTCCACCACCTGTCGCGCGGGTCTTGAAAAATCCACAATTCCATCGGTTTTCTTGATCTTCGGGGCAAGCGTCGCCAGGGAATCGTCCTGATTTCTGCCGGGCGGATTCGTGTTCCCGACAAATTGTTCGATCGCCGAAAGCACGGTCTGAACCCCAAGCTCGGACAGGCGATCGTGCAGTTCACCGGCGGTTTCGGTTGGGTCGATGGGCGTGGCGTTTTGCGAGAGGATCGGACCGGCGTCCATGCGGCTCACGATACGAAAGACCGTATTTCCGGTTTCGGATTCACCGCGAACAACGGCCCATTGAATCGGAGCGGCGCCGCGGTATTTCGGAAGCAAGGAGGCGTGCAGGTTGACGGCGCCGCCGGGGGCCGCGCTGAGAAACTCCGGCCCCAGTTTTTGTCCGAAGGCGACCACGATTATCAGCCGGGCATTCAACGATCGGATGCGATCGACAAACTCAGGCGCGTTGACGTTGGGCGTTTCAACGGCAGGAAGCCCCAGCTCGTCGGCCGCGCACATGACCGGTGTCGGGGTCTGCTTCAGGCCGCGCCCGCTGCTCCGCGCCGGTTGCGTCACCGTAAGAACCAACTCATGCAGGCCGTCGGCGAGCCGTCGCAGCGTGGGCACGGCAAAAGCGCCTGATCCAAGAAATACGATGCGCATGATTCGGTCACCGGGTGTTTGTGGCGGGCTTGAATTGGCTCCGAAGCTGGCGAAGCACGCGGCGGTTTGCGATTTCATCGGATGGAGACAGATTGTCAATGATCAGCCGTCCGTTTAGGTGATCCACTTCGTGCTGCCAGATTCTCGCGATCAAGTCGGTTCCACTCCGCCGAAAGAGTTGTCCCTTGACATCGTAGGCCGTCAGGACGGCCTGGACGGCGCGCCGCATGGTCACCGTCGCGCCGGGGATGGAGAGACATCCCTCTTCTTTTTCCTCGCCTCCCGTCAATTCATCGAGTTGCGGATTCACGCAGACGAGGTCGTCACTCGGTTCTCCCGTCGGGTTACAGATGAAGAGTCGAAGGCTGATGCCGACCTGGGGGGCCGCCAGGCCGACTCCTTGTTCGAGGCGCATCAACTCGAACATGCGCGAGGCCAGTTTCTCCAGGTCCGGACCAAACTCTCGCACATCGGCGGCTACTCTCTTGAGCACCGGATCGGGATAATGAACGATGCGAAGGCTGGCCAGTCGTTGAGGTTTCAAGATCGGCTATCCCATCAGGACGACCCGGCGGCGCCTTGGGTTTGCTTGACAGCGCTCCTTTGGATGATACTATGCCCTGTCTGCCCATTGTAAAGGGTTACCACGACGAGAGTAACAAAACCCGTCCGACGATTATGAATCGTTTCCGAGATGGAAACGGTGGCGGCGCGTGAGTTCGTTGAGGGCGGCCTAGGCGAGGCAACGCATTTCAATCCGAAATGCTAATCGGCATTCATGGCAAAGAAGAACAACGGCGTTCCAGAAGAACCCTCTGACACGAATGCCCGCTTCCCGACGACGGATGAGGATCGCGCCAAAGCCAACAAGTGGTTCGCGCGGGCGCGGGAACTGGGAGAGAAGCGCCAGTTCGACTATGCCATCGAGTATTACGTCAACGGACTGGAGTTCTGGCCCGACGCGGTGGAGGAGGCGCTCAAGCCCCTGCACGGATGTGCGGTGGCGCGTCGCCAAACCGGAGGGAAAAAGCCGGGGCTGACCGACACGCTCAAGCGATCGGTCAACGACAAGGACCCGAAGCAGGCGTTTCTTAATTCACTTTGGTTGTTCGGCCGCGACCCTGACAACACTTCCTATGTCGAGGCGTTGGCGAAGAACAGCTCCCGTCTTCGCGCCGAGGATGCGGCGCGCTGGTCGGCGGGCGTGTTGCACAAGACGCTGGAGTCTAACGCCAAGACAAGCGCGAAACAGTTTCAATCCCTCGTCCAATTGTATGAGGAACTCGGCGATCGCGCCGCGACGCGGGCGGAGCACGCTTTCGGTGTGGCGGTATTCACCTCGGGCGTCGAGGTCATCAACCTCTGGCGACGACGTATTCCGAAAGACTCGACGGTTGAGAATGCGCTGAAAGGGCTTTCGACGAAGCTCACGATTCTCAAGGGAAAGTACTCGGACGGCGGTTCCTATCGAGACAGCATTGTCGATGCCGAAGAGGCGGCCGACCTGCACGACCAGCAACGCAGCGTGACCAGCGACGATCGCATGGACGAGCTGATCGTCAAGGCGGAAGCCGAATTCAATCAGAATCCAGAGAATGCGGCGGTTATCAAGCAGTTTATCGACATGCTCTGTCGCCGCGAGCGAGAGGACGAGGAAATGAAGGCGATCGGAGTTTTGGTCGCCGAATACAAACGATCGGATGAATACCGGTGGAAGCAGCTGGCTGACGACATTCGGATGAAGCAGCTGGGCCGGGCAGTTCGGGATGCCCAGAAATCCGGCGAGGCGGACGCCGTCAAGAAAGCTCGAATCGAGCAGCTTCGCTTTGAACTCAGCGTCTTCAAGGATCGTGTGGAGCGGTATCCGACTGACAACCGAATGCGGTTCGAGCTTGGCGTGCGGCGTTTTCACGCGGGACAGTTTGACGAAGCCATCCCTCTTCTACAGTCGGCCCGAAACGACCCCAAAAACCGAGCGGCCGCGGACACCTTCCTTGGGCGGTGCTTCTTTCGGAAAGGGTATTTCGTACAGGCGATCAACTCCCTCAAAGATGCGGCCCAGGAATACGAGATTACGGACGACGATCTGGCAAAAACGATGCAATATTGGCTTGGACGGGCGCAGGAGGCCGCGTCCAAATACGACGATGCCCGGGCGACCTATGGAGCTATTCTGCGACAGGACTATAACTATTCCGATGTTCGTGCTAGACTGGATGCCTTGACGAACCGAGACTGATCGGTGGTAAGACGTTAATTTACGGAGAATCGAAACGTGCCTAATCTGCCTTCCGCCGCCAAGCGGGTCAAACAGAACGAACGAAATCGTGAGCGGAACCGCGCACGAAAGGCCGAGCTCAAGACGGAAACGCGAAAGCTTTCCGATGCTCTTCATGACGGCAACAAAGAGCAAGCCAAGGCGTTGCTGGTTCGCGTCACAAAGACGCTCGATCAGACCGCCGCGAAGGGCACGATCCATCGAAACACCGCAGCGCGGCGAAAATCTCGATTGGCCAAGCGGGTCAATGCGGCGTTAGGCGCCAAGTCGAAGTAGATCTGTCGGCTGGAAACCAGACTGGTGACGGCTGATTCTGCTTGCGCCGTGGAGTCCACTCCAATCGTGGACCGTGACGCTTCATGCCTGCCGATCCACCTTCATCTTTTGTATCTCGCGGCGGCGAAAAGTTAGCGGCCGCGCTCGACCATTTCCACATTGACGTCTCCGGAATCGTCTGTGCCGACCTGGGCAGCCACGTCGGCGGGTTCGTCGATTGCCTGTTGCAGCGCGGCGCGGCCCGAGTTCATTCAGTGGATACGGCTTACGGAACCCTCGCCTGGCGTTTGCGAAGGCACGAGCGTGTTGTCGTCCATGAACGCGCGAACGCCATGCACGTCGTTTTGCCCGAGCCGATCGACCTTGTAACCATCGATGTTGGGTGGACGCCTCAAGCGCGAATTCTGCCCAATGCTTTTGGCCTTCTTGGGAAAGGAGGCCAAATCGTCACGTTGATCAAGCCGCATTACGAAGCTGATCGCGACCTGCTGGTCGAAGGTGTGTTGCCGGAATCGGAGCTTGCCGGCGTGCTCCAAGCGGTTCGCACCGCCATCGAAGCGGCGGGTTGGAGCGTGCGCGGGACGGTGGACAGTCCGGTCCGCGGGCATGGGGGCAACCGTGAAGTCTTTGCACTGCTGACCCGATAAGCCGGGCTGGGCCGTAGCCGCGAACGTTCAAAAAAGTCTAACTCCGATAGGATTTGTGTCATCCAAACGAATGATGAGTCCGTCAAGTATTCAGTGGACCCGATAGGAACTATTGACGGAGGATAAGCCATGTTGCTGAAAAATCTGAATGGCGCGGTATTGATTGCCATCGTTACGCTGGCTTCAACGGGCGGGTGTCTTCGCCGAAAGGAAGTGATTACGGTCGAAACCGACGGCAAGGTCGCCATCTCGTTGGAATTTGAAGGCGAGGTCAAGGACTTTGAGACGGCCGATGCCCTTCCGGCCGGAGAAGGCGGTTGGAACGTAAGCCGCGATTCGTCGGTGAACGACGACGGTAAGGAGACCATCGCGCTGCGCACGGAACGAAAATTCGCGGCGGGCGAGCCGCTTCCCTCGAACTTCGCAGGCAAGGGCGACAGAGACGCGGACTTGTATCTTACATTTCCCACGACGTTGAGGCGCGAGACGAGAGACGATGGCGTGTATCTTCATTTTCGCCGCGTTTACACGCCGAGGAGTTGGTCCCCCATCCAGTTCTGGCAGGACCAGGGCTTCGATGACTCCGTCAAGAAACTCCTTGAGAAACCAATGGAGGAGCTGACGCCGGATGAACGGAAGACGCTGCTCTCCGCAAGCTTCGGCGTAGAGACGTACAAGCAAATCGAGCTGACTCGCGAGGCGCTGAAGGAATCCGATCCTGACTTGCCGCAAGACGCATGGCTTGCCGCGCGAACGGCGATTCTGAAAACCGCCGAGGCTCAGGACCTTGATGCGCTGTTGGATCGCGCGGCCGGGCTTGACGAGGAGCATCGCAACGCGATGTTCGACGAAGCGTCGAAGCAGGCGGTTAATGCCTTGCAGTCCGCGTTTCGTGAGACGTTGCGATCCGCTGCGAGGTACGATGACGATTCGATGGTCCGTTTCGAAACCGCCTATGCCCGCGCAAGAAAACGCCACCAGATCACTACCGAACTCGGCGGTCACGGGTTTGAAGTTGCTGTTCACCTGCCCGGCGAGATCGTGGCTCACAACGGCGACAAGTTGCGTGACGACGGATCCGTTAGTTGGGAGTTTGACGGCTCGGCCTTTCGCGACCGAACTTACGAATTGATGGTAACGGCTCGGATGCCGAGAGAACGAAATGAACGCTAAGGGGCCGGCCACGCCGATCGAGCAAGAGCCGCTGGACGACTTCAGCCGCCACAGTCGCGAAGTCTACGGATGGGCCTATCGCGTTCTTGGTCGGCATCACGACGCATTGGATGTGGTTCAGGACGTCTTTCTCCGCTGGATGCGGACAAACGACAAGCCGCCGTTGTCGTCGAACCGGGCGTGGCTGCGGCGCGTGACGTTGAATCGATCCATCGATGTGTTCCGCGGTCGACGCGCCAAGACGCTCCCGAACGAACTTCTGGACGCGAAGCCCGCGAGCCGCGTGGATTCGGCCTCGGCACAAGCCGAACGTGATGAGCTTCGGCGTGACGTGGCGACGGGACTGGAATCGATCAGCGACGTTCAGCGGAGCATTCTCATCGCGAAGACCTTTGACGGGTTGACGTTCGCCCGAATCGCGGAAGAACACGGCGTCTCCGTTTCGACGGCAAAAACACATTATCTTCGGGCGGTTCGCGCCATCCGAGATCAACTGCAAACCCGATGGAAGAGCGAGGAACAAGCATGAATTGCGAGCAATTTGAAAGCCTGTTGGCCGATGCCATCGGCGACGAGTTGGTTGCGGCCGAGCGGGTCGCGTTCGATGAACATCGGGAACGATGCGATCGTTGCCGAACTGAATACGAGTCGCTGATGGCGGCGGTGTCGACCATGCGTTCGAACATGCCGGAGGGGATTCCTACAGACCATGGCGTACCCTTTGCATCCGCTCTCCAGGGGGCCGTATCGAGGCGCTCCATCGCAAGTCGTCCGTTTCCTTCTTTCGTTCGTTACGCAGCGGCAGCGGTCCTGGCGTTCACCGCGGGCTACATGTTTCGCGGTGAACAGGTCATCTCATCGCAGGCGCTCCCATTGACCGGGCCGACCACGATTGAAAGAACCGCTATCGAGACCGATGAAACAACCCCGCACAGGTTCACGCGAGACCGAGGTTTTGAGTCGGCCCTGGCGGCCGCCCATTCTACGAACCCCGCCCGGTCGGACCTCGCCAAGTGCATGATTGCCATGTTCGCGGATCGACGCTGATTCCGTCCGCGGAGGATGATGCGGTCTGATTCAAAACCCCGGCCTATGTGCCGAGCGCGGATCAAAACGATCGCGCAGCGAGTCGCCGATGAAGTTTAGCGCGAGCAGCGTCGCCGCGAGCACCCCGGACGGGATCACGATCAACCACCAGTAATCCACATAGAGATTCACCGCCTGAACACCGTCAGCGGCCAGTCGGCCCAGCGAAGGCGTCGGTTGCTGGACGCCGATGCCCAGAAAGCTCAAGAACGATTCCTGCATGATGGCCTGCGGAATGACCAGCGTCGCATAAACGATGATCGGCCCGATCAGGTTGGGAAGGATGTGTCTCGTTAGGATGTACAACGGTCCGGCGCCAGCGGCGCGGGCGGCCTCGACAAACGGCTGCGCCCGCAGCGACAGCACCTGTCCGCGAATCACGCGAGCCATGGTCAGCCAACTCACCGCCCCAATGGCGACGAGCAGAATGACAAGATCAGCCGCCCGTGTATGGCCTCCACAAAGCACGCTCAGGGGACGCGTCAAGCCGACCTTCAGCAAAATCACCATCAGGATGTAGGGCAGTCCATACAACAGATCGACGACGCGCATCATCAGCATATCGACTCGCCCGCCGGCCATCGCCGCGACGGCGCCCCAGGCCGTTCCGATCACCACCGCCATCGCCGCAGCCGCCAACCCGATCGCGAGACTGATCAGGAACCCCGGCATCGTTCGATAGAATAGGCTCCGACCGAGATCGTCGTGCCCGAACCACGAGGTCGCCTTGTACAAGGTGCCGATCCAGAGTGATTTCCGCAAGGATTGATCGGGTTCAAACCGATCCAGTGTCACCACGGGGTCCCATGCCGGTCTGTGACGAATCGCCGTATCAAGTTCTTGAACATCGTACCATTGGAGCGATGCCGGCAGCGTTGTTATTCCCATCACGACGAGCAAGCCGAGAACCGCCGCGCTGACCGCAATCGCGAATCGACGTCCCGCAGCGGTCTGGCGAAACCGCAAGTTCATACGGCCTCCGTGATGCGCGGATCGAGCCAGGCGTACAGCACGTCCACGACAACGTTGAACGCAACAAGCATCGTCGCAAAGACGAGCACCGTGGCCAGAATCAGCCCCGCATCGCGGTTGAGCGCCGCGTTGACGAAATGTTGTCCAAGCCCGGGAACGCCGAAGACTTTCTCAACCACAAACGACCCGGTCATGGCCTGCGCCGTCGCGGGACCGAGATAGCTCA
This sequence comes from uncultured Phycisphaera sp., assembly GCA_964486335.1. GTDB lineage: Bacteria > Planctomycetota > Phycisphaerae > UBA1845 > UBA1845 > CAZAMB01. The sequence continues at coordinate 9,282 of CAZAMB010000026.1, read as the reverse complement.
GCACGGGCAGAAACGCGGGCTTGAGTGCGTGCTTCCAAATGACCGTCCGCCTCGACAATCCCTTCGCCATCGCGGTTCGCACAAAGTCCGCGCCCAGCGCTTCGAGCATGCTCATGCGCGTCAATCGGGCAATGTAAGCCGCGAACGGCAAGGCAAGCGTCAGCGCCGGAAGCGGAAGGTGAGAGAGCGTTCCCCACCCTCCGACTGGCGCGATTTTCAGATAGACCGCGAAGACGGTCAGCAACGCCGCTCCGGTTACAAAAGTTGGCAAGGAAATGCCGACAAACACGAGCGTGACCGTACCGACCTCGACCCATCCTCCGCGCCGAACCGCGCTCACCACGCCCGCGGGCACGCCGATCAACAGCGCAATCGCTATCGCCAGCAGCCCAAGCATCGCCGACACCGGCAGCGCCGAAGCGATAATCTCATTGCAAGTCCACTCGGAATAGGTAAATGTCGGACCGAAGTCGAATTGCACGGCGCCCTTCAGAAACCCGGCGAAATATCGCCAGTTGTCGTCCATCTGATAGCGAGCTCGCAAAGCCCGCTCGGCCGCGGCGGGCATGTTTCTCGCGCCGGTTTGAAATGGATTGCCCGGAATGGAAACGACCATGAGAAAGGTGAGCGTGTAGATGGCGGCGACGGTGATGATTCCGGCGATGAGCCGCAGTCCGATTCGTCGAATCATCGTCGAACGCTCACCCATCGAAAGGGAAAGTATAATCTCGCATTGGGAAACAGCCCGCTCACTTCAGGCCGGACCGCGATCAATTCGGCGTAATGGAGGATCGGGAGAATCGGACAATCCTCCTCCACGATGATGCGCTCCGCCTGCCGAAGATCATCGAACCGCGAGGATGCAACTCGTTGATCGTCCGCCCGTCGCAACAACTCATCGTACTCGCCATTCGAGTAGCCGGTGTCGTTGTTGCCGTTGCCGGTGGTCAGGCAGTTCAAGAACGTCGTCGGATCGTTGTAGTCCGCATACCAGTTGCCCCAGGCCACCATGTATCGTCGCTTCGCGCGTTCCTCGGCAAACGTCTTCGACTCCTGGGCACGAAGCTCGACCTGGACGCCCAGCGCATCTCGCCACATGCGTCCCACGGCCTGACTCATTTTCTCCTGCGACGGAGGATACAGAATCTCGATCGTTCCCAGTGCCGTTCTGCTGTCATAACCCGCTTCTTCAAGCAACCGTCTGGCGGCCGCCACGTCGAAATCCAATCCGTCGGGCGGTGAGTAACCCGCGATCGAATCCGGCGGCACAAAGCTTTGCGCCACGCGGTCGCCCCGGCGACGGACCTTCTCCACCAATGCCCGCCGATCGACCGCCAGCGTAAACGCCTTGCGAACCTGTGCGTCGACGAACGGATTGGGGCGTCCTCCAACAGTCGCCGACGTACAATTGAAATTAAAGAAGCCCGTCGCCAATACGACGCACCGTCGAAACTCCGGTCGCTGTCCGCTATGCGACAAGCGATACAGCTCGTGTTCGTAGGGCACGCTCAAATCCGTCAAGAAGTCCACGTCGCCTGCTTCGAACGCCATCAGCGACGCACTGATGTTCTCGTATTCCAGCATGTCCACCGTTCTGCAGGCCACGTCCTCCGCTGAATGAAAAAACGGATTCATAACCAGCCTCGCTCTGCGCTTAAATGTCCACTCCGACAACCGATAAGCGCCGTTCGTGACCAGTCCTGGGTAACCGTTGCGATGGTAGTTGGGCTTCGTCCACTGCGGATCATGGACGACCAATCCCTGTTTCGTCAGCGGTGTTTCACGATGCCGTTCACGAAGCACTTCGATGCTGGAATGAATCGGCAGCAGCGTGGGAAATCCCGTGATATCCAGCAAGTAAGGACATGGTCGAACGAGCCGAATTTCAAATGTCAGATCATCAATCGCCTTTGCGCCCACACGGGAGAACTGCGCCTCAAGCTCGGCAGCGTGACGATCGAAAACCGATTCACTGACCCTTGCCCAGTCAATCTCCGCGTCGCCGAGTTGTCGGGCATATTCTTCCCATCGGGCCGTCGCGGCATGTTGGTCTGGCAGGAGCGGCCAAGTCTCTTCTTGCGATTCAGGTTTACGCGATTCGGCAAACCGTGCTACCAGTCTCGCCTCTTCCGCGCCGATACGTTTGTGATCCTCAAGGCTTGCCAGCGCCGCAAGCACATCGACGGCGTCGTGCCGCCAGGCGACGTACTCGGTCGCGCCCTCAATGAAGTCCGTAAAGAAAAAGGCGTAATCCGCCGACGTGCCCGGCTCCATCGCGCGACGCCATCCGCGAACGAAGTCCTCGGCCGTCACTGGATCCCCGTTGGACCAGCGCGCGTTGCTTCGAATCGTAAACGTGTGAACGAGCCGATCCTCGGATTCGTTCGGCGGGATTTCCGCAGCACCGGCCAGCGGTTCAAGCTTTTGCGGATCCCACGTTGTCAGCCCTTCCCACAGATTGAGCGCAACGCGAAAGTCCTGGGTCCAGCTCATGCGCGCCGGATCCAGCGTATGAATCCCCGATGGGTTGACATAGGTGAAATCGGCGCGATCTGAGGAGGTGGAAACGGCGCGCCAGCCGACGACAAGCATCGCCGCGACGACGACCGGAATGATGACCTTTTGCAGCATGTCGTCGGGCTAGCGCCACTGCCGCCGCGAGCGAAGCCGATGCTTGCCAGACTTACGGGGCACCGGGAGAAACATTCCACGGCGCGGCGTTGAGTACGCCTTGTTGCTTGGTTTCGGCGTCGCCGATCCAAAGCGCGACCTGCTCCGCCACCTTGTCGCGTCCGTCGTACCCCGCATTGGCCAGGATGTCTCTGATCTTACCGCCCTTGCCGTCGCCGATCAGGACTGAAAGGATTTCCTCCACGGCGTCCAGGGATCGTTCGAGAACGTCGATTTCTTCAAACTTCAATCCCGCCGTTGCGTAGCGCTGGGCATCGAGCCGCAAGAACACCGCCAGCGACTGCACCAAACGCTCCTTTTGTGGCGCGCTCAATGCATTGACGACGGCGGCGTTGCGAAAAAATTCATACGCGTCGTTTTCCGCGCCGTCGGCGATCACCGCGGGGCCGCGCCGTATTTCCAACCGTTTTTCAAAAAGGGCCAAAAATGCGTCAAATACCGCCGCGACCTGATTCGGTGCAAGGGAAATCGCGCGATACAGCCGACTCAGGACCAGCGGGCTGGTTTCCGCCAGTCCCGCATCACGAACGGCTTGCACGAAACGATCCAGTGCTTCCTTGTCACCTGCGACCGACTGGCGCTGAGTCACGAGAACCTGGGTACAAAAATAGCGTGTTGCCGCGTCCTTGGCCTTGAGGCCGGCGAGTGCCGCGGGCACGGCATCCGGGCTGGCAAGGTCCAAAAGGACGCGCCCGAGCGCGCGGCTCACGATCGGATCTACATTCGGATTCGCCAGAATCGTCGCTGCCGTGGAAGCCGTTTGACGTGGAAACTCTTGTTTGAAGGCGGCGGCGTTGCCACTGTGCTCGATCTGTTGTCGGAATCGTTCTCGAAACTTGATCGCCGCCGCTGATCGCTGTGCCGATGGGGTCTTCTCCAGTTGATCCACTGCACCCTGCACCCAGTCGCCGATTCGGCGTTGATCGCTGGCACTGATCTGGCCGAGCGGCCGAATCGAGTCAATCATCGCATCCGCGTCGGGAGTCTGTCCGAGCAAAGCGCTACTCAGGCTCGCCACGGCCATGACCGTCGCCGCCGCGCGAATTCCAGGCCGCACGCTCGTCGTACGGAATGTTCGTGGGTCTTCAGCCATAGGTCTCCTTGCGATGCTCCCGCTCTGCCCGCTCCAACCATGTTGCTCCAGGAGCGTCGCGCCTCGGCAAGCAGAGTCCGGCAAGCTAACGGCCCGTCCGCCGACCTGTCAAGCAAACCGAACGGACGGCCTGTCGACTCGTGCGCGCCTGGGCATTTCTTGACGGTGCTTTCGGCTCGCCGGTATATTCAATCGAAGCCCTACCGGGGAATCCTCAGAGGCCGCATCGCGCGAACGACAGGCAGGAAAACTGCATGGCCAAAGCCGACAACATCCCGGCCCCCGCGGTTCGACGTTTGAGTTTGTATCTCCGGCAATTGGAGGCGTTCAACACTTCCGACCAACGAACGGTATCGAGCCGGCAGTTGGGCGAAGCCCTCGGTGTGTCCGATGCACAAGTCCGAAAGGACCTGGCTTATTTTGGTCAGTTCGGGCAGGCGGGCGTCGGATACCGCGTCGCCGAACTCATTCCGCGAGTACGGCGCATTCTCGGCACGGACAAGAAGTCCAATGTTGTCCTCGTGGGCGTCGGAAACCTCGGACGTGCGTTGATATCGTTTCGAGGATTCGCCAAACGCGGGTTTGAGGTCGTCGCCGTGTTCGACAAGGACCCGCGCAAGCATGGTGCCATCGTTGATTCCTCGCCGCCCGTGCAGATCCAGCCGATTTCGGCGTTGCCCCAGGTGATACAAGACCACGACGTTCGCTTGGGCATTCTCGCCGTTCCGGCCCAGGCCGCCCAAGCGGTGGCCGATGAAATGATCGCAGCAGGAATTCGAGGATTCCTGAACTTCGCTCCCGTTTCACTTCAGCTTCCCGAGGGAATCGCCGTCGCATCCGTGGATCTGGCTGTCCATCTGGAACAGCTTTCTTTCCAACTCACAGACTCCACGATGAAGGCGGATTGATCGGTTTGCCCCGGCTCTCGCTCAACGGAACGCTTCGGGTAGGGTGAAATCGGCGATGAAGACCTGGGCTTCGGAGAGGTCGCCGCGCTTGCTGGTCCACATGAGCTTTTTGCCGTCGGGGCTGAAGACGGGCAGCCCGTCAAAGGCGGGGTCGAACGTGATACGGGTTTGTGTCGAGCCGTCGGGTTTCATCATGTAGAGGTCGTAATTGGGTCTTGAACCACGAGCATAGGCGGCGTGGTCAGCCTGGGTGAAAATAAAGCCCCTGCCGTCGGGGTACCAGAACGGGCACCAGTTGAAGATGGGATTGTCGGTGAGGGCCCGGTCGTTTTGGCCGTCGGGGTCGACCATGCGCAACTGTAGGTTCTGCTTGTCGTCGTTTCGCCTATCGCCGCGGTAGAGGATCGTTTTGCCGTCGGGCGAGTAGAACGGTCCGCCGTCATAGCCCTTGCCGTTGGTGAGGCGCTTCTGGTCGGAACCGTCGGCATTCATGGCGTAGATTTCCTGATCGCCGTCGCGCATGGAGGTGAAAACGATGCGCTTGCCGTCGTTGGAGTACGAACCCTCAGCGTCGTAGCCGGGAGCGTCGGTGAGACGCTTTAGGTTCGTGCCGTCGGAGTCGGCCTCAAAGATGTCCATGTGTTCGTTGAAATCCCAGTTGTAGCTGCCGGCGGGCTTGACCGGTTTCGGCTGCCCAAGCGTGGGATCGAGGTGGCTGGAGGCGAAGATGATCTTCTTCCCGTCTGGCCGGAAGTAAGCACAGGTGCAGGCACCCTTGCCTGTACTGACCATGCGCGGCGATTTCGAGCCGAGTTCGAGCGTGTAAATCTGATAGTCGTCGGGGCCGATGCCTTCTTTTTTCGGGACGGCCTGGAAGATGATCGTTTTGCCGTCGGGAGAGAAGTACGCCTCGCCGGCCTTTGTAAAACCCATGGTGTCGAAGGTGAGCTGGGTGACGTTGGAAAGGAAAGCGGCTTCCGCCTTAACTTCATCGGTCGGAGGATCGGCGGCGAATGCCAACGAGTAAAAACTGACAAGACCAAAAGCAACGACGATTCGATTCAACATAAACTGGTTCCTGTTGTTCGTTTCGATCTCTCATGGCGTTCTTTAACCGTCGACGCCATCCGCACACTCGGCGAGTTTCCCAATAGCAATGGAGGCCGTATACCGTTTCATCAAGGTCGCGCCTCGGTTCGAACTCACTGTCGTTTCTTTGCCACCGGAAACGGCACAGAGTCGCGCGGACTGAAGTCCGCGGCTCGTTCCCAAACGGTGCCGCTCGCCGCTGCGCCGACAGGGTACGCTGCGTCGGTTCGGTGTTCAACTCATCGCGCCGGATTTCCCAGCAATCGGCGTTCCGCATTCGGGGCAGGCGGCGGATTCGAGCTTGTAGAGAGGATACCCGCATTTTTCGCAGTTTTCCTCTTCGATGTCGATGACAAAGCGAAGGCCGCATTGGGCGCAGGAGGATCGGCCGACCGAGAGCGACTGGGTCAATTCGCATCGTGGGCAAGTGATCGAGAGTTTCAACTCGACGGTACGGACGGCCTCGCCGGAGCGGATGGTTGAGACGCGGTGAAGGATGGGCATGGCGATCGTGCCGCAGACGTCGGCGATGGCGAGAATGCCAACTAGGCGCATATATAAGTCTTGCTCCCAATAGCCGGGCTCATTGAGGATGAGAAGCGCAATGATGCCGGCGAGGGCGGCGATTGCCACGATGGTCCAGCGTCTGGCCCAACCGTAACTGCGATTGAGTCGGGCGAAGGAAAGAAGCGAGATATGCGGTATTGCTACGGCCAGGACCCATGCGATGCCGACGCATTTCACAAATTCTTTTGATTCCGCGTTGAACGGTAGACCGATCGTGCGGCTCCAAATGACCATGAGTGCGAGGAGTAACGCAATGGCAGCGGCGAAGACTCCGCACATACCCAGTGGATGCCAACGACGCTGTTCCCAAGCGACCATGTCGATGAGTCCGAGGATGGACGCCGCGCCAATGAGGGCGGTCGAGCCGAGAATCCTGCCTTCCAACGAACCAATGTCGCCTTGAACGAGGCAATAGATTCCCACCGCGCCACACGCGGCGATGGAGATGAGAAAGCAGAGTAGAAGCGACCGCTGGGTTTGCGTTTTCATGGCCATGAAAGTGAATCCATCAGGACTTCTCGATGGACGGATCGTTCCACGCCTGTTGTCCGATCAGTTTAACGAAACGACACCCGATCGTCGCGGTCTCGCGGGTATGCGGGCCATCACGGGTGATGATCATGATGGTTTGTTCCGTTGCCTCACCGACGGGGACGACCAGCCGGCCCTGATCGGCGAGCTGATCGACAAGCGAGGCAGGGACCGATGGCGCGGCGGCGGTGACGATGATGCGATCGTAGGGAGCGAACTCTGGGAGTCCGACGGAGCCGTCACCGGCGAACAGGGAGACATTGGTGAAGCCCAGCCCGGACAGGGTTCGCTCTGCGTCCTCGCGAAGCTGGTCAATCCGTTCTACAGAATAGACGCGTGCAGCAAGGGTGGCGAGAACCGCGCACTGATAACCGGAACCTGTGCCGATTTCGAGGACGCGATGGTGCGGCTGGAGGGCAAGCCGCTCGGTCATGTAGGCGACAATGAACGGCTGGCTGATGGTCTGTCCGGCGGTGATGGGCAACGCGCGGTCGTCGTAGGCATGAACGCGAGCCTGGAACGGTACAAAGAGCTCGCGGGGGATTGTGCGCATGGCGTCGAGAACGCGGAGGTCGGAGACGCCCCTGAATTCAATTTGATCTTTCACCATGCGTTCGCGGAGGTGGGACCAGTCGACTGGAGAGTTCTCGGTCATGGAGCCGACGCAGGTACGAAGACTCGCGTATCGCAGGAATCCAAAGCTCGGGTCATTGTACGGGATTCAACACTTGGATCGAGCTATCCAAAGCGTTTTCATTGACGAAAAGATAACACGTTTTCAATATCGACGACATTTGGGCTGGTGATCGAGTCACGTTGGGGTGGAGAATCGGCATGGCGATCATTGCGTTGGCAACTGATTATGGAACTCGCGACGGTTATGTGGGCGCGGTGAAGGGGGTCATTCTGCGAATCGCGCCGAGCGCTACGATCGTGGATGTTTCGCACGAGATCGAGCCGTTCAACGTGGGCGACGGCGCTTTTGTCCTCCGACAAGCGTGGCCCTGGTTTCCGGAGGGGACGATCTTCGTGGCCGTGGTCGACCCTGGAGTCGGCACGGCGCGGCGGATTCTCGTGGGGGAGTTCGAGGGTCGGTTCCTTGTCGCGCCGGACAATGGGCTGGTGACCTGGGTGCATCGGGAGTTTCGTTGCGAGGCGATGCATGTGGCGGAGGATCGACGGTATTTTCTGCCGGAATTGTCGAGCACGTTTCACGGTCGCGACATGATGGCTCCAGTGGCGGCACACCTCGCCAACGGCGTGAGACCGCGTAGTTTCGGTCGGGCAACCAACCAAGTGGAAATCCTGCCGATCCCGCGCCGCGCCGCTCGGACGAGCGAAGGACTACTGGGGAGGATTGTGTACGTAGACCGGTTCGGGAACCTCGTGACCAACGTCGGTCGAGAGCAACTTGCTCCGGGGTCGCCCGATGAGTCATGGGTTGTATCGATCGGCGGAGAATCCGTCGGGACGGTTCGAAGCACATTCGCCGACGTCGCGGTTGGATCGCCAATCGCTTACGTCGGCGCGGCCGGGTTGCTTGAGATTGCGATCAATCAGGGGCGCGCGGTCGATCGGTTCGGAAACCGCGCGGAAGTTACAGTCTCCGTCATGCCAGCGCCACCGGCGGGCCATTGATCTGGTCCGATCAAGACGTTGAAGCGGATCGAGCGACCGGGTCGATAAGACCATCGCGCGTATCGCTTTTTTTGGGCGCGGATGATCCCTGAAACTCGTGGAGATCGACATGGCTTTGGGAGTATTGAACGCAAGCGTGAAGGAAAGCAATCGGCCGTCGAACGGACATCGTTGGTCGTTGGACGACGTTCCCGTGGGTCTCGTGGGATCTTGTTCCGGCTGGTTTCAATTTGAAAAAGACGGCGACTCGGTCATCGTCAGTCCGAGGCAGCCGTTGCCACGACGATGCACCATTCGACCGGCGGCGATGTTTGAGCAGGAGCGAGGGCTGCGCGATGTGATGACGGTGATGGGTCGAATAGTGTTCGCAAACGGAACAAGCGAATCCCACCGGTACACGCCGTTCACACGGGACCCCCAGCGGCGGCTCAAAGAACTGTTCCTGCCGGTGGAGGCGATGCCGGAGGATGATTGGTCGATGTCGCCTACGCGGTGGACGAATCACCAGGCCATGGCCAAGCGATTGCTTAACGAAGCGGGCGTGCCGTGGAACGGGTTGAGCATGCCGGAAATCGAACGGCTGGCGAAGTTCGGTCCGTGGGCGGAGCCGATTGAGGGGTGCGTGTTGCATGCACTGACCGGCTGGACCCATGGCCTTGGACGATGCGTCATTGAAATTGGTTCGTTTCGCGGCGGTTCCTCGGCGATTCTGGCGCTTGCGCTGCGAGGTGTTGGAAGCGAAAGCAAGGTGATTTCGGTCGATCC
>CAZAMB010000025.1:0-42556 GCA_964486335.1 uncultured Phycisphaera sp. | reverse complement strand
TGGGTCAAGTATCCCACACCGGAGAACACGCTCATAGTTTCTTCAGCTCGCGCGGACTTGCGGAGAGTTTGACGTCTCATCTACTGCGATTGCGCGGGAAATGCCCCGATCCGAGCCGCGCACGTCAGTAAGCGGTCCAGCGTCGAGACGCGAGACCCGCCCTTGACGCAATGTGTCAAGGGTTCAGCTCGCGCGGCCAACAGCCGTCCCCCTTGCCAAGGGGGACCACAGGGGGTCAATATCACCACATCGCTCAATCGCCCAATTCGACTACCGTTTGATCCCTAGTTCCGCATCACTCACCGGTGCACTCAACGCGATCCGATCACCGATGCGCATCAGACCCGCCGGTCGACGAATCGTCGCCAGCGTATCGATCAGCATCGAATCATTCATCCGAATGATGATATCGCTCGGCATGGCACGAAACCGATCGATCACGGTCGGATCATTTTGAACGCGAATGACGATCGACGAAAGTGTCGCCGAAGGGACTGAAGTTTCTCGATCGGTAGGGTGACTCGGAACCTGTTCAACGAATTGCGGTTTCGTGTCGTTTGCAACGCGCAACGAGACCGACAGCAACCAGCCGGTGCCGAGTAAGATCACCGCGCAGCTGGCAACCGTCACGATCCGTCGCCGCGTCCGTCGCGCACGGCGCGTCCGATGCACGACCTCGATCAGTTCGGTCAGCATCGCGTCGCGCCGTGCTTGGCCTTCGCGACTTAGTTTGATGTCAGGTCGTTCGTTCATCCGCTTGCTCTCGTGCCTTTTGGCGCAGCGTTTTCGTGCTTCGCCGAATCCGACCGTCCACGGCCCCGGGTCGTAACCCCACGGCTCGGCCGATCGCCTCGAGCGTCCAACCCAGTCGGTACCGCATCACCATCAGGCGTGCCTCCGGCGCTTCCATGCCGGCGATCTCACGACGCAACCACGCGAGTCGTTCCGCGTCGGCATCTACGACGTCTTGAACGCGTTCAGACAACGCCGAACCGGCCTCGCGCCGCGATCGACGGAGTTCTCGCCGCAATCGATCGTAAGCACATGACTGCACCACGACCCGCAGCCAGTTTCGAAGCTGGCGCTGGGTATCCATCGTCCGAATTGATCGGATCACACGCAGCATCGCATCCTGCACCACGTCGAGGCAGAACGACTCATCGCGTCCCGTGGCGCGGCGGGCGTCGGCCACCGCCACGGCGAACCAGTCGCGATAAAACGACGCGAACGCCTCGGCGTCTCCCGAGGCGATCGCGCTGGTGAGTTGTCGAATGTCAGTATCCAGGGCATAGCCCGCCACAACACAAACGCTTCGGCTCTCAACAATTCATTGCTTGCCCTTGTCCGCAAGGCGGCGTTCTAGCTCGGCGATTCTCTGGTCCTTTTTCTCGAGCTCCGTCTTGACGTTTTGAAGCAGTCGCGTCAGCTCTTCGACTTTCGCCGCGGTCTCTTCATGATTCGCCGCTTTGGCCTCTTGCTCCGCGTCGAACTTTCGCATCCCTTCAATCCATTCGAACAACCCGCCGATGGCATCGCTGCCGGCCATCGCCGCCGCGAGTTCGTGTTCATGCGCCGCGCCCTGCCGAATCCGGTCAATGACCCGGTCAATGGCCGTGAGTTGCTCCGGGTCTCCCGAGGCGACCAGCAGGGACGTCTCTTCATGATACCGAATGTCAGCTTTGGCGGATGACTGATTCAGAAGTCCGACACCCGTTTCCACGGCGGTCAATACACTGTCAGGTTTCCGCTCGCCGTGAAGCAGATCGCCGATGTTCCAAACTGAAACCTCGCGGTGGGCGCGCTTCCCGATGGGCACCGTCGACACTTTGAATACAGGTGCCGACTCGCCGGTGAATGACCCGTACCCCCGAACTTGCACGTGGACCGGTTGCTGGTCCGGGAGAGTGTACTCGCCTTCCATCAACTCGATGGCCGCGACCAGATCGACCGAGTCAAGCTTAATTGGAGGAAACTTGATCTGCCCCGCCGCTTCCGTCGTGATTACGACGTTGACCATCGGCATGGCGCTTCGCAAGGCCTGAACGTATTCGCTCAGGCTTCCCCCTCCGAACTGGAGGTTGATGGGATTGGGGCGCTGCATTGCGGAACCTGGTTTGTTCGCGTCTGGTGACTGCGCAAGGCCCGGGTTGCCCGCAACGGCGAGCAAACCTACAAAGGAAATCAGAGCGGTCTTTTGCCGAATCGACATGGTCAGTTCCTTTCTGAAAATACGTCCGAGTAGACAAGCTAACCTGCACACGATCAACGGATACGCCGCTGGGGGTACTTTTTCGCGCGGGCGACCGCCAATTCAGTATCACTCCGTCGCGTAATTCCTACTTGTTTGATAACTTTAACCCTTATAGTATTTTCAATAGGTTCTAAAAGGAGTGGTTATGAACGAGGACCGATTTGAGCCGATTCGCAGCCTTTTTGTGCGGCGATGGGGCGAAATGGCCGCTTCCTGGGGCATCAGCCGAACCATGGCTGAAATCCACGCCCTGCTCTATTTGGCAACGGAACCGCTTTGTACGGACGATGTGATGGAGCACTTGGCCGTGTCCAGAGGCAGCGCCAGCACCAATCTTCGCCAACTCGTCAATTGGGGCTTGATCCACCGAATTCATCAAAAAACCGACCGTAGAGAGTATTTTGAAGCCGAAAAGGACGTCTGGCAGATGTTCGAGACCATCACCCGAGAGCGACGCCGGCGCGAAATCGAACCAATTGTCGAGACCATCGAGCGCTGCGTTTCGATGGTCGAAAAGGACCGCGGAAAGCTCAGCGGTGAAGCCAAAACGGAGGCCGAAGCCTATCACAAGCGGTTTTCCGATATACTCGACTTTTTCGGGCTGATGAACACGGTGTTCAACGCCGTGAGCAAGGCTGGAGCGGATGAAATCAAATTACTGGCCTCGGCGCTCAACGCCCGAGGGGTGGGGGGCAACGCACTACCGTCATCGCGTCGGTAGGCGGTAGATGGGCAAAAGTCCGCGATTCAGAGAGGAGCGATTCTCTACATGCCATTGTGTTCACTGGGGATGGACCGCAACGAAGATGCTCGATCCCTGGTGACGGCCGTGGGTCAATTCGCGCAGAAAGAATTGTTCCCGTTGGATCGGCAATGGGACATGGACGAATCTTCGGTGGCCGAGGCGCTTGGGAAGCTCGGCGACATGGGACTACTGAACCTGTTGATCTCGGAAAGCAACGGCGGTTTGGGGTGCGACTACTGCACGTATACGTCGATCATTCATGAGTTGGCCATGTGGTCGCCGTCAGCAGCGGTGACCGTGTCGGTTCATAACATGGTGGGGGGGATCGTCGAGAAATTCGCCGCTCCGGCGCTGCGTGATGGGCTGATATCGCATTGGGGAAAACCGGAGAACTTCGGAGCATTTCTGGTTTCCGAGGCCAACGCCGGCAGCGACGCGGGGGGGATTCAAACCACGTCAGCCCGCACCAAGGAGGGATATCTTCTCAACGGCGAGAAAATGTGGGTGACGAACGGTATGGCGGCCCGCTGGTTTTTCGTGCTCTCGCGCCTTGATCATGCGCGCGGACCGCTGTGTGCCATGCTGGTGGACGGCGCATCGGCGGGCATCGTCCGTGACAAGATTCACGGCAAAATGGGGATTCGCGGCAGCGAGACAGCGGTTGTTCACTTCAACGACGTGTTCGTTCCGGCGGAGCATCTTCTGGGTAACGAGGGCAAGGGAAAGGCCGTCGCGCTGGCGACGCTCAATCGGGGGCGGATCGGCATCGCCGCGCAGGCGACGGGGATCGGCGAGGCGTGTCTAACCGAAATGGTTTCGTATTCCAAAACGCGGGAGCAGTTCGGCCGGGCGATCGGGCGATTCCAGGCGATCGGCAACATGATCGCGGATTCGGCGGTGGAACTTGAAGCGGCCAAGTGCCTGACGTTGCGGGCGGCGGAACTCGTGGACGCGGGGCGGGAGTGCCGCATGGCGGCATCGATGGCAAAGCTGTCGGCGTCGGAGACGGCCAACCGGATCGCCTATCGGGCGGTGCAGGCGCACGGAGGGACGGGCTACGTACGCGAGTGCCGGGTGGAGCAACTCTTTCGAGACGCGCGGATCACGACGATCTACGAAGGGACGAGCGAGATTCAGCGGATCGTAATCGCGCGACAACTAGCGAACGCGTAGTTGTGGGGGCGGGTGGTTTTCAGGGACCGGTCTTGACGTTGAGCAAGGCCGCAAAGTCGACAATGTCGGTGTCGTTATCGCGATCGAGGTCGCCGCGTAGGCAGCGCGGCTCCCAGGGCGGCGATTCCCCGGTGAACCAGTTCTGCATCCGTGCGAAGTCCCGCAGATCAACCTTTCCGTTCGTATCCAAATCGCCGAACTGGGGCGTCATATAGAAGCCGCGAGTGAGACCCACATAGGGGCCGAGTTGCGCGTTGCGGAGCCCGTACCCCACGATGTCGCCGTGGTCATTGATGTCATTAGCGCGCAATAGGAACCAGTTCGCCTCAGCAGGAATCAAGTGGAATAGGTCGCGCGGACCGGAATCCGGATGATAGAGGCATGACGTATTCGCCGCAGGGCGCTCCGGATACCCTCCGCCGACCACCAGTTCACCGCAGTTGTTGATCCCGCGTGCGCCGCCGATCTGAAGCCCCATGGGTCCGCGCGGTTCGGCGTAAAGATCGATCATTCTCCCGCCTGTCCAGAAGAAGCTATAGAAAATATGATCGCCACCCGGCGCCCGCTCGGACACCCCAATCGCCTGGCCGAAATCGTTTATCTTGGTCGTTCCGCTCGACAATCCGCCGAGCGTTCCCAAATCAACGATTCTTTCGTCCATCCAAACAGCGGCGTGGTACTGATTGTCGCCGAGAGAAATGGAGCCTCCGAATTGGCCAACGTTGTTGATATCCGAAACGTTCATTCCCAGAAGCGCGGAAAGGTTAATTATGGACTGCCCGTCCCAAAGAAAGTAACCGCCGGTCGAGCTTCCAACGACCTGTCCCAAATCATTAATCGCTTTCGTGGTTGGCGTGCTGGGCGGTATCAAGCTAGGAATCTCCTGGAATACGCCTTTGTCCCAAAGTAGGTGACTTCCGACCAAGATTTGTGACCTGTTGTTAATCGCGATGGCATAGCTCCAGCCCGACCTTCCGGCCCACAGGTCGATCATCGTTCCGTCTTGCCAGAGAAAGGCATGACGAACGCCCGCGGACGTATCCGCCTCACCGACAACCTGACCCTTTTCGTTGACCGCCAATGCGTTGGAAGTCACTCCGCCCAGCGCCCCAATGTCCGTGATGACATACCCGCGGGGGCCTGTCGGCGTGGGAATTGGAGTGCATTGAGAGGAACAAAAATCCAGATCGCATATCCACCGGTCTTTGTCGCCGCATACGCAATACGGAAAAATCTGACAAAACGGAGGGCAGAAATACCCTGGTGGACAATCCGAATCCGCGTCGCAAGGCAATACCACAGGACAGGGGTCGTTACAGCGACCCTCGGGGTCGTAGCAATCGGCGAGGATCGTGGCGTGGTGGATCAGCGAGAGCACGGCCGTCAAGAGTGATAATCCAGGGCGGATCAAGTGCTGCTCCGTGCGGCGAAACGCACTGTGAGGACTTGGAATCGTATCCCGGTCAACGCCTCGGAACAAGGCGGAGGAGCAATCGGGTCGAGGGAACTACCGGGGGACGGTGACGTGGGTCGCGCGGGCTGAACCCTTGACACTTTGCGTCAAGGGCGGGCCCCGCGTCTCGTACTCGGACGACGGAGTCGCGTCCAGCGTGTCGGGGCTTGACGAAGGGTAAAGCAAGGCGTATTGATGATTCCCAGGTACTCCATGACGAAAGGTGCCCGTGATATGCACGCCGGTGACGCGCGACAGCGGTCCTTGATTCCTCGTTCGATTCCCGAAGCCCTTACGTTTGATGATGTCCTGCTCGTGCCGCGACGGTCGGCGGTCGTTCCCGAGACCGTTGACGTGGGGAGCGTTCTGACCCGCGAGATTCGGCTCAACATTCCGCTGGTCTCGGCCGCGATGGATACGGTGACGGAGTCGCGGCTGGCAATCGCGCTGGCGCAGGAAGGCGGCATCGGGATCATCCATAAGAATCTTTCCATCGAGGCCCAGTGCCGCGAAGTACACAAGGTCAAGCGGTCGGAAAGTGGGGTGATTCTCGATCCGGTGACGCTGGGTCCGGACGCGCCGGTGGCGCGGGCGCAGGAGTTGATGTCACTGCAAAACGTCTCGGGCGTCCCGGTGGTCGAGGGCGAGAGCAAGCTGGTCGGCATCATCACCCGCCGCGACATGAAGTTTCTGGAACGCGATGATCTGAAGGTCCGCGACGTGATGACCTCGCGCAACCTTGTGACCGGGCCGCCGAGCACGACGCTGGAGGAGGCCGCGTCGATTCTTCATCGGGCAAAGGTCGAGAAACTTCTGCTCGTCGACAAGAACGGCAAGCTGACCGGATTAATCTCGATGCGCGACATCGAGCGATCTCGGAAGTTTCCGGGAAGTTGCAAGGACGCGCGCGGCCGACTTCGCGTCGGAGCGGCGGTCGGCGTGCATGACTATGATCGGGTCGAAGCACTGATTGCGAATGACGCGGACGTGATCGTGGTGGATACGGCCCACGGGCACAGCGAGAACGTCATCGAAACCGTGAAGCAGATTCGCAAGCGCTACAAGGTTCAACTCGTCGCGGGCAATATCGCGACGACGGAGGCCGCCCGCGATCTGATCGATGCGGGCGTCGACGCGGTAAAAGTCGGTATCGGGCCGGGCAGCATCTGTACGACTCGCGTGGTTTCCGGCGTCGGAGTTCCACAACTGACGGCGATCATGAACGTGGTCGAGGCGGCGCAGGGCGAAGGGATTCCGATTATTGCGGACGGCGGCGTACGATTGTCCGGAGATATCGTGAAGGCGCTGGCGGCGGGTGCCCAGACGGTGATGCTTGGATCGCTCTTCGCAGGACTGGAAGAAGCGCCCGGCGAGTCGGTGACGTGGAAGGGTCGGCGGTTCAAGGAATACCGCGGGATGGGGTCGCTGGGGGCGATGGTGAAGGGTTCGGCGGAGCGTTATGGGCAGTCGGCCGAGACGCCGCGCGGCAAGCTCGTGCCGGAGGGGGTCGAGGGACGGGTGCCGTTTCGTGGACCGCTTTCAGACATGGTGTATCAACTGGTCGGCGGACTTCGCGCGGGGATGGGGTATTGCGGCGCGGCCACGATTCCGCAGCTTCAGGAACGCGCGGTGTTCAACCGGGTTACGTCAGCCGGGGTGGCCGAGTCGCATCCGCACGATGTGGTGATTACCCGAGAATCACCCAACTATGCGATGGACCATCGGGCGGAATGACGTTCGTTCGCCCCAAGGCGTCAAGTCCGTTCGAAAGCTGTCGAATTCGAATCGCGCGTAAGCCGCTGTTCAGCGTGTCTTCCCTTTCGGACCGAACAGACCGCGCTCACAGGCGATGGTGAAGGCTTCGACAGTGTTTTTGAGCTCCTCCCATTCTTTGCGAATGCGGGCGGCCTCGGATGGTTCGATGGCGCCGTCGTTTTCAATGGAACGTGTGACGGTGCCGAGCAGGTCGCTGAACTCGTTGACGACGCGCTGAGTGGAAATGAGCAACTCCGTGCCGACATCGCCGGCGGGAACAGGCGGATTAGGAACGAAAAACCCGCCGGCCTCATGACAAAGCCAGTTGACCACCCGACGATCACCGGTTTCGTGAACGATGTCAGCCAGTCGGTCGAGCGGATTGCGAGCGCCGCTCACGTCGGGATCGTCGGGGTTCCATTCCTGGCACCATTTGTAGACGAGGGCGGGGGAGAGCCTTAGCTTGGCCGCCAGGGCCTTGACGCCGATTTTGTCGGCCGCTTGTTTCAGCACTTCGTACGATCGCATGGCGAGAATATCCGCGAGTTCAAAGCATTTCGCAAGGCAATATCACATGCACGCCGGACCGGCACGCGATGCCGTGGCGCGGCCGATGGACGGAGTCCGTATACTATCGCCGGTTGGGGATTTCACTCAACCCGCAGGGAATACGGCGCTGGATCGGGTTCAGACCAAGAAAGAGATCGAGGAACTGCTGGCGCAGCGGGGATTGCGTCCGCGCAAGCGGTTCGGCCAGCACTTTCTGATCGACGGCAATCTGATGCGGCGTCTTGCGGAGTCGGCGGAGCTTCGACGCAGTGATGTGGTACTGGAGGTTGGGGCGGGAACGGGAGGACTGACGGATCTTCTGGCCGCGCGCGTTGATCGGCTGGTCTGTGTCGAGATCGACGATGACATGTTCGAAATTCTCAGCGAGCGGTTTGGAGCGCGAAACGAAGTGAGGCTGCTTCACGGCGACGTGCTCGAACAGAAGCATCGACTCATGCCGGAACTGCGGGAGTTACTCGCGGGCTTCGATGCCGAGGTGAAGCTGGTCGCCAATCTTCCGTACGACATTGCCACCCCGCTGCTGATGAACCTGCTGGTCGATTATCCGATAGTGTCTCGGTGCTGTTTCACGGTGCAGGCCGAAGTGGGCGACCGGATCGCGTCGCCGCCGGGCGTCAAAGCGTATGGGCCGCTGAGCATCATCGTGCAGACGCTGTGCTCGGTGAGCGTCGTGGCTCGACTTGGTCCGCAGACTTTCTGGCCTCGTCCGCTTGTTGATTCGGTGATGCTTCGAATCGACCGGCGACGTCCGGCAGCGATCGATGGGGCGTCGGTATCGCGGTTCTCGTCGTTTGTTCATGGGGTTTTCGAGCATCGTCGAAAGACGGTTCGCTCGGCGCTGGAGTACGTCGTCGACCCTGCCGACCGCGACCGGATCTGCTCGGTTCTCGACGGCTCCGCGCGACCCGAGCGTGTGCCGCCGGACGACTGGCTCGCGGCGTTTCGCGCGGTGTTGGCATCGTGAGGTTGGAAGCGGGACGCCATCAGCAGCCGTTTGGCGACCTGCAAGAGCACACTGTGATAGGATAAGCTAGTGACGGTCGCACACGGGGAGGTCGAGGCTCATTGATCTATTTCGATAACAACGCGACGACTCAACCGCTTCCCGAGGTCACCGACGCGGCGGCCGCGGCCATGCGCGACGCCTATGCCAACCCGTCGAGCGTCCATCAGTTCGGCCAGTCGGTTCGGCATCGGTTGGAATGCGCGCGCGAAAACGTCGCGCGGCTGATTGGGGCGTCGCCGAAGGAAACCATCTTCACCGCGGGGGGAACGGAGAGCATTAACCTTGCGCTGCGCGGTTTCCTCACGGCCAATCATCTACGCCGCCGATTGGTCACGACGACCGTCGAGCACTCCGCCGTGCTTCGTGCGTCCGAGCGGCTGGCCGCCGATGGATTCGAGGTGGACTACATCGGCGTCGATCGGCTGGGGCGGATTGACGAGGCCGAATGGTGTGAAAAAGTCGATGATCGAACGGCGCTGGTTTCGATCCAGCACGCCAATAACGAAACGGGCGTGCTGACCGACGTGTCGCGGCTTGCGAGCATCGCGGTCGATCGCGGCGCTGCGGTTCACGTCGATGCCGTGCAGAGCGCGGGCAAGATTCCGATCGACGTCACCCAATGGCCGGTGCAGCTCATGAGCATCGCGGCGCACAAGTTTCACGGTCCCAAGGGCGTGGGAGCGCTCTATGTCCGACGCCGGACGCGCTTGGCGCCGCTGATCGTCGGCGGGACGCAGGAACGCGAGCTTCGCGGCGGAACAGAAAACGTGGCCGCGATCATCGGTATGGGGGTGGCCTCGGACATCGCGCTCCGCGAGGGCTCGGTAGTCCGTCGCCGAGTGGGCGAACTGCGCGATGGGTTCGAGGAAGGCGTCGTTGCTAGTGTTCCAACGGCGCAGGTCATCGCGCGGGAATCCGAACGCATTCATAATACGTCGAACATTGCCTTCGAGGGGCTGGCGTCGGAGGCGATCCTCCTTCTTCTAAGCGAAGCCGGAGTGTGTGCATCGGCCGGTGCGGCGTGCAGCAGCGGATCGCTCGAGCCGTCGCACGTCCTCAAGGCCATGAATATCGACGAACGGCTCGCGCATGGTGCGATTCGGTTCAGCTTTTCCCGATTCAATACGCGCGATGAAATTGAGTCGGTCGTCAAATTGCTTCCCCCGCTACTGGCCCGGCTGTCGGCGACGTCGAGTCGATAGCTGAGCTTCGGTGGCGTCAGGGTTTGTTGCGAAAAAAGAGCTGGCCGAGCAAAACGGCGACGAACGCGACTCCCGCGCCGACGCCAGCCACGCGAAGCCGTTCGGGCAAGTTGACGGCGCTTTGGACGACGCCGCAGGCGGCGAGAGAGATGGGAGGTTCATCGCCGGCAGAAGCGCGGCGGGCCGCCAGTTCCCGAAGCTGCGCTTCCATGCGGGCGAGGTCTTCCCGCGTCAACTGCAATCGACTGTTGGCGAGTTCCGCTCGAAGGACCGCGGTGACAAAGGCCTCCGAAAGATTGGCGGTTTGATTCAGGCCTTCCTGAACGGCAAGGAGTCGATCGATTGTTTCGTCGCTGGAGGCGCGGGTCTTTTCGAGTACCGCCTCGATCGCGGCCATGGTTTCTAAGCGCTGTTTCTTTGCCCGCTCGGTGGCCTCGGTTTTCAAACGGTCCTCGATCGCCTTCGTCCGGTCCGTGATTCGACGGCGCAGGCCACGAGCAATCCGCAGCGCCGAATCTAGTCGAAAATTGTCCGGTGTTTCCAGACTGCCGGCAGCAAACTCGAAGCGATGGTGCGCCGACTGAACTTCCTGGAACCCGCGCATCAACTCTGATTGCACGACGTGAAGGCGCGCGTTGTCTCGCGGCTGTCGAGCCGCTTCGTTCACCCGCGAACGCATGGCGGAAAGCTTCTGGCCCGCCGAAAAGAGAAAATCGTTAAGCAGCGTTCGGGCGCGCAGGTACGCATCGAGAAGGTCTCCGCTCTGGGCGTCGACTTCGCGTTGTTGCAACGCCTTGAACTCCGCCGTCCACGCATGCGAAAATGCGGCGGCACTCTCCCGATAGGAGGACGACTCAACCGAAAGATTTTCCACCAAGTCATGAATGTCCTGCGGAGGCGCGTCAGTGATCCGTTTCGTCAGCCAATCCTGAAAGGCGGATCCGGCTGATTCAAGTTTCTCCAACGCCGCCGACGATCGCTGCCAGACGTTGAGCATGTGCAGTTTCAGTTCCGTGAGCGTGGCGGCAAGTTCCTTGAAGTCCTGTTGAAGTGCTTCGTCGGCCTCGAGAACGTCGCGACGCTCGGCCGGCATGACCACCGCGGTCGTTTGTTCATTTTCGCCCTTGAGATTATCAAACTGCCTGGCGGTTTGCGCCAATTGCTCTCGGGCCGCCTTGAAGTCCGATTGAAGCTGCCCCCAGTTCGCCAGAAGTGTTTCACGGTGTAGTCGTGGATCCGAATCGGGCAGTGCCGCGATCGCGCTTTCGAACTGTTCCTGCGTGTCGGCCAACCGAGCCTGAAACTGCCGTACGTAGCCTTCGAGAATGGTTTCGCCCTCGGTCGGCGTCGTTCGAGTTTCGCGCGCGAGCGCGTTCAGGTGCGTTAAGAAACCACGAGCGACGACGTTTGCGCGCTCGACGCCTCGTTGGCGGTCCGTTGTTGACCGGTATGCGCGAAGCAACCCGAACTCCGGTTCATCCACCATCCACATTGGACCGGCCTGATCGGCATCAGGTTGTTGAGCAACATCCGCCCACGTGAAATCCAGAAGTTCTTTCCGATAAAAGGTGATCCGGTCGCGGTTCGAGGTTTCCGTAACGCGGAAGGTGGCGCCGCACA
This sequence comes from uncultured Phycisphaera sp., assembly GCA_964486335.1. Lineage (GTDB taxonomy): Bacteria > Planctomycetota > Phycisphaerae > UBA1845 > UBA1845 > CAZAMB01. The sequence continues at coordinate 30,781 of CAZAMB010000025.1, read as the reverse complement.
GATGCTGAAACGGCTCCGCGAAGAGCAGCGCAGCACCGACCACGATGGCGGCCAGCAGTGCCGGGGCTACGCCGATGCGCCGGCGAGCTCGAACGGCGGTGACCGCAGAATCGCGGCGGGATCGCGCCGAAGAGGCTTCGGCGAGCCGTGCGATGGCGTCGACCGACGTGGATGGCCGAGGCCCCATTCGATCCGGAAGAACGCGCCGACTGCGCACATCCGTCGCCTTCGATTCGCCGGGTCGCAAGTCAGGAATCATGCTCGCCTCGAATGATTTCGGCGATACGTTGCCGGTCTTCGCGGTTCATGGCTTCGCCGAGTCCGCCCAGCACGTCGGCGACTTGGGAGGGTCGGTGCATACCGACGATGGTCGCGGTGACATTCGGTTGGTTCACGACCCAGTTGATGGCGAGCTGCGTGAGCGTCAGGCCTATTGATTCGGCAACGGCTTGAAGTCGCTCGGCTATCCTCAGATTCCGTCGAAATCGCTCACCGATGAATGCCGGATCAAAGGTGCGCATTCCCGTCGGTCGCGAGGATTCCGCGAACGTTCCCGCGAGCAAACCCCGGGCCAAAGGGCTGTTGACCAATACAGCGACGCCATGCTCACGGCAATAAGGCAAAAGGTCTTCCGCGTTCCTCTGGTTCAGAAGCGAAAACCCGGTTTGCACGGCGTCCACGATGCCATACTCTCGAGCGGAAGCCAACTCATCGCATCCGAAATCGCAAAGTCCGACGGCACGGATTTTTCCTTGGACACGCAACGTTTGAAGGGCTTCCATCGTCTCGCGAATCGGAGTCGCCGGGTCGGGTCGGCAGCACTGGTACAAGTCTATCGCTTCGACCCGCAATCGCCGCAGGCTCTGTTCACACTGGCCTAGAACAGTGTTCTTGGATAGCGAATGCGGTGCGGCCTCGCCTCCGGCATAGGATCTGGATTCGCCACACTTGGTAGAAACCAACACCTCGTGCCGCCGGCCGATAAGCGCTCTTCCGACCCATTCCTCCGCTCGACCCCGACCGTAGTGGGGTGCCGTATCAATCAGATTGCAGCCGGCATCCAAAGCCTGGTGCATGGCCGCGATGGCCTCGCGGTCATCGATGGACCGACGGTCGGCGTGCTCGCCCATGGCTCCGGTGCCGAAAGCGATGGCCGACACTGACAGGCCGCTACGTCCAAGTGGGCGGTGTTCCACCGTTAATGCACTCCCGAATGGGTGATTTCGTCGGGCCGGATAGGCCCTATTGGTCGGAACGCAAGGTCGATTGAACCATGCTAGTTACGATTCTCGGTCGGGACAAGCGGGGCGGGTCGTTGGGCGTTGTGGAATCCGATGAGGCGGAGGAACGTAATTTTGCGCACTTGTTTCAGTGATTACAGGATCTATAGGAATCACTGAAAGTGATGATTCTTGATGGCTCATGGACTGACTGCGTTGCTTCCACCGAATGCAGCATGACTTCTTTTTGCAATGCGTGCGGTTTCGGGTGCTTTTCCGAGAGTCCGCGCTTGGGAGGCCATCCCATGGAACGAGGACTTGAGTGATGATTTGCGTTTGACAGTGGTTGATGAGCGCTTATACTCGCCCGGCTCGAGGCGACGCGGAGTCTCTCCGGCCGCCTTGTCGTGCCGTTTTCGTTGTTTCTTGGTGTGTTTGGCGGGTAGCAAGCCCGCCGAGTCACTGGCGGCGCGTCACAAATAGATTGAATGAGCTGTGCGCTTGTGGCGCTGCAGCGTGCGGCTTTTTCGGTTTGCTGCTGTAGCTCAGCCGGTAGAGTGCGTCCTTGGTAAGGACGAGGTCACGGGTTCGATTCCCGTCAGCAGCTCTTGGGGGCTGACGAATTTTGCGGCCCGCTACCCAGGGCATTGGACGAGTTGTTTTGTTTCGGGCAGCTTTCGGCTCATCAATGGACCGATGAGCCGTGGCTAGACCCATTTGGATCGTTGTCGAATCTGGCGGAAACCAGGCTCGAATCGAAAAAGAGCCGTCGAGCGAGTGGAGGTATCAGGTACATGGCAAAGGAAGTTTTTGAACGGAAAAAACCGCACGTCAACGTCGGCACCATCGGTCACGTTGACCACGGCAAAACGACGCTGACGGCTGCGATCGCGACAGTGCAGAGCGCCAAGGGGCTGGGCAAGCCGATCAGCTACGACGAAGTGGCCAAGGCCTCGGAGTCGCAGGGTCGCCGCGATCCGACGAAGATTCTGACCATCGCGACGTCGCACGTCGAATACGAGTCCGAGGCGCGACACTATGCGCACATCGACTGCCCCGGTCACGCGGACTACGTCAAGAACATGATCACCGGCGCGGCGCAGATGGACGGCGCGATCCTTGTGGTGTCGGCCGCCGATGGTCCGATGCCGCAAACGCGGGAGCACATTCTGCTCGCGCGGCAGGTGAACGTGCCCACGCTGGTCGTGTTCCTCAACAAGATCGACCTTGTGGACGATCCGGAGCTTCTGGAACTCGTGGAGTTGGAGGTTCGCGAGCTGCTGACGAAATACGACTTCCCCGGCGACGACATTCCGGTCGTTCGCGGATCGTCGCTGCCGGCGCTGCAGAACCCCAAGGACCCCGAAAAAATCAAGTGCATCGACGAGCTGATGAAAGCGCTCGATTCGCACATCCCCATTCCCAAGCGCGACGTCGATCAGCCATTCCTCATGTCCGTCGAGGACGTTTTCTCCATCAAGGGTCGCGGTACGGTCGCCACAGGCCGTATCGAACGCGGGCAGGTCAAGGTCGGCGAGGAAGTCGAAATCGTCGGTCTGATGGACACCACCAAGACGACGGTCACCGGCGTTGAGATGTTCAATAAGACGCTCGATTCCGGCATGGCCGGCGACAACGTCGGATGCCTCCTTCGCGGCACTAAGAAGGAGGAGATTGAGCGCGGACAGGTTCTTGCCGCACCAGGCAGCATCACGCCGCACACGAAGTTCGAGGCCCAGGTGTACGTTCTGACGCAGGAGGAAGGCGGTCGGCATACGCCGTTTTTCAACGGGTATCGACCGCAGTTCTACTTCCGCACGACGGACGTGACCGGCGGGTTGTCGCTCAAGGGGGCCGAGATGTGCATGCCCGGCGACAACATCGTGATGGAGGTCGGGCTGGGCAAGCCGATCGCCATGGAGCAGGGGCTGCGCTTCGCCGTCCGCGAGGGCGGCCGCACGGTCGGCTCGGGCGTGGTGATCAAGGTGGTCGAGTAGTTCGACAACGGTCGGTTTCTACATTTCGAGAAGGAGGATCAGGGATGATCCATCAACGTTCCATTGCTGGAGCGGTGGTTTTTTGCTGCGCACTGTGCGGCAGCGCGTCGGCCGGGCCGGAATCATTTTGATGTTGCAGGACGATTCCAATTTCGGCAGCAGAGTTGATTCGAAAGTCAATTAGGTGAAACAACTCGCAACGACAAGCGTCGACAGGCCCTCCGGAAAGGCCGTCCGTCTAGTCAATTGTCGGGGATCGAGTTTTTGGCGACGAGCAAACTGGCCTGGTGGAGTTAGGCTTGATAGCAAAAAAGAGTTACTTCCCCTTTCGTTGAGCGAACCGATATTGATGAGAACGAAAGGATGTGCATTGGGACGCGAGAGTGCCTAATGCCTCAAGGACCATAAAAAGTTACTTCTCAAACTGCGGATGCGTCTGGGCATGAGCGCCAAACTTCGTGATCGAGCCAAAAAATTGAATTGTGGCTCGCGAGTTTCAGAACGCGCGATGCCCGAAAGATTTTCAGTTTACGACGACCTTAATGTGTTTCGGCAACTCAAGTGCCATGCTCCTGCAGGCGTCTCTCGATTTCAACTTTATTTGTCGTTGCCAGCACCCAAAGATTTTCGAATATGTGGCGAAAAACCGCGACAGCAACATGCCCATTGAGTAACATTGCCTTCGTGGCAGAGTGAAATCCCCAATGGACGCCAACCGAATCACCAAGAATCGCGAACCCATATCTTTCCGGGATTTGAAGTTCTCTTAATATTCCATCGCAAGCCTCCCACTCAATGATCCCCGGCTTGACGTTGGGCATGCGTGCCATGTGGTCTCTAATGACCTCAGGTTCGCCATCAGGAAAGTCTTTTCCCTTTTGCGGAAGAATAAATATCCGCCTCACCGTCACAAACGGCTCATTTCCCACGGCAAGAATGCGTTTCGAATCGAGAGCGCCGGCGGCTTCATAATTGGCTTCATAGTACTTCTTGACGTTGGAGCTCCTGAAGTCCTTGCTTCCGCAAACGGCGATTATCTCGCTGAATCTTGGTGGCTTGACGGCCTTAACATGCACGATCCACTCAGCCAGCGCATCCTCCACAGGCTTAAGTTCGCGCTGCTTTTCTACAATTTGCGTCATTACACTTTTGCATTGTGTCAAGACCGTTTGGGCAATGTTTCTTAAATGATGGTCGGGAATATTTCTTGTTTTAGGCATCAACTGCGTTCGGAAATCCAAGTTGATCCGTTCACTGGAATCCACGATCAATTCACCCAATTGCGTTGCCCGCAATTGAGACTCCGCTACACTCCGATCGCTGAATCGTTTCATTGCCCACACGATGGTGGCACCAAAGCCGGCGATCATCAACCCAAACAGCGAAGTTGACAGATTTGGATTGGCGGGAGGAACCAAGATCTTGATCGCTACCGCACCACCGCTAAAGACGACGATAAGCAGAATTGAGACCACTAGATCTTTGTATTCTGTTTTCATTTCCTGTAGCTCCGCTAGCCAGCCGTGTTGAAATGAAAAACTGGCGTTTCAGATAAGTTGCGAGTATAATAGCTATGGATGGACGCGGCAGCAAGAATCGCTTGGATCGGCACAGGGGTCATGGGCGCGCCGATGGCCGGGCATCTCATCGCCGCGGGACACGAGTTGACCGTTTCGTCCCGAACGAAATCCAAGGCGAAGCCATTGCTGGACCGGGGCGCCCGATGGGCTGATTCTCCCGCCCTGGCGGCGAGCGGCGCGGACGTCGCGTTCTCCATGGTCGGCTTTCCGTCCGACGTGGAGGAAGTGCACCTGGGGGCGCAGGGGACGCTGTCGGCGAAGAGCTTGCCTCGTTTGATTGTGGACATGACCACGACACGGCCCAGCCTGTCGATTCGCATTCACGAGGTGGCGAAGTACAAGGGCGTCGGCAGCGTCGACGCGCCGGTGAGCGGTAGCGACATCTTTGCGAGAGAAGGCAAACTCTCCATCATGGTCGGCGGCGACGAAGAACACGTCCAAACGGTGATGCCGCTACTCCAGCGCATGGGCGCGACGATTGTGCATCAGGGCGGACCGGGCGCCGGGCAGCATACCAAGATGGTCAACCAGACGTTGATCGTCTCCACGATTCTCGGCTGCTGCGAGGGAATGCTTTATGCCTCCAAGGCCGGTCTGAATCCCATCGAAGTGATTCGATCGGTGGGGGCTGGGGCGGCCGGGTCGTGGCAGATTAACAATCTCGGGCCGCGCATGGTTCGGCGCGACTTTGCCGCCGGTTTCTTTGTCGAGCACTTCGTTAAGGACCTCGGCATCGCGCTGGACGAAGCGAACCGAATGGGGCTATCGCTTCCCGGGTTGGCGTTGGGCAGGCAGTTGTACCAAGCCGTTATGTCACGAGGGCATGGCCGCTCCGGCATCCAGGCCTTGCTCATCGCGTTGGAACACTTGAACAACCACGAATTGGGCAAGCGGGATTAGAGTGACGGCAACACTCACGGGAGATTCCGCTTCGTCTGCTACGAAGGCTGCCTGAAGGTCTGGTCGCATTTCCGGGTTATACTGTAGTCGAGCGTGGCTATGTGTTTTGACGGGCCGCGAATCAACTGGCCGCGTGAGGTACGGCGAAATGGAGATTCGGCTTTCGATCTACAAGATGATTATTCCAGGGTTTCGACGATGATTGTGTCGTTTGAGTATACGCAGATGGCCGCGGTAATGCGCAGTGATTTTTCGACAATGGCGGCGGGTGAGAGGTCCGTTTCGGCCATCAGTGCTCGCGCTGCGGCCACGGCGTACATTCCGCCCGAACCAATGCCCACTACGCCGTCGGTTGGCTCGATGACGTCGCCTGAGCCGCCGATCATCAGAGTCGTTTCCGCCGAAGCGACCACCAACAGCGACTCCAGACGGCGCAGCGCCCGGTCTGTTCGCCAATCCTTGGCCAACTCGATCGCTGCCCGCTTGAGATTGCCCTTGTGTTGTTCGAGCTTGGTCTCGAATCGCTCCAGCAGCGCAAACGCATCGGCCGCCGATCCCGCGAACCCGCATATCACCTTGCCGTCCGCCAATCTGCGAATCTTCTTGGCGTCGTGCTTGATAGCGGCATGGCCGAGCGATACCTGCCCGTCGCCGCCGACAGCCACGCTATTTCCGCGCCGCACGGCCAGAATCGTGGTCGATCGGATCCGAGTTGACTCGTCCTTTTTTGGCATGGTTTTCGCACCTTGGCTGTCAAAAGAACGGTACAACAGAGTGCCGGATTTTGCAATGATGCGATGGCTGTTTATCGTGTTTCGAAATTGGCCGTCCAATGAGTGATGCTTGTTCATTGAAACGCGTGGGAACCATTCTTGTCGGCCTGTTGATTGCGACGGCTTGCCGCAAACCCGAAGGTCCATCGAAAGCAGCGGACATTGATGCGACAGAGTCGATGCAGTTGGAACAACCGGTTCTTTCTCAGCCGGCTCGCGTGGAAATTGACGCTGCCGTTTCTGATCCCGATCGCTGGCTGTACGCGGAAGCTGCGATGGATCCCGCCAGGGGTGGATGGGTTTCCGGCACATTCGACGCAGAGCGGAACAAGCTGTCGATCCGCACGAAGGATGTGAGGCGCTTCGCCGTCGACGCGGGTCGCGTGCCCATCGACTGGAATAAGCTGGTGATTCTGAGCATCGACGGGCGCAACAGCGAACTTCGCCGGAGGGATTTCGTCGTCTATCACTTTGACCGGACCGACCACGGTGAATGGGTAGTGAAGGAACCCTGAGCCGACCGAACTAGAAAATACAACCAGCCCCGCAAATCGCCTTGCGAGCCGGGACGGATGACCTACCGAATCGCAAAGAAACACAGGACCAAATACGGGACCAAATCACGTGCCCAAACGTGCAAGACAGATCATTCCTGTGCAGCGAAACTGACAATCGAGAACATCGTTGTCGGAATAAGGGCACTTGCCGAACGTCGAGGAAACACCGAGAAATTAAGGATTGTTCGGATGCCGAAAGCGCAAGAAAAAAGGCCGAGCGATTCGGCCTTTCGACTGGGGTGCTAGGACTCGAACCTAGAACCTTCTGATCCAGAGTCAGACGTGCTGCCAATTGCACCACACCCCATCAACGACCCGCTCCATTTAATCGAATCGGGAAGCGCGGGTCAAGTCAATCCGCGACGACGGACCAATCGCAGGCCCATCAGACCCGAGAGCACAAAGGCGACCGTAATCGGCACGTCCAGCCCGCATAGAGGAATCGTTACCGGCGGAGGTGGATCGTCACAAACCGACGGATCGTCCCAAAACTCGCAGGCATCGCAGGGCACGCCGACGTAGTCGTCGGGAACTTTGTTTGTCGAGGAAGGTGTGCCCGTGAAGGAGTTGACGCTAACCACGGTCCCCGTGAGCGACATCCACCAGAGCGTCCGCAGGCCGTTGCCGTCGTCGGCGAAGTCGATCACGCCGGCCGGTTCTCCCTCGAACGAGACGAATCCATCCTCATCGACGATCGCGTCCTGCAATGTGACATCGACACCGGTGACGAGGACGAGCTGTCCGGATCCCTGAAGCACCACAAGCTCGGCGTTGTCGGCGTTCACCACATCGCAGCGCGAAGGCGACTGGGAATCGAGAAACAACAGCCAGGGCTTGGTCTGCGCCTGGACAGAAGGCGGCATGGGGCCGACCACCGCGGCAGCGAGTGTGGTTGCAAATAGAAGCCATCGAGGCCTGTGAACCGCCTTCATTTGCGTGCCTCCTGTTGATTGCCTCCATTGTATTGTCTTGTCCGTCCTGATCGCATGAAGAACAGCCCGCAAAACATCAACGCCATCGCCGTAATGCCGAAGTTTCCACAGGCGATGGTGATCGGCGGAGGTTGAACCACGACCACGGCCGGACATCCGTCGAAATCGACGCTTGTGTTTCGCGGCGTGGCGGGGCACTCGTCGTCGCAATCGGAAACGCCGTCGCGGTCGGAATCGGCCTCGCAAAGGCAGTCGATCAGTTCGCTGCACGCACAACCATCCGCATCGACCCCTTCATCGAAGGGTGAATCAGGACAAAGGTCGTCGCAGTCATCGATGCCGTCGCCGTCGCTGTCGACTTCGAAACAGGCGCAGCCGTCGAAGTCCACGTCGTCGAAGGGTGGCGTTTCCGGACATAGATCGTCGCAATCATCAACGCCGTCGAGGTCCGCATCGACTTCAAAACATGCGCATCCGTCAAAGTCAACGGGTTCGTCAAAAGGCGTGTCAGGACAGAGATCGAACGCGTCGGGAACACCGTCGAAATCCAAATCGATGATCGCATCACCGTTGCAATCGGCCGGGTCATCCCAGAACAGGCACGCGTCGCAAGGGACACCGGAGAAATCCGTCGGAAGGAGTCCGCTGTCGGACGGACTCAGCGTAAATGGATCGATGTCCACCACCGTTCCGGTCAACGTCAGCCACCAAAGCGATCGGGATCCGTCGCCGTCAGTGGCGAAGTCGATGATCCCGAACGGTAACCCATCGAGCAAGACGGTGCCATCAACATCCACGAAGCTGCCTTCCACGAAAGCGTCAGCGCCGGTGATGACGATCAGTTCACCGGTGGTGCTGAACACCACCAATTCCGCGTTTCCAGCGTTGACCAAATCGCAGGATTCGTCGGAAAACGAGTCAATGAACAAGTCCCAGGGCGGGGACTGAGCCGAAGCTGGGCCGGCTCCACCCACCCAACCAAGGACTCCCCATCCGACGATCAGGAAAAGTTTCTTATTTGAATGCATGAACACCTCGCGGAAAAAAGCAACGCCCCCTGTCTCGTGCCGAACGAACTCCGTTTCCGTCCGGAAGATTCGTCGCATCGCAATGCGACGGACAGACCAGTATGGCCGAAACCAGGCGTCCTCACCAGTCGCGAATGGCGGATTCGCCGATTCGCTGTCGGTTTCAGCGGCCACCCGAAGGGGAGCCGCTGGTTGATTCTTCTGGCTGGCCTCGGTCCGCACCCTGCCACAATCCGTCGTCGGTCACCCTGAGCGTTTCCGTATCCCTTCGGAATTGGAGGATGGCGACGCGATAGGCCGAAATGGCCTCGGCCAGATCGTTGCGTGCGGCCAGCAGGTCATTCTCCGCATCCACCACGTCCTGGTTTGTCGTGGTGCCCAGGTCAAACTGCGCGCGTGCCGCCAGAAGTCGAAACTCGTTTTCCTCGACATTGGCGGCTTGAATCGCCCGAAGCTTGGTCTGCTGGTCAACGCGACGAATCGCTCGGCGGACGTCGGCGCGAACCGTGTCGGACGCCTGCTCAAAGTCGCGTTCGGCCTTGCGAGTGGCGATCAACGATGCACGGTAGGCGTTGCGCTCAGCCTTTCGATCGTCCATGCGAAGCGTCAGCATGCCTTGCCAGGTGGTGCGTTCGGTGTTGTAACTCGCCGAATTGAGTCGGTCCGGATCGGTGTCGAGCGTCGCGCTTCCAGAAGCATTGAGATCGGGGAGGATGCGGTTCTTGGCCACAAGTACCTGCCGCCGGGAATCGTCGACGCGGTCGGCGTCGTTGCGAAGGTCGAGGCGTCGCACCAGCGCTACATCGACGGCGGTTTCTACGTCGACGCGCGGCAATAGGAGGTCGAGCGCACTCGCGTCGGCGTCGGCGTCCTGATCGATGACGTCGAGCGGTTCACCGACCGGCATTCCGATGAAGATCTTGAATCGGTCCAGCGCCGAGGCATACTGCTCCTTCGCGCTGACCAGGGCGGCTTCGGCCTGTCGAAAGCTCGACTTGGCGCGGGGGGCTTCAAAAATCGTCTTGCTCTGTCCCATGCGGTTGATGAAATCGGCTTTTTCCCAATCGTTGCGCCGGCTTTCGTAGCTCTTCAACGTGTTGGCGACGGCAGACTTGAGCCTCTGCAGATTGAAATACTCCGACGCCGCATTCACCAGAAACGACCTTCGAAACCGTTCATACGTTCGCACGGCATAGATCAATTCGCGCTCGGCCTGATACCGCGATTCGTAGGCGACTCGTCCGGCCCCGCGAAAGAGCGGAATATTCGCTTCGATGATAACATTGCCTGATTCTCCGGACGTCGTATGCACACCGAGATCGCGCATCAGTGAATTGATGACGCGTGCGGTCACGTCGCCGCCGAAAGGCAGTCGTTGCGTCACTGCAACATTGCTGACGGCTGTCATCGCTCTGTCAAAATCACGGATCTGGCCGTAATCCGCGAATTCGGCCTGCACCGATGCGACAAACTGCGGCGTCCAGAGGTGGCGTTCCAGCGTGAGGTCGAGCGCGGCAAGGAACAGCTCCTCTTTGGCATCCTGCACTTCGCGCGCCCGTCGATCGGCATAAAGCAGCACGTCGCGCAAGCCGAAGGTTTGGATATCCGGAGACCGGTCTCCCTCATTTTCGTTGAGATCGGCTTGCGCCGCCGGTTCCTGATTCGACGGGTCTTCCGGCGGCACAGGCTGTTCATTGTTCGCGTGGTGAAATGACGCCGGAATGTTGGGGTCGCTTGGCCGGGGGTTGAAATCGTACATCCGCTCGACGCCCGAAACGCTACCGGATTCCGGACCAATATCGACGTTCGAGGTTTCGCCCAGCGAGGCTCGCTGCCGATCCTCCACGACCCGATAGACCTCGCGATCGGCACTACGAATGATCGTGCTCTGGCAGCCGGAGGCAAAAGAAATCAAAAGGACGACCACGGTCGACCCGAAGAGCTCGCGAGCTCCTGACACCGCTCTGATAGACGGAATTGCCGTGTTCATTGTCGTGAAGGAATAACCGCAAGTCGCCGGTGGCGTCAACGCGAACCTCGCTATGAATGGACGCGGGGCGATCCCGTCTGCTCACCGTCAAGCTAGCGGCGTTACGCGCGGGAAGCAGATGCTCGACGACGGAGAAAGGGAATCAGCATCCGAGTGCGCTCGCGATAGTCCTGATAGGGCTGGCCGAGAATCCGCGCGATGTCCCGCTCCTCGAACTGAATTCCGACAAGAATGTACAAGGTCGTGGTGATCGCAAAAAGCAAGTGCCCATGAGTCATGTCCGGCGTTGACCAGAATGCAATCAAGAAACCGAGCATCAGGGGATTTCGTACCAAACGGTAGATTGCCGGTGTGACGAATCCATGATGTTCATAGGGCCGGCCCCGCAAGTGCAGGTAAACCTGGCGGAGTCCGAACAAGTCAAAATGGTCGATCAGGAAGCTCGAGTAGAAGACGATTCCCCAACCAAGCATCGAGAGCGCCTGAAGCCCGCTTCGCAAAATGGCAGATTGAACCTGCCAGATCACGCCGGTAAGCGGACGCCATTGCCAAAACAGGAGCAGCAGTAGAGCACTCGCGACAAGAACAAACGTGCTTCGCTCGATCGGCCTGGGGATGATGGTTGTCCACCATTTCTTGAAGCCGGGCCTGGCCATGATGGTGTGCTGAATCGCAAAAGCGCCGAGTAGACTTAAGTTGATCAAAACAGCCTGCATCGTTGAATCGGGAATCCCAGAGTTGATCGATTTCGGAACGCCCAGATTGGTGACGAATCCGATGGCGTAAAGGATGGTCACTAAGAAGGCCGCGTAGGCCAGGAGCCCATAGCCGAAGAAGAGGATGGGTGACATGTCGTGCGTTCCAAGGCCGACCTGAGCGGACGATCAATCCGCGGCTCCTTCAATGTTGACGCGCAACCGCGTTACGCAAGAAAACGAGGATAGCGCGCAGCGGCCCACTGCGATCACCTCGAGTTCACAATTGTTGCTGATTCCCGCTTTGTCAAGTCCTGACCGGCCCAAACGACAAGTCGATTTGATTAGCCACGTGCTAGGAACGGTTTCGCTTTGTCCGTTGTGTGCGCTGGGCTTTTTGGGCTTCTTCGGCCGCCTTTTGCAGACGTTCAAGCCAGGAAAGCTTGGACTTGGGCGGACCGTTCGTGAATTCAGGTTTCGGTTTCTTCGGCGGCGGGTTGTGCAGTGTGCCGGCATCCTCATGCTCGCGGATGTGCTTGCGAATGCGCGCCTGTTCGAGCCAGCCGAATAACGAACTGAACATGATGTACAGGTTCAACCCGCTGGGCATTTTGTAAAAAATCAGCATCATCATGATGCTCATGATGGGCATCATGCGCTGCATGGTTTCCTGCTGTTGCCGCTGTTGATCGGTCATATTGGGGTTGGGTTTGGGTTTCGGCTGCGTCTTCTGCTGAATGTACATGAACAGTGCTACCAGCAGCGGCAGAAGATTGAACGATGTCAGTTCCCATCCGAAAATCGGAACGTGGAACGGCGCGGAAAACTTGATCAGCGCGTCCTGGGCGGTCAAGTCTTCGATCCACGTGAAGAGAAAGGGCTCATGCCGCATCAGGATATTGTTGCTCAGGCTCAAATACAGCGCCACCCAAATGGGCATCTGGATGAACATCGGAAGGCACGACATCAGCTGGCCCGCCGGATTGATGTTAAGCTTCATCATCTCCTGATTGAGCCGGGCTTTGTCATTGGCGAATTTCTTTTTGATTTCCTCGATCTTCGGACCCATTTCCGCCATCTTGTGCTGCATACGGACCATGTTGACCTGGCCCTTTTTTGTGATCGGATGCAGCATGGTCCGGACGATGAGGACGAGAATGATGATGGCCACGCCGAAATCGCGCACCACGAAATGGAGCCCGTTCAGCAGCCAGATCATTAACTCGACGAGGAATGTGAACGTGCACCAGCCGAAGCCCTGTTCAATCTGGTAGTAGTAATTTCGATCCTTGTATTCGGGGATTGATCGAAATGCCTGGCCGTCCTTCTCGCCGAGAAATATCGCCGCCGGATAGTGAACTTCACCTTCCGGCGGCAGCTCGACCAGGGTTGACGTGAATCGCAACGTAACGTCATCACTCGTGCTCGAATCACCGTCGGCGTCGACAGCGGCCACCTCATGAATGTACGAAGCGGCTCCTTTGCCGTCGGCGGCCACTGGAGCGATCGTGCACGTGAAATACGTATTGGCGGTAGCGGCCCAGGAGAATCGCTGATCCGGTTTTTCTCGTGACCAGGTGAACAACGAGATGCTTTTCTTCTCTACGACGGCCAGATCCGCGGTCCGGCTGCCGATGACGTGTCCCATGTTGCTCGCCACACCGACGTCGATAAATCGATCGTCGGTGTAAAGACTGGCGCGAGTGTTTCCAATGCCGCCTCGCGAAGTAACAACAACCTTGTAAGGTTCCTTTGTGACGTTTTTCAATGCAAGCGTCGAAAACAGATCATGTCGGCCCGAGCCTACCGGCTGGTGCGGGAGTTGGAAGATTCGACTGATTTGCAGGAAAGGCAGATCGTTCTTGTGGACATCAATGCGAAACTCGGCGCGGTGCCCGGTTTCGCCGTCCGCCGACCGGTATTCCTCGACACCGCTGCAGTGCCACCGCTTGTCGGCCAGCACGACATCCATGCCGTCGACGTTGATCTTCTCCACGGCAAGCGAACGAAAGACTCTTCCGTCAGAACGCTCGACGGGTGCGAGCAAGGCATAGCGATCGTGGGACGCGAGTTTTGCAGCGTGGTCGGTTAGCAAGACTTGTTCAACGGATGCGCCCAGATTGGAAAGCGTAAGCCGCGCCCGAAACGGCAGGGCCGACCCATCGACTCGATCATCGGTCTGTGGGGCCGCTCCCATTTCGAAGGTTTGCGTTGATTCCGCCTCGACAACGGTCAATCCGTTCGCTCCTCCAGCCACGGGTAGACCGGTGGTAACTGGCGACGACTCGGTTCCGGATGCTTGAGGGTTGTTTTCAGCCGGACGCGCACTGGTGGCTGACGATGCTCCGCCGGACTGGGCGGATTCGCTGGGAATCGAGGGTGCTGCCGGCTCGGGGGGAGGCGGAAGCAGCCGCGGTATCACGGCCATGACGATGACGAACGCCCCAGCGGCGATCAACAAATTCCGAAATAAGTCACGTTGTTCCATAGGTCTTGCATTGTTGTCGGCATGCAGCTCGGATGTTCGGTTCCGGAGAACCTACCTGCCTTCAAAGAGCCGCGAGCCAAGAAAGTCGTCCAGATCGGGAACGTCGTAGATCTTCCGCGCCGCTTTTTCAACGTCATATTCCAGTCGAACGAATTCAACCATCAAATAAGTTTCGCCCGCGCCCACGCCGGGCCGGTCGACGCCCTCCGGTGATTCGCCCGTTTCGTAAATCACCGTGTAGCACAATCGCGGATCGCGGTCGCGCGGCTGTCCGATACTGCCGACGTTGATGATGGCCTTTTCGTCGGACGTAATCGCGTAGACGTTGGTTTCCGAAAGCTCATCCGGCGGATCAAAACACGGATCGTCCAGAAAGACGCCAGGCACATGCGTATGCCCGACGAGGCAAGCCATGTGTTGAGACTCCAATCGTTTGAAGTTATCGAGAATCTTGCCGGGATTCGTGTAAACATCTTCGGGAAAAAGATATTCGTTGACCGGTCGCCGCGGAGATGCGTGGACAAGCAGCAGCCCCTTGGCCTCATGCCGAATGGGGAGACGGCCAAGAACTTCCCATCGTCGATTACGCTTGGCCTTGTTCGGTTCGTCTTCAAGCGTCTGCCGGGTCCAGTAGGCTGCCCGTTCGGCGCCGACATTGAAATTGGACGGTTCAAAAAAAACAGCCTGATCGTGATTTCCGCAAAGGGAAAACTCGGTTCGATCAATCACAAGATCGAGGCATTCCCGCGGACTTGCTCCGTATCCCACGATATCACCGAGGCAGTAGATCGATTTGATCGATCGACGGTCAATATCCTCCATCGCGGTTTGAAGCGCTTCGAGGTTGCCGTGAATATCGGAAATGACTGCAAACATTAAGCCCGTCTGTCGTTATTCAAGTCTTG
Source organism: uncultured Phycisphaera sp. (assembly GCA_964486335.1). GTDB lineage: Bacteria > Planctomycetota > Phycisphaerae > UBA1845 > UBA1845 > CAZAMB01. The sequence goes on along the minus strand of CAZAMB010000025.1, from coordinate 15,716 downwards.
CGCCTGCCGCCGCCTCGGCGCGCCGCATGCCCGCGCCCTTCCGCCTCGGCGTGGCGAATGTAGAGGGGCGGATGACGCGCGTCAAACCGATCGACAAATGTTGTGCTGCCGCCGCCGTCGTTCATTCGCAGATTCATGGAATGGCGTCGATTTCTTGGTGGCGCTGGCAGTTGATTCTTGTAAGATCCCGATCGATGCGCGCCGAATCAGTAACAGTGTCCGGTTTCGCACTCGCTTTTGAAACGTCGGGCGCATTGGGGCGCTTGGCGATCGGGCGCGACTGTGACGTCTTGGCATCGCGAGAAATTGTCACTCCGCGCGCACACGCCGCCGAGTTTCTGCCGACTGTTGATGCACTCTGCCGCGACCAGGGGGTGACCGCGAGTCAGATTCGATGGGTGTTCGTTTCATCCGGGCCCGGCAGTTTCACCGGGCTGCGGATTGGAATCACAGCGGCGCGCACGCTGGCGCTGGCCCTCGGCATTGAGATCGCCGCCGTTCCCACGCTGGAAGTCATTGCGCAGAACGCGTTCCACGCACGCCAGCCGCCCGACCAAGTGGCAGTCGTCCTCGACGCGAAGCGAAGTCGCGTGTACGCCGCGACGTTTGAGCGTCGCAATGATCGTTATGTGGCGATCGACGACGCCCGCGAGGCCGATCCTCGCGAATGCCTGAATCAGCGTCACAGGAATTGCGCGGTCATGGGAGAAGGCGTTCATTACCATCGCGCGGCCGTGGAGGCATCCGGCCTCGCGGTGCTGCCGGAATCGATCTTTCCTCCGCGCGCCGAAGTGGTTTACCGGCTTGGTGTCGACCGGGTATCGCGAGGTCAATCCATCCCGCCTCGGGAACTGGTGCCGCTTTATATTCGTCCCCCTGAAGCGGAGGAAGTCTGGCTGGCCCGGCAATCCTCGACCACCAGGAACGGTTTGTGAGATTCACGGCATACCGGGTGATTGCGGCATGAGCGGCAAGTGATTTGCACGATGAACTCTTTGCCCGATCCGCGTTTGCTCCACACCGACGTGCTTGCGACGAAGAACTAATTCTGCCTTTGTGGGGCTAGAACGTAGAGATCACCATCGGGTCGCCAAGTTCCGGCGACGGGATGGGTTAGGGGTAAACCCACCGCGCGAGGGACCAACACGATGGGCCGCCGGGCATCAACGGCCGGCATCAGTTCTCTTGCCGGCAGTTCATGGACGATCTCTACGTCCTTGCGATCATCGAGGATTGCGCGATAGCGAACTGCAAAAGCAGCCATCGGGTCCTCGACAATGATGATTCCCCGTTCGCCTGCGAGATCGACGGCCTGCCTGCTCATTCGATCGGCGGATCGTTCAACGACGGACCAGGGCGTAAAGAGGTAAACGTAATCGTCTCGATACGGTTTTTGGCGTTCGAGGATTCCAAGCGCGTCCATTCGCCGCGCGATCGTCGGTGTCAGGGCATAAACGACCGGGGTTGCCACAAGAAAGAGAGCGCAAGCCGTCAAGACAGCATGCAATCGCTTGCGCGCCGGCGCCACAAGACCGGATGAAGTTGGTTGTTGAATCGCCTTGAACCCGACTCCGCCGAAGATGGACAGGAGGAGGTACATCGGCACGAAAAAGAAATGTTGATCGACGACGGTATATCGGAGGGCGAACACCGCGTGAATCACAAGTGCTCCGACAAGGGCGGTTCGAGTCGCGCGCGGCACGTTGCATCGACGAGTCGCAAACACGCCGATCGCGGCCAGCGGCAACAGCAAATTCGGGAAATTCAATCCAATAAACGCGGCATTGATCAGAAGGCGAGACATGGACACGGATGTGTTCAGCACGTCTCCTTCATAACGGAGACCGAAGAGCGCCGAGCGGATGACGGTGCTCCATTCGCCGGAACGAACGCCCTCGGCAAACACAAGCGTCAAATAAGGCGAGGCGCCGATGATCCAGACGGCGCAGGCCAGCGCGGCGGTTCGAACGCCGATCGCCCGACAACGTAACGAGTGAATCGCAACCAGTGCCAGAATCGGCGTCGTCAAAAGCGCGAAATTGTGGTTCGCCAGCCCGAGGCCGTTAAGAAAAAACATCCCAAAGAACGGTATCAGGAAGTGTGCCGTCGGCGGTTTGGACTCAATGCGCTCGACGCCGCTTCGCTTTCGTCCGGCGACGTCAGAGACCGATTCTCTTGATGTTCGCAAGAAGGTAATGAGGCTCCAGCATTCGGCGGAAAGAAGTGCGGCCGTCAGAGTGTACGTTTCGGCGATCGTAGAGAGTTGCCAGAACGTATGAGCAATCCCCAATGATGCGGCGGCAAACGCAGCGGAACGTCGATCATTCGTCAGCGACGTCACGCATCCATAGACATTGGCGACCGCAGCCGCCCCTGCCAGCGCGCTGATGAGCGTCACCGAGAAAGCCGGCTCGCCGATGCCAAGGGCGACGACAAACCGGCCTAGCCAGTGGTGCAACGGGTGGGTCAGGGCAAGGCCCAGCGGGTTATTGAACTCACCGGTGACGATCCGCAGGATGTGTTGGCCGGAGTCCTGCCACTGTACTCCTCGATTGGCGGTAAGGGCATAGAGCGTGAGCGATCCCAGGAAGAAAGTGAGCCAGCCTGACCACACTGTCGTGGGAGCGGACCCGCTCTCGGACGGATTTCCGTTGTTTTCCATGCAATCCGACACCTGTTAACCCTGCCACGCAAACCCATCACCTTATTTCGGCTGAAACGGGCGTACAACGCGATAGCAGCTACAATCGGTCTTCGATCGGTTGGAATGAGTCGTGGGCGGCAGGACAAGTTCCGGAGTGCCAGAATGTTCGCAATGAATGGTAACGATGATGCGACCTGCTGAATCGGATGCGTTCGGGGTCATCTTCGACATGGACGGCGTGCTGGTCGATTCCGCCGAACCGCATTTCGAGAGTTGGCGACGGCTGGGCCGTGAGTACGGCGTTGCCGTCGGTCGGGGGCAGTTCTCCGAGACCTTCGGTCGACGAAACGACGAGATCATCCCGATGTTGTTTGGCGAAGTTTCGGCGAGTCGGCTGGCTGTCTTGTCTGATCGTAAAGAAGAAATCTATCGCGACCTTGTTCGGTTTCGCGTCCCGGCCGTTCCGGGTGCGGCGGAATTGGTTCAGTCGCTGGCGCGGGACGGGATTGCGATGGCCATTGGGTCGTCGGGCCCCCGAAAGAATATCGACCTGGTGCTGACGGAGATGGGAATCGAGAGCTTGATTCCCGTAGTTGTCAGTGCTTCCGATGTTACGCGCGGCAAGCCCGATCCTCAGGTTTTTCATTTGGCCATCGAACGGCTGGGCCTGCCTGCTTCGCGCTGCATCGTCGTTGAGGATGCGCCCGTCGGCGTCATCGCGGCCAAAGCCGCGGGGGCCAAAGCGGTGGCGGTGCTAGTGCACCATCCACGTGAGGCCTTCGACGGGCCGGACTTAATGGTGGGTAAGCTGTCCGATTTAACGGTGCGTGGCTTGCGCGAACTCGTCGCGTAAGGTCTACCAAAGATTTTGCCACTGCGTTTGTTACGGTGATTTATTCGACGACTCATTGTGGACGGTCATCAGTTTTTCGACGGCCGGAATCAATGCTTCGCCGAAAGGATTTCGCGCGCGGATGACTCCCGCGGAGTCGAGCAGAAACCACTGCGGAAGATCCTGCACGTTGTAAAGCTCTCCGGCAGGATTGTCGCGACCCTTTGCGTCCCATGTCTGGAGACCGGGCAGCTTCTTTTGTTCGATGACCGCTTCCAGCATTTCCTTGAAATCGTCGAGCGACACGCCGACGATGACAAACGACTTGTCGCCGAATCGTTCCGCGGCGGCTTTGAGATGAGGAGTTTCCACGAGGCACGGTCCGCACCAGGTCGCCCAGAAATCCAGGAGCACGGTTTTGCCTCGAAGCGAATGAAGCGAAAACTCCTTTCCGTCGATCGTGCGCGCGGAAAAATCCGGCGCCGTCATCCCGATTTGAAGGCGCTCGATTTCAAACAAGTAACCCTTTGCGGTTCTTGTCTGTTCTTCGTTGAAACCAAGTGAGATGATCCGTTCAAAGACCGGCTTCGCTCGTCGAGAATCGCCGGACTTGAGCAGGACCAGACCCTCTGCCGTCAATGCCGCCGACTGGACGGCCTTGTTTTTTGTCCGTTCCGCCAACCGCCTCGTAGCTTCCGTCCACGCTTTCGGTTCGGACGCGAGGCTGTACTTGTCCGGAAGTGCTTCCAGGGCTTCGATGACGGCCTCGTTTTCCGAATGCTGGTTGACCATTCGCTCAAACCTCGGAAGAAACCATTCTAGGTCCAATTCCGTCCGCGCCGTCCACAGAAACGTCCGGACCGCCGGCTCGGCCGCATCGGGCGTGCCGCCGGCCGAATCGACCACTGCGTCCATTCGCCGGAGAATCGCCACGCATTCGACTTTCTCCCGACCGGAGAATGCTTCGGGACTCCTTCCGTTTCCTTCCGCTTTCGCCCGGGCTTCGGCGTAAGCCGAATAGGCCGCCTCGAGTTGCTCTTCCAATGCCTCAAAATCTTTCGCGGGATTTCCTCGAACCTCGTGCAACGATGCTGCGCCGAAGACCAACATAAACGCCGTTCGCGCAATTCGATTCAGCGACATGCGATTTCTCCAAAACCCCGTCCAAGACCGCCAATACTATAACCAACCGACGCGACAACGGGAATGTCGCAAGCGGTCGATCAACGGGGAAGAAGGACAACCTTGCGCAGGAAAGCGGTCGGGCGATTGGACGCCATTCGCGGGCGGCGTATGATGAAGTGTTCGGCGCTTTCGGCAGTGGGTCGGCGGTGCATTCCGCGACAAGAAGTCGTACTGCGATACTCGGATGGGACGGTCGTTTCAAAATCCGCAATGACGATTCTTCACGCATTCTGGGCATTCGATCGTTTGCATCTTTGGGGTTTGAAAGGAGACCCCGCATCGCGCGCGCATGCCCTTGATGCCATCTCCGAATTGCCGGACAGCGCTTCGTGCCGGGCAACGATTAGGGAAACGGGCAGCGCGGGATTTCTTCCCGTTCTCTTCGCCGACTTGTGCGTGGCTGTCGGCGATGCATGGGACCCACTACTGGTCGCGGGAGGATCGCGGTCCGAATTGAATCTCTGCCTGCCTTCTTGGCGTGACCGACTTGTTCTCGCACCGTCTTCCGCTTGTGATCTGGATAAAATCGCCCATGAACTCGTCATGAAGACGACCACGGTCTCCGCACTGGCGTTCGAGGCCGCCGATGCGATGGACTTACTCACGACGGCGCCGCGTCGGGGTGTGGATGATGTTGATGTGGCGGTGAGTTGCCGGTATTGGGCACGCGTCGCCGGTTTTGCCCTTGAGCTTTTGGCGGATCAGCGGTTCGCCCCTTCGATTCAGCGAACTCGCGACGACATGTTCCTCGGACGCTGGAAGGTCATCGCGGGGGACGAACAGGTTGCCGCTACGCTGAAGCGGCTCGCCGCCGCCATGCCGGGAGTATGCCACTGCATCGCGGATAACCGCGACGCCGATGACGCGGCTTCGATCCTTGAGGGCTTTCTTGCTTCCGCGGTGGACGCAGTTGTGCGACGGAGTCTGGCCGGTGATGAACTGGCCCACGCCATCATTGAAGCAACAGGACCTCAATTGCCGCCCCAGACAAGGTGGCTTCAGTCGCTGGTCGGGGCGGATCCGACGCTCAAAGCGGCGCCCGACGATCGCGCCTCGCTGTACCGAACGGTTTCCGAGTGGGTGTCGCGCCTTGAACCCGTACCGTCGCGATCCTGCCGACTTCACCTTCAGCTCGATGCGCCCGAATCCACCGGCGATGATCAAGCGGTGACCCCGAAGCCCTGGACGTTGCGCTTGTTCATCAAGGCCGACGGCGAATCAGAGCTGATTGTCGACGCCAGGGATCTACCGGCGGATGGCGATCGAGGTCCGAGGATTCTGCCCAGTCCGTTCGACAATGCCCGCGAGCAGCTTCGCCAGGACGCGGCGACGGCTGCCCGAATTTTCGCGCCGCTTTCTCAATGCGCTCAACCGGACGGTCCGACGAGTTGCACGTTGACCCTGCAGGATGCTTACGCATTCCTTCGCGACGCCGTTCCGTTGCTTGAGCTGGAGGGAATCGGCGTTTCCTTTCCAACCTGGTGGCGTGAACATCGGCCGCGCCTTCGATTGCGGATGGACCTTCGGCCTGCCGAAAATGACGCGACCCGATCGTCCAGCGCGATGCACCTGGACGCCCTCGTGACCTATGACTGGAAAGTCGCGCTCGGTGACGAGGAACTTTCACTGGACGAGATCACCCAGCTTGCGATGGCCAAGGAACCCCTCGTGCGCATTCGCGGGCGCTGGACTGAGGTTCAGCCCACCGATCTTGACGCCGCCGCGAAATTCGTCGCGGCCCACGGAGGCAGAAGCGTACGACTCTTTGAAGCGCTGCGCGAGTGCTACACGGCGGACGATCCCGATACCGGTCTTCCGGTCGCCGGCATTCGCGGCTTCGGTTGGATTGAACAACTATTGAATGCCACCGATTGGCATGAAACCGTGGAACACTGTCCGCCCCCGGAAAGTTTTTTGGGAAAGCTTCGCCCCTATCAACAGCGCGGGCTGGAATGGCTCCGGTTCCTTTCAAAAATCGGGCTCGGTGCCTGCCTCGCCGACGACATGGGATTGGGAAAGACGATCCAGCTCATCGCGCTGCTCCTCTTCGAGCGGCAGTCGGGCGAGGCGACAGGTCCCACGCTGCTCGTCGTGCCGATGTCGCTGGTCGGCAACTGGATGAGGGAAATCAATCGGTTCGGGCCGTCGCTGAACGTGCTCGTGCATCACGGGCTGGATCGCCGCGCGGGACAGGATTTCATCGACGATGTCGCCCGATTCGACGTCGTCGTCAGCACCTATGCGCTCGCCCATCGCGATTTTGAACATCTGAGCGTCGTTCACTGGCACCGTATTGCTCTGGATGAAGCCCAAAACATCAAAAACCCGGTGTCGAAACAGTCCGCGGCGGTCCGCTCGTTGCGCTCAGTGCATCGTGTCGCCCTGACCGGCACGCCCCTCGAAAACCGGTTGAGCGAATTGTGGTCAATTCTCAATTTTCTCAATCCCGGTTATCTCGGCGGCGCGGCCGAGTTTCGGCGACGATTTGCCGTGCCGATCGAAAAACACCATGACCCCGACCGCGCGTCCCGGCTGCGTGATCTGATTCGGCCGTTCGTCCTGCGCCGTCTCAAAAGCGATCCCGGCGTGGAGGTCGACCTTCCCGCCAAAATGGAGATGAAGGTCTTCTGCAACCTGACCAAGGAACAGGCGGCCCTTTACGAAGCCGTCGTCGCCGAGATGCTCGGTCGAATTGATCAATCCGAGGGGATTCAGCGACGCGGGATCATTCTCGCTACCCTGACCAGGCTCAAGCAAGTCTGCAATCACCCCGCCCATTTCCTCGCGGACGGATCGGGTTTGCCACACCGCAGCGGCAAATGCGATCGCCTCGTCGAGATGCTCGACGAAATCCTGGCGGCCGGTGATCGTGCGCTTGTTTTTACTCAGTACCGGGAAATGGGACATCTCCTCGAGAAACTCATCTCCGACACGCTCAATTGCAGTGTGCTGTTTCTTCACGGTGGTACGACACGACCAGAACGCGATGGACTGGTAGAGAAGTTTCAAAACTCCGCTGGCGACGCCCCCATTTTGCTCTTGTCGCTTAAAGCCGGCGGTTTCGGACTCAATCTTACGGCCGCCAATCACGTGTTTCATTTTGATCGATGGTGGAATCCGGCCGTGGAGGATCAGGCCACAGATCGGGCTCACCGCATCGGCCAGCATCGAACTGTGCAGGTTCACAAGTTCGTTTGCATCGGCACGCTCGAAGAGCGAATCGATTCGCTATTGGCTCGAAAGCGATCCTTGGCCGAGAACATCATCGGTTCCGGTGAGGAGTGGATTACCGAACTCTCGACAACAGCGCTGCGCGACCTTTTCGCCTTGTCGCGCGAAGCCATTGGAGACGAATGATGAGCGATCAGGTCGATGCCAGCACGAGTAGGCCTCGGATGGATACGCCAATGACGTCCGATCAATTGATCGTGACCTGCAGGGAAACGGCTCATTCGAACCTCACGCGGTTCTGGGGCGATCGGGAGTCAATTGACTTGTTGGAAACGCGAATCGAAAAACAGGAAAAACCGTTGGCCATTTTAGAAAGGCTCGGCCCGTCCCCTTTCGAACGGGGCGGATTTCCATTGATCGGCTTTCTGGCAACGGCCTACGAAAAAGTCAGCCGTTTTGCCCACGAGCGTCGCGGCGACAAGGAAATCACGGGGAGTGTGTTGGACGGTCGCCGGGATTCCTGATCCATTGAAATAGTGTGACTGCAATGCCGGAGGAGGGAGTCGAACCCTCACACCCTTGCGGGCACGGGATTTTGAATCCCGCGCGTCTGCCAATTCCGCCACTCCGGCAATCGGGGAACGATCAAGTTCTTTTTCTGAATTCGAGACCGTTCGGCGGACATTCTACGTAAACGGCGGCGGACCGGAAGGGCTCGTCGTACATCGCGGCGGTTAGTGATTCGCCGGCGCGTTTGTTTGCGGGTGATCCGCCGTACGTTAGCGGTAATCTGCGCGTGGCGCCGTGAGCACCGAAACGTGGGTGCATTCCAAAGGACGGTTGTTCACAATCACGATGAAGGGATTGCGAGCAAGAGCCCGATTCGGAAGCTACGCTTTTCCACCCTTGGCCCCCGGTTTCGCGGCGGCCTTGGCCGCGCCTTCAGCCGGAGCGGCGGCGGCAGCTGTTGCACCCTCGGCGCCTTCCTCGGTTTTCTTTTCGGCTTTGCTCTTCTTGCCGACGGCAGCCTTGCGGTGCGCGACTTTCGGCAGTCCCGTCGCGCCCATTTCTTCAGACCACCGCCCAGATTCCTTCAACATAGAAATGCGTTCGGCGCGCGTCAAAACGTTGCGATGCCGGGCCAGTGTGCTCTTTGATTTCAATGATCGATCCATGGACATGGGCGTGCAGACTCCTGTTCACCAGCGATCGCGCTTGAACGTTTTGTAATAGCCTTCCAGTTTGTAACCGCCGCCGGAGCCAAAGTAGTCGAGTCCGGCGGCACGCTGCTTCTTAAGCCACTCGTCGGCCAGCTTCTTCTGGTCCGGTTCCTTGTGATTGTACCCTTGAACCGTGATCAATTGAATCGCGCCGCCATCGAGACGGACGACAGCGGTTCCAATGCCGCGCTCCGCGAGAAATCTTTGCGCCCGAAGTGCGTCCTCCTCGCGACCCGACGAAAACTCCTGCGCTACGATGTACGTGTGATCTGGAACCCACGTTGAATCCAAAGAAGCTTTCGCGCCCTCTGCTGAAGCGGCCGGCGCGGCGCGATTGGGCAGCATCTTTGCCGCAACGACCGCTGTTTCAGGAGCAATTCTGGAACCTTCCACGAGGTTTGAGACGATGTGCGTCGCAGGTTGCTGCGACCGGGCGGCGCCGACTTCGTCGACGGACAATTCTACAGCATTCGTTGATCCACCGTTGCCGGCAAAGCCACGCGCAAAACCAACTTGATCGCCCTGACGCCTTCCAATGGCAAACACCGCAACCAAGATCAAACAAAACACACATACGGCCGCCGCAGCCGTGACGGGCGTCAGCGTGACCCGAAGCCGCTCTCCGTCGACGGATAGGACGCCGGAAACGCCTTCCGCAGCATGCTGGCCGGACGCCGTGCCTCGCAAGGGATCGGTTTGCAGCAGCTCCGATCCGTCTGCGCCGCGCCGCGACAAACCCGGGGATTCTGCCGACTCGTCAGCGTCGGTTCCCACGACGCGAAATCCTGGCGGAATCAACAAATCGCTTGGTTTGGTCTTGTCGTCGCTGAGCAGCTCGAACAAGGCCGGTCCTCGTCGTTGTTTGCGCACCATCTTCGCCTCCATGCCCGGAATCCAGAATAGGCAGGATACTGCGAAGTGTTGGATGTGCAACCCGTACGGAGTCCGACTTTGGCGCTGATGACGGTCGCCGCTCTATGGGAGTATTGCCGGGAGGATTGCCTCGACCATGTCGGCCGGCGCAACAATCGTCCGATCCACTTACACCACTTCTGAAAGGTCCGATATCACGAGGAGTCGCTTTTACAGATCTTGCCATGCGGTCGCACGATGTCGGGCGATGCAGAGGCTGCAGTTGTCGATGGCGTTTTCGAGAGTTGCAATGGGATAGTTGGCAGGATATACCTTCGTGTGGTTCCCCGCGAGGCCGAATTGAAGGGCGATTGGCTCAGTTGGTTAGAGCGTTCGGATCACACCCGAAAGGTCACAGGTTCGAGTCCTGTATCGCCCATACTGGCATGCCTCGGAGGCAACGAACATTGCCTCGGTCGGGATGGCGGGCCGAGTCGCGGTGGACTTGTTTTTTTCGCCGCGTCGCGGCGGTGCCGTCGTACCCAAGAACTCCAACCGGGGTTCCCGTTCCAAGCCACGTCGTGTAAAGCAGGAAAGCAAAACGAGTTTGAATTGCAGCAAGTCGTTTTCGACAAAAAATCGTTTTTGGGTCTTGCAAGGGGTTGTGGGTTTCGGTTAAACTACGGAGTGTTTACCGGACTCGGTTCAGCACAACATACTGGTTCGTACCCGCCATCACGAACAGGTTGCCGGACTGCTGTTTTCGGATTGAAGCTCGCGGAGTTTTCGTTGCGAGTATTTTTGATCGCAACGCCTGCACCGCGAAAGCCGGTGTGAACGGCGATAACAGTTGGCCGTGACACGCCTGCGATGCAAAGCTCGGAGGCTTTGCGACTTCAGCAGATCGCCGAACGGGTCGGCGCTTTAGCGCTTCGACATTCGGCATCAAAGGGGGTTCGGGGCAAACTGCCAATCAATGAGTTCTGGTCAGGTTTTCCGGTGATTGGTCGTTTGTTTGCGTGGCGAAAATAGTGGCACATGGATTGCCGTGGGTTCTGTTTGTATGGGAATGATGGTCGTCGTACCCGGCGGAGGGAACGGCGGCGCGACAAAATGTTTTGGTCTGACCTAGGCCGATACGTGGACAGGGGATTTGTCTCAACTTGGAGGTAAGGAATTATGAAGAAGAATCGGAACAGTCGATGGGGTCCCGCCGTCGGCGTGCTTGCCGTGGGCATGCTCGCATTCAGCTTGAGTTTGGAGGGTGCTCCTACGCCGCGCAAGGCGACGACCTTGCCCAGCGCGTCGGCTCCGCAGGATGTCGACGGACTGGTACCCTCGCGCGCTGCCGAACAGGCGGCGGAAATTAAGAAGACGACCACGTCACGTTCGGACGACGGCGGTATTTCGGCGGTTCGCCCGGTGACGGGCGGAACGGTGCCGGCCACGTTGACGCTCGGCGATTCCGAAGGGGAAGCGGTTTCCGGGCTGAAATTCGGCCACATGCCTTCCGGCGAGCTTCCCGTATTCGAAGCGGTTGACGTTGACTATCGCAACGACGAAGGGTCTCGCCTTCGTCAGGCCGGCGAACTGGTGGGGCCATATCGTCCGCATGTTCGCGCAGTGGCCGCCGGCGGTTGCTCCTTTGACATTGATTGCGACGACTGCAATCCTTGCACTGTCGACGTTTGCAATATCGCGGTCGGCTCGGCTTTCGGTACGGGTACTTGTTCCAACTCGGGCGTCCCCAATGGCGGCGAGGGCGAATGCTCGGACGGTTTGTGCTGCAATGGTCGCGAAACCTGCCAGAGCGGCAATTGTCAGGCGCCCGGTAGCGGTACGGGAACATTTGATCCCGGCGCGTGTCAGTTCCCCTGTTCCGGCGGCAACCTCTGCAATGAGGCCAGCAACCTCTGCCGTCCGCCGTGCGACGGAACGAATTTCTGCGCGGTTGACGGTCTGCCGTGCACGAATTCGACGCAGTGCAACCCGGCGATCCCCAACAACTATTGCAAGAACTGCAACGACGGGGTGTTGTGCAACGGTACGGAATCGTGCGTGTCCGGCGTATGCCAGGGCGGTACCAATCCGTGCGGACCGGGTGCTCTGTGCGGTGAGCGGGATTGTTCCGATCTAGGTGTAAAGATCTGCACGTCCGATTCGGACTGCGTGGTGGCGGGTGCCAATCCGCAGCCGACCTGTTCCGTGATCGGTCCGATCTGCCAGCACGGTCGTTGCTGCAATAACACTACGCCGGCTGGCGAGCCGGCTTGCACCAAGCGAACCAAGGCGTCCTGCGACTCGTCCGGCGGCGCCTGGTATGCAACGGACCTCGGATTCCTAACGACAGCGGGTGGCTCGTTGTGCCCGACGCCGACGCACAATGCGGATGCGCAAAACAATCGCACGCTGTGTCCCAAGTACAGCAGCGGCGTCGCACCGCCCGTCAACTTCACAACTGAGATTGCTCTGATTCCAGGGCCCTTTTCGGATTCGCCCTGCGACCATGTCGATATCGGCGATGACTATGAGTTTGAGAACGGCAGCTTCCTCGCGATGGAACGATTCCGTTGGGTCGGCGGCGGCGGCGGTCGACTGACCGTCGAGTTTTATGATGAACTCGGCAATTTCATCGAAGACGTGGTGACCGGTGGTGTTTCGGGAGACATCGGCGTTCGCGCGCTGCGTTTCGTCCCCACGCTCACCCTGCCCGCCAAGGGCTTCGTGGTGATCCGCGTGGCTTCACAGTTCGCCCCCAACGGTCGCACGTTCTGGGTCTCAACGGACGCGGCCGAGGAAGGAATCAACGACTCCACTAAGCTGTGGATCGACGGCGCGCCGGTGACCAACTTCCTTCAGGAGTGCGTCGGCGGCACGCTGGACGGCGCCTGGTGCGATCCGGCCGAATTCGGAACCGCTTGCGTCAATGGCGGCGGTGTTTGCACCAATCGGCCGAATGTCCTTGCGTTTGAAATTGAAGGCGAAAAGACCAATTCCCCGGCGGGCGCGTGCTGTTTGACTTCCGGGCCCAACAGCGATTGCGACGTCAAACTTCCTTGGCGCTGTGCCGCGGCGAACGGCTCGTTTGCCGGCCCGCTGACGCGTTGCTTCGTTTGCGACCTGGGAACAAATCCGGGTGCGGGCTGTGGACTGTGCTCGGGCGGCGGTAGCCCCGGCGCGGCCTGCCAAAGCGATAGTGAGTGCCAGGGCGGCGATTGCGTTTCCAGCGGAACGCCCTGCCTCGGCGGCGGCGTCTGCGTCACGGAGCAAGCTTGTGCCACCGGCGCTTGCTGTAACCCGACCACGGGCGAATGTGATGATTCGGGCGACCAAACCACCTGCGTCGGCGGCGGCGGCACTTTCCAGGGATACGGCACGACGTGCGATCCCAACTGCTGCCTCCAGCCGGCATACACAGGAGGCGACAATTGCGAGGACGTGACCATCAATGTGATCACCGTGCCCGCGTCGTCGTTTGATCCTCCGAAGGTGGTCACCGTTTCCGGCGACAACAGCGGTGCGACCGGTCCGGACTCATGTCTGAAGGGGGCTTGGAACGCCAGCGGCGGAACCGTCCTGACGGTCGATCCCGGCTGGTGGGAAGGATTCAGCATCGACAAGTGTGCGTTCGTTCGCGTCGACTTCTGCTGTTCGGAGCCGACGGTGGAGCCGCAGTGGTCGTTCCTCTGGAAGGGCTGTCCGTGCGACGTGGCTGAGTTTACCTCGGTCAATCCCAACGTGCCCGCCGAGGCCGGGTTCGCTCGTGGCGGTCCCTATTGCGACGACGATAACCTTTGGATGAAGTTCGGGCCGCTGCCGGCGGGAACCTATTATGTTCCTGTTTATTCGTTGCTCCAGGGTCGTGGCGGAAACCCGGGACCGTACCAGATGCACATCACGGTGGATGCGTGCCCGATTGCCGCTTGTTGCAGTGGAGCCAGCTGTAGCGACGAAGATCAGCTCAGTTGTGCGGCCATCGAGAATGCCAACTTCCTTGCGCCGCCGTTCCGCACCGTTCCGACCACGGCTTGTTCGGGGTCGACTTGTGCGACGGGTTCCTGCTGTTACACGACGGCGGGCGAGATTTGTGCTGACATCATCACCAACCAGCTGGCCACGCCGACGCTTTGTTCTTCTGCCGGCGGACTTTATCGCGGCGGCGCTCGCTGCCGGGGGGGAGTGTGCTCTCAAGGGAATCCGCCGAAGTCGTGCGCCAACGACGTCGATTGTGGTCTCGACGGAATCTGCCTTTGCAACGGCGTTCAGTGTACGCCGAACGCACCAGAATCCCAGCAGCCGTCGCCGTGTCCGATTTGCGACGTGCAGTCGATCGACAACTGCCAGTTGCCGACGGCGTTTCACGGGGCGCGCCTATCTGATTTGTGCGTAGGCGATTGTGTGAGCGATCCGCCGACGTCGCAGTTCAGCCTTCAAACCATCCGCGTCGCGGATGACTTCACGGCGACCGTTGGCGGACAGGTTACATCTGTGTGTGTGTGGGGTATTTACTTTGACCAGAACGCCGGCGGAGCGGAGTGTATCCAGAGCGGTCCGCCGGAGAAGTTCACCGTGACCATCTATTCGGACCTTGGTGGTTTGCCCGGTCCGCAAGTGGGAAGCACGCTGACGTCGATTATCCGTAAAGGAACCGCGTTTACCTCGGGTTCGCGGACAATTACGCAATGGCAACTCGGATTGAATACGCCGATCAGTTTGACGCAAGGCAACACCTACTGGCTCGAAGTGGTGAACAATACTGACGAGTCGACCGGATTGCCGGGCTGCGACTGGATGTGGACGTATTCGGATCCGGCCAAGCGGCCGGAGACCGGCAACGCCTTGTTGTTGCAGGATGCCGGTTCGGCTTACACGTTTGGCGATGCGGTGTTTGATCTGGATATGGCCTGGTGCATCAACCTCGCCAACAGCGTTCCGGCGATTCAGAGCGCCCCATGCTGCAAGTGTGGCGGTGGTGTTGGAACGTGTTCGATTGACACCCTTAGCGCTTGCACGCTGGGTGACGGTCAGTGGTATCCGGGCAACGCCAGTTGCGCCACCACGGTGTGCCGCAACACGGCGGACGCGGCCGATACCTGTGTGACCGACAAGGTGGCCGTGGCGACCAACTCGGCGACGCCGTGGAACAACCTGTGCACGAACACGGATGGGCCGACGATTGCAGCCAGTTGCAACGGCGAGCCATCCAGCTTGCAGAACGATCTGTGGTACACATGGACCGCGGATTGCACGGGCGACGTCGTGATTGAGACTTGCGATCTTGGCGGCGAAATCGACACCGTAATGGCGATTTATACCAACGGAACCGGGACCTGCCCGTGTCCGTCGGCATCGGGCAGTGAAGCTGATTGCAATGACGACGGATGTGTGTTCAGCGGCGCCGGATCGAGTCTCACGCTGCCGGCGACATCCGGTGTTTGCTACACGATTCGCGTGGGCGCCTACCTCGGCGAAAAGGGCCAGGGAGCGTTGCACGTCGGTGAGTGCAGTGGAGCGCCGCCGCCGCCGTCGGTGCTTGCTGATCCGACCGGGATCAACAAGTCGCGGTTCCTCTCGTTCTCCACGCCGGCCTCGCAAACGGCCGCCGCGGCTGAGACGGCACTGCGCGTGAAGTTTGTCGCGATGCACGTGGTGGTTCCGCCGTACACGGGCGGACCGTCGACTCCGTTCACGCTGTTCAACGGGCTGTCACAGTTCGTCGGCCCGCCGACACAGTATGTGGAGTCGGCTTCGAGCGGGATTCAGTTCTATGCGTCGAAGCTGCAATGTGCCCCGCACTATCAGGATTGGTCGA
>CAZAMB010000024.1:0-46810 GCA_964486335.1 uncultured Phycisphaera sp. | reverse complement strand
TCCGTCGTCGCGCCGCCCTTGACACCGACACGCTCATGGAAGCCCGCGGCTCGCTGATGATTAGAAATCCATGAGACTCTACACCACGCACCGACGGGGCTAGGAGTCAGGTTTGCGCCGGTGAGGTTTTGTCGGCGGGTGAAGAGACCCAGGGGCTCAGGATCCTGACAAAATCGTACAAGATTCGCGTCGCGAACCCGTCCAATGGCTGGAACGTAAGCCAATGGCGATCGAACGACGGGCCCGACGTGACCGCGATTCGCCGAGCAAAACCGTGTATCATCGGGCAACGGAGTTAATCGACCATGCAAGCAAAAACAAGAAACCGACGCCGGTTCTTTATCATTGGATCGGCCTTTGTCATTGTCTTTGCGGCGTTTTTTGGAGGATGGCTCGACGGGGACCGCACGACGAGGGCGGATGGTGATGAAACCGCGGGAGCAATCAGCAACATGAAAGACAAAGGAACGAAGATTTCCAAGTCGGGGTATGACGTGACCCGGTTGTCGACGGAGAAAATCAGAGAATTGGCCGCGAAGCTTGATCCTGAGGCGTTTCGAATCACGCAGAGCGCCGAGACGGAAAGACCGTTCTGCGGGCGCTTTGAGGCCAGCAAAAAGGAAGGCACTTACGTTTGCGCGGTTTGCGGCCTTCCTCTGTTTTCGAGCGAACATAAGTTCGACTCGGGTACCGGCTGGCCGAGTTTCAATCGGGAGTTCGACCCGCAGCACGTTGAGCGACGTCCGGATCGAAGCCACGGAATGGTGCGTACCGAAATCAATTGCGCGCGGTGCGGTGCGCACCTCGGTCATGTTTTCGACGACGGTCCCAAACCGACGGGCGAGCGCCACTGCCTGAACTCGGCGTCGATGAAGTTCGTTGAGAAAGGAACGGAAATGCCGCCGGAGAGTCAACCATTGAAGACCGAAACTGCCTATTTCGCGGGCGGGTGCTTTTGGGGTGTCGAACATTACTTCCAGAAGGGCCCGGGGGTTCTCGACGCCGTGAGCGGGTACATGCAGGGCAGCAGCGAAAGCCCGGACTACAAGAAAGTGTGTGAGGACGGCACCGGCCACGCGGAAACAGTGAAAGTCGTTTTTGACCCCGCTAAGATCACGTTTCGACGGTTGTTGGAAGCCTTCTTCGAAATGCACGATCCGACCCAACTCAATCGGCAGGGTCCCGACGTCGGGTCGCAATACCGGTCGGGTGTCTGGTATGCGACCGACGACCACCGACAAGAGGCTGAGCGATTCATCGCCGAACTTCAGGCAAGCGAAAAGTACAGAGGCCGCAAGATCGTCACGCAAGTCGACAAAGCGAAGACGTTCTGGCCTGCCGAGGAATACCACCAGGATTACATTGAGCGAACCGGGCGGGCGTGTCATGTCGCCAACCCGTGGTGATGGCCCGCCGTCGAATCGGATGCTTGCGGTTACCCTTTGCGGCGTCGATTCTCGGACCGAACCGGCGCGGCGAAAGCCGCGTCGGCCAATCCGGTGAAAAAGTGCGCCGCGTTCAAGCCGAGCGTGCGCGTGCGGTACCCGCCTTCCTGCACGACGAGGGTGGGTAGCGTAAGCTCACCAATCATCCGACCGTTGGCTTCAAAATCTTTGGGCAGCAGCTTCCACGTACCGGTTGGGTCGCCCTTGGCCGGATCAAGCCCCAGCGCCACGATCAGCACGCTAGGCCGAAAATCGTTAATGCGCATGAGGGCTTTCTTCAGCGTTTCGCGATACCTTGGACCCTCGATTCCTTCGGAAAGCGGAAAATTCACGTTGTAGCCGGAGCCCGCGCCCTCACCGATTTCGTCCTCAAAGCCACTAAAAAAGGGATAGGCAAACCGCGGGTGGCCGTGAATCGAAACGGTCAGCACGTCGGCGCGGCTGTAGAAGACATCCTGCTGTCCATTGCCGTGGTGATAATCGATATCGAGAATCGCGATTCGCCCATTAGATGTCATGTAATGCGCGGCTATGGCGGCGTTGCAGAAATAGCAAAAACCGCCGATCACGCGCCGCTCGGCGTGGTGACCGGGCGGGCGTACGAGGGCATAGGCTAGTCGCTGTCCTTTCAGGACGGCATCAGCGGCGGTCAGCGTGCAATCCACCGCGCGCTTGGCCGCGAGATAGGCATTCTGGTTGAACGGCGTAAATGTATCGATGCAATAGTAGCCTGCGCGGGCCGCGAGGTCCTTGGGACGCCGCACGGTGTTTCGCACGGGAAAAACATAAGGATAGATGGATTTGTCGCGCGGCATTTGGCGGCAAATCGTCTTGAAATAATCGACATAATGCGGGTCGTGAATGGCCCGGATGTGATTCTCCGAGAACTCCTTTGGCGGGAGGCGATGAAAGAGTCCGGTCGGTTCGATCGCTTCCAGAATCATCCGAATGCGGACCGGCGCCTCAACGTACCCGCGATCGCGAATGTGGTGAATGTCGTGGCGATCATTGACAACGAGCGTGATGCGTTCTTCATGACGAGGACCGCTCGGTCGAATCGGCGACGTTCCCTTCGGCTTTGTGTACTTGAACTCCCGAAGTCGAACAGGATTGTCCTTGAACGACGAAACGACACGGTCGATATAGGACGGCGTGCAAAGAGTCGCGCAGGTGCGTTCCAGATAAGATCGAACGATTCGCCGAATCTCCGCCCGATTCGGTAGCTTGCCGAGATCGAGGTCGTCGAGACAAAGAAAAGGCATCGCACGACCATCTTCAAACGACAATCGATAATCGTTGTTGATGATCGGGCGCGCGCCGAAGCGCTCATAAAACTTCATACGCGAAATATTCTGCTTCAGCGTTGGCGGGTCGCACTCCTCCGGATCATCGGGAAGGCACTCAAACAGCAAGCCTATCACGTCGAGCGAGCGGACTTCCTCGCGCACGAATTGGTAGAGCGCGCCACCGATTCCGGCGCCGACGTCGCCCTTGGCGCTTGCAATATAATCGAGAAAGCAATACCGAAGCGCGGGATCATGCGAAAGTATCACGAATCCGCATACGTTTCCGCGCGCGTCGTCGGCTACGTATAGGTAGGTGCGAATTCTGAATCGAACGGGGTCAATCAGCTTCTGCGGCAATTGCTCGACTTCGGCCGCGTCAATTCGAGGAAACTGGGCAAGAAGAATCTCTTGCACTTGCGACACATCTCGCCGACTGACGGGCAGAATCGTGTCAAAGACGCGACGGATCCGAAACATGCGCTGGCACTCCAAGCTCGCGGGCGCGAATCCGGTGAATCGTCACCGCTGGTTGCGCGCCGATTGGCGCGGTATGCTAGACTCGTTTTATGGGCGCGGAAACCATCGTTCGGGAAAAAAAACTGTCCGGTCCGACGCGACTGGTGCTCGGCTGGGCCGGACTGATCGTGGTCGGCACGACGTTGCTTCGTTTGCCCGCGTCGGCGGTCTCCGAATCGCTCAGTTGGATGGAAGCGTTCTTCACGTCGACTTCAGCGGTGTGCGTGACGGGGCTGTCGACCATCAATGTCGGCGAGCGTCTGTCCTTGTTCGGCCAGGTCGTCCTGTTGATTCTGATTCAAGTCGGCGGGCTCGGAATTTCAGTTGTCGCCACGCTGCTTTTCGCAGCCGTCGGACAGGCATCCGTTGCGCAACAATTCGGTGCGCGCGACGCGCTGGCGGTAGTCCGCGTGAAGCCGATGCAGGTATTGCGCTGGGCGATCGGGATCACACTCTGCCTTGAGGGCATCGGAGCCGTTCTATTGGCACGGCAGATCGGAGGGGACAATGCCTGGTGGGGCGGCGTGTTCCACAGCGTGTCGGCGTTTTGCAACGCGGGATTTTCGCTTTATTCGGACAGCCTGATCCGATTTCAGGGCAATGCGACCGTTCAGTTGACCGTCGCCGGGCTGATCATATCCGGCGGATTGGGCTTCATCGTGATCCGACAGTTGTTCGTCCGCGCGGGATCGTTTCTCTCGGGCAAGCGGGCCAATCGTCACTTGCACACTCGCATCGTCCTGCGTGCCAGTGTCGTTCTTTGGCTCGCCGGCACGCTGTTCTTCCTTGTGCTGGAGCGCAATCACACGATGAAGTACATGGATTTTGGAGAACAGCTGCTGGCGGGCTTCTTTCAATCGGTGACCACGCGAACGGCCGGCTTCAATTCGCTTGACTTCGGCATGATGCGCGAACCGACTCTCCTCATGACCATCTTGTTCATGTTCGTCGGCGCCGCGCCGGGAAGCTGCGCTGGGGGGGTCAAGGTTACGACCGTGGTGGTCGTTCTGGCAGCGCTCCGATCGAGAATTCGCGGCATTCCGCACGTGTCGATGGTCCATCGAACTCTTCCGGTCGGTGTCGTCGCTAGAGCGTTTTACATCGTGTTTTTGTCCGCGTTGTTTCTCGTTCTTATCATCGGCATTCTCGTGGCGACCGAGGAAACCCGGCCGATGGCAGGCCTGCGCGCCGACAAGTTGACCGCATTGACGTTTGAAGCCGTCTCCGCCTTTGGTACCGTCGGTTTGAGTACGGGCATCACGCCGCAGTTGTCACCGGCGGGACAACTGGTCATCATTCTGACAATGTTCGTCGGTCGGCTTGGGCCGCTCGCGCTGGCCGTCGCGGTATTGCGCCCCAAGAGTCGGCCGTTATACGAATTCCCAAAAGAAGAGATCGCCATCGGATAAGACGCATCATGCCCAACATAGCCATCATCGGACTGGGACAGTTTGGACAGTGCCTGCTCGAAAGCTTCGCCAAGCGTGGATTCGACGTCGTGGTCATCGATCAGGATGAGTCGAAGATCCAGCTCGCCCGCGATCTGGCCTCAAAGGCGGTCAAGGCCGACGCGCTCAACGCGGAACTCCTGGAGGAAGTGTTGCCGGATGGACTGGAATGCGCGGTCGTCGACATGGGCGATGAAATGGAACGCAGCATTCTAGTCACGAATTATTTGTACAAGATGAAGGTGCCGCGAATCATCGTGGAGGCGGTGAATGCCGCGCACGCGGAAATCCTGACCATTGTCGGCGCGACAAAGATCATCCATCCTGAGAAAGAAGCAGCGGAGCGCCTCGCGGGGACTTTGGCCGGTCACGGTGCGCTCGATTATTTTCCCGTCCGCGAGTCCTTCTCCATTGTCGAGACCCCGGTGCCCAAGGCATGGATCGGCAAGCCCTTGGCCGATCTCGATCTTCGGCAAAAGCATCGAATCAACATCATCGCCTCGCGCAAAGTGGGCGTACCCGGCGCCGACGAAAACTGGCGGCTCGCTACGCCGACGCGTGAGTTTGAACGCGACGACATCCTGCTCTTGGCGGGTGAAGCCAAGGACGTCGAGAAACTTTCTCGCTGACGTGGCATTCATCAGCCGTCCGGTCGGGGACTCGGCGGCAAAATGACTCCGATGCCCGACCAGTCCTCCCATCGGTCGGCCTTGAAATCGACGGATTGCAGAGGCTATCCCAAAACCGAACAACTGGATTTCGATGGCTTGTCAAACGTGAAGATCGTCCCGCTATTCGAGGGGCCGCGCGAACTGAAGTTCGCGGCTCGCAGGGTTTTGGGATATGTTCTTAGAGTCTATTCTCTCCGCCAGAATCGCGGCGTGAACAAAACCAAAATGGTGAAAAGTTCCAGTCGACCCAAGAGCATCAGAAGGCACATCAGGATCTTGCTCTGCGGCGAAAACCAGGCGTAGTTTTGCGTCGCGCCGACTCGGGCCAGGCCGGGGCCAACATTGTTCAAAGTCGTCGCCGATGCCGTTGCCGCCGTTGTGATGTCGATGCCCTTGTTCGCCTCGAACAACATCAACCCCGCGGTTCCAACGGCAAAGAGAATCACGATTCCCACGACGTACGCCAAAATGCTCACTCTCAGGTTTGGGTCAATGGTCGTTCGTCCGATCCTGGTTCCCCTCACAACTTTTGGACTGTAAACCCGTTCCATCTCGGCCCAGATCACTTTGGCGACAATGATCACGCGAACGACTTTGATTCCTCCGGCTGTGGAGCCCGCCGACCCGCCGATGAACATCAGGAACACCAGCGTTGCCTTGGCCGCAAAACTCCATTGATCGAAATCCGCGCTGACGAAGCCTGTCGTCGTTTGAATGGAAACAACTTGAAAGATCGCGTGTCGAACGGTCTCGGCGAAAGAGATCGACGCTTCATCCGAAATGCGTGCAAGTGAAATGTTCCGCCATACGCTATAGCCTACAATGACTCCCCCCGTCGCCATGATTCCCAGGTACCAGCGAAGTTCCGTATCGGCGAGTACCTTTCGCCAATGATTCTGCAGCAGCTGGTGATACAGGCTGAAATTGATGCCCGCCAGAACCATGAAAAAGATGATGACCCAGTGGATCATCGGTGATGTGAAACCGACGATACTGTTGTCCAGCGTGCCGAACCCGCCTGTTGCGAGCGTTGTGAAAGTGTGGCAAGTGGCGTCGAACCATCCCATGCCGCACATTCGTAAGGCTAGAATCTCCGCAACGCTCAGACCGCAATAAATAAGCCAGAGTGTCCGCGCCGTGTCTTGAATGCGCGGACGCACTCCCTCCGGCGTCGGGCCGGGCGCTTCCAACTGATAGATTCGCCGACCGCCCGACCCCAGAAGAGCCAGCACTGCGACAAACAGAACCACGATGCCCAATCCGCCCAGCCATTGCGTCAGTGCCCGCCACAACAGGAGGCTCCGCGGCAATGTAGCCAGAGACTGAACAACGGTGGCGCCCGTGGTGGTAAGTCCGCTGGTCGCCTCAAAGAAGCAACTGGCGTACGAGTCAAAATCATGCGGTGTGGAAGCCCCGTCCGCGCGAAACGACGACCACAGGCGATAGGGAATGGCAGCGATGGCCGCACCGCCGATCCAGCTCAAAGCCACCAGCAGCAAGGCTTCTCGATAACCCAGGAACGATTTGGATTGACGACCTGCGAGAATCAATCCACAGCCAAGAACCAGACTCAACAATGCCGACAGGAGCAGGGCGTGGACATCCGCGCGGGCAAACACGCCATGAGGTCCCCGATCGACGACGCCGAAAAGGGCCACGGCGAGAATCAGACCGCTGAGGACGAACAACAGCAAGCCCAGGTGACGGCTGACGACTCGAAGATCAATAATCATGATGCGCCAAAAATCGCCCGTAGTTGATCCGCAATACCGTGTGAACCGACAACCAACACCGTGTCTCCTTCCTCGATTCGGTGGTCGGCGCTGGGAACGAAAACCTGCTCTCCGCGCCGAATGGCGGCAATGATCGAATTGGTGGGTAACTTGACATTGCGCAAATCAGTTTCCAGTATGCGGGATCGGCTCGTGGAACGCACTTCATAAACCTCTGCCACACCGGCCGCTATCGTGGCGATCGAACGCACACGGTCGTCCTCAATCAAATGACGAATGGCGTTCACCGCGACCTGACGTGGACTGAAGGCGTGATCAATCCCCACATGTCCGAACAAGTGCAGATATTTGGAACGCTGCACGACCGCAATGACCGACTTCACTCCAAGCGTCTTCGCCTGCGCGCACGCAAGAATGTTCTGCTCGTCGTCATCGGTGACGGCCACGAAGGCATCGAGGGTCTCCAGCCGTTCCTCGGAGAACACGGCCAAATCCGTGGGATCCCCTTCCAATACGGTGACGTGGGGTAGCTTGTTGGAGAGTTCCACCGCCCGATCGTGATTCCGCGCAAACAAACGTACGGAGAAAACTCGGCTCTTTAGAGCGCGGCACAGCCAAACGGCGGTCGCGGTCTCCCCAAGAATCGCAACGTATTGCCGTTTCTCTTTGGTGTCCTTGTTAAACAGTTTCTTGGCGGAGTCAAAAGCTTTCTGTTCGCCAACCAGGGTCACGACATCTCCGTTGAGGATCACGGTATTGGCGTTCGCCAGGCTGACCAGATCGCCACGCTCCACCGTCACCAGCCGAGTGCCGGGCGACATCACGAAATCTGAAAGCTGCTTTCCAATCGCCGCGGCGCCCTTGGTCACAGGTATGCGTTGCATCAGGAGTTGCCCACGGCCGAATTCTTCCAGGGCGATCAAGCCGGGGTTACGGATACTCCGGGCGATGACCAGCGATGCCGCGTGCTCCGGGCAAATCAGTTCGTCCACCCCGAGCTTTTGCGCAAAGGGGGTCCCCGCCAGTGAAAAATTGGCGGTATGATGGACTCGAACAATGGTCTTGCCTGCGCCGGCGGCCTTGGCCATGAAAGCCGTCAATAGATTGACTTCATCCGCTCGTGTCGCTGCGATCATCAGATCACAGTGCTCCACCCGCGCCTCCTTCAGCACGTCAAAGTGGGCACAGTGTCCCTGAAGTACGCGTACATCATGGGAATCGTTGAGAGATTCCAGGCGGGCGGCGTCGAGATCGATCACCGTCACGTTGTGCCCTGCTGTCGAGAGCACGTCCGCCGCATGACCGCCCACTTCTCCCGCACCCGCAATAATGATATTCATCGAACGATTGTTCCGTGATGTCGGTATGTGGCGATCGCATCCGGTCTTTGAACGGCGTTCTCGTCAGACTCGCTGCAGCGGTTCATCGGCAGTGCCTTGATCCTTGCCTACGGATTAATCTCTTTTTTTGAGCATTCAAGTTTCTATCCACGCATGGCGAAGCGTGCATCGCCTCTTGGATTACAGAATCTTCTGCCAATCATGCTTACCGCGGATTCACCCATCTGTCCGTTTACTGACCGATGGATTCGGCTTGATCGGCGATTGTACCGGGGCCAAGTATCCGATTCCACGCCTTCCTCTTACTTGCTCCGGTTCCTTCGTTTTCTCATCGCGGTTCTGACCACGAGGATGTAGCCGCCCTTCATTAGAAATGGGAGCTGGCTGTTCTTTGGCGTACCCCAGCCGCTGCCATTTCCTACTTCTCAAGCCGGGGTTGGCCCGAACGCGAAATGGTGTTACCATGCATGTCGAATCGAGAATTCTCGCTTCCGTCGCCACCGAGCTGTCGGTTCAAGCATCCAGCCGCGATTCGCCGGAGTCGGACGCCTATCGAAACTTAGCCGTCGTCGCCGGTTGCCGGCTTCCCGCGTGATCTCGAACGCGGCGTTGAATCGACGCTCCGAAGCGGCAGGGTCAAGTGCAAGGATGATCGGCCGGCTGCAGATCATCAAAAGAAACGATATTCGATGGCTGCCATGTCGCGTGCCATGGCTCACCCTTGGAGGCCTGAAGTGGAATCAGCCACTGTGAACGATAAAGACAATGAGCGTTTCCATGCGGTCACGCGAACAAACATATCCGTCGCGCCGGAGTGGCAGCGGCTTGATCCCCAATTGCGCGAGGCCGTGGAAGTCGTCTCGACCGTGCTCCCCTTTCGCACCAACGCCTACGTCATGCGCGACTTGATTGACTGGTCGCGGGTTCCCGATGATCCGATGTATCAACTGACGTTTCCGCAGCGCGCCATGCTGTCCGATGAGGATTTCACGCGAATGTCAGCGCTGGTTCGTCGGCAGGCGGCAAAAGACGAGATCGAAACGGAAGCAAACCGTATCCGGGCCTCGCTGAATCCCCACCCGGCCGGGCAAATGACCCACAACGTACCCCAATACGAAGGCGAACCGCTGGGCGGCTCGCAACACAAATACCGCGAAACGATGCTTTTTTTCCCAAGTCAAGGTCAGACGTGCCACGCTTATTGCACATTCTGTTTCCGCTGGGCGCAATTCGTCGGTATTGACGACCTCAAATTCGCCAACAACGAAGTCGAGCAGCTTGTAGGCTACTTGTCACAACACCCCGAAGTGACCGACGTGCTTTTCACCGGCGGCGATCCGATGATCATGAGCACCAAAGTGCTTCGTCGCTATATCGAAGCGCTGCTTGATCACCGGCTCGAACACGTTCAGACCATTCGCATCGGGACAAAGTCGGTTGCCTATTGGCCTCAACGGTTCGTGACCGACCGGGACGCCGACGATTTGCTCCGACTGTTCGAGCAGGTCGCGGCGGCGGGCAAGCACGTTTCGATCATGGGTCACTACAGCCATCCCGTGGAGCTTTCGACGGATGTCAGCCGCGAAGCCGTACGGCGGATTCGAGGCGCCGGCGCGAATATCCGAATGCAGAGCCCCGTCATTCGCCACGTCAACGACGACCCTGCGGTTTGGAGCGAACTCTGGCGCACGGGAGTTCGACTTGGGTGCATTCCGTATTACATGTTCGTGGAGCGCGACACCGGCGCGCGAAGCTATTTCGAATTGCCGCTGGCGCGGTGCTGGGAAATCTATCAGGCCGCTTACAACAAGGTGTCGGGCATTGCGCGAACGGTGCGCGGTCCATCGATGTCGGCCTTTCCTGGAAAGGTACATGTTCTCGGCGTGACCCAGTTCGGGGAGACGAAGCTGTTCGTGCTGCAATACCTTCAAGCCCGCGATCCGGCTTTGGTGCGTCGTCCGTTCTTCGCGATGTTCGACGACAAAGCCACTTGGTTTGATCAGCTCAAGCCCGCCACTCCGGCCGACATGGAATTTTTTCCGGATGGAACTTCCACGCCCACTCATCAATCAACGCTCGCGCTTTCCACGCATTTCTGATCACAGCGGTTCTGATTGGGAACGCAGGATGACTTACCCAGTCTGTACGGGCCGAACCATAAAATCCGTGAGTTGTCCTGCACGACCGGTCCGCGCGGGCTGAAGCCCGCGGCGCGCTATGGTTTGTTCTTTCTGCGCTCCGACTTTGTTCCGAGAATAGGCACGTCGTTTTGTCGATGGGTCTCGAAATAGCGAGCGCATCAGACGCAATCCAAGACTTCGCGAGAACGGTCAAAGGGTCCCCTTGTCGGCAGAATGGTTGCGATCCGGAATGGAACACACTCGTAGCGAAATCTCGCGCTCAATCCGTCGAGCGCCGATATGAGGCCGGCGAAAGTCGTGCAAGCGGCGTCGACGATCAAACCCTCCTCATGCGGAGTCCAATCGATGGCGTTCATCGCCCCTTTGAATTGTGCCCAGAGCGCCGGCTGCTTGTCGCCATGGGGGTCGAGGTATCGCGTCCCATCACGCGGAGGCAGGTCGTAAGCCCGGCGAACCGCGCGAGCAATGAATCGTCCGCCGTTCTTACTGCCCTCGAGAACATACAGAGCGCCCAGCAGTGCGACGGGGTCGTTCTTCGCCCAGACCACCCACGCGCGCAACGAGTCGGGAGTCGGCGGTATTACCCCCTTTGTCCGCAGATTCAAGGAACGCGAAATCTGCAAGGAGATTGGCGGTTTGATACTGCGATTCGCCCACGACCCGCGAAAAGGGCGTTCGATCGGCAACGGCACGAAGCAGTCGCTCGAGCGGCTCGTGGACGGCGTGCAGCGCGCCCAGGTAGGCCGCGTAGGCCCCGATCGAAAGCCGACCCTTGACCAGGGCAACCTGAAACGGATGCGATTCGGCGAGATCGTGCAGGGCCTCGGTATCCTGCTTCAATCGTTGCATGATCGGGAGAATGGGTGTAGTCATGGTCTGTGCGCTCCCCGAATTCTGCCCGGTGAATACTCCGGACATTGTTCGACGCGTCGGATTTCCAATTGAGAACGATTCTCAATTAGGAAACGTTTAGCAGATGGGCGCTGCCTGTCAAATGCCGATTCCGCCTCTGGGGCACCGGCGGAAAGGCCCGAGCGATTCGTGCCCCGCCCGCAACGCGGAAAGGCGGTACGCATGGAACTTCACGAACGAATCTCGCCTAAACTCTCCAAGTTTCGCCCCTCCAGCACACTCGAACTCAAGACCATGGTCGAAGTCAGACGGGCCAAGGGTCTGCCCGTCTTTGATTTTGGACTCGGTGAAACCAAGGGTGATCTGGCGGAGTCCATTCGCGATGCGGGAAAACGGGCGTTTCAGGAACAGGAGACCATGTAC
This sequence comes from uncultured Phycisphaera sp., assembly GCA_964486335.1. GTDB lineage: Bacteria > Planctomycetota > Phycisphaerae > UBA1845 > UBA1845 > CAZAMB01. The sequence goes on along the minus strand of CAZAMB010000024.1, from coordinate 34,955 downwards.
ACCGATCCGGCCGGTCTGCCCGAACTTCGACATGCCGCGCTTCGCTGGCTGAACCTCGAAAGTCACTATGGAATCGAAAACGTGGTCGTCAGCACCGGGGCGAAGCAGTCGCTTTTCAACATCTTCCTGGCGATCTGCAACCCGGCCGATACGGTGCTGCTCGACGCCGCGCCCTGGGTCAGCTACCAGCCGATCGTCGTCGCCACCTACGGATTCCCGGTTATGGTGTTGCCGCTGGGAACGCAGCGCGACCGACTCAAAATCACGCCCGCGGACCTTCAACGCAATCTCCGCGCCAGGCCGCACGCCAAGGTCTTTCTCATCAACAACCCCTGCAATCCCACCGCGCAGATGTACTCTGAAGATGAAATCAACGCATTGCTTGATGTCTGCGTGGAGCATCGGGTCTTTTTTGTTTTGGATCGCCTCTATTGGCGCATCGTGTTCGACGGAAAGAAATTTCCAGAACCGCGCATCGACGATCGAACCAAGCCTTGGTTGATCCAGGTTGACGGCATGTCCAAGAACTTCCGCAGAACAGGAGGACTGAGAATCGGCTGGTTGGTCGGGCCCAAGGACGTTTCTGCGGCCATGATCAAGCTCCAAAGCCATTACACGGCCGGCCCCGCGACGCCCACCCAGCGCGCCGCGCTGGCTGCACTAACGGACCCCTACGACGACTCGATGATCGAGGAGCTGCAAGCCAATCGTGATCGCGTGACCGAGGGCGTGGAGGGCATTCCGCATCTGAAGGCCTGGGAGACGCCGGCCACGTTTTACTCGTTCTGGGATGTACGCGATTGCTTCGGACGAAAGACGCCCGACGGTGTCGTGCTACGCCATTCGGAGCATGTGGCCGAATACCTGATCCGTTCCGAAGGTGTCGTGACCTGCCCGGGTTCCAACTTCATGCAGGATGAATACCTTCGGGTCAGCTTCGCCGTGCCAAGACAGGAATTGGTGGATGGCCTGCAAGCCGTGCGCAGGGCGTTTTCAGCGCTGATATGACCCAATTGCTCTGCCATGCGATGGCAACCTGAAATGGCCGAACCGGCTCCGCCTTGCTCTTTCGTGAACCATGTGTGTGTTGATTTTAGAGCGTCAAGGTACGATCGAGCTTTGCCTGGGGAAAAACGCGGGACTGGAGACTTCGGTGGATAGGATCACCGCGCCATTTCGCCGTGCCATGAGTGCCGATGCGTTGGAAATGGCCGAACTGGTCAACATCGCCGGTGACGGACTGCCGCTTTACCTCTGGGGGAAACTGGCAAGACCGGGACAGACAGCCTGGGACGCCGGACGCGAACGAGCAAAGCTGGGCATGGGCGGCTTCGCCTTCAACAACACCGTGATTCGGGAAGTCAAAGGCAAAGTGGCTGCGTGCCTGATCGGCTACTCGCTGGCCGACTCTCCCAAGACGCCCGGAGAACCCGTTCTCGCCGCGCTCATGCCGCTGCAAGAACTGCAAGCGATGCTCTCAGCAACATGGTACGTCAACGTGCTTGCGGTGTTCCCGGAATACCGAAGGAAAGGCTTTGGCCGTGAACTCGTGCACTTGGCGGGACTGCTCGGAAACGACGCCCACTGCGAAAGCCTGAGTCTCATCATGTCCGATGCGAACATCACCGCGCGTCAATTCTACGAAGCAAACGGATTCGCTGCATTCGCCACGCGACCGATCGTTCAGGAAAGTTGGCAACACTCTGGCAAGAACTGGGTGCTGATGATCAAGAACCTGTGAACGTCATTCATTTTCGAGGGAAATCTCGGGCCTGCGGACTCCTCTCAAGGAGTCCGTGGTGAAAGTGTAGCGTCGCCCCTTGTGGGCGGCGTCGACCGCGTTTGGGCGTCACCCACAAGGGGTGACGCTACATTGGTCTGCAGCGATGGGGTTTGACCTGATCCAATGCCGATCAATGCCCGCAGGCCGTATCCGCAAACTCCAATGAACCGCGGAAACACCGCTGCAATTCGGCGAAGTCGCCGAGGTCCACGTCTCCGTCATCGTTGAGATCGGCATGTTCGCACTCCGGCCCGATCAAGTTCGTCCCCGGACCGCTGAAACAGCTTCGCTGAATCACCCAATCGGGCACGTCCACGAGCTTGTCGAGATCGAGATCGGGGTGAGCGAACGGCACGGGATCCGAAACGTGGAAGAACGAGCTTCCCGACAGCGCCGGCTGAAAGATCACATTGCGATCCCAAAAGAAGTTCATGCCCAATATGCCGTCCATTCCGCCGCCTTCGGGCGACTCCAGATCGAGCACGATGAACGGCGCTCGCGAAAACTCCAGCGCCCCGCCCAGCGCGTTGATCTTCACGTAATCAACAAAATACCCGGGAATGTCTTCGACCAGTCCGCCTACGCCGCAGGCATCAACGAAGAAATCCGGGTCGATGGGAAGATTCAGATTGGCCGCGACCGCCGGACTGATGATCGAGGTCTGCGCGCCGGTATCCACCATCATCCTGGCCGTCGTCGGCAGGTTGTCGGGCGTAGATGGGCCCTCGCGCAGTTGCATGCTCGCAAAAAATGCTCCGCCCGTGGGGAACGAGGCCGGCGTCAGTGATAGCATCGTCGGCAGGAACGGAGTTTCCAGGTCCTCGAAGTCGGGAAAGAAACTGGCTGTCAAGACCGGGCTGATGCCGCCGATGGTCATCGCGAATCGGCGTGGGAAACTCGGAAGCGGAGTCGTCTGATTCTGAATCGTCACCGTCGGACTAAGAAACCAGCGTCCGTCATAGAGCACGCGCCGGGGGGTATCCACGCGAATCACTGAGTTGAAAAACGCCATGAACGAGGTTCCGACGATGCCGGTGAGTTCCTCCCCGTTGCCGCAGTCCAAATCGGGCCCGACGACCACCGAAACGTTGGAGTGCCCCTTGAGCGCGGCATAGTTCAGTTCGCTTGCCGAGTTGATCGCGCCGAAACCCGCCGCGAAATACCCCAACGGCTGCGAAATCTGCGCGTTCACCGTGCCCCCGACCCCGCCGATGGGAATCGTGTTGGGCGTCATGTTCGATCCGGTGAGTCCGAGCACCAATCCGTAGAACGCCGACGTGAGATCGACCACCGCTCCGCTGTCCAGAAACCCGATGATGTAGTCCGCTTCCGGAAACAGGTGAATCGGCTGCCCGGCGTACGTCTGCTCGACCACGTGTTCGTAGGGCGAGTCGTCGAACGAACTGCGCTTCTTGTTGGAGGTGGTAATGGCCACGAGCGGCGAGAAACCCGCCAATCGCGGTCGCGGATGAGGGTACACCGATCCCGCTGTTGCTCCGAACTCCTGAAACGTTATCGCGTTGCGGCGCACCGACACGAACGAACCTCTTGTTCCCATTCGAACCGCGGCCGGTGCGCCGTCTTGCGCGTTGGATTCCGCCGCGCCCATGAGAACCGCCGCGACGGTAACACCGATCCCAAAGACAAGTTCGACACGCGAACATGCGGTGCTTGTTGCCATGAATCCCCCTCTTGAGACCTCTCCCCATTTCATCATTGACCAAGCACGGCGCGGAAATCAAGTCCGAAAACAGGAATCATGCCAGTCCTTGCTTGATTCTTCCCGTTTTTCGAGAGACACGAGCATTTAGTACGCGGAACCCGCGCCGAGGATGACAACGCAACGGCCAAATGAATGAGCAATACGCCCGTTGGCGACGCGCAAGCGAACCACTGCGGAAGACGTGGTTCGCTCCGACTTGCGACAGTGCCCGCAGAGCGGCCATGACCGGGCGACGCCGCGATTTCACTATCGCTCAAGGGCTGCAGGGCACCGGACCGCTATTGGGATAACCCAACCCCCTGAACGCATCCACGCACGCCGAAATGTGCGTGAAATTGAAGTCCGGTGTCGCGTCGGGAATTTCGCCGGCCAAAAGCGCACGAGCCTTGATCGGCGCGCCAAGCACTCCCTTGAACTTGTTGACCATCGCCCCGATATCGGCGACATCTGGCTGAACGGATGCCGATGGCGGATTGTACGGCGCATCCACATCCCCCCAGCGAGTCGTGGGAATGGTCAGCGGGGCGGAGAAACTCGATTCCGAGGACTCGCCACACCCGACCGTGATCCACTGCACGTCATACGAAGAACTCGGCACGACCTCGCGCCCCGTCACATGCAATGTGCCCACCGTGCTCCAGTCGTTGTAGAACGGAGTGCATTGCAACACGGAGGCATAAAACGGTATCTGGCTCGCCGCCGATTCGACGTACTGCACGGGCGGGCCGACCCAGCGAACCTCATTCTCAAACGCCGAAAAGTCCGTCGCCGCGCCGCCGGTGTACGGCGGATTGGGGTGGTGCAACGAGGTCAGCCGAACGCGAATCGCGCGCAGGCCGGACGGCGGCGGCGGAAGGGTGATAAAACGAGACTTGTTGACGTCGGCGGGGTCGCGCATCGGGGTCGCGATCACCTGACAGCATTCGTCGGGAATGCCGCCTTCGTCGACGTCGGCCGACGTACCGAAACGAATGTCGCACTCGTCGGGAACGCCGTTGGGCTGGCAATCGGGACTGGTCGCCAACGCCACGTCACAATCGTCGGGAACGCCGTTGGCGTTGCAATCGGGTTCACACTCATCCGGTATGCCGTTTCCATTGCAGTCAAGGCTGTTGACGCCGATATCCTGGTCATCGGGTGTGCCGTTGCAGTTGCAATCCGAAAGCAGGCTGGTCGTCACGTCGAACGCCATGTCGTACTTGAGGCCGCCCGTGGAGGCACTCCACGGAGCAAACGCCGGAATCCCCGCGCTGGCCGACCGGCGATACGACTCGGAGCCAAAAAACAACGGATCGAGGCCTTGCCGGTGGCTGGTCAACCAATAGGACCGTCCGGCGCTTCCGACCGTGCCGGCGGAAGCCATGCCGATCCACCATTTGCCCGCGGTCAGCGGGATGTTCAGTCCGGTCAGATCATACCGATAGCGCGGAAGGAAGAACCCGGCTCCCAGACTTGTGCGAACCGCGCTGCCGCCATCGGTCGGCACCCACATCGCGGCCGTCGGACCGCCCGACTCATCCGGTGCTCCGGATCCGTTGTCAGGATAGATTTCCAAGCGCACCAGGTTGTCCCAGGTGAAGGTGTCTTGCTCTTCGTTGATGAAATGTAGATCGTTGATGATCGCGCCGTCTGGAAAATCAACGTCATCCACGGTCATCCAGTCCGGTCTATTGCCGCCAAACTGCGTGTTCAACGCTTCCAGGTTGTTCGGTCCGCCGTTGCCCCATATGACGACGCTCACCGCGCCGGTCGCGTCGCTGGTGAGCAATTCAAATGACGTATCCGGCGCGCCGCAACTGGGCGTCGCGGCCGACCACGCCCCATGCTCCCAGTTGGGATGGCTCATGGTCAGGAGCGACGACCATGCCGATCCCGCCACCTCGTCGTCAACGGTGGAATGCCAACCCCAGAAATCTCCTGCCGCCGTCGTCGCGGTCACTGCTTCCACACAAACCGACGACATGTTTCTCGTGTAGGTTCTTCCCACCGCCGCCTGAACGCCAAGGGCATATTCGACGCAAGACTCCGCCAGAAATCCGCCGGCAACCGCAGGCTGAAACGCGGAACGGCTGTCGACGTTGGACGTCAGCAGGCAGCAATCGTCATACAAATCGGCCTCGTACTGAATCACATCATGAGAGTCGCAACTGGCGAAGTTGTTGGCAGCCACCGTCACATTCGATGTATTGCAGAAATACAGACCAAGAGGCGGCTGCGGAGGTTCGCTTCCGGTGATCGGCTCATGAAAGCTCAGCAGCCAGCCGTCGACGTTCACGCCGGCGTCGATGCGGCTTCCCCACCATCGCACGCCGCGAACCGCGCGGCCGTCGGTCTCAAACCCGTCGGTGACGACCGAATTCGGAAGCATGTCGCTCAGGTCGACGTTGGAAGCGATGCTTTCCTGATTCTCGGTGGGCACCTGCCCGAAATGCACATATGACGACTCACAGGCATCATCTCGACCATCGCCATTGGCATCGGTCAAGCAAACCGTGGCTCCTCCCGCAAACGATCCACCGAGCTGATTGCAGCCGTCTTCATCATCGAGAAGACAGCTCGCCGGCGGCGGAAGACAGCAAGCGCCGTCGCAAGAGCATTTGATTTCCAGTTCGATCACGCCCCGACTCGCGGTGTTGCGTGATGCGACTTGAACATAATAGGTGTTTCCGGGGATCATTCCGGTGACGCACGCGCTTCCCCTGGCGCTGGCCACGCCATTGCACATGCCGGTCTCGGAACAACCGATTTCCACGAGCGAACCGCAGTCTCCTCCATAAACCGAGAACGTCGTGTCCGTCGCGACGCTGTTGCATGTGGACAAGTAGGCGGACGAATGCGTCGCCACGAAGGAATACCAGAGAGCGCCGGCGTGCACCGACCCGAATCCGCAGCCGAACGGCGGATTGGGGCTATTGCTGTTGGGCAGATTGTCGAACAACGCGGTCGAATTGCAGGCCGTCTGGATCGCGGCGGGACACGTGGTGTTGAAGTGCGGGTAATCGTAGCCGATGGCATCAAACATGGTCAGGTCCGCTGTGCGGAAGAAATTCGGATAAAACGTTTGTAATGATCCGATGGTTGGGTCCATGATCGCAAAGGGCGGACTCTGATCGTGGAAATGCGACGCCTGGTTCGGACTGCCGTCGCTCATCTGGTACTCGACGGTGATCAAGTCCGAGTTGACATCGTCACTGGTTCCCGGCGCGTTGAGGTCCACCATTCGCGCCGTCGTGGTGAACTCCTCAAAGGTATCCGGGTTGTAGTCGCCGGTGCCGTCGCTTCGCTGAAAGCGATAAATATCCAGCATTTCCATATCATTGGTTCGAAAATCGGCGCCCGAAGTAAATCCCAGCGCGTGACCGACCTCGTGCACGATCACCGATACAAAGTCATACGTACCGCCGACCTCGAAAACCGGCGGGGTATAGTCCCAATTGAATGTCGAATTAAACGTCATCGACGCGGCGGTGCCGGAGATCGTGCCGACCGTGGCTCGATAATTGGCGATCGTCACGAAAACCCGCGTCTCGTTCGTAACCGTCGCGGAGTTTCCGTCGTAGCGAACCGGAATGGTGGCACCGGGCGGTACCAAGAGCTGGATCACGTCATCGGCGTCCATGCCGTTGATGAGCGCGGTGCGGGTGTTGGGCCAGGTCACGTTCGCATAACTGGACGACGTCGCTCCCAAAACGCCCGGCGATAGGGGAGCAAACGCGAAATTGATCGTGACCGTGATTGGATCCGTAAACTGGGCCTCAACGTACTGTTCGATCACTTTGAGCGCGGTCGCCGCCGCGGCCGGCAACGAAGTCGTCGGATTGAAGACCAGGTCAAACTTGGGAGGCGGACCCCCGGCGACGTTCGCCGCGGGAGGATCGGCCGGCGGGTGGGCGTCCGCCAGCGCCTTGGAGAGCCTCGCGATGTTCTTCAGTTCCTCTTCGGTTACGTTGCTTGAATCGCCTCCACAGACCGGCTTCCAAACGGTTTGGGTTTCGACCTGGACAATCGCTCCGTTGGAATGAAGAACGCTGGGCACAACCAACCCCGGTTCCGCGAAAGTGGCTCGCTTGCCGCGCTTGGGTTGCGATTCCTGAGCACTCGCCCAATTCCCGGACGCCAAGGCGACGCTCAAGAATACGAACCCCGAGATCAACGTGAATCGAGCTACTTTCATTCCGTTCACTCCTCAACAACGGACGCGCACACGACCCAGCCATTTGCGGCAATCGCCTTGATCGGGTTCGATGCCCACTCCAAACCGGAACCCTTGCGTTATTGCAATCGCAAAACGCACCGCTATGAAAACCAAATTCCTTTCGTGCCGAAAGACCCCAATCCCACGGTAGGTTGGATGGTACCCAACCGCTTTGGCGTAACGCCTAGGAAGGAACAACCCCTTCGCGAATCCGAACCGCACCAACCCGTCCTTTCCCCCGGACGTGTTCACCCGTGGAACGACACTTCATTAGTGTATTGAATCCCGCGTTTCGATTCAATGACGGACCGGTAATTCTTTTGCCGAAAGGCCCCCAATGGCCCGGGAATACGCCATTTCATCCAATTCGATGTCCTCTCCGGCGGTCCCAGGGCGACCGACAGCACGACCTCTGACTGATCGACCGACGAGACGCAAACTCGGTGGAGCTTGGTTCTGGCGATCCCGCTTCGCGCCAAATAGAATGCCCAATCGGAGTGTGAACGATCTTTGACTTGATCGAACACGGCTGGAAACCCACGGTTATATTACGGAAACAGAGGAATCGATGGTCATTCGACTCGCCGCCGCGATGAGTTGGTTTGGAATTTGTGCCTTCGCCGGCTACCCGGAAGTCCGGTCGAAGTCCCAGGAATCCGACATCGTCCAAAACTATCGTGAATCGGCCGAGAAGATCATCGTGGCCGCGCTGACGGGTAACGACGCTTATCGGAAGCTCGAAGAACTTTGCTTGAAGATCGGCCATCGCCTCAGCGGATCGCCGCAGCTCGAAAAGGCCATCGACTGGGCGATCGATTCACTGAAAAAAGACGGTCACGAAAACGTGCGCCGCGAAAAAGTCATGGTGCCGCATTGGGTGCGGGGGGCCGAGTCGGCAACCATGCTCGAACCACGCGTCGAACCATTGACCATCCTCGGTCTGGGCGGCTCCATCGGTACTCCGGCGGAAGGCATCACGGCTCCTGTCGTTTTCGTGACCAATGAGGAAGAACTGGACAAGTTGGGCGATAGAGTCAAAGGCAAAATCGTTCTCTTCAACAACGCCATGCCCGCCTATGATCCGGAAAAAGGGTCGGGTTACGGAACGGCCGTTCGATTTCGAGGAAAAGGTGCCAGCCTCGCCGCCAAACAAGGCGCGGTGGCGACACTTGTGCGATCCGTAACCGCGCGAAGCCTGCGTAGTCCGCACACTGGGGCGATGCGTTATGAGGACGGCGTGCAAAAAATCCCGGCCGCCGCCGTCACCATCGAGGATGCCGAAACCATCGCGCGACTGACCGCGCAAGGCATCCAAGTTGTCGTCAATCTCAAAATGGAAGCGAAAACGCTCGACGACGCTCCCTCGGCCAACGTCATCGCCGAACTCCGAGGCCGCGAAATGCCGGAAGAAATCGTCCTGATCGGCGGGCACATCGACTCCTGGGACGCCGGGCACGGCGCGCATGACGACGGAGCGGGATGCGTCATGGCCATGGAAGCGATCAGCGTGCTACGCAAGCTCAACATGATTCCGAGGCGCACGATCCGCGTCGTGCTCTTCACCAACGAGGAAAACGGTCTCGCCGGCGGCAAGGCCTATGCCAAGGACCATGAGGCCGAATTGCCGAACCATGTCGCCGCCATCGAATCCGATAGCGGCGGCTTTAAGCCAACCGGATACTCGATCGAGTGCGCGGACGAGAACCGTCGGGACCACGCCGTTGCCCAAATGCAGACCATCGTTTCGCTGGTTTCATCCATCGGACCGATGAAGGCCCGCGCGGGCCACTCCGGCGCGGATATCAGTCCGATGAAGGATGCCGGTGTGCTGCTGATGGGCCATAACGTCGAAGGCGCGACCTACTTCGACTACCACCACACCCACGCCGACACGATCGACAAGGTGGACCCGCGCGAACTGTCGGAAAACGTGGCCGTCATGGCCGCCGTCGCCTACATCCTCGCGGACATGCCCGAACGACTGGGCGCGCAACCTGCGACTGCCGATTCGCCGAAATAACGCGATCGCGGAATCACTTTTTCGCGTTGCGAGTACCCGGCGGTCGTCGACCCGACGCTACATCCTCGTCAAACGTCTTCTTCTTCCTGAGCAGGTGATGATACGACTGTGCGAACCGATGGGCCTCGTCGCGCATTTGTTGCAACAGCCGCAGCGCCTCGTTGTTCCGCGAAAGTCGAATCGGCGCCAACTTCGCCTGGATGTACACCTCTTCTTCGCGCTTTGCCAGCGAGATCACCATCGCCGGCCGAACGTTCATCTCGCTGAACACCTCCAGCCCCGCGTGAAGCTGCCCCAGCCCGCCGTCGATCAGAATCATATCCGGATAAAGCTCCTCGCCCTCGGCCGCATACCGATACCGCCGCGATATCACCTCGCGAATCGCCGCGTAGTCGTCCACCCCCTCGACCGTGCCGATCTTGAACCGCCGATACCCGTTCTTGAACGGCCGGCCGTCGATGAAACACACCAGCGATCCCACCGTCGCCTCGCCCTGAAGGTGGGCGATGTCGATGCACTCCATGCAGCGCGGCGGCGATTCCAATCCCAGCAGTTCGGCCAGTTTCTCCAACCCTTGCCGCGGATCGATGAAGAACACCTCCGGCTGGGCGTCTTCCAGCAGATCGCCAGACAGCGCCAGGGATTGAATTGCCTTGAGTTGATCGCGCAACCGCCCGGCCTCCTCGTATCGTTTCTCTTTCGAGGCCTCGGTCATTTCCTTTTGCATCTGCCGAATCAGCGTGCTGCGTTTGGACGCCAGAAACTTCTTCAGCCGATCGATGTCCTGCTTATACTCTTCCTTTCCGATCAGTGCCGCACAGGGCGCGGTGCAGCGATTGATCGCATGCAACAGGCACGGACGGAAGAAGCTTCGCGATTCGTCCGCCTCGCGGATGTCGAGTTCACAAGTGCGGAACTTGAACACGCCCTGCAAGGCGTTGAGCGCGTCACGGATCGACGCCGCGGAAAGAAACGGACCGTACAGCTTGCTTCCTTTCGGTCGCGGCGTCCGCGTCACGAACACGCCCGGAAAATCGTCCCGCACCGTGATCTCGATGTACGGAAACGTCTTGTCGTCCTTCATCAGGACGTTGTGCGGCGGCTGAATGTCCTTGATCAGCCGGGCCTCCTTGAGCAAAGCGTCCACTTCGCTTTCGCACTCAATGAAGTCGATGTCGCTCACCCGCTCAACCATCCGGCAAATGTCCGGGCCGCGCGTATTGAGCAGATCCGCCGACGGCTGAAAATAACTCATCACCCGCGACCGAAGGTCCTTCGCCTTGCCGACGTAGAGCACCAGCCCCGCGTCGTCCTTCATCAGGTAAACGCCGGGTGTCTTCGGAAATCCCGCGACTTGCTTGCGTATGCGTTCGAGAGCGGCCAGTTCCATGCGTGACATTGTAGGCCCGACGCCCCTCGCCAACACATCCATGAACCCATGGCCGAGGAGGCGCCGAGGTGCGTCGTAAAGAAATCAACCCGCCAATGCCGCTGATTGGTTTGAGACGGCAAAGGTCCACGCCGTGGCAGTTCCCCAAGGGAACCGTCGCGGGCAAACTGGCGATTCGTGAATGAAACCTCCGGCGTACTCAGCCTACGGACAGACTCCGGGGTCGGTCAGTGGCCCGGTAAAACCTTGATTGAACAGGGCGGCGTCGTTGAGGTCCGTATCGCAATCCAGATCGAGATCGCCGACTGGGCGACCTTGTGCGTCCACAAGCACGCCGGGCGGCGTGTTGCAGCAGACATCGTCGGGATCGTCGACGCCGTCGCCGTCGGAATCGATGGTGAGGGTCACGTTGACCTGCGTGAGATACGGCTGCACGACTCCGTAGTTCCATGCGGTGCCGGACACGGCCGAATCCGCATAGCCGGTCAGTGTTCCCGGTCCCGTGAAATCGTCGGTCGCAGAGTAATACCAATAGTAGGTGCCGTCGCCGGGCGCATAGACTCCGAGCACAAACCAGTACTTGGTGTCGGGATCCAGCGTTATCGGATCGAACGGGATGAACGCGCGGGCACTGTGTGCCCCGGCTAGGTCCGTGCTCACGGTGAAATTGCCGATGAAGGAGCCGATTGTGCCGGAATCGTCAGTGTACAGCGCCGCGAAGATTTCCGGCGGCGGCGCGTCCGATGCCTCACCCGCGATGACTTCGATGGATTCCAGCGCATAGGTGTTTGAGTCGGTTACAAAGGACTGCGCAGCCCAATACCAAGGGCCCATGTCGGGAGGTTCGTTGGGGTTAGGATTGTTGCCGATGGGCGTGGCCGCCCGCTCGGACTCGGCGAAATTGGAAACCAATATGTCGGCGAAGGCCGGCTGAACCATGACCAACACCGCAAACCATATGCGCGCACGCGCCCCACGAAACCATTCGAGTCTCATCGCGTTCTTTCCTTTCAAAGAAATGGAAAACTCTCACTTGGCCCTTGCCTGCGAATTGCTCACAGGCCAACCCCCGAATCATACCAAGGGCTGGAATCAACCCAAAATCGAGTTTCCGTGGAGATTCGCCGGTCGGGCAGGACGTCCAAGACGACCTTTCCCCAAGCCACAAAAGAGCTCCGAGCTAAGACACTCTCTGGCCGTCACGATTACTTCACTCCCCCTCGCGGATTTTGCATCAGCAACCCCGACTCTAACCACTGGCAAAAACGGCGAACGCAGAGTGTCGTTCGCTAGCTCGTAAAATAATGGCGATTGTCGGTTCGTGGCACATGGTCGGGAAGGCGCCGGATTGAATTGAAGTTCAACCATCGCGTGACGACGTGCCCGCCGTTTCCCGCGCGGGCTACTTCCGGAACCACGAGGCGGAATGGGGTTAGGCTTCCAACTCACCGTGCAGGTTCAAACAGCGGTTCTTTCGCTAGAATACACGGACTGGTGCTCGTAAGAATTTGTCGCCAAAACTTGCCTTTAGCGATCCACTCGGCCTATAACCCTAGTGAATTGTCGCGAAGCTGGGTCTCATTCATTCCATTTATTTCGCGATGCGGGGTGCCGCCCCGTCGGCCTTGTAGGTTGTGAGTTCGGGAGAATCCGAAACCTGTCGAGTCGAATGGGCGACGCTAACGGCGCCTTCGTAGCGCCGTCCTAAGTCGTGCCCGCCTGAGTTTCGACGAGTTGCCGATGGGCAACAGGCCGGATTCGCACAGGCGATTTCCTTAAATCTGTCTCTCCCCCTTCGCGTCACGCCGTACCCGATCGTGACGCGGACGACCACGCGCCGCATGCGCTCCCCCTCCGGGCGCATGCGGCGCAGCCCTTTGAACCAGTCCAATTCAAACGTTCACCTTTTCCTGTTGATTCAATCGCCCCGCGTCGCTTACGATCGTCTGGTGGCGAAGAGCACGATATTGATAGGCGGTCCCCTCGATGCAGCGCCGCTCAGAAGGGGCGACTCGACGTAAACTCACTCATCGCATTGGCCGCTCCGACCAGAGCGATGACACGGTCCGATGGGTTTGTCGGTCTTTCAGGTCATGTACAAGGGTTCCATTATCATTTCGGGCTTGCCGTGGATCGCGGTCGCCAACCTCATCGCGCCCGGGGCAGGGCTTGTGATGCTCGGCCGAAACCGATCCGGGATCGCGGTGTGCCTGCTGTTTACGACGTTTGCACTTGCTTCGTTGTGGGGTTTTCTAATTGTACCAGCGGTCATCACCAGGCCGGTCGCTGTTGCAGCGGCGGTCGGAGCCGGACTGGCCTGGCTGGTGGCCCAGTGGTTACTCTGGGAGCGGTTTTCGGCTGCTGGAATTGGGGCATCGCGGCGACTTGATCAGGCATTGAACATCGTTTCGGCGGCGATCGCCGAAAGTCGCTTTGCTGAAGCCCATGAGGCATTGACGTCGGCCCTCGCCCAATGGTCCGAGGTCGAGGAAGTTCATGTTCAACAAGCCCGATTGATGACCCTGATGGGGCGTTTCCCGGAAGCGAGAATCGGCTGGGAGCGGGTTTTAGAAATCAACTCGGCGAGCGAATTTCGTATTGAAGCGATTAACGCGCTGGAACGACTACCCAAGAGCTGATTTGCTTGGCAATTCTGTTATCGGACTATTTTGGGCTGCGCACGAACGAGGCCGCTGGATCGCCTTGATTCGCGTCCGGTTGCCGGTCCCCACCGCCACCCATTCGCAATTCGTTCCCCTAAAGGCGACCCAAGCGGCCTACGGTTCGTAACGTCTCCCCTATTGTCCCCCTTGCCGATTCGCCATCCTCCCCCGGTGTGCCGGCATCGTCGTTCGAGCGATTGCACAACCATCCATTGGCTGAAGCAACCGCCTGAACGCGATGCCGGGCACGACCTAGGTGGGAGTATGAAGGCAAATCGTTTCCCCAAGGCCGGTACGGCTAAACGTACCCCAGTCCTCGCGTTTGCGACCACATTGCGCAAGTGCGTGCAAATTCCGCCCGCCACGGGAATAACGGGCATACAGGTGCCGAAACAAGCGCAAACAAAAGCTATGTCAAAACTTTAGACGAGGCAGGACAGCTTGCGGAAGGTTTGCTTAATGATGCGGCGTTAAGAGGGCTGTACGATCCAGTATCGATTTAGGAGTATGATATTTTACTGGTATAGATCGATATTCGACTTCGCCCGCTCACCTTACCTGCACATAAAAACTACTCGTCCGGTAAGCGTACTATACCAGAAATCTAGCCGGTGTCAACCTTTTTCTTTATTTTTTTTGAAAGGGTCTCACCAGGCCTCCCGTCCAGTCGGCACTTCCGGCTCATTGGTCCCGGTACCGGAGGGGATCGCCGCCGCACCGATCCTGGCCCAGGCGAGTTCGGGATCAATGTAAAGGGCCCGGTGAAACGCTGTTTCAGCCTCATCACGGCGGCCCGTTGCATGAAGAAGTTCCCCAAGAAGGCACCACGCATCGAGATCATAGGGATCGAGCGAGAGGATGCCATTCAGGACGGTTTCAGCTCCGGCGAGATCGCCTCGTTTCCAATGTACCGCCGCAAGCAACAGGTTGGCGGCCGGATCGTCCTTGGCGACGTTTCGAACGGCGTCGATAGCTCGGAGCGCTGTAATGTAATCTCCTGTGACGGTCGCGGCCCGAGCGATCAACATTTGCGACGATCGGTCGTCGCCGTGCCGGCGGGCGTGGTCCAGCAAAACGGCCACCGCGAGCATCGGTTCATTCAGTGATAAATAGCAGGTCGCCAACGACCGGCGGACCTGGACGATATCATTGGAATCGTCGGTGGCGTCCTCCGCCAACGGACTGAGGATTCGCACCGCCTCGCGACACCGACCGACTTGGGCGAGCAGAATCCCCAGATCGCGCGCTACGATCGGATCCCGATCGATCGTCACTGAAGGATGCTGGTAGCGGCGGATCGCGCCGTCGACATCGCCGATCAACGCCGCCACGCGCGCGCCAAGAATCGCAACGGAGGCCTGGTCGTCAAAGCGATCGGCGTTCTCGTCGATGAGCATCAAAGCATCGCGTTCTCGTCCTAGCGCAACGAGGGACTCCATGTGCGCGATGAAATAATCCACGTTGTCGGCGTCCTGGGTTCGGGCTCTTTCAAACTCTGCGAGAGCGGCCTCGAGCTGACCTCGTTGTTCCAGAATCACGCCTTGAAGGTAGCACAGGTCGGCTGACTGGAAGCCCGCGTTTCTTGCCATCGCGATGGCCTGTTCCGCCGTGGCCGGCTTGCCGAGTTCGAGATTGGCCTTGGCGAACATCGTGTAAGCTTCGACGGAGGAGGGATCGAGGCCGATGGATTCGTTGAGCGTCTTGACGGCGTCGGCGAATTGACCGCGACTGAACTGCTGGCGGGCGAGCTGGAGTTTGACGCGTCCGCGCACTTCGCTCCAGCGTTGCTGCGCATCGACTCTGGCCTGAGAGTGGTTCGGCCGATGGCAGGCAAAGGGAGCGATCAGGAGCGCCGCACCGGCAACGAAGGGCATCGCGGGCGAGTTCTTTTTTTTCATACGAGTGATTCCTTATCGTGATATCGCGATTGCGTGATATGGCGATTAGACAGCACGAGTCCTCGCGGACCGAAGTTCGCCGCTCGTGGACAGCTCGGTTCCAGGCCGTCGCGGCTCTGACGCGCTACTCTTCGCGCTCTCCGTCGCTTCGGATCGGTTCGGATTCACTTGCGTTTTCCTCTCTCGCCGGGTTCGTCCTCGGTCGTTGGAACAGCGGCATCGGATAGCCCTTTTCGCGGGCGATCATTTCATGCACGAAAATGCGCGTGGCCGTTCCGTCCTCTTCCCACGCCCGGCGACCGAGAATCTGCTCGGTTAGTCGGATGGCCGGCAGATGCCGCGAGTCGCAATGTTGAGCGAGTTCGGCATGCCAAAGGGCTTTCTTGTTGTCGCCGGCCTGCATGGCGGTCACGGCGCGCTGGTAATGCGACTGTGCAAGCCGCGCCCGTCCATGCCACATCAGACCTTGCCTGAGTCCGATCCGCGCGCGTTCGATGTTTTCAAACGCTTCCTTCGATGCGTCGGAAAAGGCCTGCTGGTCTTTGACAATGTGAAGCGTGAGGAGAATGATGACTTCCTCGCGCGAGCTTGAGTCATTGTTCGACCGAAACAACTGGCCGAACCCGGGAATGTTTCCGAGTCCCGGAATCTGGGAGCGGGCGTCGGTGGTCAGCTCGCGAAACAATCCGCCGATCAGAATGGTCTCGCCGTCGCGGATGATCACATTGGTCGTGACTTCCGTCGTCTGTTCTGAAGGCAGTCCCTGAGCGTTCACGAAACCGACACTGTCCTCCGGATGCAGCTCGACACGCACGTACCCGTCCTCGGAAATGAACGGGCGGAAGATCAACTGCGTTCCCGTTTCGAGAAACTGCACGGTCTGCACCGCCTGCGTTTCGGTCACCGTCGTCGTCAGGTAGCCGTCGCGGCGTCCGACAATCACTTGTCCCTTCTGTTTGTTGAGCGCAAGGATTTTGGGATTGGCGAGCACGGTCGTATCCGTGACATCTTCGAGGGCCCGAAGGAACGCTCCGACTTTGTCCTTGATGATGCCGATGGTCACGCCGCCCGAGGGAACATTGGCCGCGAAATCCGTGGAGGTGATGCTGTTGAGTTTCTCAAACCGATCGGTCGGGAGATTCCCCAGGGCGAGGTTACGGATTCCGTTGGACACCGCGCCCATCTCCTCGAGATCGACGCCGCCCACGACGGTAAAGTCGATGCCCAGCGCGTTGTCGTCGCTGAGCTGCGCCCGAAGAATCGTGGCTTCGACAAGCACCTGGCGAGGCCGAACATCCACCTCGCGGAGCACGCGCTCGATCTGCCGCATGTTGTCGGGCACGGCGGTGACGACGATGAAGTCGCGACCGGTGTTGGCATCGCCGCCGGCGTCGTCACTCTGACTCTGTATGCCTTTGATGGTCGGCGGAGTGACCGCTACCAGTCCGTCCTTGCCCAGCAGCGGCGTGATGTACGTCTCCGCATCGGCGGCGGTGATGTAATTGAGTGCGATCACGCGGGTGATCGGCAGCTTTCCGCCCGCGGCCGCCAGTTCCGTCAGTTCATCGTTGGTGTACACATAGATGAAGTTGCCGGCCTGTCGAAATCCCGCTCCGTTGGACACCAGAACGGCCTGAAGAGCGTCTTCGAAGGAAACGTCGTAGAGATTCGCCGTGACTTTTCCCTGCACCTTCGGGGATGCCACGATGTTGCGCTTGCTTTCCAGGGAGAGCATCTGGAGGACGGTGGAGAGCGGCAGGTCGGCGACGTGCAGGTCCACCGTGCCGCGCGATGTCACGGCCACGTGCGCGCCATTGTCGGGCGGAACCACGGGCTGTCCGTTGGCGTTGTTTTCCTGAGCCGCGAGCAGCGTTGCAAAGGCCGTCAACGCCGCGGCGAACAATCCGGCCGTTCGGCGAGTCATGAAGCGAATGCCACGATCCTTGTTCCTTTTCATGGTCGTCCGGCCACTTCCGTATTCCGTCTGTTCGATGCGATGGGGCAGCCGGTTCGCCAATGATCCGGTTGGCGCGAGGAACTTACCTGCTCATCGCCTTTCCGATTGGTTATCGGCACCGCTGACGCGGACGTTGAGATTTCCGGACTCCATGAGTCGCTTGATGTCGCCCAGGAGTTGGTTGGTTCGCTGGACCTCTTCGATAAGCAGTTTTCGCTGCATTCCGGCGTCGGGAATCTGGGCTTCCGCCCGCGATAGAATCGGAAACGGACCGACCCAAACGCGGAGGCACGTGAATGTCAGCAGAAGGATCAATCCGGCGTGCATGATCGTGGCGAACGACGTTGGATAGCTAGTCGTGGATGATCTACGCATGATAGAGCTCCAAATGGGAACGTGGACGGATCGAAAGGCGACCCCCGCGCAAGGAAGCCGCGCCGGACGTTTGATGGATTATCGGTCGTCGGCTCGACCAAGTGAACTTGAATCTTGCGAGAAGACCATCATCGTCGGAGCGGAGTCGCTTGCGGAAACCGATGGAGGCGAGGGCATCGGGGAATCGGTCGTCAGAACTCTGGAGAATATCAACATTGCCGCAATCACTGCACCGGCCAGCCCGATGAGCAGTCGCCGGGCTGGGGCAGCATAGTCCGACTCGTGAACGATGAGCAGCCCACCGAGGGCGATGAGCGAGATCGCCAGCATCATCAGCGCGTTGCCCGGCCCAAACAGATCCACCGCCCACGGCGCGGACAACCAGACCGTTACGGCGGCACAAACGAGCAATCGGGCGATCGTCAGCGCGCCAATCGCGGTTTGGGCAGCGACGCGCTCCATGAGAGTATGAAAGCCGAATGAGACGCAACTTCCGATGGTCGCGACGCCCGCGGCGGCGAGCAGGAATGCAAAAGACCCTCGACTTGCGGAACCGCGCAGCATTGCAAACGCGGCGATGCCGACGATAAGCCCGGCAACGCCACAGCGACAACCGAAGCCGCCCACGGAATGAACGATCTGGCGATACGTGGTACCCTTCAGCATCAAACCCGCACCGAAAGACAGGAGGAACGCTGCGGTGATGCTCAGGGAATCGCTCCCGGCTGCGGCCCATTCCCCTGTCCCAACCACCATTGCGCAAGCACCGCCGCCGCCGACGGCCACGATGCTCGCGCGAAGAAGCCTCGGCCAGTGGTCGATCGTCGCCGGTAGGGCGGTGCTGTCACGGAGCGGCGCTTCGGATGATACCGCTTCGGATCGGGCGGCCATCGTCGACGAGGCAAGCGCGACCATCAATAGAGGAAGTGATGCGGCCAGGAGCAACAGATTCGGACCGGCAGCGTTCATTCCCAACTTGGCCGACATCGCACAGCCCAGCGCCGCACCCGCGACTGCCCAGGCCATGAACCGAGCGTCAAAGCGCCCCCGGGCGTCGCTCAGCGCATGCACTGTCGCCAGCCCGAAACCGCAGGCAGCCAATGGGATAAAGCAAACAGCAAGCGTTAGGCCGAATTGGACGACCGCCAGCGGTGCCGACGACCAGACAAAATGATCGAGCAGCCATGCGTTGATGGTCGACGCGGGCGACATCATCAGTGGCGTCAAGGCGACGGCCGCGCCGCCCGTCAGGGTGGTCATGGCCAGGACCATCCACGCAGCGGAACGATCGGATGGGGCTGCTGGAATCAGCGGCGGACTCATTCGAAATGGTTTTCCTCCAGCCATGCTGCGCCAAGCGGCGACGCCGAACCGAAACGTCAACCGGTGCGGAGCACGTACGCCGGTTGCGAGAGCCAGAAGTCCGACGGCGATCGTTGCGGAGGCCGAAGGCGGTTCGCGCTCCAAGGCGACCTGAAGCCCGGAAATCAAGCCGGCGATGGTCCATGCGATGGACACGCCAAGGGCCGAAGCGGCGGCACTGGCGAGGCGATTGGCCGATTGGACCATTCGGTCACAGTTGGAATGGGACGACGGATGACGGTGTTCGTTCTTGGCCGACGACAGAGAGGCGGCGCGGTGGAAAGGCGATTCCCGCTTCGCTGGGGCGGAGCGACCTGATTGGTCTTTGCGACGCCGCGCAGAGCGTCGCGTGTGTAACGCAGAGCGAGCTGCAGCGGTGCGACGGGTTCGACGGGGCATGTCCGGGCCTCCCTGCCCATGATCGGCCGAATCCAAACGGACGAACGGATGCCATCGTATGGTCGCCCGGTCATCGCTTCAACTCAAAAACCAAGATGAAATGCCTTTATGCCCCATTCCGTAATGCGTTGCTGCTCAGTAGCCAAAACGATCGCGAACGCTCAAGGCTTCGGTGAAATCTCGCCGCCCGCCGAGGCGGGATCAATGTCAAGAATGTCAATGTCGATGCCGCCGATTTTGTTGATGAGCGGCAAACTCAGGTCGGCCATGCCCGCGTTGCGCAGCGATGATACCGCGAAGGTGATCCGCGTCGGACTGCAATCGGTCTCACGGAGCGCGGCGTCGAAATCGACCCACTCGCCGTTGATGAAAAACTGCGTCCACAAGTGGTAGCCGAAGATGTCGTCCTGATTGCCGAAGATCGGGACGTAGGCCAGACCGACCACGACGCGCGATGGCAGGCCGTTGATTCGCCCCAGCGCCGCCAGCAACACGCCGTGCTCGCTGCAATCGCCTTCTTTCGTTCGCGCAACTTCACTCGCCGTGGCGAAGCCGATGTTGAGACTCTTCGTGCTGACGTAATCCGTGACAAATCGCCTGAGTTTGTCGCCGAGCGCAAAGGGCTCCTTTTCGCCGCCCGCGGCCTGTTTCGCGAGTTCGATGAGCTTCGGATCGTCGGTGTTAATCATGAGGTTGGATTCAAGGAAATCACGCAAATCGGACGGCCGCGACTCCTTGCTCCCGTTCGTCGAGGTTGCAGAACCGGGCGAGTGCGACTGGCGCGATACGGTCATTTCCACGGTTTGTTTGTCGCGACTGATGATTCGTTGACTGCATGTTTCGGGGATCGAATCGAGTGACACGGAGGCGTCCTTCGCCCGAACGCGATAACGAATTTTCTTCGCGGCGTCGCGGTTGATGGTCCGTCTGGCCTTCACCACCGTGGACATGAAGATCTCGGGAGGGACAAAGTCGGCCAGTGCCGTCGCCTCGTTCACCGCGATCATCTCCATGTCGCCGATGCCGGGCATGGGCACGCGCGATCGGACCGGCAGGCCGGACTTGTCCACCCACGAGATCATTTCGTATGAACCGGCGGGCGATTCCAGTGTGACAACGACTTTCTGCCCGCGAGCCTTCCTACCGCCGACGGTGAAATCCTCCTGATCGCCGATTACGATCACCGCCGACACCGCGTCGTCGAGCCGCAGCTCGGGCGCGTAGACCTTGAGCGTGTACTTCGTTCCCGGTTTCAGCCCGCGAAGCTCCTGTTCGCGGAAGAGTCCCCACGACATCATCGCGCCGCTTGGAAAATCAAAGGTTTGAGTTTGGTCCATTCCGTATTGCGTGGTGACGATCGTGACCTTGCCGTCCTTCACCGTGCCGCGCGTCTGCGTCTTCATCAGGGAAAGGTCCAGATCGGAATGGAAGCTGATCGCGGCACCATCGAGGGTTTCCGACGTACCCTGCACCATTCGCAGTGACACCGGTTGTTCGACCCGGCCCAGCTTCATTTGAAACTCGACGGCCGAGTCAATTCGATCGCCGTCTCGCGCCATCGTGTTATGCGCAAATCCAACCTTGCTCCCGCCCATGTAAACTTCGAACCATTGATCGGCAAAGCGCCCCCGAGGCGGATTGCGAACGTCGATGTCGCCGGCGGCCAAAGTCAATGGCGAAAACGCGACAAAAAGTCCCAGTGCGAGTCGGCGAATCAAAATGTTTCGGCTGGTCACCAGATGGTACTCCCAATCAAGAGTTAACGGTCAGCGAGTTCAGGCTGGCAAGACTGCCGGTCCGCGCGAAACCAACGCGCGCGGCTCGGAAGCCCGCCAATTCATCGTATCGGTTTTAACGCCCGAACCACTGTCGCAACTTGTAAAGGGTTGTATCGCGACCGGCCTTGGCGATCGCTTCGGTGAGGGGAATGTCCTTGGGGCAGACCTTGACGCAATTCTGGCTGTTGCCGCAATCGACCACGCCGCCGACCCCGGAAAGCACTTCGAGTCTCGCGTCGGCCTCGACGGCCCCCGTAGGATGCGCATTGAACAACACGGACTGGGCAATCGCCGCCGGACCGATGAAAGCGGAGTGGTCGTTAAACTGCGGGCACGCCTCGGTGCAGCATCCGCAGGTCATGCAGCGCGCCACCGCATAGGCTTTGTCCTGCTCCGCGGGCGAGATGCGCGGACCCGTGCCGATGTCGTAATAGCCGTCGACCGGAACCCACGCGCGGACTTTCTTCAGCGTCTCGAACATCCGCTTGCGATCGACAAGCAAGTCTCGAACCACCGGATACTTGGTCATCGGTCGCAGTTCAATCTCACCCGGAGAATCCTTCAGCAGATTTTCGACAAGGGCTGAGCAGGCCTGACGCACGCGCCCGTTAATGACCATCGTGCAGGCCCCGCAGACTTCCTCCAAACAGCACGAATCGTAAGCGACGGGCGTGGACGGCTCGTGATCCTCGGTAACCGGATTGGCCGCGATCCGCAGCAATACCGTGGTGACGTTCATGCCGTCCTCATGGGCGACTTCAAACGTCTCCCAGTGCGAACCGGAATGCGCGTCATTCTGACGGAGCACGCGGACGCTGAACTTGCGACCGTGGTCGCCGGAATCGTGATGATGCTCGTGTGATGTCATCTTGCCTCACGTCTCAAGCGCTAAACCATTGGACTTCGACGACCACGCTTCTTGCGACCCCACTCAATCACTTGGATGCAGATCGGTTCATCCAATTCCATTCTAAGCAACCGATGCCGGCTGCGGCGGCTTTTTCGTACCCCCGGTCATGTCCTTCCACGTCTTATCGACAATTTCCGCGCCTTTGAGTCCGTAGGTTCGCGGGCGCGGCGGAATGAGACTCGTATCGACGTCCTCATAGCTGAACTTCGGGCCGTCGGCGGCGTGCGAAGCGATCGTCGTCTTGAGCCACTTGTCGATCTGCCCCTTGAACGTCTTGCACCACTGAGCCGCCTGTTCCTTGAGCTTCGCCGGATCGTCGGCGGTGGTGCCCGGAATCTCGAACTCCGGCTTGTAATGCGCCCCGCGGCATTCGTCGCGCATCAGCGCGCCCTTCGTAATGACGCGTGCGAGCAGAATCATGTCGCCCAGCGCTCGAGTGAAGCTGAGATTTTGATTGGTCCAGTTACCCTTGTCGGACAGGCTCGCCCGCTTGTACCGATCATCCAGTTCATCAATCTTCTTGAGCGTGGCCGAAAGGTCTTTGTTGTTGCGAACCACCGTTACGTTGCGCGTCATCCATTCGCCGAGTTCGTCGTGAATATGGTACGGATTCTCGCTCCCCTGATTGCGGATTAGATCGTCCACTTGTTTTTTGTGCGCCGCGGTTGCCGAGTCGAAGAGCGACACCGGCTGATCGGACGCACTGCCCTTGGCGAGGGACTTGAGCCAGTTCTCGATCGTCGGCCCCACGATCAACCCGGCGAAAATGCAGCTCAGCAGTGAGTTTGCGCCGAGGCGATTCGCGCCGTGATACTGATAGTCGGCCTCGCCGATGGCGAAGATGCCCGGCACGTTGGTGTGCTGATTACGCGGCGAACCGAGTACCAGCCCGCCTGTCGTTTCGTTCTTCTCGTAATCGGCCCACAATCCGCCCATCGTGTAATGAACGGCCGGGAAGATCTTCATCGGCGTGGAGCGCGGATCGACGCCCTGGAACTTCTCGTAAATCTCGAGAATGCCGTCGAGCTTCTTTTGCGTCGCGGGGGGCAGTTCGGTCACGTCGAGATAGACGCACAGTCGCCCCTTCTCGACGCTCAATCCCTGATTCACGCAAACGTCGAAGATTTCTCGCGTGGCGATGTCTCGCGGCACGAGATTGCCGTATTTCGGATACCGTTCTTCAAGGAAGTAATATCGTTCGGTTGCCGGGATCGACTTCGGATCGCGCGGGTCCTGCGGCTTGCGCGGAACCCACACGCGACCGCCCTCCCCACGAGCGCTCTCGCTCATCAATCGGAGCTTATCGGTTCCCGGAATCGCCGTCGGGTGGACCTGAATAAACTCGCCATTGGCATACTTGACGCCGGCTCGAAACACCCGACCGGCGGCGCCGCCCGTGCAGATCATCGACATCGTGCTGCGGCCGTAGATGAGTCCGCATCCCCCGGTTGCCATTACCACGGCATCGGCGGCAAACGAGCGAATCTCCATGCTGAACATGTCCTGCGCGACGACGCCGCGACAGTGACCGTTGCCATCGAGGATCGGGCCCAGAAACTCCCAATACTCGAACTTTTCGACAAGTCCCTCCGCTTCCCAGTGGCGGACCTGTTCGTCGAGGGCGTACAAAAGCTGCTGCCCGGTCGTCGCGCCGGAGAAAGCGGTGCGCTTAAACAGCGTTCCACCAAAACGACGCTGATCCCGAAGCCCTTCCGGCGTGCGATTGAACGGAACCCCAAGGCGATCGAGCAGGTTAATGATCTTCGGGCCCCAGTCGCACATTTCTTTGACCGGAGGCTGATGTTGCAGGAAATCGCCACCGTAAACGGTGTCGTCAAGGTGCAGCCACTCGGAATCGCCCTGCTGCCGGGTGAGTTCGTTGACCGAATTGATTCCCCCCTGCGCGCACACGCTGTGCGAACGCTTCACCGGAACCATGCTGATGAGGTACACATGGATGTCCGACTCCGCGAGCTTCATGGCGGCCGCCAGTCCCGCGAGTCCGCCGCCTACCACGACAACATGTTGCTTCTTGGCCATGACCTCGTGCCTTTAAGTCTCGCCTTCGACAACCACTCTAGCCGCCGCGCGCTATCTTGTGATACCGATTTCCAACCGGTGCATTCACGTCAATGACCGGACTCCAGGGACGTAATGGCATGACCGGTCCCGGTCGCCGACTCTTGCACCTCCATCGTTCGGAATCCCGACAGAGCGCCCAGCCCAATGGCCGCCAGCACCACTCCAAACGCGGTGCAACAGTATCCGGAAACGCGCTGCGTTCGCGGTCGAATGGTCACGCCCCATGTGATCAGCGAGGTCCAGATTCCGTTGGCCAGATGAAAGACGCAGGCCAAAACGCCAATGGCGTAGAGCGGGGCGATGTACCAGGCCGCTTGAATCGCGGCGGCTGTCGTCATCGCGCCGGTCGGCGCGCCGGTGGCGTCATGCAACTCGAACTTCCCGCCTCCGAGTCCCTTGCCCATCCAGTGCATCTGCCAGACATGGTAGATGATGAACACAAACGCGATCATTCCCGTCGCCCGCTGAAGCGTGTACCGGATATTGGGTCCATAGGGATAATTCTGGGCATTGGACCGCCCGGTGAAAATAATCTGAAACCCCACGAGCGTGTGAAACAGCAGCGGAATGAAAATGCCGACGATCTCGACCGGAACGAGCAACGGACCGAGTGCGTGAATCCGCTCAACCGCCTTTTGAAACTCCGCTCCAGCCGGTCCCGGGGCGAGCACGGTCGCATTGGTCGTCAAATGGACAAAAAGGAAAACGCCGACGGGAACCAACCCGGAAAGTGAATGTAGCCTGCGGACCAGAAAATAGTATTTTTCGCCCGACGTTGTTGATTCGACCTGATGCGCGGACACGAAATCCTCCCACCATCAACCGACGATCGCCGGATTGCCGCGTTTCGAACCCCACGCCGGCCCACGCCGAACCGATGTGGCGGAATCGCGTTCGGCCCGATTATAGAGGCCCGCTGAGAGGATGCAATCCGATGCATGAGCGGTGCGTAGCCGCCATTCGGCTTGACCGAGGCGCGCGCCAAGTCTACCCTCACCATGTGGAGTCGATGTCACGAAGAGCACATGGCGACCGACTTCGCCGCGCGGATGTAAGTCCGCCGGAAAAGGACGTGCGTGGTAAGGCGCCGCACCCTCTTGGTCCGCTGATCGTGCGATCGCGTTCGGACAACCTGGCTGCCGCGCGCGGAGTTGCCGGCGCGGTCTTGTGCGGCTGTCTGGCGATTGTTGCCGTGGCGTCGCGCCTCCGTCCCGATCCGTCGGGATTCGGAACGCACCAACAGTTGGGCGGGGCACCCTGCCTGATGCCCATGATGACCGGGTATCCCTGTCCGACGTGTGGGATGACCACGGCGTTTGCACTAGCCGTTCGCGGCCGATTGTTGGCGTCCCTCCACGCGCAGCCGGCGGGGATGCTGATTTTACTGGCCGTCGTTTTGGCGGCTATCGCGTCGGCTTCGGTGCTGGCAACCGGCAAGACGATTCGAGTCAATTGGTACCGTTTGCCCCCCGCGCGGATTACGCTGGGAGTATTGCTCGTGCTGCTGGCCGGATGGTTGTACAAGATCGCGGTGTTTTCACCTGTTTCGCCCGCGCCCGGTGGGTAGGCCGATGAGACAACCCGGCGGTACTGGTTTTCGTGGAGATTGTTCGATGCGCGTCAATCTGACATGCGGCCTGGCGGTCGGCTTCCTGCCGCTGGCGACGGCGTGCAATTTGTTGATGCCCCTTGCCATCATGGGGGTTGAGAAGAAAAAGGTCCCGGCGGAGTTTGACAAGCTAGCGGAACGCCGCGCGGCCGTGCTGGTCTGGACCGATCCCGCGACCTTGTTCGATTATCCGCACGCGCGAATGGAGCTGGCCACCTATGTTGGCGATAAGCTCCAGGCCGAGCTCAATCAGCGAAGTCTTGCCGCCCAGATCGTCGATCCGCGCGACGTGGAGGACTTCCTTCAAAAGGACCTCGACGCCCGCATCGACCCGCACGCCGTCGGCAGGCGCTTCGACGCCGATTACGTCATCTACGTCGAGGTTGTCGGGTTTCAGATTCGGGATCCCTCGCAACCCCAGTTTCTTCGCGGTCGAATCAGCGCGTCGGTCAGCGTTCACGACGTTCGATCCGAATCCGATTCACTGCGCCGGTTTGAACTCACCCCGGTCGAATGCGTCTATCCCGAGGATCAGCCGGTCCTGATGACCGCGACGAATTCCTCGCTGATCCGCGAAGCCACCTACCGCAAGTTCGCCGAGGAAGTGGCCCGAAAATTCTATGATTACACCGTCGAACTCTAGTCCGCCGAACCGGTTTCGTTTGCAGCCGCGCCGGTCATCGGCACTGCGATTGTCGCTCCTTGCCGGATGGCTCCTTTCATGCACGGGATGTCTGACCGGATCGTATCTCTTCGGCGGGCGCGGTGAAAAGGTCGAGGCGAAGTTCAAGCTCGCCGACGGACCGCTGCTCGTCTTCATTGACGACGTGCACGAACGAATCGATTGGCCCGCCGCGCGGCGCTTCCTTTGGGATGATCTCAGCCAGGAACTTCTTCGCACGCAATCCGCGACCAAGGTAATCCCCATCGAAACCGAGGACTCTCTGCGACGCACGGTCGAGGACTTCAACAAGTTCAGCGCCCGGGAAATCGGCGAGATGACCGGGGCCGATCAGGTGCTGTGGATCGAGGTTCAGGATTTCCTCGCCGATGAGCAAATCACCGACGCCGCCGAAGCCGCCTACTTTGCCGTCACCGTCAAGGTGCTCAACACCCATGAGAAGGAGTCGCGGTCCCGCGTGCGCCTTTGGCCTGCCAGTCCGGAGGGTGAGTCGGTCACCGCCCGCATGACCGGCGGTGCCGTGCTCAGGGAAAAAACAAAGGACGCGATTTCACGCGTGCTGACGGCCAAGCTCGCCGTCGACATCGCCCGCCTCTTTCACGAACATCGAACCGGAGAATAGCTGGTCGATTCCGCTTGTCTATAATCGCTGCCGTTCATGATCGACATCGGTGGACCCAGCCAACAATGGGCTGTCGCGCGGCCGCCCCCCTTGCTACGGAGGGCATCGGGCGACCGGAACGGACGCCCGATGGGGGGTTCACCGATGAGTTCGTGGCAACCGTGCATTAACCCATGAACCGGATCATTCATCTTTTCGACGAGACATTCGACTGGCAACAGCGCGTCGCCTTCTTTCAGTTGCTCGACCGGCTTCCGCGCGATCGCTTCTCGCATCGCGTCGCCACGCTGAATCCGACGATTGGCCCGACGCTTCGGAGCATGGCTCGTCCTGTCCATGTCGTGCGCCGATGGGCCGGACTCAATGCTCTCGCCGCAGCGCTTTTTTCCCGTTGGCTCGCCCGCGAACCCTGCGATGTGATTCACGCGTGGGGTCCGCATGCCGCCGCCGTCGCCGCCATGGCCGCCCACCGCCCGCTGATTGTCGAGCTGTTCGATCCGACCATCGCCCACCGCAACGTAAAACTGTTTCGCACCATCGCCCGGCCGCGCGACTTCGCGCTCGTTTGCAGTTGCGACCGCGTTCGGCGCCGACTCATCGAAGGCGGCGTGCCCGCCGCCGTCTGCGTTACCGTTCGCCCCGGCGTGGACTTCGCTGTCGTCAACCGCATCAAGAACAGTACCCTTCGTCAGCAGCTCGGCATCGCCGCCAATGATTACGTCATTTTGCCCGGCGACGCTCCTGACAACGAAAACGCGAGTCTCGAATCCTTCTGGGCCGGCGCGCTGCTCAACCACCTTTCGGGTAACGTGAAAGTGCTGGTCCCCAATGCGCAGCGGAACCGATCCCGGATCGCTCGGTTCGCCGCCACCATGCCCTCCCGGCCGACCATCGTTCTCCCTGATCCCGATATTCCGTTCGACGAGTTGATTCCCATCGCCGACGCAATGGTGATCGCTTCCGACGCCGACGTCTCCACCACCGCCGTCGCGTGGGCCATGGCGTCCAAAACGGCCGTTCTGGCCGCCGCTGGATACGCCGTGACCGAACTCATCGCCAACAAGGTCAATGGACTGCTCTTCAAGCGGATTCACGGTAAGAGTGCGGTCGTTCCGCTGGCGAAACTCATCGAGGATCGGCCGAATCAGGCCAAGGCGAAGGAAACGGCCCACGGACAGGCCTTCGAGGTCTTCGGACTCCGCCGCTGCATCGAACAACACGAGCGCGTCTACGAAAACGTCCTCGCCGGCCGCGCGGTGGACGACGCAATCACCGACACGGCCCGCGTCGGCTGAATGTTCGTATGTGACGCCGGACGTTGGCGGCATGAAATCAAATATGAACCCGCCCGCCGAACCTCTCCGATTCCTGACGACTTTCGCGGCAAGGTCGAACGATCACGGCCCGCTGAACGCCGCCTGCGCCTGAGCGAAGTCCACGAGGTCGATCGCCCCGTCGCGGTTCACGTCGTAACACTCGCAGCCCGGTTCAAAGGATAAGTCCGGCCCCGACAGGCAGAACTCAAACACGCCGTAATCCAGCAGCGTCACGCCCCCGTCCTCATCACAGTCCGTCGGTGCGACCGGGACGTTGAAACCGCTGTGCAACGCAAAACCGCCGCCGGTCATGCCGGTGTGCGTCCCTTTTTCCACGGCTCCGCGCAGCTCAAACCCGCCGCCGACAAGCGTCCCTCCGCTGCCCGTCGTCGATCGCGCCATCTCGTATCCCGGATCACCGGCCGGCGCGATCATCGTCATCGAAAGGCAGAGTCCGCAACCCAGCACGACGTTCGTCATTCGTTCGAGTCTCATCGCTTTGCTCCTTGCTCTCTGCTTTACGGACGAACCGAACCCGTCATCGCCACCGGACGATCGCAATTCGAACCCGCCGCCGCTTGGTCCTCCAGCGCGCGAACCGCCGCAACGAGCGACTCCATCCGATCCTCCATCGACGCCAGTTCGCCCTTCAAGCGCGCGTTCTCCGAAACCAACCCCTCAAGCCTGCTCGTTTGCGAATCCAATCGCCGCTGATGCTCCTGCAAAACGACCTTCTCTTCGTATCCATTCAATCCGATGGCCACGTTGATCAGGCTGTACAAGTTGTTTTCCGATTCCGACCACGCCCGACCAAGCGTCCGACCGATATGGTCGATCGTGAGATTCTCTGGCCGCACCGCCTTGGCCGTCCCATCCTCGCGACCCGACGGAATGATGTAGTCACCCGCGAACACCTTGCCGCGCACCACCACCGGAAGCTGACCCATGAATCCCACCGTCACGAAGTTGTGTCTTTCCGAATCCGGCGGAACGTTGCCCACCACCACCGGTGCGCGCGAGATCGCCATGATCTGCTCCGCGCCTTCGGTCTTCAGGCTCACTTTCCCGCCGTGAACGCCTACGATCTGACCAAGCTGGAATTGATCCGAAGGATTCATCTTCGGCAGGTATTCCGCGTAGTCCGCGCCCTTCGAGCCGTACGTCACGCCTTCGTCCTTGCAGCTTGCGGCCACCTGCTGTCTGAGATTGGCCATGGCGATGGAAACAGGGTCGAGTTGAACGACGTCGGTGTGACCGTTTTCCAACGCCCAGCAGTAGAGCGCCTCGAGTTCCTCGCGCGTGGGCGGGTCGAACGACAGCACCGGCGGACTAAGAAGGAACGGCGGTTTCTCGATTCTCGGCAAGGTGCCTCTGTTCAGGCTGGCCGATGGAAGCGATCCGCCGGAAAAGTTCAGACTCGGCAGCGAGCCTCCGTTGAATGTCAAAGACGGCAGAGTCCCCGGCGTGAAGTTAAGGGTCGGCAACGAACCTCCGTTGAACGTCGCCGACGGCAGCGAGCCGCCGTTGAACGTCAGCGAGGGAAGTGTCCCGGCGGAAAAGCTCAACGTGGGCGTCGATCCCGCGCTCCAACTAAATCCGCAAAGCACGCTGATGCCCACGACATTGCAGTATTGACCGCTGAAACTCGGAAGCGATCCGTCGTCCCATACCACCGATGGCAACGTGCCCGGCGTGAAGTTCGCCGTCGGCAGAGTCCCCGGCGAAAAACTCAATGTGGGTAGCGTGCCGGGTGTGAAGTTCACCGAGGGCAGCGTACCGGGAGCAAAGTTCGCGGTCGGCAGACTCCCCGCTGAGAAGTTCACGGTGGGCAGTGAGCCCGGCGAGAATGAGAGCGACGGCAACGTTCCCGGCGTGTACCAATCCTCGTTGTAGCTGATCCCCGGATCAAACGTCAGCCCGACATCCGGAATGGGTGGCGGAGCGATCCAGTCGCCGAACTCGCGGTCAAACCCCTCGATGCGACCCGTGACCAGGCGGTCTCCGTTGTAAAACGTGATGAAGTTGTTTTCTCGATTCGTATGGGGGTTGCTCAGTTGAATGGCGATGCCGTCACTCGCCGGTCCCGAATTGCTCTCAAAGTAAGCAATGTGGTTTCCTCGAAAACGCCCCGCGCCCGTCACATGGAGAAGTGCTTCCGGTCGCGTCGTACCAATGCCCACGCCCTCTCCGCGTGATCCAACCACCATGTGCGGCTGATCGCGGTCGTCCGTTACGGCAAAACCCGTACCGTCCAGCGCCCGCAGTCGCATCACCATCGTATCCGCTTGTAGTTCAAGATAGGGGTCTAGTCCCGCATCCACGATGGCAATATTCCCATGAACTTCGAGCTTCTCCCGCGGATTGTCGCTTCCGATGCCGACATTGCCCGCATCGTCCACGAAGATTCCTCGCGTATGAATCGCATACGGCGCGCCCGTCATTCGCTCCCGCGGCGATAGAATCGAATAGTCGCCCACGCCGGCCGGACATCGAACTGCCACTTCCAGCCAGCGCGCCTCATCCGTGAAAGCCTCCGGTCCGAAGTCCAGCATGACCGAAAAAAACCCGTTCACTACATCCACCGGACCCGCGTTGCCGCCGATCCCGTCAAACGTCAGCGTCGGACCGACCTGGTCCGCCGGTGCCGTGCTCGTGGCACTATCCCAGAGACTCAGCGAGAAATCGCAAAGGTCGGTCACCGGCAGGCCGTTCAGTTTGATCTGCCCCTGATACGTGAACTCTCCGGTATCGATGTCCGCCCGCGCGGGAAGTCCGAAGACGGCCATCACGGATGCAACGAGAATAGGTCGTAGGGTCTGATTCATGGCTTAGGGCTCCAATAGGGTTAGCAATGTGATCCACTCCGGTCCCTATCAAGAGTCGCGGCATTCGAGCCAACGTAACACGCGATTGTTTTTTTCCGTGATGCTGCGGTCACTGCCAGGTTTTCTGGAAAAGACCGTTACTCTCGCGGCTTTGCGGCGACTTGTTGAATACAGGCAACCGGCGGGATGATCGGACCCTCGCGGATTCCGGCGGAATCTTTGCGGCCACGCGCTGCTTTTTGATAAGATTTCGCTAATGAGACCCGCAACGGAACTGACCGACCAACTCGTCCGCGAGGCGATCAGCGGATCGCGCGCCGCCGTCGATACCGTCGCGGCCGTCATGGACGACCGCGTGCGCCTGATGGTCTACGCGCGTCTGCAACCCGCGGCCGCAGACGTCGCCGCGGTCGAGGATATCAAGCAGCAATCCATGGAGGCACTGTTGCGCGGACTATCGACGCTACAAAACGATTCGGTCGCGGGCCTTCGTGCCTTCGCATCGACCATCGTCGCCCGTCGCGTGGCCGACCACATCCGAAACCCGGTCGGTGCGGGACGCGGAAGGCCGTCGCCCGCGTCGCTCGACAGCACCTTCACCCAACTCTCCGATGCAGGTCCCCTCTGGCAGTTTCTCTCCGCCAGCGCCACCTCCCCGCTCAGTGCCGCCGTCCGCGACGATCAGATTCGCCGCGCCATGTTTGAACTCAGCCGGCTTCGGCCCGAATACCGCGCCGCCATCACCATGGCCTTCTTCGATCAGTTATCCACTGCCCAGATCGCCCAGCAAACCGGCACGACTCGTGAAGCCGCCGCCATGACCCTGCTTCGCGCCGTCCGTGCTCTCCGCGAGCGAATGACCGCCGCCATGTCGCTCGAAAGCGGGGGGGCCGCGTGAATCCCGACTCCGGCCCATTCGACGTTTCCCCCGATGAGGTGGACAACGCACTTCAGGCGCTTTGGTCCGGTCGTTCCGGCGAATTCGAGAACCTGCTCGGCTCCGGCAGCGGCGACTCACCCGCCGTCGAGGTTCTGTTCGGCAATACCGCGCATCGCACCATGATCAATCAGACAACCGCCGATACTCCGCCTTCGATCCCCAACTATCAGCTCAACCGCGAACTCGGCCGCGGTGGAATGGGAATCGTCTACGAAGCCGATCAGCTTCACCCGCGCCGTACCGTCGCGCTCAAAGTCACCCGCGGTTCCGCTGCGCCGAAGACGCCGCAATTCCGTCTTTTCGAGCGGGAAATTCAGACCCTGGCCCGACTCAAGCACCCCAACATCGCCGCCCTCCATGAAGCCGGACTGACCGAAGACGGCCGCCCTTACTATGCCATGGAACTTGTTCGCGGACGCAACCTGAAGGATTACCTGCGCGACCTCGACGCCGCCGCCTCGTCCAGGGACTCACGCAAACTTCGCCCGCAGCTCGCCCTTTTCGGCAAGATCTGCAATGCCATCAGCTACGCCCACCAGCGCGGCGTGCTCCATCGCGACCTCAAACCCTCAAACATCTTGATCTCCGACGACGACCCGAGCGGCTCGTCGCGCTCCTCCGCCGTCATCGGTCCCGAAGTCAAAGTCCTCGACTTCGGCCTCGCCCGACTCACCGACGACGATGCCGAAACCATCACCACCGACGTCGGACAAATTCGCGGAACCCTCGCCTACATGTCGCCTGAACAAATCCAGGGAGTCCGTGCCGAAATCGATACACGCAGCGACGTCTATGCCCTCGGCGTCATCCTCTACGAAATGCTCACCGGCCGCCTGCCCTACGACATCAAACAGGCGTCCATCGCCCAGGCCGCCCGCACCATCTGCGAAACGCCTCCGATGCGACCGACCCTCCATCAACCGCATCTTCCGCGGGACCTGGAAACGATCATTCTCAAATCGCTATCCAAGGACCGCGAGCACCGTTACCAGAGCGTCGGCGAATTTGCCGACGACATCGATCGGTTCCTCAACGATCAACCAATCCTCGCCCGACCGCACAGTACGATTTACCAATTGCGTAAACTGATGGCCCGCCACCGCCTGGCCTCCGGCGCGCTGGCGCTCGTCGTCGCCATGGCCGTTGTCGCTTCCGTCGTCAGCACCTATGCCCTGCTCAACACCCGCGCCGCGCGGCAATCTGAAAACGAGCAACGCCTCGTCGCCGAATCAGTCAACCAGTTCCTCGTGGATACCTTCTCCCACATCGATCCTCGAAAGGCGAAGAGCCTCGACACCACCCTGCTTCGCGAAATCCTCGGCAACGCCGCCGCGAGAATCGAAATCGAATTGAAGGACCAGCCCAAGGTCCGCGCCACCCTCGAGGGCGTTATCGGCCAGACCTACCAGAGCCTCGGCATCTACGACCTCGCCCAACCCCATCTCGAACGCGCGTTATCCGCATCGCAGTCAGCCTTCGGCCCCGACCATGCCAGAACCCTCACCGCCATGAACAACCTCGCCACGCTCAGCGCCGATCAGGGCCGGTTGGACGAAGCCCTGAAAATGCACGAGCAGACCCTGGAAGCGCGCCTTCGCACGCTCGGCGAACAGAACCCCGATACGCTCTTTTCCATGAACAACCTCGGCGACCTCTACCGCGAACGCGGACGACTCGCCGAGGCCGAAACACTGCTCCGAAAAACCGTCGAACTCCGCCGACGCCTCCTCGGCGATCAACATCCCGAAACACTCGTTTCGATCAATAACCTCGGCACGACCTGTTTTTTGCAGGGAAAAAACGTCGACGCCGAGAAACTCCTCCGCGAATCACTCGAAGGCCAACTCAGGCTGCTCGCCTCCGATCATCCCGACGTGCTTGTATCCAAAAACGACCTCGCCACGGTTCTGAAGAGAATCGGAAAGCGCGACGAAGCCGAATCGCTCTATCGCGAAGTGGCCGATGGCTTCACCCGGCAATTCGGCGAAGGTCACATGGACACGCTCATTGTCCGTTTCAACCTCGAAGGACTGGAACGCGAACGTCTCTCCCCGGCCGATGCCGTAAGCCGCATGGCCGACCTGACCGCCATCGCTGAGTCCCACCTGCCCTCCGGCCACTATCTCACCAGCGTCTTTCGTTCGACCTGGGCGCGCCGACTCTACGAGGGCGGACAATTCGATCAGGCCGCTCCAATCGCCGTCCGGGCGTTCGAGGAACTCAAGTCGTCGATGGGCCCCTCACACCTTTACACGAAGCAATCCGCCGACACAGTGGCTGATATCTATGAAGCACTTCAAAAACCCGAACTCGCCTCACCGTACCGAGCGCTCCTTCAGGGCGAATGACACCCCGCCCGAACCCCACAATGGAACCTCCCATGAAGTGAGCCAAGTCAATAGTATAAGTCCTTTTGTTCGTGGAGC
>CAZAMB010000023.1:0-48946 GCA_964486335.1 uncultured Phycisphaera sp. | reverse complement strand
TCAAGTATCCCACACCGGAGAACACGCTCATAGTTTCTTCAGCCCGCGCGGACCCGCGAACGCCGTAATCGCCCCATTGTGCCCGACGACATACGATGCGTTTCTTCTGAGACACTACGCTTGGTGGCAGATCCTTCTGGCCTACGCCCCAAAACTGATTCCGTTGCATGGAGAGTCTGAGCGCCACTGGACCGGGAAGGACGTCCATCGCGCATTCGCCATTTGCGTGTCGGCGACCGCCGGCACCATCAGCAACATCGAACCGCAGGAGGAACACCACCGATCGTGGACGTTCGAAAACGAGTTCCTCAGGATTCTCGAAAAGCACGAAATCGAGTATGATCCCCGCGATGTTCTCGCATGACGTTCAAACATACCTGCGGGACTCCGGCGACGGAGAGGACGGTGCCGCCCCGGCGTTGAAACGCCGAGCTATTTTCATTGCACCAAAACGGGACTCCCGCACGTCGGTCGACACCGATCGAATAGTTGCGGCGCTTCGTCGGATTCGAGGATAAGGGAGGCAGAACCATGACGATCGAACAGTTGCGCAATGCGGCTCGTGCCCAGCCTTTCAAACCGTTCACAATCTGTCTTGGCGACGGGCGACAGCTTTTCGTTGGGCACCCTGAGTTCATTACGATTCCTCCGACGGCTTCGCGGACGTTCGTGGTCGCCGAACCGGATGAGAACTACCGCATCATCGACCTGCTGCTTGTGACCTCGCTCGATTTCACTAACGGAAAGCCGCGCAAACGAAAACGTTGAGGCGACAACCGGGAGAGTGGATGTCGTTGTTAGCTGAGAAACAAGCGCCCATTACAGCACCGCGACAGGCGGGGAGCAGTTAACGCCATGAAAACCATCGATAAAGTAGCCGTCATCGGATTGGATTGTGCCGAACCATCGCTCCTCTTCGACCAGTGGACCGACCAGCTGCCGAACTTCAAACGACTCATGCAGTCGGGCACCTACGGCAACCTTACCAGCTCCATGCCCCCCATCACCGTGCCCGCATGGAGCTGCATGGCCGCCAGCAAGGACCCCGGCACGCTCGGCATCTACGGATTCCGCAACCGCGCCGACCATTCCTATGACAAATTGATGATCGCTACGTCGCTCGCGGTCAAGGAACCGCGAATCTGGGAAATCCTCAGCGCCGCCGGCAAACAGTCGATCGTCGTCGGCGTGCCCGGCACCTATCCGATCACCAAGCCTATCAACGGCTGCCTGATCACGAGCTTCCTGACGCCCGACACCAACGATCCTAAAGTGACCTGGACCCATCCGCCGACGCTCCGCAAGGAAGTCAACGACCTCGTCGGCGAGTACATGGTCGACGTGAAGGGCTTCCGCACCGACGACAAGCAGTGGCTTCTCGATCAGATCTATCTGATGACCGAGAAGCGATTCAAAGTCATCCGCCATCTGCTCAAGACCAAGCCATGGGACCTCTACTGGTCCGTCGAGATGGGCGTCGATCGCATCCACCACGGCTTCTGGAGCTGCATGGACCCCACGCACCACGCCCACGTCCCCGGCAACCCCTTCAAGGAGTCGATCCTTGAATACTACAAGTATATCGACCGTGAAATCGGCGAAACGCTCGCCTGCATGGACCTCGACAAGACGGCCGTCTGGGTCGTCTCCGACCACGGCTGCAAGACGATGGTCGGCGGGCTGATGTTCAACCAGTGGCTCATCAACGAGGGCTATCTCGTCTTCAAGCAGCCGCCCAAACCCAACCAGAAGTTCAACTATGCCGACGTGGATTGGGAAAAGACCACCGCCTGGGGCGACGGCGGATACTACGGTCGCCTGTTCATCAACGTAAAAGGCCGCGAACCCGGCGGCGCGGTTGAGCCGTCTAAGTATGAGTCATTCCGCGACGAACTCGCCCGCAAGATCGAAGCGATCGTCGACGACAAAGGCGCCCCGATGGGCAACAAGTGCTACAAGCCGGAGAAAATCTACAAAAAAGTCAATGGCGTCGCGCCGGACCTCGTCGTCATTTTCGGCGATCTTCGCTGGCGATCCGTCGGCCTCGTCGGCTCCGACACGGTCTATACGTTTGAAAACGACACCGGCCCCGACGACGCCAACCATGCACAGGAAGGCATGTACATCCTGTCGCATCCATCGTTGAAAGCCCGCGGCCGCGTTGACGGACCAACCCTGTACGACGTCGCCCCGACAATCTTGACGCAGCTGAAACAACCCGTTCCGCCTGACATGCGCGGAAAGGTGGTCAGCTAAAGCGCCCTCGGTTTTTCAGTCGCGTATCCGCGCGTCGCCTCCCCCCTTGCTCATGGGGGACATTAGAGGGTTGAACACGCGCTGATAGCCGTGTTTGCTCGGCTGGATTCTCTGAATGTCAACACGACCTGACTACCGAGGCCGGAACTGATCGAGCACTTTGGCGCTCACCCAGTAGATTTTACCCTCTGTCGTTTCATCCCACGTAGCCCCCCACCGCCTCGAAAAGAACAGATACGCGCCGTCCGGCGTCACCATCGGGCAGAAATCCGTTTGATCCGAGTTGATGGGAGCCCCGAGATTGTGAGGCGTGCCCCATCGCCCGTCCTCACCGCGAAAGGAAACGTACAGATCGCCTTGGCCCAGCCCGTCGGGTCGTCTGGCCGCGACGATCAGATAACTCTCGTCCAGTGCGACATAGGTATCACCTTCGGACTTCTCCGTGTTGATCGGCGGCCCGACGTTGACCGGTTCGGCGAAAGTGCCGTCCGCCTTCCGCTGGGCCCTGTAGATGTCGAATTCGCCAAGCCCGCCGGGTCGATTCGAACTGAAGTAGAGACTCCCGTCTGCGACAACGCACGGATACGACTCCCGGTGTTCCGTGCTCACGGGCGGCGGCACGACGCGGGCCTTGGTCCAACCGTCGCCGCGGCGCTCCATGCTCCAGAGATTCAGCCCGTTGCGCTCCCCGGGCACAATGTCGGTCGATCCTCTGCCCAAAAAATAAAGCGTGTTGCCGTCTGGCGCAAACGCCATGTCCACGGCCATCTGCCGCTCGTCGCCTTCGTAAGGATGAACTTGCTGATAGTCGGACCAGCCGCCGGGTTCAAGCACCGATCGGTACATCGTGAAGACACCGTCAACGATCCGCGTAAAGAAAAACTCTCGACCATCAGGGGAGAATACGCCGTTGAGTTCGATCGCCTCGGTGTTGACCACGCCGGGAGCGAATAGCTCAGGAGTCATCCCCGGCGGTTTCTGTCCAAGATATCGCGGGCCGGCCGCCTTCGCGCTCATGCAGGCCGGAACGGCCATCATCGCGAGGCACAGGCAGATCAAGCGTATCATCTTGTTCATCATGCATGACACCCCGAGCAATTCGACTTCCCATGGCCTGGAAACATCTGGCGAACGGACTCGAACCGTCAACGTTCAGCTCGGAAGGCTGATGCTCTACCATTGAGCTACGACCGCAATCGCGTCGACGGGCCGACCCAATATGATGTCGTCCCGACGATCTTGACGCAACCTTAGCAATACGTTCCGCCCGACATGCGCGGATCGCCGATGGCTTGACTCGTCCTTTTGCCGAACCAGGTAAAACAGTCAAGGCTGTGAGGCCATTTCGTTTCGCCTGTGAAAAGCCGTGATTTTTCTTTAATGTTTGAACCAATCCTCACTTCACACGAACCACACTCACCCCGTATCGGTGTATGAAAGCGATGCCTGCGTCACCGACACCGCGGCCGCGCAAGCGTCGTTGGCCGGAAACGTACAGACTGTGATGTCCTCGGCTACGTCAAGTTGGAATGCTTCCGGTGAACCAAAAGAATGAACGGGGACGTAATACTCCGTACCCGGAGTGGAAAACCAGGCGACGACGGACCACGTTGCGGCGATGACGGTTTTTGCGCATGTCTGTTCCTCCTTGTTCCAACCCCAAGGTGTAAGACACAGGGTGGATCAGTTTGAGGAGGAACGGTCAGTCATTCCGCCGAGCGGCGGGCAAAGCGAATCCCCTGCTTGACGGTCTCGAGAGCCGAATCGGGAAGGACGCCGTAATTGTTTATGTCAATGGCGGTGAATCCAAGCCTAGCGGCTTCAGCCATAGCGGCGACGAATGATGCGGATCGATTTCCCACGGCCCAGGACGCACCGACCCAAAGCTCATTCTGTTTCGCGTTCGGATTGAACGCCGCGCCGAGATCGTCAGCCGATTCAACTCGCGTCAAAACGCCGACCGGGGACAGGTCATCCACCTTCGAAACGGTGACGAGACCGTCGCCGGCCAGGCTGCGAGCAATCAAGACGTCACGCGAACATTCTTCGACAATCCGGCGAAGCAGCTGCCCGACGGAATCGGACTGAATTCGACGGTGGGTTTGAAGCGAAGTGCCCTTCCCGCCTGCTCCCGTTCGGTCTTCGACAGGAAAACTGTCGCCAAGCGCGGCATTAAGCACCTCGCGCACCTCGTGCCTTGCCTTATCCAAATCTACGCCCGCGGCTTCTGAGACGCGGAGACAGCTTGGACAGAAACATGTGCCCAGCGCGCTTTGCGCAGCGGCACCGAGCGGATGAGTCGTCAAAACGTTTTTCGAATAGGCCTCTTGCCAACCCACGAAATAATCAGCGAGGATGAAGGCCGAGACCGCGTAGTTTTCAGTCACATCGGCGGCCAGCCCGAGAATGAACTCCTGTACGTCAGGATTGGCGAGGCAGATCGCCGACTTGGATTCGTCGCCGAACGCGTTCATACAGGCAAATTCGGGATAGCGGGCGGCGAGCAGTCCGGTGGTGGCGGCGGGAAAAATCGCCCGCATTTTCATGCCGGCGCGCTCGCATTGCTCGGCGATAACTGCCAACGGGTTCTCGGATCGGGTCCAATTGGACACGAGCGATCGGGTGCCGGCGCGAGTAAGGGAATGACGCTTGGGCTGAAAGAAAAGTCCGCCTTCGGTGCGGAACCAGCGCGGGCGAACGTCGCGAACGCGCAACTGGCAAAGGCGCGGCGTGGCCGCCCAGACCGACAAACCCGTCGCGCCCGTTTCACCGTGCAGACGATCGAGCAGCTCGGACAATCCGCGCTCCATGAGATTCCACGGATAGGCGGTCACAAACAACGCGGGAAGCTGTCGAGCGTGGGAATCTATGGTCGATGGATTCAGGGACGGGCCAAGGGTCGCACTGGCCATGTTCGTTTCTCCTGACCGAGGATCGAAACCTCCCGCCTTCGCGGGCGCGTCGGATGGGACGCAGCCTGAGAACCGACGCGTCCATTGTAGTATCCGAAAAGTCCGGCACAACACATGATCTGGAAGCAAGTCATCGGATTTTCGAAATAGACTCTTTGCGCTTTGTTAACATTCCCTTTTGTGGGAAACCGCGCATTTTGACGACAGATTGGAGTCGCCCTATTTTGAACGCCATGAACGAAAAGGATTCACAACTGCTTCAACAAGCAGAGGCGGGGATTCGCAATTACCTCACGCGCGAGCGCGAATCGGGTCGAATCGCCGGAACCTATTACGAAGACGCGGTGGCCAAAACCTTGCCCAATCTGCGAACCTGGTTACTCGCGGACGAATTGGACCGAATTTCGCCGGGAGCGCGCGACGGGCTTCGCGAGGCGATTCGAAAAGAGCGATGGGAAGCGCTTACCAACGCCTATTCCCGCGAGGTCGCGTTCGGCACCGGCGGCATTCGAGAAAAAATGGGTTCGCGCCGTGAGGAAGTCATGCGACTTAAGGCCGAGGGAATCCAAGCGCCGATCATCAAGGGACCCAACACGATTAACGATGTCGTGTTGCTGGTCACCTCGGCGGGCGTCGCCCGGTTTGGAAACGCCCGCAAGCCGCCGCTGAGCCGAATCGTCATCGGGTTCGACAGCCGGGTGCGCGGGGGCGACTTCGCGCGGATGATCGCGTCGCTATTTCTCGCCTACGATTTCACCGTATATCTGTTCGACGAAGCGTGCATGTATCCGAGCGTGACGTTCGCCGTGCCGACGCTCAAGGCGGACATCGGCGTGTTCATCTCCGCAAGCCACAACGACTTTCGGTACAACGGATACAAGCTCTCGTGCTGGAACGGATCACAGTTCGACCCGGCCGAGCGGGACGAGCTGTACAAGAGTTACATCAAGACAACGACGTTCGCGCACATCAAGACGATGTCGCTTGCGGAAGCGCCCAAGGATCGATTGTGGTTCCTCGGCGGCGTAAAGAATCGCGGAGGACGTGTCATCCAAGCCGGCGACCACAAAGGATTGCCTTTGGGTGATCCTTTGCCCGAGGCACCGGTCGGTCATTATGCGGGTCGTGACGACCGGATCATCGACCTGCACACCATGCACGTGAACCATACAAAGCAGTTCCTGCTGCGTCCGGAGATGATCGCGTCCTCCAAAACGCCGCTGTCAATCGCCTTTTCCGCCTTTAACGGTTCGGGTCGCAAGGCCGTCCCGCGATTGCTGGAGGAGGTCGGATTCAAAAACGTTCGGCGGATCATGAAGCTGGACGCACTGGACGGAATGTTCCCGGCATTTTGCAGCGACCCGGGCAGGGAACAGCAGCCGGATCCGGGCGACTGGCGGGCGGCGGATATCGCCGTAGCGGCCTTCAAACAGGAATATCCCGGCGCGTGGGAGTCCGTTGACTTGATCGTGGGAACCGATCCCGACGCGGATCGATGCGGCGTGATTGTCAAAGTGCCGCCGGCGCAGCGAATCGCCTACCCCCATAGCGGAACCGGCTCGCTGAATGATTATTCGCTGTTGTCCGCGGACGAAGCCTGGACGTTGATCCTGTGGTACCGCTTGCAGCAAGAGATTGAGAAGTACGGGCGCATCCGAGACGTTGAGAAGAAGTTCATCGTGCTTTCCCATACAACAACCGACCTGCTGACCTGCCTCGCGACCAAGCACGGGTTGGGTGTCCTCAAAACATGGGTGGGGTTCGCACAACTGGCTGCGGCCACGCGTGCGGCCTGGGACCTGTACGCGGGCAAGGATACGGCCGGACTGACCGAAGCGGGACGATGGCCGGACTTTGATGAGGGTCGCCGAGACCCCGGCGAGGCGCGCTGCAATCGGACCATTCACTCGTGGTTCGCAATGAATGATCGGCGTCGAAGCATCAACATCGCCGCGCTGGAACAAAGCAACGGATTCACGCTGCTCGGCGACGTTCCGTCCGATGAGCGGTCGCTTGGGCGCGACGGACATGTCCGCGACAAGGACGGCACGTTTGCGGCCGTGCTCGTGGCCGAGTTGGCGCAGTATGCCAAGGACACCGGGACGAATCTCGTGGACTTGATGGATGAAAAAATCTATCTCGATCCGGACATCGGGTTGTACGTCACGCACTA
The DNA here is from genome assembly GCA_964486335.1 of uncultured Phycisphaera sp. Lineage (GTDB taxonomy): Bacteria > Planctomycetota > Phycisphaerae > UBA1845 > UBA1845 > CAZAMB01. The sequence goes on along the minus strand of CAZAMB010000023.1, from coordinate 41,605 downwards.
CGAACCGGACCCGCTGGACGGGGAATACGAAGGACTGGCCGGCTATACCAAGAAGCGCTTGATCCTCCAAAAGGCCGAGGCTCTGTTTGATGGCGTTCGGAGCGGCTCCGACCGGACCTTGACGCTTGGCGGTCTGCCCGTGGTGGGCGCGACCGTGTATCCAACTGGCAAATACGACGCCAACAACTACCCAGGGTTTCCCGACGAGGGTTACCGATTTTACTTCGACGCCGATCGCCGGTCGCATCTAACCATTCGCCCTTCGGGGACAAGCAACGCGCTGCGGTTTCATGTTCAGCTTTTTGGTGGTCATCCGGGACGCCAAGAGCTCATTTCGATTAAGTCGGAATTAAGAAAATCTGCCGTGAGTGTTGTCCGAGAGGCGAGGAAACGACTGATCGAGGAATAAAATCCCGCCTTGGAAGGGTATCCGCACACCATCTAAAAGTCACTTCGATTGTGCCAGTGCGCGTCTTTCCGCCGATTGGCTCACCAAAAAAATCGGGGCGCCGCAATATCCCGGCACGGACTGACGTTCTTTGATTTCGGGGGGAGACATTGTGTTCATTGCGGTCGCAGCATGAAGAGGGGTTGGAGTCAGTCCGAAGGAGGGGCGATGCGTCACCGAAATCCTCTCACTATCGTGGAACCAATTTCAGCGGCATTGGATTGGCGGCGATACCGTCGCCCGGTCGCGCGCGCGGGAACCACGAGAACAGTGTTGATCTGGCTCATGGTCGCGCTTTGCGCGCCGGCTCAGGGCCAACTTCCGCCGCCCCCAGTCCCACCGCAGAACCCCATCACCGAACCCAAGCGAGTGCTGGGGAAGATCCTCTTCTGGGAAGAACAGCTTTCGAGTGACAATACGGTCTCCTGCGGCACCTGTCACAGTTCATTTCGGGCGGGAACCGATCCTCGACCGGCCCTGCATCCCGGGCTCGACCAGAACTTCGGCTCGCCTGATGACGTGATCGGGTCGTTGGGACTCGTGCGGCAAGACGCAGCAGGCAACCCGATTTCTGATCCGATTTTCGGGTTCGACGTGCAGGTTACCAGACGGTCCGCGCAATCAGTTTATGGTGCGCTGTGGTCTCCCTCCTCGTTCTGGGACGGTCGCGCCGGACCGGCGTTTGTTGATCCACAGACGGGTGTCACGGTCATCCCCGTCGGCGGAGCGCTGGAGGCGCAGGCGCTTGTTCCCATCCTGGCCGACAATGAAATGGCACATCAAGGCCGCAATTGGAATGACGTGGCAGCCAAACTCACCACATCGACGCCGCTCGGCTTGGCGACCTATCTTCCGCCTGACGTTGCTACGGCGATCACCGCGAATCCGACCTATCCGGCTTTGTTTATCGCGGCTTTCGGTGATCCCGCGATCAATGCCCAAAGAATCGCATTCGCCATCGCGACGTATGAGCGCACGCTCGTAGCCAATCAGACACCGTTCGATCTTGGAGCGCTGACTCCTCAACAGCAACAAGGATTGAACGTATTCCAAAACCCGGGGTCGCGATGCTCGGTCTGCCACGTTCCGCCGATTTTTACGAACAACACGTTTCGCAACATCGGCGTCCGGCCGATCGCGGAAGACACCGGCCGGCAAGAAGTCACCGGCAACCCTGCCGATGCGGGACGGTTCAAGGTGCCGAGCCTGCGTAATGTCGGATTGAAGCCGACGTTCATGCACAATGGACGGCGAACGACGCTCGCGGAAGTCGTCGATTTCTATCTCGGCATTAACGGTCAAGTACCGTTTCCTCAAGACTTGGATCCGTTGATCCCCGGGATCGCCATTCCGCCGCCGGCGCGGCTCGACCTGATTGAGTTTCTGCTGAATGGTCTGACCGATCCTCGGGTGGCGGCGGAAACTCCTCCGTTCGATCGACCGATCCTCGCGGGCGAACGCGGCGATGCCGATCGCGACGGCGAAGTCGATGTTGCCGATCGGGGAGCGTTTGAAACCTGTTTCACCGGTCCCAACGCCGGTCCGGTCGCCGCCGGTTGTGAGCGCCTCGACATGGACGGCGACGGGGACATCGCCTGCGATGACTGGACGCAGTTTACGCAAGTGTGGACGGACGGAACTCCTCCTGAAGAGCTTGCTGCCTGCGCCCTCGCCGGGAACGTTCCGGCTGCGTCAGAATGGGGTTTGGTGGTGATGATTCTGACCACGCTGATCGCGGGTACCATCACGGTTGGCAAGCGCACTCACGCAGTCGTTGGTAAATGAAGGTCTATCTTTTTGTCGCCCTCCGCAAGGGCGCGTGAACTGCCGGCCAGCCGGTTGGGTACGTTCTCGGCTCGCCACGGATGGGACAGGCTACGGAGACTGCGGTCCGATCGTGTAAGGACGGGGCTGCACCCGTTCACTATTTGCCACGATCGTGGAGCTGACTTCAATGGTTGTCAGTAATCTCTGCGCGAGAACCTCCACATGGCGACCAGTACCATAATCGCCTCAAACGCCAGAGATGTTCCCACGGTGTAGGCCACGCCCACGTTTCGTCTCGCGGCATCCACCTGCCGGGCGCGGAGGGCGATGTCACGATCTTCCTCTGATTCCGGCTCGTCCATCAGTTCCAGCGGACTGGCGGCCTTGGTCAGCTTCCGGGCCAGATAGGTCAGGTCCTGCGTTTTGGGAACAATCCACCGAATCGCCGACGTCGATGCGTAGAGCATCCGGTTTTCCTTCCATTCGGGGTAGGCTTCAAACAGGTCGCCGGCCGATTGAACGCCGGCAAAAACGACCCACGCCCCGAGCGTGATGAGAATGGACGCGATGCCACTTCGGGTCATAACCGCGATCAGCGCCGACACGCAGTAGAGCAGGCTGAAAAGCAGGATGGTCAGCGGAATGCCCCACAGGTAGCCCGGAATCCACGCACCCCATCGAAGGCCGATGACGAGGAACGTAAGCCCGACAAAGATCGCCGCGTGGAATCCAAAGAACAGCAGGCTGCCCAGGTATTTGCCAAGAAAAATCTTCCACCGTGGCAACGGCTTGGAGAGAATCACTTCGACGACGCCGCGCTCCATCAGTGATGGCAGGAAACCGGCGGTGGCGATCAGCGCGAGAATCACCGCCAACCATCCGAGCACGCTGTCCATGATCCATTCGACAGCCAGGCTTGCGATGAAATCAGGCCGGAGCTTTCCCGCTACGGTGAACTTGTCGGTTTCCAGAACCCAGGTCCCGAATAGAAAGTCGATCTTGCCGGGCTGGAATCCGATGCAGAACATCGCGGTGGAAACCGCGACCGAGATGATGAGCATCACCCAAAAAATCTTGCGGTCCCGCGACTCGCGAAAGGTGTCAACGATCAACGCCTGAAGCTGCATGAATCCTCGCTTACCAAGACTGAATCGAGCAAGTCACAACGGTCGTTTCTCGCCCGCGGGGCGAGCGCCCATCGCCTCGACCAGAATGTCCTCCAGGCTGAACCGGTGCGGCTGCACGGCTTCGATCAGTACTCCCGCGCCCCGAAGCAGATCGATCGCCTCATTGACCCGCCGCGCATCGTGCCCCGAAAGCGAAACGACAGTCCCGTCGAGCCTGGCGCCCAGCGAGCGCAATTTGTCTTTCATCGGAGCGGCGTCGCCCGTAAACGTGATCTTGTATTCGACCGTATGCTCAGTCAGTTCGCGAAGGGTGCCCTGCCGCGCCACCAGTCCGTCGACAAGAATGGCCACACGATCACACACCATTTCCAGTTCGCTGAGCAGGTGCGAATTCAGAAAAACCGTCTTGCCTTCCCGACGCAGTTCCAGCAGCAGCTCGCGAACATCACGGCGGCCGACGGGGTCCAACCCGTCGGTGGGTTCGTCCAGCACGACCAGTTCGGGATCGTTCATCAGGGCCTGTGCGATGCCGAGTCGCTGGAGCATTCCCTTTGAGTACTTGTCGATCCGCGTGTCGGCCCATTGCGCGATTCCCAGTCGCTGCAATAATCGCGGGGCGAGCTGCCGACGCCGATCACGCGAAACCCGCGCGAGCGCCGCATAGCTGTCGAGCAACTGTGCTCCCGTGAGATACCCCGGAAACCGATGGCTTTCGGAAAGATAGCCGGTCTTGGCCAGTTTCCCGCGATGCCCCAGCGGCCGACCGAGAATCGTCCCCATCGCCTTCGTCGGCCGAACGACCGTCATCATGATCTTGACCAGCGTCGTCTTTCCCGCGCCGTTGGGGCCCAGCAAGCCGAAAATTTCTCCGCGACCGACTTGAATATTGACGCCGCGAAGGGCCTGAATCTTGCGCGCATAGGTCTTACGCACGTCGATCAGATCGACGGCCCAATTCGTCATTTCGGTGACGCCGAGTTCAGCCACGCTCCGCTCCGCGATTCCATGAGTGCCCCGGCGACTTCCGCCGCGGTCGAATCAGGCCCGACGTCGATCCAAGCCACCGCGCGAAACCGCCGAAACCAGGTTCGCTGCGCCTTGGCGAATTGCCGGGTGTTGATTTTGATCAACTCCACCGACTCCGCAAGACCGACGCCGTCCTGCAAATGCCTGATCATCTCCGCGTAGCCCAGCGCCTGTCGGGCGGCCGTGCTCAACGGGCGATCCTCGGCCAATAGCGCCGCTACTTCCGCCGCAAGGCCGGCGTCGACCATTCGTCGGACGCGTTCGTTGATTCGGCGGGAAAGGTCTTCCTTGTCGCGGCGCACACCGATGAAGACGCAGTCATGCCGCGTTCGATCTCGGTCCCACTGCTCCTGAAGAGCGCTGATCGGCCGTCCGCTCAGTTCGAAGACTTCCAGCGCCCGCACCAGTCGTCGCAGATCGTTGGGATGGATTCGCTTCGCGGCCTCACCATCGACCTGTCTCAGACGATCGTGCAGCGCCGGAACGCCCCGTTCGCGTGCGATTTGTTGGAGCCGATCCCGCACCACCGGATCGGCCCCCGGTCCTTCGAAGAGTCCTTCGCTGAGCGCCTTGATGTAGAGCGGCGTGCCCCCCACGACGAAGATCGGTTTGCCGCGAGCATGAATCCCGGCAATCGCCGCTTCGGCCAGGCGGACGTATTGCGCCACCGAAAATTCTTCCGACGGCTCGACCACGTCAATGAGATGGTGGGCCACTGCCGCCTGGGCCTCGGCGCTCGGCTTGGCCGTCCCGATGTTCATCCGGCGGTAGACCTTCATCGAGTCGATGGAAATGATCTCGCCGCCGGTTCTGCGGGCCAGTTCCTGCCCGAGGCTCGCCTTGCCCGACGCGGTGCATCCCAGGATGAAGTTCAATCGCGCGGGCATGGCGGGTTTGATCATTCGTCAGGAAAACAAGGAACCTATGCGAAAGAAACTCGACGAACAGCGATTGAATGTCGAAGGCGCTGCGCGCGGCGGCAAAATTCCGTCGAATCTCGCCCGGGCATCATACACACACGACGCCGGAGACTTCGGGCACTTGATCTCGAAGCGTTCGCTCGATCCCATGGGCCAGTGTGATGGAAGCCGACGGGCAACCCACGCAGCCTCCCAGCAATCGTACGCTCACCACGCCGTTGTCGTCGATTTCGACCAGTTCCACGTCGCCCCCGTCGGCCCGAACCGCCGGTCGAACGAGCGCCAGCGCCGCCGCAACCCGATTCTGCAAGGCCCGCCGAGTCTTCAAGTTGTACGCCTTTCGAGTCATGGTTTGTGCTCGCGACGCAACGCCTCCGGATTAGGTTCCCACGCGTCTCCTGCGGATTTGCCAAGACATTCTATGGCCTCCGCGGTCGACGGAAAAGAGAGGTAGGCGTGATCTTGGCGTCACTCAATAATGCTCGTCGCTACAAATTGGGTTCAGGACGTCGTGAGGTTGGACGTCATAGTGCGGCGGCTCTGTTGGAGAATCCGCGACGGTCCGGGAGGTTTAAGGTGTTGTTCCGCGGCCCGAAAATGAGCCGTCCGCCGATGGGCAATTCGATTGCCGCGTCGGCCACGACCCGAACGAGTTGAAAACCGTCGCTGTTGCCGCCAGACCGTGGAGATTAGAAATGGTATGCGGAAATGACCGTCGGCTTGTCGGCCGAGTCGCTCTCAACCCGGCTGTGGTCCTAGCGGGCCCTGCGGACATTGGGCGTGGCAGTTCGTCCCCAGGCCGAACAAATAGAACCCGCCCGCCGCGATGCAGCATGCATTCGTGCGCGTATGGATGCACGTCTCGTCAATGAGACAGCAGCGGCCATACAACTGACACTCATCCGGGACCCCGTCTCCATCACAATCGGCGCTCGTCTCATTCGCGATGTCGCAAGCGTCCCTGATTTCGTTGTCGTTGCAATCCACGATTGTCTCGCATTCATCGGGAACTCCGTTTGCTTCGCAATCCTCGCTGGATTCAGATGCGATGTCGCACACGTCGGGCGTGTCGTTCTCGTTGCAGTCCGGCGAGTCGATCTACCCCTTCAGCCGGTCGCAAGCCCAGCAATGCATCCGGCGGCTTTGCTGCACGGTGAACTGACTTCTGCACGGCGTGCCGCCGCCGTCCGCCGCGAAACCCATGAAGTTCTGATAGTCCGTTTCGCCCCAATTCGTTTCACTGCAACCATCTTCGCCGCCCGGGTTCTGGCAGGAGAAATTCCCCGGCGTAGGCGGCGTATCGCAGCAGAAGTCCCCGCGCGCGTTACAGTTGCTCCCATCCGCCGGCTCGTAGCACTGACAACTGCAAACGCCGCTGGTGCAAGTGCCGTGAATCCCGTCCATTTCTCCAAGCGCGGTCCCATGACTCGTGTGCCACAGCCCCAGCGCGTGGCCGATCTCATGGGTCAAAGTCGTGTTGTCCTCTCCAATGGCGGTGGCCTGGACAAGGATCCCGCCCTGACTCGTGAGAGCGTCATTGTCCCACGGAAACACCGCTCTTCCATCATAATCGAAGTAGTCGCGATTATAATACGCGACAAAAACGTTCAACGTCGTCGTGGGGCTTTCACCGTATTGAGATCGCATGGCCGCAAGTTCTAACGGCGAATCGATTTCGTTATACTGCGAATCGATTTCCAACGAAGGGGTAACCTGGAGCGCGATGTGATAATCCTCAAAATCTTCGATGATTTTGGTACGCTGCTGCACAACGAGGTTCGTCAGGCCGCTGAAAAAATAATGGATCTTCACGCGAACGGCCATGTTAACCATTGCCCCAAGCGATTCCGGACTCCACTGGTTGCGAACGCCTACGACATCGCAATCTCCTTTGCATGGGCAGCCGGAACAGGCCGCGTCCGAGGTCGTTGTGGAAGTCGTGGCGCACTCCACAGCTTGTCCGGCCACTGGTCGTCCACCGAACAACGCGAGTCCAACGATTGTGCCACGCAAGGCCGACCTGAATACCAACATTGCACACCTCTCCTTCATGGTTTGATTTTTGAGTTCACATGTTCCCATCGCGATCGGAGCACCAACGACCCGGTCCCCAACAGAAATGCCAACATGGCCAAGAGACCCGGCATCGAAACGGCCGGTATGGCGGGGGGCGCGATCGGCATGGCCCAGAGCTCATACCCATGGACCCCGTCATTTGCATTGAAGAGAAGCAATCCCCTGAACGGAGTGATAAAGGCCGGATCCGAGTGGCCCGGTCCAGGATTAATATCAGCCACCAGCACGGTTCTCTGCGATGTGCCGTCGGTTCTCCAGAGTTCCCGACCGACTTTGCCGTCATCGGCCGTGGAATAAATATTCCCATAGGCTGCCACAATATCGGGCAGATAGGGCGCCATATCGCCCTCTGGATTGATATCCTTGACCAGATACGTGCCCTCTTCGGTTCCGTCGGAAACCCACAGTTCCCGCCCGTGGAAGCCGTCATCAGCCTGAAAGAACAACCGCCCGTCGAGCACTCCGCTCGGTAAATACGCCGGAAAAGAACTTTCCTGCGGGTTCACGTTGGCGACGCGTACAGTTCCAGCCTCCGTACCATCGCTCTTCCAAAGTTCCCTGTCATCGTCGGCGTCATAAGCTCTGAAGAACAAGGTCCCGCCGACATCGGTCAAAAAGGCCGGCTCCGAACCGTCGGTGGGATGGATTTCCTTGACCTTGACCGTGCCCGCCGCTGTCCCGTCGCTTCTCCAGAGTTCGCCGTTGAACGGAGCATCGTTGGCCTGGAAAAAAAGCACCCCGTTCACATTGGCGAGATAAAACGGATTGCTGCTCCCGCCGACCCAGATGTCCTTCACCAGCATCGTGCTTGCGGTCGTTCCCGCGCTCCTCCAGAGCTCCGTACCCGACCCGTTCGCCGTCGCCGAGAACATGAAGTAATCACCCATGGAGACAATCCACCGCGGATTTCCCGAGCCCCCCGGACCGCCGACGAACAGGTCCTTGACCATGAACGTGCCGGATTCCGTTCCGTCGCTGATCCAAAGTTCCCGCCCGTTGACACCATCATTGGCCGCGAAGACCGCCTTGCCGTTCCACGCGGTCATCGGAGCATCGGCTCCCACGCGATCAGCCGGCCGGGAATCGCCGAACGGATTGATGTCTTTGACCAGATAGGTTCCCTGTGACGTGCCGTCGCTGACCCATAGCTCGATCCCGCGCACGCCGTCATCGGCTTGAAAGAACAGTCGATCGCCCACCGGCGTAAAGGCCGCCGGATAGGGAGACCAACTCGGTCCCGGACGAATCTCCTTGACGATATGCGTGCCTTCCGCGGTTCCGTCGGTCACCCAGAGTTCCCCGCCCGTGACGCCGTCGGTGGCTATGAAGAACACTCGATCGCCTACAACGGTAAGGAACGCAGGCGTGCCGTCCCCAAGCCCCGGCTTGATGTCCTTCACGAGGTATGGCGCGCCCGCGCCGGCCGCGCTTGCGGACAAGACCGCCGCCACAAGCGACAACGCCACCAACGTGCCATGACCGATTCGAAAACGCGGCATGTTCATACGCTCCCTTTCGACCGGGACGCGGCGTGACTGGTCATCCTACCAAATTGACCCTCGGAATTACAGCGTAGGAAGGCCCCGATTTCGTTGATATGAAAACAAACAACCGGCTACGCAACCCCCTCTGCGCGGGGCGCCTAGCCGGTTGTTTTTCTCCCCCTCCCGGAAATTCGGTTGCCCTCCGTCGCGGATACGAAACCGGAGTCAACATTGAGGACAACATCCTGACTTGGGATTGGTGCAGGCTGCGCAAGGACACCGGAGGAGACCCCTAGCGACACCAGGGGCGCGGCGAGGACCGCCAGGGTTGATCGTGCCAGGGATGGGCCAAGCGCCGCGCGCCGCCGGACAAGGACCATCGTCCCCGCGCCGAGCAACAACGCCGTCATGGCCATCAGCCCCCACTGCGAAACCGTAGGGATTGTTTCGCTGTAAATCGCCAGGTTGTGCCCGCCGCCCGCGGCTATGGCCGTGAACATGCCGTTCGGAACGTCGGTCTGCCCAGCGGCGTTGTACCCCCATCCCACCAGCGTGCCGTCGCTTCGAATTCCAAGGCTGTGACTACCGCTTGCAGCGATGGACATGAACGTTCCGGCGGGGACGTCGATTTGCCCAGAAGTGTTTCGCCCCCACCCGACCAGCGTGCCGTCGTTGCGGATCGCAAGGCTGTGCCAGTCACCAGCAGCGACGGCAATGAACGTTCCCGTAGGAACGTTGCATTGCCCAAAATCGTTCGCTCCGCAGCCCCACGCGACCAGCGTGCCGTCGCTGCGGATGCCCAAGTTGTGAACGTAATTCGATGCGACGGCAACGAATGTTCCCGCGGGGACGTTAAGCTGCCCGGTGCCGTTGTCGCCCCAGGCGGCCAGGGTGCCGTCGCTGCGGATCGCCAGGCTGTGATACCACCCCGCGGTGATGGCGGTGAATGTGCCGGAGGGAACGTTGATCTGGCCATCGCCGCCGTAGCCCCAGCCGGCGAGCGTGCCGTCACTGCGGATGCCCAGGCTGTGATAGAAGCTCGCAGCGACGGCCGTGAACGTGCCCGCAGGAACATTGATCTGACCATATTCGTTGTAGCCAAACCCGGTCAGCGTGCCGTCGCCGCGGATCGCCAGGCTGTGCGCATTGCCTGCGGCGACGGCCGTAAACGTGCCCGCCGGAACGTTGATTTCGCCGTAAGAGTTTGCGCCCCAAGCGGCCAAGTGCCCTGCGCCCTGCGCCGTGACGGTCAGTGTGACCGGGAGAAGGATCGAAATCAGATGCAACGTGGAGATGCCAGTGTTCATACCGAAAGCTCCTTTCGCCAAACTGACAAACGCATTGTCTCAGGCAGCTTGGCAATCGAACGTTTGGTGATCACGTGAAATCCCCTTAGGCAGTCGCAAGTTGCGTGCCAGTTCGCCCCGCCCCCCGCCGCAAGACCCACACAATCCCTTCTGGCCTGAGGACCCGACCATCGCTTGATGCGACAGAGCGACCAGCGTGAAACGACCGATTTGACAACGCGGCATGTTCATACGCTCCCTTTCGACCGGGACGCGGCGTGACTGGTCATCCTACCAAATTGACCCTCGGAATTACAGCGTAGGAAGGCCCCGATTTCGTTGATATGAAAACAAACAACCGGCTACGCAACCCCCTCTGCGCGGGGCGCCTAGCCGGTTGTTTTTCTCCCCCTCCCGGAAATTCGGTTGCCCTCCGTCGCGGTCCCAGGCATCCTGCCGTCGCAACAGTGAACAACCCGTCCGGCCAAGCGCGGATGAGCGCGCTCGGTTCCATTGCCTCCTGCTCCCAACTCCCGATCCATTCCACCTGGTTGGATGTGCCGCGCGATTCAAAACTGGCTTGCAGAGCGAATCGGCGGAAATTCACTTCCGCGCGGCATCCTAACTTACGAAAACTACCTTGTCAAACAAAATATAGCCCACATTCACGCTTGATCCAGCGAATAGTTCATCCCACATTTCCTGAATACTCCGAATTGATTCAAAGATCCCAAGCCGAAACCGCCACATGGCGCTGGCTCGCCTGGACGCGCCGTTTTTCTTACAATCTCGGCCATGGGCGAACCTATCCACCCAGTATTGGGCCGGGACGTTTACATCGCGCCCACTTCATACGTTGGGGGCGACGTCGTCATCGGCGACCAGTCCACGATCATGCACCACGTCATGATCCGCGGCGATATCGCGCCCATTCGCATTGGGGCCAGGGTCAATATTCAGGATGGTTCGGTCGTGCACACACCGCACGGAACGCCGTTGGATATCGCCGACGAAGTCGGCGTCGGCCACCGGGCGATTGTCCATTGCCGACGGATTTCCTCCCGATCGCTGATCGGCATGGGTTCAATTCTTCTGGATGATTGCGAAATCGGAAGCCGATGTTTGATTGCAGCGGGATCTGTTCTGGCACCGCGGACCATCGTGCCCGACGGGTCGGTGGTCATGGGAATTCCGGGCAAAATTGTGCGAAAGACGACGGAACGTGATTTGGAGATCATCGACCACGTAATCCGCAGTTACTTGAATCTTGGTCGGCTTCACGCATCGGGCCGGTTTCCAAATATCGCGGATTCGCCATCGAAATCGAAGTAGTGAAACACCAAGTAGATAGCGAATTAAACACGGTAGGAATCCGCCCGGTGACGGCATGTACGGAATTGTCGCAACTCGTTTTGGATTCATTGGTTATAAACATCGGCGCGAATTTTCATGGCGGGACTTTTCGAATCGACGAAACTACTCGAATGGACGTTTGGCCAGTTGGTGAAGGAAGCAAGAGTTTCAGAAAACGTTGAAAGATGCGCGCAAAAGTGCGTTCATTGGTCGTTTCGCGACGTAGAATCTTCCAACGAATGGCGTTCCTTGAGCGTCTTCATGGCAGGGGAATGAGACTTTGGGCCAACCCGGATTTTTCGACGGATCGGGTGGCCGGTGACCACGGCGTTGAATCGGAACACAGGAAAACCCATTGACGGACCCGATTCGGAGGGCAACGCGGTTGCGGGCAAGCGCGCGCTCGGCGACTTCGAGTTGCTGCGCGAGCTTGGCCGAGGCGGGATGGGTACCGTCTACGAGGCCGTTCAGGTTTCGCTTCAGCGAACGGTCGCGCTGAAAGTACTTTCACCGCACGTATCATCGACACCGAATGCGGTCGCGCGGTTTCGGCGGGAGGCGCACGCGGCGGCGCGGCTGCACCACACGCACATCGTCCCGATTTTTGCCCAGGGGGATGCCGGGGGCGTTTACTTCTATGCGATGGAATACATCGAGGGCGTGAGCCTGAATGCGAGAATCGGCGAGCTTCGGGATCGGCATCGGCCAATGGAGATGAGTTCGGATCCGGCGGAAACGGTGGCGATCGAACGGACGGGCGATTCGGCGTCGCGGACGCGAACATCGGTAACGGTGTCGACCGGCACGGGCGGATCGGCGGCCGCATCGGGATCGGGACAAAGAGCAAAGTCGTCGTCGGGCGGTTTCGGCGGATTGGAGTTGTTCCATGACGTCGCGCGGCACCTAGCGGATGTGGCGGACGCACTGGATTACGCGCACAGCCACGGAGTGATGCACCGGGACATCAAGCCGCACAATCTGCTGTTCGGTCGCGACGGGCGCATTCGGATATCCGATTTCGGTCTAGCGCGGCTTGCGGAGCAACCGGGGGTGACGGTGACAGGCGAAATGCTCGGTTCGCCGCTGTACATGTCACCGGAACAGATCACGGGCGATCCGAACCAAGTCGACCATCGAACGGATATCTACTCGCTCGGGGCGACGATGTATGAGTGGCTGACGCTGACGCCGCCGTATCCGGGCGAAACGCGGGAGCGGGTGATCAGCCGGATTCTCAGTTCGGAACCCAATTCCCTTCGGGCGGAGAACCCGCGCATTCCGGTTGATCTCGAGACGATTTGTTTGAAAGCGATTGAACGCGAACCGTCGCGGCGGTATCAGTCGGCAGGCGAGCTGCGTGACGATTTGCGTCGGTTCATGATGAGTCAGCCGATCGCGGCGCGGCGCGCGGGACCGCTGACACACGCTCGGCGATTCGTGCGACGACATCAATTGGCGTCGCTGGCCGGGCTTGCCGTCGTTATCGCGGGCGGACTTTCGATAGCTCTGCTGGCGAAAGAGAAAAACGTCCGCCAGCAGAAGGAAGTTGCGGTGAAGGCGGAGGCGGCGGTGGAAGTGGCCGAGCAGACGATTGAGGCCGCGAAGGAAGAACGCGACATGCTGGTCGAGGCGCTGGGGATGTTCGCCAATGTCGTACCGGGCGGCGGCGCCGTGCTGGAACGCGTGGCGCGATCCGATATTCCGCGCGGCGAAGTAATGGCGGAGTCGCTGGGGGTTCGGAACCTGTCGTGGACGATCGGCACGCCGAGCGCAATCGCGCGGCGGGCGGTGGAGGAGTTTTTTCGATCGGTGCTTTCACCGGATTGGCCGCCTTCGACGGAAGGGGAACAAAGCTCGGTCGTCGCGAAGATCCACAGCGCGTTCGAGCAATGGGCCACGGGTGACGGCGCAGCGGCGCTGGCGCTGGTGAATGAATACCTTTCGGCGCAGCCGACGGACCTCGAAGCGTTGCAGATGCGCGGGGCGCTGCACGCGACGCTCGGACGGTTCGACGAATTGCGGCAGGACGCGGAACAGATGCTGCGGCTGCCGGGGAGCGGATCGCGCGGGTATGTCTGGCGTGGCTTGTCGTACCTGCTTCAGAACCGTGCGGAACCGAGCCTGATGGACCTGACGCGGGCGGCGGCGCTGGATCAGCACTCTGTGTGGGCCAAGGTGTTTCGCGGATTGGCATTGCTGCAAGCGGATCGATGCGAGGACGCGCTGGCGATCTTTGACGAGGTGCTGAAAGCATCGCCGGGGCTTTTGGCGGCGCGGCTGGGTCGGGCACGGGCGATGTCGACGACGGGGGACTATGCCGCGGCTGTACCCGACTTGACCGAGGTTTTGAAACTGGATCCGAAGAATGAGCACGCCCTGACCATGCGCGGGGAGTGCCTTGCAAGCATGGAGCAATACGACGCAGCGCGAAAGGACCTGACGGACGCGATGGAGGTTGCCGGGCGGCTTCCCGAACTGCTGGCGCGCTGGTCGGCGATTGTCATGAAGCAGCGCGGCGCGCCGGACACACCGAACCCGGACTCGTCGTCGGAGATGAAGTCGCGGAGGGGAACCCTTGATCCGGAAGACGATTCGACGCGGCCGCCACTGTTTGACTGGCTGTCGCCGCGGCGCAAGACGCCGCGCGGCGGACCCGGCGGGATCACGGGAACGACGAACAGCGGCTTGCGGATGCGGATTCCGGCGATCAGCGGACCGTGAGTGGAGTTGTTGTGCCATTCGATGACACTCATCGACGGATTGTCGAATCACTGCGGCGGCGGATCGAAGCGTCGGCGCTGTCGTTTTCGTTTACACGAAGCAGCGGTCCGGGCGGGCAGAACGTCAACAAGGTCAACACGCGGGCGACGCTGTGGTTTGACCTGGAGGGCGACTCGGCGCTGACGAGCGCGGAGAAATCGACGATACGCGAGCGTCTTGGCGGTCGACTTTCCCGCGACGGGCGATTGCACGTGGCATCGATGCGATTTCGCACACAAAGGGCGAATCGCGAGGCGGCGACGGAACGTTTCTTTGACCTTCTTGCGGAAGCGATTCGTCCGCGAACACCGCGCAGGCCGACACGTTCGCCGCGATCGGCCAAGGAGCGGCGCATTCGGGAAAAAAAACGAACCGGGGAACGGAAACGAATGCGCTCGGGCGGAACGATACCCGGCTGGCACTTTCTTGACGGCTGTACGGGCCGCTAAGTCTTCGTTAACGACGCGGGTGAAATCCAAGCAGCTTTTCGACTCGAAGGAAAGCAGCCGGACTACTTTCGGAGTCGGCGCAATGTCCAGTGATCACTCATCATCGGAATCTTACAAGTGGCCACGCATTGATGTGCGATGGTTTATCCAGTTGATGGATGGTTATCTCCATAACGTGATAGACCTAGACTTTTTTGAACATCAATACGTCAAGCGATGGTGTGATAATAGAGATGCAGAATACGCGTCAATAGATGCGTATGTCTCACAACAGTCACATCACACGAGTAAATGGAAATTCTGGCATAGGCGAAAGAAACCACGATTCTCAGCAATGGATCCAATTCGCGCAGTCATTACTGATGTGATTAATCAAGTGCACTCTGCTTGTATGTGTTGTATTCCCCCCAGTATCAGTAGCCAATATCCTGAAGAGCCGCCCGGATCGGGAGATATCACGGAGGATCAGTTCCGAGTCGAGATCGCCGTGTACCTTGCGATACTCAAGGCGAATGTCGATGCGTATGAGCGAAGCTTGGCCTCTGAGAAGTAGTGAAGTGGGAATTCGTTGCGGCTTGATGCAACAAGCCGTCGTCGTTTGCTGGTCAGCCCTGATCTCCAGTTAACTGCGTTCCGGCGCGCGCCCCGGAGGTTATTATGGGTGGGCGATAAGCGCGAAGGTCGGGCTGCCGCCGACGGAGTTTCGGGCATGAGGGCACGCCGCAAGTTCTTCGACGTGCGATGCGTTCTATTCGCCGCGTTGGCGCTGATTATCCCTTCGTCTGCGGGTTTCGCCTACGTCACCGTCTTCGACGCGTACGACACCGAGTGCGACTACGACCCCTATGGCAAGATGCGCGTCGGCGACACCACGCCGCAGCACAAAGGGAAACGGGTCTACGGCAAGGGCCGACATCACGATGCCGTGCGTTCGACACACCGTCACGTGGTCTGGGTCTGGGGACACAAGTGGGTAACGATGGCCGTCAACGTGAAGTTTCCGTTTGCCTCTCGTTCGTGGGCCTTGCCGGTGCTCTGGGCCTTGTATCGACCGGAGGAACTGAACCGCTCCGAGGGTCGGCGACACAAGACCCCGATCCGTCTGACCATGCAGTTGATGGCCGCGTTGATTCACTGGTTTCCGCAACGAAGGTTCATTCTGGTGGGGGACGGCGGATACGCCAGTCACGAGTTGGCACGCTTCTGTCATCGTCATCGCCGCCACGTCACGCTGGTCAGTCGCTTCCATCCTCCAGCCAACCTGTACGACGCCCCATCGCCGAGGCGTTCGCCCAAGGTTGGACGACCGGCGCTCAAGGGTCGCAAACGCGCCGCTCCCAACGCCACGGTCCAACGGTCCCAGCCCAAACGGTTCACGGTGAGTTGGTACGGAGGCCAAACGCGTCACGTGGAACTGATCAGCGAAGCGAGCCATTGGTACAAGGGCGGAAATGGGCTGGTTCCCGTCCGCTGGGTCCTCGTCCACGATGTCCAGGGAACTCATCGCGACGAATACATCTACAGTACCGCTCCGACGATGCGTCCGGATCGAATCGTCGGTCTCTTCACCGGGCGGTGGAGCATCGAAGTCACGTTCCAGGAGGAACGGGTTCACTTGGGATTCACCACGCCACGCAACCGGTCGAAGCGCAGCGTACTGCGCACCGCGCCGTGCTTGCTGGGTTTGTTCAGCTTGGTGAGTCTGATCTACGCCCGCTCCGTACGCGGGAGGAGCGTTCCACCGCTCCGAGCCGTCTGGTACATCAAAAAAGAGACAACCTTCAGCGATGCGATCACCGCTGCGCGTCGCTTGTGCCGGGAATGGGTTTTGACAGAGTCCTGGAAACATACGGGTGTTACGAAACTCCCGGCTCGTTTGAGTCGCACGCTGCTCGACTACCTGAGTCACGCCGCGTGAGTCGCCCAAAAAAGGGCAAAAGTCGAGCTAAAGCGGCATGTCGACGCCGCGAAAGGGTCCTTCTCGCGGGACGACGAGCCGGTGACGTCGCTTCTCATGCCTCGGCCATGATTCCTTCGGCCTGAGTGACGCGAAGGAGATCCTCGGGGGTGGTAACGCCCGCCAATACTTTGAGCTTACCGTCCTCGAGGAGGCTGCGCATTCCGCTGGCGCGGGCCGCGGCTCGAAGCTGTGTTGCGGGCGCTCGATTGAAGGCCAAATCGCGGAGCTGCGAGTTCATCAGAAGCATCTCGAAAGCACCGACGCGGCCGCGATAGCCGGAGTTTGAACAGCGCTTGCAACCGGCGCCTTTCCAGATGGTCTTGCCAGCCAGTTCCGATTCGGTAAAGCCAAGCAGCTTGAGCGTGCGTTTGTCTGGATTCTGGTCGACGGTTTTGCACTCGGCGCAAATGACGCGGATCAAGCGCTGGCCCATGATGGCCTGAATGGCACTTGCGACGAGGAACGGCTTGATGCCCATGTCGATCAAGCGCGTGATTGCGGAGGGGGCATCGTTGGTGTGGAGGGTGCTGAAGACGAGGTGGCCGGTGAGGGCTGCCTGAATGGCCACGTCGCCCACTTCGCGGTCGCGGATTTCGCCGACGAGGATGATGTTCGGAGCTTGGCGAAGCATGGCCCGGAGAATCTTGGCAAAGCTCAAGCCGATGTCATCCTTGACCTGGCATTGGTTCATACCGGAGAAGTTGTATTCCACGGGGTCTTCGGCGGTGATGATCTTTCGGTCGGGACGATTCAGTTCCTGCAAGGCTGCGTAGAGCGTCGTGGTCTTTCCCGATCCGGTGGGCCCTGTGACAAGGAAGATGCCGTTAGGTCGCTGGATGATCTTCTGAAATTTCTGATAATCGTCCTCGGCGAAACCGAGCGCGGGAATACCGATCTTCACGGATTCGGGTCGCAGAATACGAAGCACCATGCTCTCGCCGTGGTATGCGGGCAGGGCGCTGACGCGGAAGTCGATCTGACCGCCGCCGATCTTCATTTTGATTCGGCCGTCCTGGGGGACGCGGCGCTCGGCAATGTCCATGCCCGACATGATCTTGAAGCGCGTGTTGACGGCGCCCTGCATGTGCTTGGGAATATCGTCGCGAATGTGACAGACGCCGTCGATTCGGTAGCGCACGCGGACGCGATCACCCATGGGTTCAATGTGAATATCGCTCGCGCGGCCGTGAACCGCCTCGGTGATGATGAGGTTGACGAGGCGGATGATGGGCGCGTCTTCGTCCTCGTCTTCGAGCGCCTGCTTTCGCTTGGCCTCGTCGTCGTCCTCGGGCGCGTCCTCATCGATGCTCTTCATCGTCTGCGACAGCACGTCGCCCTCGGGATTGACGAACTTATCGATGAACCGTTTGACCTTGCTGACAGCAGCCAGCGACGGAACGACATCCTTGTTGAGACGAAAGCGCAGGAGGTCGAGTGTTTCCAGGTCGAGGGGATCGGTGATGATGACCTTCAGTCGACCGTCCTCCTCGCCGAGAGGGAGGACGAGGTAGTCCTCGACCAGTTTGGCGGGGATCAGGCCGAGCACTTCCTTGTTGACCGCGTGCTTATCGAGATCGACGTATTCGAGGCCGTACTGGCTGGCAAGGGCTTTGACTACGTCGTCCTCGGAGCACAATTCGAGTTCGACCAAGGCTTCGCCGATGCGCTTGCTGTTTTGCTTGGCGTATTGCAGCGCTTCGGCGAGGGCGTTGGCGTCGATGATGCCCCAGCCGACAAGGATTTCGCCGATTTTTTTCTGTTTTTTGGCCATGTTCGCCTGAAAACGATGCGATCAACGATCGCGGTTTGCGGAGTTCTCCGCGGCTTCTCGGTTGCTCGCGATTGATTGTAGCGGAGCGGTCGGACTGCTTCAACCAAGCAACCCACCAGGTACCAAAATGGTTCGGTTCTTCAATGTAAGAGAAATGTTGTGATGAGGCACCGTCGCCACGCGAAGCGATCGAAGGCATGGCGGCAAGGAAGCGTGACCTATTGCCCTACGTCGCCGATCAAGTTGACAAGTTGGTCCACGCCCCGCGCAAGACGTTGAATGGGTCGAACTTCCGCCGGCTTCGTCCTTGTTGCTTCATCAGTTTTTCGGTCAGCGGCGAGAGACGACGTCGGCACCGTGCTGACGAGTTCCCGGAGTTCCACCAAGCTGGTTCGGGCTTCCTGCATTGTTCGAGAGAACGCCGATTCCGGCGATGAACAGTTTTTTACAGCGCGGCGGGGCGTCGTCTCGACCAGCGTGGTCGGTCGATGAATAACGACTGGGGGAACGGCGATTTCGGTGCCGGCACGCAACGCACGTTTGGACGCGACCACCAGTTCGGCAAGAAGCTCCTTCGACGATTCGATCTTTCGAGCCAGACGTTCGTCGAGTTCGCGTGCGGCCGACTGTTCGCGTCGGCTCGCGTCCGTGGCGTTTCTGATATCGCGGAGCATGGGCTCCAGGTCGCTTGAAACTCCGCGAATCATTGCAATGAGCCGTTTGATCTGCTCCTCGCGCCGTTGCAGCTCATGCTGGATTTCATTCGTTCGCTCGACGATGTCGGTGGCATTGAGGGAAGCCGAACTGAGTCGTTCCCATTCCGCCCGAGCACGAGCCGTCGAGTCGTCCAACATACGATGCAGTGCGTCCACACGATGCGATTCGCGGGTTGCTTGCGCCTCCGCGACCGGGGCAGATGAGTAGGTCGATTCACGGATCGGCGGCGAAGGCCGCGAGCGAAACTCGGATGAATTGTCTTGGGAGGCGATGTTGTCGGGAGAAACAGGCCGAGGGTCATGCGCAAGCATCGCCGATAAAGGGCGGTCCGAAGCCTGAGGCGTCATCTGCTTGGCGACGCTCTCGAGGAACGCGCGATCGATCACTCTTCGATCGGCGGAATACGCGCTGAGCATCGCGTTGTCGCACAGGGTATTAATGAGCCGTGGAAGGCCGCGAGAAAGTCCGTGGACGGCTTCGATCGCCTCGGCGGTGAAGATATCGGTTTCGGATGAACCGGCGACTGCCAGACGATGGCGGATGTATCCTTCGGTGGAAATACGGTTGAGCGCCGGCAGGTGAAAGCTGCGAAAGATGCGTTGCCGAAGCTGCCGCAGGGCCGGGGATCGGAACGTCGTTTGGAGTTCCGGCTGACCAACGATGGCGATCTGGAGGAGCTTGGCGTCGTCGGCTTCGAGGTTGCCGATCATGCGAAGCTGTTCGAACGCTTCGACCGGCAGGTTCTGCCCCTCATCGAGCACAAGAACGACCGGGACATTCTGCGAGAACTTCGACAGCAGAAAATCGTGCAGCGTTCGAACGAGCTGCGTGTTGGTCGCGCCCGGCTCGTAGGGCAATTCAAACTCGGCACACACCGATTCCATCAGATCGGCCGCGCTGTGAATGGCGTGGTTGACATTGGCGAAGGCGATTGTACCGCCGAAATGCTTGATCATCAGGCGGGAAACGAGCGTCTTGCCCGCGCCGATTTCGCCAGTGAGCAGGACAAAGCCCTTTCGTTCCTTGACGGCGTAAATGAGCGAGGCGAGCGCCTCCTCGTGGTCCGGCGTGGAATAGAAGAAGCGCGGATCGGGCGTGTTGTTGAACGGCAGCTCGCGAAGAGAGAAAAATTCCGCGTACATGGACCTCCCGGTTTGTTCCGGGTCCGACGGAACAAGCCCTCGCCGCGGCGCGCGTCGCCGCGTTCGGAACTATCGGACAGGTCCGATAGACCCTTGAGATGCCGGAGGTGGACTCCCGCGGGGAACTCCTGAGGTCCGAAAACGCGGTCCCTTGCCGCCATTCGGACTTGAGTACCGAGAATCCATCGCGGTCATTCAGCCCGCGAGGTCCGCACCCGATAAAACGAACAATCCGTTAGATTCGCGCTGCCCGGATGGGGCGCGCGGGTTCCTTGGCACGAGACGCCCGCGCAATGCGCGGCGACCGGCAGGTGGTGTTCATGAACCGGCGAAGTTCGATTGCTCTCCATCTTCCGGCGGCGTGCCTGGTCGCCCTGTCGGCAGGCTGCGCCGCGAGGAACACGGACATGCTGCATTTCCTTCGCGAACACGAGCACCAGGTGTCGGCCATTGAGTATCGCGTGGGGATTCCCGATCAGTTGGCGATCACCGCGCCGCGCATTCTTGAGATTGACGGCGAAGTTCAACGGATCAAGCCGGATGGGAAGATATCGTTGCGACTCGTGGGCGACGTCAAGGTTGTGGGGATGACGGCGAAAGAGATCACCGCCAAGCTCGAGGTGCTGCTGTCAAGGTACTATCTCGATCCCAAGATCGACGTACGCGTGGTCCACTACGAATCCAAAAAATACTACGTGTACGGAATGGCCGGCGGCGTTGGACCCAAGCCGTATACCGGTCGCGACACGCTGCTCGACGCGGTCGTGAAGGCCGGCACGAACTTCCTTTCGTGGACAAGCAAGGTCAAGGTCATTCGCCCGGCGCACGGCGAGACGCCGGTGCGCACGCTCGAAGTCAACATCGACCAGATGGTAAAGACCGGCGACTGGTCGTCCAACATTCTGCTGGAGCCTGATGACGTGGTGTACATTCCGCCGACGCCAGGGGCATGGATCGGATTGCGCATTCGAGAGGTCTTGTTCCCGGTCGCGCCGCTCACGCAGGCGTACGTCACGCCCGCCCAGATCCGCGACCTCGACAAAGCGTACGACAAGGATGCCAACTCGAATTACAGCGGGGGTATCTACAACGGAGGATATTAGGCGCCAGCGGTCCGACATGAAGAGTGTCAACGACGAGGGCAGAACCTTGGGTCGAGCGGCCGCCAACGCCAAAGTGGTTTAGTCATGGGAAGAATCGCCGACGCCATTAAACGGGCCGAAGAAGAACGACGCAAGTCGCTGGAGTCTGCGGATTCCGGCGGCGCCATTGCGACTTTGCCGCCGACCGGCCTTCTGTCAGAAGCGCCGGTGACGGGGATTCCGGGGGGTTCCGACTCGCCTGAAGAACCGGCGGCCGTCGTGGACGGACTTTCGGAGTCGCTTGTTCCGTTCTATGAACGATCATCGCTCGTCACGGAGCAATACCGATCGCTTCGCACTCGCCTACTGAGCAGCAATCCAAACTATGAGCACCGCATCATCGCTATCACGAGCGCGGTGCCGAAGGAGGGAAAGAGCGTCACGACGCTGAATCTCGGCTGCATTCTCGCGGAGATTCGACACCTGAGGGTGCTGGTCGTGGACGGCGACTTCCGCCGGAGTTCGCTCGCGCACATGCTCAACCAGCCGACCGGACCGGGCTTGGCCGAGGTGCTTGCTGGAAAGGCGACGTTTGACGAAGTCGTGCAGACGACGCCGATTCCGAATCTGAGCGTAATTCCCGCGGGGAGCACGAACGGGAGGTCGGCGGCGGAGTTGTTGACGGCCGCCGCTGCGCCGGAGGCGTTTCGGCGGATGCAACGGGACTACCATTACACGATCGTGGACACACCGCCGGCGACGACGGTGACTGACGTGGGCATCATCGGTCAGATGTGCAGCGGGATCATCGTGATTGTTCGACTCAACCGCACGCACGAAGCCGCGGCCAAGCGAGCGGTACGATTGCTCCAGGTAAACAACATTCCGATCCTCGGTTGCCTGCTCGTAGGACGCGACGCCGCGACGGCGGGTTACTACGGATATGGGTACGGCTACGGCTATCGCTACAACTACTACCGCTATTACGACTACGTCAAGAACGGCGACGATAAATGATTCGGTCAGACTCGGAAGTCGCCACATCTGGCAGTATTGAACGATCGAACGGATTCGGACGCCCGGATTCACGATCCGACGGTCGTGCGCAGTTCGAGAGGATTTGCGATCGGTTGATCGTCTGCATCGCCAGCGCATGGGACTACGATCCGACGAGCAAGCACCACCTGATGCGCGTGCTCGCGCGCGATAACCGGATTCTCTGGATCAACTATCACGGTTCGAGGAGACCGGGAGCGTCACGGTCCGACGTCAGTGCGGCCGCGGCGGCCCTTTGGCGATCGGCACGGGGACTGCGGCGTATCTCGCCGACGATGCACCAGCTGACGCCGTTCGTGCTTCCCGGATCGACAGGCACATTTCTCGAACCGCTTCATCGCCGTCTGCTGATAGCCCAGATTCGCCGTGCGATTCGAAGGATCGATCCCGAACGGCGCAAACCAGTTCAGGTCTGGACGTTCGCTCCGGACGTGCCGTTTCTCAAAGACGCCTTCGACGAGGAGTGTCTCATCTATTATTGCGTGGACGAGTACACGAAGTTCGAGGGATTCAACCTTTCCGCGATCAAGACCGCCGAGGATGAATTGCTGGACCGCGCGGACCTCGTGGTCACAACGTCCGAACCGCTACACGTGACCAAACGGGTTCGCCGCCGCGACACGCTGCTGGTTCCGCATGGCGTTGACTATGAGCATTTTGCCGAGGCCTGGAGGAATCCACCGGAGACTCCGAAAGACATTGCCTCGATCACCCAGCCGATCTTCGGCTTCTTCGGCTTGATTCACCATTGGATCGATCGAGAGTTGATCGCCCGCGTCGCCGCGCTGCGGCCGGACTACTCGTTCGTGCTCATTGGCGATGCGAAAGCCGACGTGACGGCGCTGCGTGAGCGTCAAAATGTGCACCTGCTCGGTCGTCGGTCCTACGATTTGCTACCGGCCTATTGCGCCGCGTTTCGCGCGGGACTGCTGCCGTTTGCGCGAAATGCAATGACCCGCAGTGTCAACCCCATCAAGATGATGGAGTACCTCGCGGCCGGACTGCCCGTCGTCTCGACGCCGCTGCCGTCGGCCGAGCGATTCCTGGGACCCGTTGCGATTGCCTCCAATGCCGAGGAATTCGCATCGGCTTGCGACTCTGCATTGGCGAGCACCGGCCTGGATCGTCCGACCATCAGTCGTACGGTTTGCGAGCATACCTGGGAATCGCGCGTCGAGATACTTTCCCGACACGTGCTCGACTCGGCTGCTCGAACGCATCGTCGCGTTATCGAGCCAGCGTTTGAAAGTCGGCCAGTTAGCGCTTTCCTAGCCGCTCCTCGCCCCCGCATTGCCGAATGAGGAAGCTCAAAAAGGCAGCTGCAAATCCGCGCGGACGAAAGTCCGCGGCTCGTTGCGACTGGATCGCTTCTGCCTTCATCGATGCCCAACCTGACACCGGTCACTCAATTGATCTGTCTGGGAGCGTACTTGCTCGTCGTTCGAAACTAATCCGCCGCTACGGAACGTCGATGACCCCCTCAAATGTCACGGTTCGAGAACTGGACGAGTAGGCGAAGGTCAAGGTCGTGCCGTCGAAACTCCCCGACCCAAAGCCGTCGCTGGTTTCAAAGCTGGATTCCGTGATCGTCACCTCATTGAAGGGGAACAGCAGAGTCGTTCCTGTCACTCCACCTTCCCGTTGAAAACAGTCGAAAAACTCATATTGAATCTGAAACTCCGGAGGCCCCGATGTCGTGACGTACGCAAAACGTGCCCGGCCCGGACCCTCGCAGTCAATTCCAAGACTCGGTACCTGTTCCGTCAGCGTGCCGACGTATTCGTACGCGTTCATTCCAAGTGCGATGACCTCATACTCAAAAAAGTGCACCGTGCTCGAGGAACAGTCATTGGTCAGTGTCAATGAACCGGTGAAGTTGCCCACTTCACCGAACGTAACGAAAGGATCACTCTCCGTACTTGTGTTAGGCGTCGCGCCGCCGCCGAAGTCCCATTCGTAAGAGGTTGGTTCGCCCGAGATTTCGGGTCTGAATATTCCTGTCTGGAAGCGCCCGCCCGATTCCGGCCTGATTGAGATGACCTCCGGCGGCGTGCAGCCGATGGTCACGCGGTCGAAGCGGGCGATCTTGCGCAACCCGCTGCGATCGAGCTTCGCCAGAACGTCGATGGTCAGCGGATCGACTCCTTCGGGCCAGGTGATCTGCGATTCGAAGAAACCCGCAGAATCCTGCCGTCCCGACGAAGGGTTACCGAAGGCGGAACTTCCGCGCGTGAGTTGAATGCGGATTGGAAGATCAGTGCGCGCCGTCCCGCCCGCGATGGTGAAATGGGCGCCGACGGTCAAAATGCCGTTGTCGCCCGCGCGGTCGAGTCCGTCCGGAAGCAGGGTGTCAATGACGACCTTCACGCAGAGGTTATCTAGGAGAAACTCGTCGTGAAGGTTGTTGGACTGTAAAGGCACTCCCCATTGTCGTGCCAGTGCGCCGGCCTCGAGCGCTATCGCGGCGTTTTCCACCGGACTGGTGTGCCCTTGGGAGTTCAAGGGCCCGCCAGGATCGCTAGTGCAGGCATCGTTGAAGAACGTATACCAGCGATTCAGGAACGCGGCCAGCACCGGAATCGAATCATCGACCTGTGGTTGCAACTGCGGCAGAATACCCGTCATTGCCGCCACGCTTCGCCACGCTTCATACTCTGCGCGCCCCTGGCTGACGAAGGCCGTAACGCCGGAGGCGTTCACCAGCGGTCGAACGTGATCCTCGTACCATTCGACGTAAATCGGCAGCACGGCCGCGGTCAGCGCGGGATCGTCGGCGGCAAAGCCCTGACTAGCCCGAGCGATCCGATCGATATAGGCGGCGGCGGTCCCGCTCGCGTCGCTTCCCAGTGCCTGCAAGGCATCCTCTCCGCTCACCGCGATTCCGCCGCTGAAATGTTGAATCTGCATCGTCAGCGTCCGCTCGTCTTTGAGCGAGATGTTCAGGGCGGGGTCGGCACCGTCGGCTTTGTAGGTGACCGCGTAGAGCGAGGCAAGGTCCGTGCTTGCCGGGAACTCCATCGTTAGCGTGGCCGCAAGTTGCAACTCCAGGCCATCTGGTTCGAAGTGTACGCCGCCGGCCACCTGAGCTCCGGCTGGAAGCGTCGAAACGCCATTGACCGGATACATGCTGATTTCGGTTTCTTCGCGCAAGGCGAATTCGGGAAGAGTCAGCGTGTAGACGACCCCGTTGCCGTCCGTTACGGATAGCGACCCGCCGTCCTCAGAAATCGTCGACTTTCGTGCGGTCGTGGTTTCCGTTGCAACGTTGGCAAGTTCCAAGTCGGGAAGTCCCTGGCTGCCGCCTCCGCCCCCTCCACCGCCGCCGCCCCCGCCCGGCACACCGCCTCTCTCACATCCCAAGAATGCGGCGCAGATAAATACTACCGTGTATTTCGAAAAACGCTTCATACCGATCTCCAATCCTCGTCTTAACCCGAACTTCAGGCAGGAAGCATATCGACTGCCGATGGGAACGCAAAAGGACCGATTTCATGACGAATGCCGCGCGAGGAAAGCAGGCATGACGAATTTCTTGATGACGGGCCGCGAGCTTCAGTTCGCGCGAGCGGTGACGACCGCTCCCGATCACTACGCGGACAACATGGAGCGGTCTATACGCGCGCGGGCGACCATTCGATCCGCGAGTCGAGTCGGTTCCGGGAGGCGAAAACGATCGCCGCAGGCGAGCACGATTCGAACGCATTCGGTGAGCGACAGACGATGACCGACGCTGACGTACACCGGCCGAACGCCGTCACGCGTCCGCACAACCGTCCCGATGCGTTCACCCTGATGAGTCAGCGGCGCCGTGGAACCGCGGCAAGAGCCGACCGTTCCCGGTACGCCGACCAGGATGCTCTTCGCGCATCCGAGGCTCGGTCGGTCGAGCAGGAGTCCGACGTGACACGCGAGTCCGAAGCGGCGTGGATGCGCGAAGCCGTGTCCGTCAAAGAGAAACACATCGGGTTCACAGCGCAGTTTCCGAACCGCATCGAGGATGACCGGCGCTTCACGGAAAGAGAGCAATCCCGGAACGTACGGAAAGGCGACCCGGCGTCGCGCGACGACTTCTTCAACGACGGTTCTCTCAGCCACGTTCCAAACGACGATGGCCGCGACGGCTTCGGCGCCATCTCTTGAAAATGCACAATCCGCTCCGGCCGCCAATCGCGGGCGGCGCAATCGGCCCCTGCGGATCACCTGGTCCGCCATTGTCCTTTGAATGGCCACCGCTTGCTTCGGCGATACGCTCCATCGATGAACTGGCGCCGGTGTCTTCATTGTCGGGATCATACCGCGTACAACCTCACGAGTTGATTTGACTTTGCGGTCGACCATCATGATAGACTCGGACTGTGGGGTGCGGCTCGAAGATCAGTTTTGTTCCGAACGCCGTTTGCTTTGTCGACGGCTATCTTCATCGGGCGCATCGACCTTCGTCCGCCGATGCAACCAACCGGCGTGCTTCAACGGACGGATCGCGTTAGGATAGGGACCATGACTCAGACTGCACCAATTTCGAACAGAAATGATAGCAAAATTCTGGGCCGGATTGAGTCGGGGCCCGGTTTTGCAGACCTTTGGGCAGCGCGGAAAAATCGAAACGTCATTTTACCGCGGAGTCGCGAAGACCTCATCGAACTTTCGGTGGGCGGCGGTCGTGATCGCTTCGAGGTTGCGTACGACATTCCGTCCCGCGGGCGCGTCGTCGAGGCCGTGGTGTTTCGATGCCGCAACGGCGTCGCCGTCAATATGATTGAGCCGTATATGCGGCGTCGCGATCCGGACTGCATGGTGATCGCCGACGATGCGCCTTCGGACAAGACGCACTTCGCCAAGCGTTTCGGCCATTCGTTCTCGGGCTGGCGCGATGAAATCTTGCAATGGCTCGCGAAAGAAGACGTCCTCGTTCTTCCGTTCCTGGCCGGGCGAAGTGAAACCGGATACGAGGCGTTGCTCGTGGTCCCCGCCAATGCGGCTTTTTTTGCGGCGGCACTCGGCGACTTGCAGGGAATGATTGCCCCGGAAGAATTGCGGATTGGTTTCTCGCCGCGGGCAGTCATCTATGTTGCGCCTCCGTTCCGTCACACACATTGCGACGGCAAGCAGCTCGTCATTCACAACCGACTTCCGGGTATGCACGAAGTTTTCGCATTAAACCTCTATCCCGGCCCGAGCGCAAAAAAGGGAGTGTACGGCGTATTGTTGGCGCTCGGCGCCGAAGAAGGGTGGGTCACCGCGCACGCCTCCACCGTGCAGGTCGTGACGCCGTACGACAACGTCACGACGATCATGCACGAGGGCGCAAGCGGCGGTGGAAAGAGTGAAATGCTTGAGTATGCCCATCGCGAAGCGGACGGGCGACTTCTGTTGGGCCGCAATCTGAACACGCAAGAAGGCGTCTACCTCACTCTGCCCCGCGGCTGTGAACTCCGGCCGGTCACCGACGATATGACATCCTGCCACCCAAGCATTCAGAATGACGGCGGCCGTCTGGTGGTCACTGATGCCGAGGAAGGCTGGTTCCTTCGGGTCAATCATATCAATCGTTACGGTATCGACCCGCATCTAGAACAACTATGCGTTCATCCAAAGGAAGGGCTTATTTTCCTCAATATTCACGCCGTGGAACGTGCTACGTGCCTCATTTGGGAGCACATCGAGGACGCTCCCGGTCAACCCTGCGCCAACCCGCGGGTCATCCTGCCCCGGCGCGCCGTGCCGGGAATCGTGGATCACCCTGTCGAAGTGGACATTCGGAGTTTCGGAATCCGGACTCCACCTTGCACGAGCGTCAAACCCACGTACGGCATCGTTGGCCTGCTTCATGTATTGCCGCCGGCTTTGGCCTGGCTCTGGAGGCTGGTGGCTCCGCGCGGGCACGCGAATCCAAGCATCACTCGATCGGAGGGACTTGAGAGCGAGGGCGTCGGGTCGTTTTGGCCGTTTGCCACCGGACGGCGCGTGCATCAGGCGAATCTGTTGCTACAGCAGATTCGCTCCACGCCGAAAACGCGGTATGTGCTCATTCCCAATCAGCATCTTGGTTGCTGGAGCGTCGGATTCATGCCCGAATGGGTGGCTCGTGAATACCTCGCGCGCCGCGGCGGCGCGCGGTTTCGTCCCGAACATCTGATGCCGGCGCGATGCCCTTTACTCGGGCGGACGCTTGCTTCGATGCTTGTAGAGGGTGTACAGATACCCCCGTGGTTTCTCCATGTCGAACTGCAACCGGAAGTCGGTACCGCCGGATACGACCAGGGTGCAGCCATGCTCGTGGATTTCTTCCATCGCGAGCTATCCCCCTACCTTGATGAATCTGACCTTGATCCCCTTGGGCGACAGATCATTGAATGCTGTCTGCGAAGCGTCGGGGTGGACGAGTACGCCGACCTTCTTCCCATCGATTAGTCAACCAAAGTCCGGAAAGACCTCCCTGCAATCGCCGGTGCCAAAATGACACGTTCATTTTGGCGGATGGACAGCATCGCCGCTTAACCGAAGAATCCGAGTTTTGTTCATAACTATCTGTTTTTTCAAAGCTTACGAGTTGGGATCGCTTGGAGAACGGTATGGTACGTCGTTTGATTGGTTCTCCTTCGTGAGGCCGCCGTTGGGGCGGACGTCGAACGGGTTGCAAGCCAGCCCTGAGGTTCAAAGGAAACTGCGGAGGTGTCCCATGATGATTCAGCGAATGAACACAATGTGGCCGTTCGGCGACCTGCGGAATGAAATCAACAGGTTGTTCGAGCAGGCAATGGAACCGACGAACGGGGAATCGTTGTTCGGTCGGCGTGCTTTTCCACCGATCAACGTCTGGGAGGACGCTGAAAACGTTTATGCGGAGGCGGAGATTCCAGGCGTTGGACTCGACGACATCCAGATCAACGTCGTCGGAAACGAGCTTTCGATCAAGGGAAGCCGCGCGTGTGAATGCAAGGAAGACGTCACGTTTCATCGACGGGAGCGTTGCATCGGTGAATTCACGCGGTTTCTGACGCTGCCGACTCCGATTGACGCGGACAAGGTCGAGGCAGCTTTGAAGAACGGCGTGCTGACGATCACGCTGCCCAAGGCACAAGCGGCCAAGCCGCGGCGCATCGAAGTCAAAACGCACTAGCGAATCGCAGTGGTCGAGTGTGCAGAACCGAGTTTGATTTCGTCGGGTATCCGACAGGAGGAATTGAATCATGGCAACCGCAACGGCATTGCAAAGGAAACGCGGGGATGAATGCGCTGTACGGCGAGTGGAGCCGAGCCGCGTGGGACCAATCTTCTCACCGAACGTGGATATTCTAGAAACGGCCGATGAACTGACGCTGGTGGCGGACGTTCCCGGCGCTTCGCCGGAGAGCATCGACATTCAGTATGAGCGCGGGGAACTGACCATCCGCGGGCGCGTCGCGCCGAGGCAGCCCGATGAGATGCAATACGTTCTGCGCGAATACGGCGTGGGTGATTTTCAACGAGTGTTCCAGCTCGGCGAGAGCATCGATCACACAAAGATCGACGCGGAAGTCTCGGAAGGCGTACTGACGGTTCATCTTCCGAAGATGGAGCGAATCAAGCCGCGCAAGATCGCCGTGAAGTCTACGTAAGGCGTCTCGGCTCTGCGCCCAAAGGCAAACCCCGTTCAAGTCGATGGCCGGCGTGGCCTACTTTCCATGACCACGCCGGCCAACGACGTTGGAATGCTGAAGCATCATACACTGCCGATTCACGCCGTTTCGCTTCAAGAAAAGATTCCGATTCGAGTCGTGACGTTAGAAACCAAGTGTTGGGCCCATGCCATATGAGACCCATACATGAATCGATGCTTGGGGTGATGGGTGAGAATGTGGCTTGATGGGTTGAATAAAAGAAGAGGCTGCCTGCAGACTTACTTGCTGCGCGACAGCGCCCTGGCGATCGTTTCGTTGATCTTGCTGGTGAGGGCGTCGACGGTAAACGGCTTGACGATGTAGTTTGTCGCGCCCGCTCTAATGGCTTCGAGCACGCGAGACTTTTCGGCCTCGGTGGTGCACATGATAACGGGTGTGGAATTACCGGACGCTCTAAGTTTCTTGAGGAAAGTCAAACCGTCCATGTTGGGAATGTTGCGGTCGAGCAGTATCAAATCGGGCTTGTCCTTTGCAACACACGCGAGCGCCTGGATGCCATCCGCTGCCTCGATGATATTCGTTACGCGCAATTGGGCCAACACGTTCTTTTGAATGTTGCGAATCGTGCGGGAATCGTCAACCAGCAGGACTTTCATGCGGGCACTCCTTCAGGAGTCGCCGCATGCAATTCGAAGGCAACGTGCACAACAAAATCGCCTAAGTTGGATTGACAAGGAATGCATAGACATGGGGAATCCAAGGACTGAGCCAACTGATGCTGTTCGCCGATAATGACGCTGGGCAACGCAATGTCGACCTTCAGATTGGGAATCCGCGTCTTGGCGCCACCCGCAACCATGTTGGCGATTTCCCCTATGGCGTCGGCAAAGTCCGGATGGTCGACATTCAGTTCTTTGTTAGTGAACTTCGAGGCGATCGCGACTGCCACATCCTCCCGAAATGCGAGAACAACGGCACCGGAGGCTTCGCCTGAAAAGCCGATTGCCCCGGATACGTCGGAACGATAATCGTCCGCCTGCGTGATCGATGGCTTGCCGAACTCCACCTTTGTGCTCAGCATCGATTGAAAAAAATTAGTAGTCGAATGCAGGAACGGGTTGATGTATTTGACATCCATTCGAGAGTTTCCCTGTTATGAAGCAGGAGCTTTGATCGGAATCGAGCCCTGGCCAGTTGCCCACCGTAAAGACGCGATCGAATCCTCGACAGTGCCAGCGTCGCTCACTGCTCGAACCCGTTGCTTGCCCCAACCACCAACTCAATCTGCCTCGTCCATCGGCTGGAAACGCAATAACCTGCAATTGATTTAGGCTTCGCGTTGCAGAAACGTCCAGAAAAAGCGACGACAAAGACGCAAGAGATCAGTGTGGTTTGAGAATCAGCAAATGGGGTTGCACTCGGATTTGTTGGTCCAAGAATGTTGTGAGGCGCGAATGAAAACCATGACTCATGACTTAAGAAGTGTGGACACGCGATCGAAGTTCATCACGGATGCGCGACATGATTGACTCGCGGTCGAGCGAATCAAGGATGTGCCGGATGACGGTTTTCGGACCAGCCGGACCCCACGAGGCGCCGTTTCGAAGATAGACTTTGGTGGCTTCGCCGATAACACGGGAAGCGTATCCCGCGGCGAATGCCTGAATCGGCGCCACGGAGGCGTAGGCGGCGGCGGTCGCTCCGCCCGTCAGCAGCGACGTGGCCGCAAAAAAACTCTTGGCAACGCCGATCAGAAAGTGCGTGCCGACCTCGGTGGCGGTGAACAGTCCGGCCATTTTGCCGACCTCCACGACCAACTTGCCGACGCCCACACGGGTCATGGGAATGCCGTAGAGCTTGCCTAGTGCGAACACCATGGCGATGTCGGTGGCGATGCCGCCGGCCACATCGGCGACAGCGATGGGGTTGCACGCCACGGCGGCCGCTTTGGCGATCGTGAAACGCCAGATGAGCTTGTCTGCCGCTTCGTCTCGAAGGGTCATTCGCCGGGTGACGATCTGCTCATTCACGTCATCGAGAAAAAGCATGGAGTTCAGCGCGGCCAGGGCGTGCCCCTCTCGATCCAGCACGTCGAGGATCTTCAATTTGAGCGGAGCGATGATCGGCGCGGGAGACTCCCAATCCTCGGCGGTCGTTCCGTCGGCATTGCGCGTCAGCACCCGGAACGGTCGCGGACGGGCGGCCGCGAGAACCACATCGTCCGGTTTCACGAGTTCACGAACCCGATCGTCGCGAATCTTGTCATAGATCTTCTGGCGATCGGCGTCGGGATACAGATCAATCATGTTGAACACGACAATGATGGGCTTGTCGGCCTCGCGAAGTTCGGCCAGCGCATCAAGCTCCGGTCGCAGCAAGTCAGCCGAGACGACGAAGAGAAGCAGATCGGCTCGCCGTGCAATCTCACCGGCCAGCTTTGCGCGGACCTCTCCGTCCACCTCGTTGAGCCCGGGCGTATCGATCAGTTCAATGGTCGGTCCGGCAACCGTAGAGGCCGCGATCGACTGCACCTCGGTATCACCGACCGACTCCTTGCGAGGCACCCAAGAGGCCGATTGCCGATCGCGGGTCGTTCCGTGCGTCGGTCCGACTTCGAAAACTTCGCGTCCCAGCAGCGCATTGAGTAGCGCCGATTTGCCTCGCGAGACCATGCCGAATGCGGCGATGTGAATGACGCGGCGGTCGAGCTTGTCCATCATGGTCTCGACGTCGCGAATCTGATCGGCGAATTTTTCGCGATCCGCGGGTTCGAGCGGAAACGACGCCATCACCTCGCGCAGGCTGGTTCGGGCTTGTTCGAGAATTAACTCGCTGGTCGATTTGGTGTCCACGCCGCTCCGCTCAATCCTTGTTCAGTTCTTGGTTTTTCCCTGATTCCTTGGGCTGCCTTGGCTTCCGTCCCCGTCGCTTCCCAGAACGCGACGAGCCGCTTCTTTTACGAATTCCACCACAAAGTCCTGCTTGCGTTGCAGTTGAAACTTGCGTTCAACCGCGCCCTGCATTCCCCCCTCGCCCCAATCCTGATCGTGAGCGAAGTAGTCGATGAACGCCGCGCCGGCAAGCTGCGTCAGGTACGCGCCGGCCACCGCCTCGATCGCTCCGCCCGCGATGTAGCCGACGATCGACGCCTTAAGCGCCTTGCCGAGAATCTCGGTGCTCAGCGCCACGACGCCCATTTTCACGAGCACCTGTGCCAACTCCCGTGCCATCCGTTTGGCTACGTCCGCGTTGATCGGGACGCCGAACACCCGCGCGACCTCGCAGACCATCTGATAGTTAATCGCTGCGGCCGCGAGCGCTCCGAGCCCGGGAACCGGATTGACGAACATCACGCCGGCCGTGGTCCACGTGAAACGCGAAACAACCGTGCGGGCCTTATCGACGCGATCGGCATGGATGACGTCGCGGGCCTTGTCCGACACGCGCTTGGCGCGAAGCAGCACGTTTTCGGCCAGCAGGGTTCGTCCTTCGGCGCGCAACACACGCGCGACCCGATCCGCCAGTTCGACCACATCAGGCGGTGAAACTTCGGTCCGCGTTGCGCTATCTTCCTTCACCAAAACCGGCGTCGGATCGGCCGCACAAACCACGATCGAATCGGCGTCGATCAGACCTTTCACGCGATCGCGCAGTCGCGCTATGACAGCCTGAACTTCACCCGCAGTTCGCGTGTCGCTCTTGTTGAACACGAGGATGGACCGCTTTCCAATTCTCGCAAGCATGTTAAGCGGCTTAAACTCGATATCGCGAAGGTCCTGATCCACGACGAACACGAGCAGGTCGGCGTCGGTCGCAAGCCGGCGAGCCTGCTCTTCGCGCATGGCTCCTGACTGTCCGATCTCCGACAACCCCGGAGTGTCGACCAGGCGCAATTGTCCCGCTTCGAACCCGCCGATCGAATACGCATGCTCCTCACCCTCCTTCGTCGTTCCCGTGATGGGGTCCGTCGGAGCCGCTCGGCGACCAAGTAGAGCGTTGATGATCGATGTCTTTCCGGCCGACACCGTGCCGAACACCACCACGGTGAAACGATGGTCTGCCAGGTCGGCGGCGACGGCGTCGAGTTCTCGCGACAATGCCCTACGAGCAACTTCACTCGTGACCAGCGCAATCTGTTGCTCGGCGGCGGAAATCGACTGACCGGCGGCCTCGACGGGATCGGAAGGTGCGACGGGTCTGCGTGAAACCCGGCGACCGCCGCGTAGCGCGGTCCAGAGAAACATCGCTCCGAATCCAAGGATGATCAAAAGCGCCCCGAGAATGCCGTACACCACGACCGTGGCAAGCCGTGGAGACAACATCGCCAGACGGTCGTGAAGCTCACCGAGGGACGACAGCACCCAACCGGTCATTCCGAGTGCGACCAGCATCATCACGACGCCTGCCCAGGCAGGCAGACTTGAACTTCGTTCCGACGATTTCATGATCCTTGCAGAGCGTATCGCAAGCACCGTTGACGGACAATTCGTTCTGCTCGCACATTTATTCCCGTACCTTCCCGGCTTAGATGATTGACGCCTCCGCGATGGGCGCGCCATTATGGCTACATGTCGGATGGCCGCCCATTGATCGAAGTGCGCGATTTGTCGATCACGTTTGGAGCACGTCGGTCCCTCCTCAATCGTCGCGCGGAATGCGTTCGCGCCGTGGACCGGGTCAACCTTGACATTCCCGAAGCAACGATCGTCGGATTGGTTGGCGAGAGCGGGTCGGGCAAGACCACGGTGGGAAGGACGATTCTGCGACTGATCGAACCTGATTCCGGCAGTGTCCTTTTCGATAGGGTTGAAGTCCTGAAGGCGTCTCGCGCCGAGCTGCGTCGGCTCCGCTGTCAAATGCAGATCGTGTTTCAGGATCCGTTCGCCAGTCTCAACCCGCGCATGACCGTCGGGCGGATCGTTGGCGAGCCCCTGGTAGTTCATCGCATGGCCAGTGGTTCGGCGCTCCGCCGCCGCGTCGGCGAGTTGTTGGAACGCGTTGGACTGCGCGGGGAGATGGCCGATCGATATCCTCACGAGTTCTCCGGCGGGCAACGGCAGAGAATCGGCATCGCGCGTGCTATTGCCTTGCAGCCGCGATTCCTCGTTCTGGATGAACCTGTCAGTGCGCTCGATGTCTCCATTCAGGCGCAGATCATCAACCTGATCGACGACCTGCGCCGCGACTTATCGCTCACTTGTCTGTTCATCGCCCACAATCTTGCGGTGGTGCGGCACCTTTGCGACCGCATCGCAGTCATGCATCGGGGCCGAATTGTCGAAGAGGCGCCGACGGACGCGCTTTTCGACCATCCAGCCCATCCGTACACGCGCTCACTGATCGCCGCCGTCGCCGTGCCCGATCCCAACTTCCGAAACAACCGATGATGATGCCCAAGGGAGGCCCTGAAGCGGATGCTCCGATCGCCTCTAGCCTCTGTGGGTCCGGCCGGCACGTTTCACCGCACATTGACGAACTGAAGTTCCGGCGGTGCCAGCGGTTTGCGAATCGGGCACCGGCCAATGCGCGAGTTGCCGACTTGCCGACGGCAATTCGCTTAACAACCCGTGATTACCAAAGAAAACGCTTGCATCAGAGGCGTGAACAGCATAGCGTATCCGACTCAGAAAGCGGTTCGCGGTCGGCCGCGGCTGGGAATTGGGAACAGGCAGTCATCATTCCTGGGGAGCGCGTACGATGAGTCAAGAAGCAAATGGCGGTGATATCTCGGCAACGATCTCCACTTCTCGAGGCAGAATTCGAATCCGCCTCTTTCCCAACGAAGCCCCAATCACGGTTTTGAATTTCGTCAACCTTGCCCAGCGCGGTTTTTACGATGGGCTTAAGTTCCATCGCGTCATCGAGGATTTCATGATTCAGGGCGGCGACCCGGCCGGTACCGGAACCGGAGGCCCAGGGTATCAGTTTCGCGATGAGTTCCACGCCAAACTCAAGCATGACGGTCCGGGCGTCCTTTCCATGGCCAATGCCGGACCCAACACGAACGGCAGCCAGTTCTTCATCACGCACGTCGCGACCGATTGGCTGGATCGAAAACACACCGTCTTCGGTCGCGTGGTTGAAGGCCAGGATGTGGTCGATGCCATTCGTAAAGACGATACGATGACCAGCGTTTCCATCGACGGCGACACGGCCGAGCTGCTGTCAAAGCACGAAAAACAGGTGGCGAGCTGGAACAAGACGCTCGACGCAAAGTTCCCTCGAAAGAGGACCGCGGCCCAAGCCTGATGATCTCCGGCAGCACGAAGCGCTACCCAAGGTAGACTTGGGATTGCCTGCAGGCGGACGAAACCCGCGAGCGTTTGGATTTCAACTCATCCGCGTCCAGCGCGAACAACGGAGAAATCTCGACGGAGATTTCGTCGCATGACGGGATTGCATCAACTACATCGACGCCGGACATGCTCAGCCAACGACGCCCGCGGGCGACCTGATCGCGACGCGAAGTTTCCAGAGAGTCAACGCCCGTCGCGTTTTTGACCGGCGAGAACTCCTCGGAGCGATCGACCTCCAACACCAACGGGTTGCTCGCCAATGGAAGCACGTCAAACACAAACGTCTCGAGCTTGACGGCGTTCGGCTTCTCGGGCCGAACCAGATCGCCTCGCTCGTCGACAAACGGCACGGCTTTTTCCGCCCTTCGGAAGGGAAGCTGAAAGGAACGGCCGACAACCCGATCGATGAACTCCACGTCAATCAGATGAATGGCCAGATTGCCCGCATCGAATGTCCTTGATCCGTCCGCGTTGCGAGCGTGAGCCAGGGCGGCGGGAAAGTCGGAATACTCGATGACCGTCAGCCGACCGTTAGAGAGACACAGGTTGCCGACCTTTTCCAAATCGTCCGCCTTTCGAGCGGCCTTGGTCGACATTTCGGAACCCAATTCCGCATGTAAGCCGAGGAAGAGTCGGTCGAAGGGCTGAACCAACGGATTGTCCACCTGAAAATACGAGATGGTTGTGATTCCCCGACGCCGCAGGTCGTCCAGCGCGCCGCTCGTCGCCAGCGCCTTGAGCGATCCGCCGTGTCCGTCGGGCGCCAAGGCCAGCGAATGCCGATCGGCCAGAAGCAGCCGCCCCGAAAAATCAAAAGCGGGCAGCATCCCCTGTGAAAACAAAACCACGTCCTCTTGCGGCAAACCAAACCACTTGTGCTTGCAAAAGTAATCGGTGGTGGCCGCGTGATTGGCCGGACTGGTCATGACGTACCAGGGAATAGCCGAACCGTAACGACGCCGGGCGGCCAGAACCATTTCGGCAAAGAGCTGAAAGAGCGATTTTTTGCGGATCGGCGTGACGCCGACGATGCCCTTGGGTCCATCCACCCCAAGTC
The DNA here is from genome assembly GCA_964486335.1 of uncultured Phycisphaera sp. Lineage (GTDB taxonomy): Bacteria > Planctomycetota > Phycisphaerae > UBA1845 > UBA1845 > CAZAMB01. Next base: position 4,227 of record CAZAMB010000023.1, on the reverse strand, counting down.
GCGTCCCTTGACCTCCCGCGACAGTGAACGCGGCAACCTCACCCTGCCGAAGCATTCGCTCGCCGAGAATTCGGGCGGCCTGATACGAATCTTCCTTGCCCGCCGGAGGCTCACTCGGATGCACGACAGCCGGTTGAAGTTCTGTAGCCAACGACTGAGTCGGCGTGGAAAGGACATGCGTCGGTAGAATGCCGTCCAGCAAGGGCCAGGGAATCGACTCGATGTCTGCGAGCAAGCGCCCTCGCTGAAGGGAGTCCAAGGTGTCCCACCAGCGTAACACGTGTTCCTGCCCGCGCTCCACCAAAACGATTCGACAGGCCGAGTATCGATCGTCCAAGATTTGTCGGTCCATCATGAGTCGGAGTCTCTTTCGATTCGGCTAGTCGATTGTGATTCAGTTGAATCGCACGATAATGGCGGAAAACGGGCGCGGCAAGGCAACGGGCCTGCGGGATCGGGCCAATCGGGATTATTGATAACTAATTGTATGGCAATAGATTAGCGCCAGATGTTGTTCGTGAATCTCTTTGACCGATCAAGGGTATAAGATTCAGAGCGATCTTACACCCGCGCCGCGCGCCGCCGGGAAGCGGTGCTTGTTGGCGAAAGCGATGGAACTTTTTGCAGGACGGAGCAGGCCTTGAGCATCGGCGAAGTCTTACAACAGCGAAAGCTCATCACTCCTGCGCAACTGAAACAGGCCAAGACTGATCGCCAGCCGTCAGAGCGACTCGAACACTGTCTCGTCCGGCTCGGATTTGTCGAGGAACGTGACTACCTCCAGGTTTACAGCGAACAGCTTTCGATCCCGTTTATTGACCTTTCCGAGACGCCGATCGACGTCGACCTCCTGCGTCAGACACCGTCCAAGGTCGTCCATCGCGATCGCGTCATTCCCATCGATCGTCACAACGGCGTGATCCGCGTTGCGACGAACAATCCGTTTAATGTTTATGCATTCGATGAGCTTCGCATGCTCATGGGCGCGAAGATCGAGACGGTGCTGGCAACGGGCGAGGAAATCTCGCGCGTCATCAAGCAGCACTTCGGCGTGGGCGGTCACACGGTCGAGGCGATGCTCGGCGAGTCCTCCGTCGAGGTAATCAAGGATGTCGATAACGCCGATCTGATCGAACAGGCGCAGGAAGCGACCGTCGTCAAGCTGGTCAATGAGATTCTGCTCGAGGCGATCCGCGACCGCGCCAGTGACGTACACATCGAGCCGTATGAAAACGATCTGAAGATTCGATACCGCATCGACGGCGTGCTGCACACAACCAACGTTCCGCCGGAGATTCGCCGCTTTCACGCCGCGATCGTCAGCCGCATCAAGATTCTTTCAAACCTGAACATCGCCGAAAAGCGCTTGCCGCAGGACGGCGGCTTCAAGATCAAAGCCCAGAACCGCGACATCGATCTGCGCGTCAGCATCATTCCGACGGCCTTCGGCGGCGCGGTGGTCATGCGAATCCTCGACAAGCAATCGGTGCTGCTGTCGCTGGACCAGCTCGGTCTGATCGACGAGGCGCTTGAGGGCGTTCTGCAGGTCATCTCGCAGCCGTTTGGCATCATTCTCGTGACGGGTCCGACCGGATCGGGAAAAACCACCACGCTCTACGCGGCGCTCAACACGATCCGAAGCGACAAGATCAAGATTCTGACCATCGAAGATCCGATCGAATACTACCTCGACGGCATCCAGCAGGTGCAGATCAAACCGCACATCGGCCTGTCCTTCGCACAGGGGCTTCGCTCGTTTCTTCGGCATGACCCCGATGTGATTCTCGTCGGCGAGATCCGCGATCTGGAGACGGCCGAGGTGGCGATCAATGCGTCGCTCACCGGACACCTTGTCTTCAGCACGCTGCACACCAACGACGCGGTGACGTCCACGACGCGACTGCTCGACATGGGTGTGGAGCCGTTTCTCGTTTCCAGCGCCATCAGCGGCGTGCTCGCCCAGCGATTGGTGCGCCGCATCTGCAAGTCCTGCAAGGAGGAATACGTCCCGGATCCTGGCGAAATCCCGAGCGATTTGAGGCTCGAAAAGGGCCAGACGCTGTTCCGCGCCAAGGGATGTCGTGAATGCCGCAACAGCGGCTACCGCGGGCGACTAGGCATTTTCGAGTTGTTGCTGATCAACGACCAGCTGCGCGAAATGATCGTACAGCGAAAATCAGCCACCGACATGCTCATGGTTGCGCGCAAGGCCGGCATCAAGCTGATGCGCGAGGACGGCTGGTCAAAGGTACTCAAGGGCATGACCACTATCGAGGAAGTCCTGCGCGTGACCAAGATCGACGTGTCGGCGCTGGAATAGAGCTTCGAACGATCAAGCGGAACGAGCCGCGGACATCAGCCCGCGCGGCTCGCTTTGGTTTATTCTCTCTGCATTTCCACGCAGTTGTTGTCGGGAGTGATCTCCGCCCCTTGTTCGAGATCGAAGGCCTCAGGCGTGGAGAATGCGCGTAATTGTCCGAAAATACCATCGTGATTTCCCGTGGATTTGTTCCCTCCGCGCGCGAGGCCTATACTCCATGGCAGGAATCGTCACTCGGTTGTCGTCTCCAATCGTTTCGGAGATGGCTCTCGATCCACTCGACGTGGCTTCGGATACCCGGCAATGACAACGATTCTCTGGTTCGGTCGCTTTCCGTTCGACAATTCCCTGCTCTTTGTGATTGCCGTCGTGGCAGCTGTCATTGCCATCACAACTTCCGCGGTCCGCCGTCCGCCGCGTCGGTGCCCGCGCTGTCGCGAGATCAATCGCGAACAGGCGGTATACTGTGCCCAATGCGGAACGAGACTCCCCGAACGATAAGTCCCCCGGCGAACGCCCGTCGCGTGCCTGTCCATACGATCGGCAACACCAGTAAACGCCAGAAAACGCAAAAAGTTGACTCGAAGGAGTCCAATGCGGCTCCGCGGCGCGGCGCGATCCGACGACGATTGTTGCGCTGGTTTGATCAGCATCGTCGCGACCTGCCGTGGCGGCGACGACAAGAAGATCCGTACGCCCAGTGGGTGGCCGAGATCATGCTCCAGCAGACCCGGGTCGAAACGGTGTTGGGCTACTACGATCGATTTCTGCAACGGTTCCCCAACGTAAGAACATTGGCTGACGCCGACCATCAGGCGATGCTGAAACTCTGGGAAGGCCTCGGCTATTACCGACGGGCAATGCACCTTCACGCGGCCGCGAGATTGGTTCGCGACGCAGGCGGCACGATGCCGTCTTCGGCGGTTGGACTTCGCGCGCTGCCGGGCGTGGGGGAATACACCGCGGCGGCCATTGCGTCCATCGCCTACGGTGAGGCGGTTGCTGCCGTGGATGGCAACGTTGTTCGGGTCCTATCGCGGTTGTTTGCCATCACCGAAAACACTCGGGCCGGTGCAACCAGCAAACGAATTTCGCGAATGGCCCAGGAACTGCTTTCGCCCAAGCGACCGGGCGATTTCAACCAGGCATGGATGGACCTTGGTAGCGCCATCTGCACGCCGAAAACTCCGCGTTGCCCGCAATGTCCTCTTCGCGCGCTTTGCAGGGCGAGCGCCCTTGGACTTGCTGACACACTACCCGTAACGTCGGCGAAGTCTCCGCCGAGGGAGCAACATCTCGTTACGGCGATCATCATGAGCGATCGCCGTATGTTGCTGCATAGGCGTCCGACCGGAGGATTGTGGTCGGGATTGTGGGAGTTTCCGACAATGGAAACGAACGACCAGGGTTCCGCGATGGACAAGCCGCAACGGTTGCGGTCTCGCTGTCGGCGTGGGAAAAAAACGGAATCCAACGGAGCAAAAGAAAAACAAATCGAAGACTTCCTCGCGTCCGAATCGCTGGTGTGCGTCGATCGGCCTCGACAAATCGCGGTTGTGGGGCATCAGCTCACTCATCGATCGCTGCACTTTCATGTGTACGGAGTCTCAGTAGAAAAACTGAAACGCGTTCGAGCAATGGACGACAAACGCTGGGTCACGCGAAAGATGTTTGCCGACCTGCCCGTCTCGACCGCTCATCGGCGCGTTTACGAGGCGATGATCACATCGACGGACGATGACGATTGACTCTGCCCACACAAAGTATTTCGGCCGTTTGGCTGATCGGATCGGCGGATAATGGTTGTTTGCTTGGATCGCGCCAGGTCCTGTCTTCGGCGAATAAACTACTAGAACCTCCCATGAAGTGAGCCAAGTCAATAGTATAAGTCCTTTTGTTCGTGGAGC
>CAZAMB010000022.1:190-51777 GCA_964486335.1 uncultured Phycisphaera sp. | reverse complement strand
TGGGTCAAGTATCCCACACCGGAGAACACGCTCATAGTTTCTTCAGCTCGCGCGGCCCCACAAACGCGGAAATCCGCCCTCCTACGAGACCGGCATACAGGTAGGTTATTGCGAGACACTACAGAGGATTACCGGTGGTCAATCCTACAAGCCGATGACGGTCCAGTGTTCGCCTCGATCACGAATCACACGCTATGGATTAACTGCTGAGTTCATAAGAAGCGGAGGGAATCAGCGATCGCGTTCGGGCCGCCATGTCGGAGGCGTCGTAGAGTTTCTGGTTGGCGGTCATCGTGACAACCGAGAGGCCTGCACGCAGCTTGCGTTTGAGTTCGCCGAATCGACGAATGCGGAGCAGATTGCGGGCGACATAGCGGGGCCGAAGGTAAAACGACTTGTAACACTTGACGAGCATTTCGCGGAGTTCGTGGCGCGAGAAGTTCTCTTCCCAGACAGGCAGCTCAAAACCATCGCGCGGGTTCTCGGAGAACTCTCGCCAGACGTCGTTTCGGATGACCCCTGACTTGAGGCCTTGAAAATAGATTTCGGTCCCGGGATACGGGCAAAAAATCGTAAAATGGGCGTAGTTCGGATCGAGCGCGCGGGCGAGGGCGAGCGTATCGGCGATGTCGGAGGCCGTCTCGGTCTGCTGGCCGATGATGAAATAACAAAGCACTTCCATTCCGACCTTCTTCGTTTCGCCGACGACGTCGCGCACTTTGGCGACGGTCGCGTTCTTTTTGATGACTTTCAACATGCGGTCGTTGCCGCACTCGACGCCGTAGTGGATACGGTCGCAGCCGGCCTGCTTCATTCGCCGGAGCAGGTCGGGTGTCATGGTGTTGACGTGCGCCCGGACATCCCACCGAAACTTGATTCTTCTTTTTTCAATTTCGTCGCAGAGTTCGAACACGCGGTCGCGGCGGACCGTGAACGTATCGTCGTAAATAAAGGCCTCATTGATGCCCAGCGACAGGCAAGTCTCCATTTCGTCGGCGACGTGCTTCGCGCTGCGCCAGCGGAAGCCGCTGAGCACCGGCGAATACGGACGATCGCAGAACGTACAGCGATAGGGACAGCCGCGCGACGTGAACATCGTCGTGATGACATTGTCGCGGCCCAGCAGCGACGTGTAATCGCCGACGTTGAGCAGGTGCCGCGCGGGCATCCCGAGTTCGTCGAGATTCTCCGTGGTCGCGGCAATGCCGTTGTTTATGATCTGACTCCGCTCGTCTTTATAGACAAGTCCTTTGATATTGGGCCAGGCGGCGGCGTTATCGAAATTGTTGAGCAATTGAAGAAACGCAACTTCACCTTCGCCCTGCACAAGGAAATCGACTTCCGAATGACGGATCGTCTCGTTGGGATACAAGTGAACGTGCGGACCGCCGAGGACGATTCGAGCCTTGGGCATCACGCGCCGCACCGTGCGAACGGTCTTGAACACGTCGATGAGCGTGAAGGTCATCGCGGTGATGCCGACCACGTCGGCGGGCCGGGACCGAAGCATCTCCTCAAGTTGCTCGTAGGTGTGTCCGCGCGGCTGGGCATCCAACAGATCAATCTCGAACGACGAATGTTCTTCGAGGTATCCGGCCAGCGAAAGGATGCCGAGCGGCGGGTTGAAACCTCGATGCTTTTCGACAATGGCGGGGTTCTTTCCAATCAATTCGCTGAATCGCGGCGGATTGATCAACAGAACTCGCAACCGACGATCGGCGGCAGAACACGACGAAACGCCGCCGGATGAGCAACCGACCGCGGGCAATGTGGGCAAGGAAATCACGTTCAACTCAAGCTCCAAAAGTCGCTCGCGGTGAGCGCTTGTCGATCAGATCGGCCAGCAGCCCAATCGCCAGAAGCTGCATCGCGGCCGACGCAAGCGTCACGCAGGTTACATCGGCGAGTTGACCAAAGACGAACTTGGAAACGAGGGCGATGGCAACGGCGATTGCAAAGACAATCGCGCTGGTCGGCGCGAAAATCTTGAGCGGTTTGAAGTAGAGCACGGTGCGCACGATCAGGCTGAGAAAATTTAGCGTGTCGCGGATCGGACGGATCGATGAGCTTCCGATCCGTTTGGCGTAGTTGATCGGCACGAACCGCACCGTATGGCCGTGGGTGAGCAAGGCCAGCGTGATCGTCGTCGTCAGGCTGAATCCGTCGGGAAGAATCGACTGAAACCGGCGAATCAGGCTTCGCCTCATCACCCGAAGTCCGCTGTTGAGGTCGGGAATCTCTGTCTCGGTCAGATAGGCGGCGAGTCGTCGAAGTGCCCACTTCGCGGGCCGGCGAACCAATGGAATATGAACGCTGTCGCCGGTTCGCGCCCCGACAACCATGTCGGCATCGGCCATCAGTTCGACCAGTTCGGGAATCCGCTCGTTCGGATACGTGCCATCGGCGTCGGTGATGACGATCAGCTCGTGAGCGGCCATCGCCACCGCCCGCTTGATCGAGAATCCATAGCCCCGGTTTCGGTCGTTTCGAATCACTTTGACGCCGACCGGCTTCGCCATCGCCTCAAGTGACTCCGTCGTCCTGTTCGTCGATCCGTCATCAACAACGATCACCTCCAGCGGCCGCTGTCCGTCCGAAAACGATCCGACAATCCGCCGCACGGTTTCGACGGCCATGGTCTCCTCGTTAAAACACGGGATGATCACCGTAACGCCGGCCAAATGACTGACCGTGTGATTCGGTTCGGCTTGGGACGTTCGCCTGGCACCGGCAGACATCGGCTCATCCGCCACTTCGAGCACTGCATTTTTCTGGAGCATCAATGTCGCCATGACCTCGGTCCTTCCGTCGCTCGTCGGCAAAAGTGCGAGAATCAATGGTTTATCGGAAGCTGAAGAGCGCGGCTTGACCCCGCCGATTCGGGCGTTCTACGCGCTCCGCTTCGCACGCATTCCGTGAAATGCGTGGATTCTCTCACCCTCGTGTCTCGCCCGAGATTCCTAATACCCCCGGCGCTTCCGTCCGATGGACTCGGCAGCGGGCATTCGGACGTCGAGCGCAAGTCCTATCCCTCGATCGTCTTCGCGTGCCCCTTGGATGAAAATCCGCCGGATCCGTTACGGCATTCGGCTATCGCAACCGAGGAGCCATTTCGATGAATGCCAGAGTGCTCGATACCATCAAGAAGTCTGCGGCTGTTCCGTCAATGCCTCAGGTCATTCTTCGATTCATCCAGATCATGCAGGACCCGAATTTTGAATACGGTCATCTTGTCAAGGCGCTCTCCGCCGATCCCGGAACAGTGAGCGAGTTGCTCCGCCTTGCCAACTCAGCTCTTTTCGGCGTTCGCAACAAAGTGATAGCGCCTAAACAGGCATTGACGTTGCTGGGTCCCAAACGAACCCGCTCACTTCTCCTGGGTCGTTATCTCGTCGATTCCATGTCAAAGAAAACCGTGACGGGACTTGACATGAGCTATTTCTGGCGGCGATCGTTGACGTCGTCGGTCATCGCCGCGCGGTTTGCCCAGATGCGGATTCCGAGAGTGCAGGACGAGGCCTTCATTGCCGGTTTGCTTGCGGACATCGGCGTTCCCATTCTGGCCGAGGCGTTTCCGAAGCAGTATGCCCCCATAGTCGCCGAATACCGCCCACACGGGGCCTCCGTGACGCCGGAACAGGAAATCGAAGCGACCGAGGTGACGCACGCCCAGGTATCCGCCATGGTCCTCGCCCATTGGACCGTTCCCGACAGCGTCGCCAGCGCAGTGAATCTCTCGCACTCCACCTCACCAGGCGCCGGTGATGTCGCCGACGTGGCGCGAATGCTTCAGGCGGCCGACCGAATCGGAAAGCTGCTTTGCGAAGTGCCATCCGCTGACGCGATTGTATCCGTCTGTTCGTCCGCGCTCGCCTTCGCGGGACTCGACGAAACCGTGCTGATCAATCTGCTGCCGTCAATCGAAGCTGACATCGAGGACCTGGCCGAAGCCCTTCGAATCGACGTCGTTCCCAGCAAGGTGTACTCGCTGATTGCCAAGGCCGTCGAGCAAAAACTCTCCCTCACGGCCACGGGATGATCGTCGGGCTTGGCGCCACGAACCGCAACCGCGCCATTCTCCGATTTTCTGCTGATTCTCCACGGTGTTTACTCCTTTACGCCTTGCGTGCCTCCATGATTGCTCGCAAAGGACGCGACTCCAGGCTGCTTGCGCCGAACCCTACCCCATGACCCAGTGAGCAGCGGACTTCCTGTTGGACTGTTCAGATTATTTGGTGGCCGACGCCGCTGAGCGCAGCCTCCCTTGCATTCGCTTTTCTCAATTCCGTTTTCGCGCCTCACCGCACGGGCGAGAGCTGATTCCGGCGCCGCTGGGCAAAATGCCGCGCCGTTCGATCAATCTTGGATTCGCGGTTGCCAGCGGCCCCGGTCCAATAATGCCTGAAGTGGTTGTTTGGAATCTCGGCCGGTGCCCGATTATCGGCCGAATGCGGCGACTGGCTCCGGCAGCGGAAGGGTTCACGCCAAAGTCCTGGTCCGAATGTACTAAAGGCGGGTTATCGGTGAGACGATTGTTTGTCTTGTCGGGATTCGCGCATCAACCGGCCGAAACCGACCCGCGACGAAACGGCGCTGCCGTCTAGGTCGCACCAATGGTTGGCGGCGGAGTCGCTGGAAACACACAGGTTGGCACCGGGGCGATGTGTTCGGTACGACGCCCCATCGATTCGGCGGTGATTGGAATCCCGATTCACCGGATCGAACCGAAACGAGCCCGCGACCGCGTGAATTCGGTCGCACAGTTCCGCGGGCACGCGATGCTGAATCGCATTCGAGCGATCGGCGACGCAAACTGGACCCGCGGCGCTTTTGGAGGCACGAAACAGGATGAGTCGGATTAATACGAACGTCGAGTCTTTGATCGCCCGCCGCGCCATCGGAATCAACAACCGCGCGCTCAACCAGTCGCTAGAGCGATTGAGCACCGGCTTGCGCATCAACAGCGGCAAGGATGATCCGGCTGGTTTGATCGCCTCCGAAACGCTCCGGTCCGGCATTCGAGCGATTTCCACCGCCATCGACAACGCCAACCGCGCCGACACCATCGTGTCCGTCGCTGAAGGCGGGTTGCAGGAAGTCAGCTCGTTACTGCTCAGCCTGGAGAACCTGATTGACCAGACGGCCAATGAAGCCGGGCTTACGAAGGAAGAAGTCGCGGCCAACCAGTTGCAGATCGACGGCATTCTCGCCTCGATAGATCGATTGGCCGAAGCCACTGCGTTCGGCAACAAGAAACTCCTTAACGGTGCGTTCGACTTCAGTACGTCGGGCATCAACGTGAATCAGCCGACTGGTGCAACGGTCAGCCACCTCGCCAGTGTCCAGGTCAACGCCGCCAAACTGCCGTCAGGTTCGTATCGAAATGTCAATATTAACGTCGTTGCAAAGTCGCAGGTTGCGCTTCTCAGCACCGTGCTGGCTGGCACCAACGGATCCGGCGTCCGAAACGGAACGTTGGGAGATCCGACGACCATTCAGATTCGAGGCAACTACGGTACCGATACGCTCAGCTTTGCCTCCGGCACCACCACCGCAAACATCGCCGCGGCCATCAATGCTTCAAAGGAATTGACCGGCGTTTCGGCGACGGCATCAGCCGCCTCCGGCGGTCCGTCGTCGCTTGTCCTCCAGAGCACTGCCTACGGCTCCGATGCCTTCGTGTCAGTCTCGATTCTCGAGAATTCGACCACCGCCTTCTCTTCGCAGGCCGCCGAAGTACAGGACTACGGCGTCGACGGCACCGTGACCGTGAACGGCAGTACCGCGGTTGTAAAGGGACTCGATGCGTCCGTGCGGACCGGCGGTTTGTCGGTCGATTTCACGATGACCAGCACTTTTGGCGGAACCACTGGGAGCACGTCGAGCTTTCAGATCACCGGCGGCGGTGCCGTGTTCTCAATTTCGCCCGATGTCGGTTTGTCTGGACAGGAAACGATTGGACTCGCCGAAGTGGCGGCGTCCAACCTCGGAAATGCCAATGTCGGCTATTTGTCCACCTTGAAGACTGGGTTGACAAATGACTTGGCCAGCAAGAACTTTGCTTCCGCCCAACGCATTGTCCGCAAGGCGATCGATCAGGTGGCCAGCCTGCGAGGTCGCATCGGCTCGTTCCAGAAGGACACGCTGCAATCGACAATCAACTCGTTGCAAGTCGCTCGTGAGAACGTCACGGCTGCCGAAAGCGCCATCCGCGACGCCGATTTCGCCGTCGAAACCTCGAACCTCACGCGGGCGCAAATCCTCGTGAGTTCGTCGACATCCGTGTTGCGGCTTGCCAATTCGCAACCGCAGGCGGCCTTGTCGCTGCTCCAGTAACGGCGACGTCCCGCTAAACCGATCGCCTTGGGCACTAGGGCGAACCCATAAGAACCCACGCCGCCTCGGTCACCTCGACCGGGGCGGTGTTTTTTTGTTTGGTAGTACGCTGCAAGGTTCATTCCTGAATGCGGCGCTATTCAACCACGTCCGATCATCCGCCGAAAAACAATGGGGAGATCGCCTTCTCCCCGCGCCTGCACACGGTGGTCCGGCGCGAGTCGGTCGAGAGCCCGGCTTACAAGACTGGGGTCAGGGAAGACGCCATGAGTCGCATCAACACCAACATCGCCGCGTATCAGGCGATCCGCCATTTGTCGCAAAATTCGGCCGACCTGGGCCTGCGCCTTGAACGACTCAGCACCGGTCTGCGCATCAACCGCGGGCGCGACGACCCCGCCGGGCTGATCTCGTCCGAACGGCTGCGAAGCGAAATCCGAACCATCCAGCAGGCCATCGAAAACTCCGAACGCGCCGGAAACGTATTGCTGACCGCCGAGGGTGCGCTCAACGAGGTCTCGGCCCTTCTACTTGACTTGCAGAGTCTGATTGTTTCTTCGGCCAACGACGCCGCGCTCACCGCCGAGGAAGTCAAGGCCAACCAGCTCCAGATTGATTCGATTCTGACCAGCATCGATCGCATCGCGAACACGACGACGTTTGCCGGCAAGAAACTCATTGACGGAACGCAGTCTTACTTGCTGTCTGGGGCGTCGCCGGCGGCGTTCAACGCGGTTCGACTGTTCTCGATTTACGTTCCCAAGGGTGCCACGCGCGACGTCACCGTGGAAGTCGTTCAATCCGCGCAAACAGGTCGCATTGCGCTTGTCGGGGCCGCTCCGAGCGGCGTCTCAACGACCTCTGCCGTCACCGTGCAGATTCGCGGAAACTCCGGGAGTCAATTGCTGACATTTGGTTCCGGCACCACGCTCGCTGAAATCCGCTCGTCTATAAACACGCTGACCGCGCTGACCGGAATCTCGGCTGTCGTGTCCACGCCTTCCATCGGCGGAGTGGCCAGCTCAATCATCTTGAACAGTCAGGGGTATGGTTCGGATTCCTTTGTTTCCGTCGAGCCGATATCCGGCAACTTCGTTTCTGGTACCAATAGTGGTACGGAATTGCGCGGAAGTGGCGTCGATGTAGGCGTTTTGGTGGACGGCCTGCGCGCCCAAGGACGAGGAACACAAGCAACCGTCCGTGCCAACGGTCTCGACGCCCGTTTCGATTTGGATACAGCGTTTGCCCAGACCCTCTCATCCGCTGACTTCACCGTATACGGCGGCGGTTCGCTTTTTCAACTGACTCAGCAAGTGAATCCCGCTGGGCAACTGCATCTGGGGTTTGATTCGGTCCACACCACAAGGCTTGGTGACGGCACTGTCGGTCTGCTCTACACGTTACGCACCGGCGAAGCCAATGACATGGCCAGCAAGAACTTCCCAACCGCACAGGCAATCCTCGCGGAAGCGATCGATCAGGTATCATCGTATCGCGGCCGAATCGGAAACCTGCACCGCAATCAAATTGACGCCAATATCAATGCCCAGGGTGTGGCACTTGAAAACGTAACGGCATCGGAATCTGTCATTCGAGACGCCGACATCGCCGTTGAAGTGTCGGCCCTCACTCGAGCGCAAATTCTGGTTCAAAGCACTCAACACACACTGCAAATCGCCAATTCCGTTCCCAATCTTGTGCTTTCGCTGCTGCAGTAGTCCACTTTGCCACCAATCATGACGTTATTTTGCGGTTTTCAGCCCACTCTGAAGGCTGCCATTGAGCGGTGTGGATGTAACGGCCGATAAAGCGAAAGGGGCGTCTGCGCGCAATTTGAGTGGCTGTTTTCGCGCCAAGAGAGGACATTCTCATGAGTGGGATTTCGAGCGGAGTCGGGCTGATTTCCGGCATCAACACGGCCCAGCTTATTGATCAGCTGATGGCGTTGGAGGGAAGGCCCGTCACTCTGTTGCAGAACAGGTCAAAGACACTGGATACCCAAAGAGCGGCCCTGCTCGCCATCTCGGCCCAGATTCTAGGCATGAAGAGCGCGGTAAGCAGCGTTGGCAAACTGTCGTTCTTCCGAAAATTCAATGCTGCCAGCAGCAATGAGAGCGTACTAACGGCGGTCGCGGGAGAAACCGCGGCTGCGGGGAGCACGACCTTTCGCGTTCATTCATTGGTCTCGAATCATACGGTGGCGTCGCGGGGATTCGCCGACGGTGACCGAACGCCGGTCGGCATCGGAACCATTTCGGTTGAATTCGGAAAGGGACGTGTGAACCGGGCCACGGAACTCAGCGAGTTGAACGGCGGGCGGGGGGTGCGCCGCGGCGTCATCACGATTACCGATCGAAGCGGCGCGACGGCGGACATCGACCTCTCTCAAGCCTTCACGCTTGACGACGTGCTCAACGCGATCAATTCCAACACAAAGGTCAATGTTCGAGCGAGCGTAACGGGCGTGGCCTCCAACGGAGCGACGGGCGAGCGAATCGTCATTACAGACCAAAGCAACGGTTCCGGGAACCTGGTCATCGCGGATAAGGTCGACGGGTTCACGGCCAAGGACCTCGGCATCGCTGCCAACGTCGCGGGCAGTCGGATCGACGGCGCGGACATTCACTCTCTGTCGATGTCCACGTTGCTGAGTTCGCTGGGCGACGGCAAGGGCGTCGATCGGTTTGGGCAAGGCGCGCGCGGTGACGACCTCGAAGTTGCCACAAGCTACGGCACGTTCGGTGTATCGCTGACAGACGTGCTGCGCACATCGACAGATGTTCGAGCATTCAACAGCGGCAACGGCGTTCGGTTGGGAATTATTCGGATCACCGACCGCAGCGGCAAGTCGGCGGAGATCGATTTGACCAATGCCAAGACGGCGGACGACATCCGCAACGCGATCAACGGCGCGGGGCTGGGGATCAGTGCAACGATTGTCAACTCGTTCTTCCTTGTCACGGACACGACGAACGCGCCCGCGGCAACCGCCAAACCGCTGAAGATCGAGGACGTTTCGGGCTTCGCCGCGGCCGACCTGGGCATCGCGGGCGAAACAACGGAACTGTCCATTCGGGGAAAGGACGTTTACCGCGTGGCGACGGTCGGCGACCTTGTGCGAGCGATCAACTTTGCGCCAGGGAATGCGTCGCTGGTGGAGGCGTCCGTCTCAGCGGACGGAAGCGGCATTACGCTGTCGGCGCTGGGATTCGACAACACGGTGACGATCAATTCGGGACAGGATGCGGACGGTAACGTTTCACGGACAGCGGCGGATCTGGGACTGATTGGCGCGACGTTTGATAGTGGTCAGTCGTTCACCACTCGTCCGTTATTCGGCGGCTTGAACACGGTCTTGTTAAGTTCGCTTCGCGGCGGACAAGGCGCCACGACCGGCGTCATTTCGATCACCGACTCTTCAGGGCAGACGTCGGAGGTTGATCTTTCGTCGGCGCGGACGCTGCATGACGTGCTGGACCTCATCAACGCCGATCCGATTCTGTCGGTTCGTGCGTCGATCAACGCGGCGGGCAACGGCATCTCACTACAAGACGAGACCGGTCTCGGCGGCGCGGTGGACATCCGAGATGTGAGCGGGAGCCTCGCGGCGAGCCTGGGCCTTGCCGGCTCGCACGATCTCGCGGCGGGTGAAACCGTGAACGGCGGCAACCTGCAACTGCAATATGTGTCGAGGCAGACGAAGCTCACGGAACTCAACGGGGGACGAGGAATCAACCTCGGAACGCTAAGGATCACCAATTCCAATGGTTCGATCTTTCAAGTCAGTCTTGCCTCGAATCTCAAGACGGTCGGCGAAGTGATTGACGCGGTCAACCGGGGAACGCCCGAAACGATTCAGGCGAAGATCAATGACAATGGCGACGGTATCGTCATCGTTGACACGTCGGGCGGCGTCGGTCGAATGACGATCGAAAACGGCGATCGTGGTACGACCGCGACGGACCTGCGTCTCGCGGGCACTGCGGCCGAAGGCCAAAACTCCATCGACGGAAGCTACGAGATCAAAATTAACGTCGGCGCGGGCGACACGCTGAAAGACATCGCCGCGAAGCTGAACGCGGCCAAAGCGGGCGTCTCGGCGACGGTGATCAACGACGGCGGCGGCGTTAATCCATTTAGTCTGACGATCACATCGGGCGCTTCAGGACGTCGAGGTGAACTGATCATCGACTCCGGCGCTATCGACCTGGGTATTTCCACGCTGACCCGCGCGCAAGACGCGATCATCAGCATCGGACAATCGGGGGCGGGCGTGGCCAAGCTCATGACCAGCGCGACCAACACGCTCAAGGACGTTATCCCCGGTGTCACTGTCAATCTGCTTTCAGCCGCACCGGAAGACGTCACGGTCAGCACGAATCAGGATGTCGATTCGATGGTGGAAACGCTGAAGACGTTTGTCGCCAAATACAACGAAGTTCAGAAAGCGATTGACGACGCAACGCGATTCGACACGACGACCAACAAGGGCGGTCCGTTACTGGGCGACGCGACGATCACGCAGGTTCGCAACCGACTCGCGAGAACAATGACGCGTTCGTACGCGGGAGCCGATCCTGCGGTCTCGCGACTTTTCTCCATCGGACTTCGGGCCGCGTCCGGCAACCGCATTGAGTTCGACGAGACTCGTTTTCGCGATACCTATTCGGCTTCGCCTGAGGCCGTGGAGAAGCTCTTCACGCTTGCTGAGACCGGATTCGGCGCGACGCTGGACAAGACGCTGGACGACCTGACCCGCTCGGCGGACGGATTGATCGCGCGCAAAGACGATCTGATCGGCGACCAGCAGGAAGTGCTTAACAAGCGGATCGAAAGCCTCAACGTGCTGCTCGCCGCCAAGCGTAAACGCCTTGAAGCACAGTTCACGGGTCTCGAACGAGCCCTTGCCGGACTTCAGGACCAGCAGAATTCGTTGGCCGACCTCGCCCAGCTCGTTGCCAGCCAGTGATCGCGGGCTGTTCTGATCGTTCGCTCAAAGCGCCAGGGAGCATTCTTTATGGGACCCATTCGGGACGCGTCCGCAAATGAAGCCCTCGCGATCGAAAACCGATAGACCCAGGAAGATGCTCAAACCGCAGGTCAATCCCTATTTGCGAGATGCGGTGATGACCGCCACGCCGGAGCAACTGCAATTGATGCTCTACGACGGCGCGATTCGGTATGCGCTTCAGGGCCGGGACGCGATCGAGAAAAAGAATTACGAGGAGTCGTTTGAGAAACTGACGCGCGCTCAGCACATCATTCTCGAAATGCTGAACGGCCTGAATTACGAGGTCAATCCCGAACTATGCAAGCGCGTGGCGTCGGTCTACAACTTTCTTTATCGCAAGCTTGTGGACGCGTGCGTCAAACGGAGCGTCGGGGACATCGACGACGCCCTCAAGGTCTTGCGCATCGAGCGGGAGACGTGGCAAATGCTTGTCGACAAAGTCAATCGCATTCGTCAAGGCACGGAGCCGGGCGACGAAGCGGTTGTCGGCGCTGAGGCCGACCAGACTGTTTCCTTTTCCGCCAACGCCTAGCCCGAAACCATTGCTCGTCATCGCTCAGCGGCGTATAGTGCATCTGCTTGTGTTGTGCGCTGCCTGCGAATGACGAAACGGTTTCGTTCGGCCGCCGCGGCGAAATCTCGACGCCTTCCCATGACAACTCCGCACGTCACGTTGAACAATCCATTGTTTACGCGCATCTCGATCGGTGGAGCGTTCGTGTTTTCACACATTTGCACGGTGGTGACGGCGATCGCCGTGCAGCCGCCGGAAGCGCCGACGACGGTATCCACGAGCGCCAAAGAGGAGGCGGCGGTCTCGGTCACGGAATCCGTCGAGGCGGCCAGATCGTTAATCGATCAATGGGACGTGTCAGCCATCGAGGATGAAGTTCCGGCGCTGGCCGCGGAGCTGAATCGTCGGATTCTGGCGTTGCAGGCGGCGGATCCGGCCAATCCGTGGCTACCCTATTTGTTCGGGCGGCTTCATGCGTTGAACGGTCGGATCGGCGAAGCGATTGACCAGCTTCGGCGGTTTGTTGATTCACGGGAAGGGCGCACTGACTGGAAAGCATACCGTGTTTTGGGCGATCTGTTCATCGGGGAGTTCCCACGACTGGCCAAGGCCAATTATGACCGGGCGGCCGAACTCAACCCCTCGGAACCGACGGTGCTGGCGGGATTGTCGATCACCGCCAACAAGACGGGCGCGCGTGACGAAGCGCTCAGGCTGGCCCGTGCCGCCGTGGACGCGGACGGACGAAAGCGAGTTCGATTCATCAACCACTTGGCGCGCATGCTGGCGCTGGTGAAGCAGCGTGATGAGGCCGAGCGAGAAGCCCTCGCCGCGCTCCGATTGGCGGAGGCCGACGTCGAGAGACAGCCCGGTCGGCGCGGTCCGCTCCAGGTCGTGGCGAACCAATACGATCTTCTCATCGAGATTGTCGGCGGTCGGGCGGCCGAGACGGCGGGGGTTAATTCCGACGACTATGTTCGGCTTTCCGATTACATGATGCGTCGCGCGGAAGCCGCGGTGCGTCTGTCCAAGCACGATCGGTTATCGGTGTTGCAGCGTGGAATGGAATCGCTGGCGGAACCATCGCCGCGATTGCTGGAGTCCTTTGCGGCGGCGCTGGCGGAAGTCGGTCGAAATGACGAGGCTATTGTGCAGTTTGAGAAACTGCTGACGATCGAGCCTGACAATGTCGTCGCCCGGGAACAACTTGCCCGCCTTCGCCCCGATGGCGATCGCCCGGAAGTCAAGCAGCAACGATAAGTGTCGGTTCGAAGCCATTCCTTTTTCCCTACCCGGTCCACTCCGATGACCACGTCATCAATGCCCGACCAAGGCTCGTTGAGGCTTGCAGATGCCGCCGCGTCTCCCTATGCTTCCCTCCGGAAACAACCCTCGACCGGAGAAGACCAATGACCGTGCGAATCCCAATGGATCGAAGAGAGTTTTTATGCACCGCCGCCGGAGGGGCCGCAGCCTTGTACCTGGGCGGTTGCGCGATCCACGGCTCACGTCCATTCGCCGATTTGCCGCGGGGAGCGATGGGTCCCGTGGCGAAAGAGAACTGGCCGGCGCTGGCACAGCTGGCCGTGTCGCGCATTCAATCGGGCGGTTGCGAATACGGCGACATTCGGTTGTTGGAAACGCGCAATCAATTCGTGCGCGCGGAGGACGGCCGGATCGCGGGCGTGAGCGAGCGCTACGACAGCGGGTTCGGAATTCGAGCGTTGTATCAGGGTGCGTGGGGCTTCGCGGCCAGCGCCGATTTTTCGGCGGAGGAGATCGAGCGGACCGCCGATCGGGCGGTGGCGATCGCGCGGGCCAGCCACACGCTGATGAAGTCTCCGGTTCGCCTGGCCGACGAGCCCGTGCATCGCGACACGGTCAAGACGGCATTCCAAGTCGATCCATTTTCGGTTTCGCTGGACGAGAAGTGTCAATTGCTGGTTCGCGTCAGCGAGATCGTCCAGAAGGAACAAGGGATCATCCGATCAAACGGATCACTGTGGGCGCAGCACGATGTCAAGCACTACGCATCCACGGAAGGTTCGGTTATTGATTTTGACTTGATGGCCGTTGGCGGCGGATTTGGGGCGACGGCGAAAAACGATGGAGATTTTCAGTCGCGCGAGTTGTCCATTCCGTACCGACGGGCAGGGTATGAGCACATCACGGCCGCGAACATGCTGGGCGAAGCGCCGCGCGTGGCCGCGCAAGCGGTGGAAAAGGTGAAGGCGGTCCAACCCGCGTCCGCGAAATACGATCTTGTGCTCGATGCCGGACATCTCTCGCTCACGATTCACGAGAGCTGCGGTCATCCGACGGAACTCGACCGAGCCTTGGGGTACGAAGCCAACTACGCGGGTACGAGCTTTCTCACACCCGACATGCTCGGCTCGTTTCGCTATGGCAGCAAATACGTCAGCCTTGTCGCCGACAACACGCGCTCCAGCGCGATGGCCAGTACCGGTTACGACGATGATGGTGTGGCCGGTCAGAAGTGGCCGATCGTCGAAGAAGGCGTTTTCAAGGGCTATTCCACGAATCGGGAGGTGGCCGGAGCGATCGGTGAGGCACGTTCTCGCGGATCGTGCCGGGCGGACAGTTGGAGTTCGGTTCCGATCGTGCGGATCGCCAACATCGGGCTGGAACCGGGCGGTGAGACGCTCGATTCGCTGATCGCGGACGTGAAGGACGGCATCTACATCGAGGGTCGCGGAAGTTTCAGCATCGACCAGCGTCGCTACAACTTCCAGTTCGGCGGCGACTGTTTCTGGGAGATCAAGAACGGCAAGCGCGGGGCGATGCTGAAGAACGTGATTTACAACGGCATCACACCGGAGTTTTGGAACAGTTGTGACGGTGTGGCCGACCGATCGCATTGGGAAGAACACGGCTTCATCAATTGCGGAAAGGGCCAACCAGGGCAATCAGGATGGATGACGCACGCGGCGAGTCCGGCGCGGTTTCGCGGCGTGAGCGTCATCGATCCAAAGGCGTGATCCGCCGGAAAAGGAGCACTGCGAATGGGGCTGAACCTGGCATCGGAATCGACATTTCGGCGCATCGCCCACACCGTTCTTTCCGCGTCCAAGGCGGACGACGCTTTCGTGAGTTTTGATGACGCCGAGTCGTCGACACTGCGATTTGCCAACAATCAGGTCGTTCAGAACGTTTCCGTTCGAGAGCCGGGCGTGTCCGTGCGCGTTGCGTTCGGAAAGAAAAGCGGCGGAGCCAGCACGAACCGGCTTGACGAACAGTCGCTGGTTGAAATGGTCCGCAAAGCCGAAGCCATTGCTCGCCTGGCCCCGGAAGACCCGGAATACATGCCGCCCTTGCCACCGCAGCGCTATCCAATCCTGCCTTCGTTTCGATCCTCGACGGCATCGGCGGTTCCGATGGACATCGCCCGGCGGACCAAGCCGGTCATCGAACAGTGCGAAAAAAACGGGCTCGTCGGCGCGGGAATCCTGTCGAACTCGGTTGCGGCTCGAGGCATTGCCGCATCCACCGGGTTGATCGGCTACAACCAGTCGACCGAAGCCGAGTTTTCGCTCACCGCCACCGCGGACGACAGTTCCGGCTGGACCTACAATGCCCACCGCGATATCAACGCATTGGACATCGCACCGCGGACACGCCGCGCCGTGGACAAGGCCGTTCGATCCAAGTCGCCGCGAGAGCTGGAAGCCGGACACTATCCGGTCATCCTGGAGCCGGCCGCGGTGGCCGGCGTCTTCGGAGCCTTGCAGTTTGCGATCGACGCCAAGAGCTATCACAAGGGTAACAGCGCGCTAGCAGGCAAGCTCGGTACGCGGATTCTCGATCCCCGATTGACTCTGCGCTCCGATCCGACGCATCGCGATCTGACCGGCGAGCCGTTTGACCGTTCGGGACTTCCGACGACCAGGATGACCTGGGTCGATCGCGGCGTACTCAAGCAGCTTTACTACGACCGCTTCACGGCACAGAAGCACGGCGTCGAGCCGACACCCCGGCCCAGCGCGCCGATTCTCAGTTTCTCCGGACCCACCGTCGGCAGCATCGACGAGCTGATCGCCGATACGAAACGGGCCGTGCTAATCACCAACTTTTGGTACATCCGCTCCGTTGACCCGACGGACCTGACCATTACCGGCATGACTCGAGACGGAACGTTCCTGGTCGAGGACGGAAAGATCGTCGCGGGCGTGAGAAACTTCCGATTTCACGACAGCCCGCTGCGGTGCTTTGCATCGGTCGAGTCGGCCACGGCGCCTCTCGAAGCCATCACCATGGAACGCGGAAAGATGCTACTGCCGGCCGTTCGACTGCCGGACTTTCACTTATCGAGCGTGACGAAGTTCTGACGCAAGCGGGGCGGTTGGTTTTGACATCCTTTCTTTAACACGAGCCAGTGATTCGCCGAGGATTTCCTTAACCTCTATGGCGCCGTCGCGAACGCCGGTGATGAACTCGATATCACGCGCTATCTGCTTTCGAGCGCGCTCCGGCCCTTTGCCGGTCGCCAGTCCGATGCGCCGATCCGCCGAGAACCGCCGAAACTCGATGAATTGCGTCGCCGAGTTGACGATTTGATAAGCCCGGCTTTCGCGGTAGACCTTCGCGCGGAGTTCATCGATGCGAATGAGGCGGTGGTTAAACCGATCGGGATCGTCCACCATGGTGTCAAGTTCGGCGAGAAGCGTCAACAGCTCATCACAGACGCGGACAACCTCCGCGAGTTCGTCGAAGCGGCGTCGCAATTCCTCGGCGGTCTGTGGCCAGCGCGAAGGGTCTCGCCATTGCACCATTTTCTTGTAGGAGAATCGTTCCGAGCCGATCGCCATGGAACAGAATCGCTCGCCGACTTCGCGAAGCGTGGCGGTTTGCGTTCCGCGAATTCGTGCTCCGCCTTCGGTCGCATCAATCACCGTCCGTCCGACGGCCGCAACATCTTTCTCGAATTGTTCAAGGTAGGTGAAGAGCAATTCGTCGGTGTACAGTTGCCCGCCGTCCATGCCCGCCACGCGGCGCAGAATCGATCGATTGCGGGCGATGCGATCCCATTCCTTGTGCTCCATTGAGTTGAATCGATTGATTTCACTTCGCCAGGCACGGTGGATTTCAACGCCGGGTGTGTAAAAAACGTGACCGGTGAAGGCGAGGTCCTGCCCGACAAAGATGATCGGGTCACAACCGAGATACACGGCGAGATAGAAGGCGAGGTGGGCCACGGTGGCCCCGGCGGGCAGCCCGGCCCGCCCGGCCAGCGCATCGCCGAGGACAAGCCTTGCCCAGTGGTTGTCCAGTAGCGAAACGGGACCGGGATAGTCGTCGATTACGGGCCAGGCGGCCTTCGGCTCGGCCACGAGATGGATTTCGCTCAGGTCGCCGACCGATTCAAAGAATTTGCGGGACATTTCGTGAAAGTCGAGGCTGGTGACGAAATCCGGCTTGATGCCCCGTGCCAGCAGCGGACGCAGGGCCGTCTGTACGGCACAGAGGACGGCCTTGCCTTTCAGATTGGCGAGCTGATCAATGTTGCGCGACAAACTCGGTCCGGCGGCGATGACAACGGCCGGATCGCCCGCAAACCGATCGCGAAGAAGATCGATCGATGGTGTCGAGACGTAGCTCACCAGGTTCATCGCGATGTTGCGACATGTGATGCGCGAATTGCCCATGAGCGTGGTCAACGACATGCGCATGTAGGTGACGAATTCGGACAGCGCCGCGTTGATCTTCTCGTGTTCCTTTGGCGCGACTCGCAACGACGGAGCGTGGGAAACAAACCGCGTGCCCAGCATCATGAGTGTGCCCATCGGCTGCAATCGTGCGTGCAGCGCGGCCTTATCGTCATCGACCAGCAGAATGAACCGCTTCGACGCGAGCATTTCCGAAAGGTCGACGCAGGTCAGCGCCGAAGCCACGAGGCGAAGGTCGGGTTCGGTGCAGATGATGAATGAATCGCCCTTGAGCCGCTCGAACAGCGTCCGAAGGTGATAGCCGAGACCGAATCCCGCGACCACAAAGCAGAAATTGTCGTCGATATCGACGGCATCGGCCCAGTGTCGGGCTTCGGCGACCGGGTCGTGCCGACTGTGCAGGTACATCGCTGTCCCGTTCGGTCCGGCGCGGCGAACCGTCCACGTCCCGCATCGCGTCGCTTCGAGCGCCGGACGTTCCTCGTCGGCGACCGCATCCAAGCGCAGCGCCAGTTCGGCATCGAGCCGCCACAGCGGCCGCATGTTGCGCACGAACAGTTCGTTGCCGGGGATGGTCGCTGGTTCGACATTCACGGCTCGAAATACTCCCGCACGCCGTCGGCCAAAGTCAGCCGACCGGACTCCTCGACGAACGAACACGTCCGACGGACCGCTTCGCCCAATCGCTTCTCATAGTCCGCCCGGGGAATCTCGACGGCGCCGAAACGGCGGAGGTGGTCGGTCATGAACTGGACGTCGAGTAGCGTCATCTCGCGTTGTTTCATTCGTTCCACCAGGTGGACCAGCGCGACCTTCGACGCATCCGTTTCTACGTGAAACATCGATTCCCCGAAGAACGCTCCGCCCACGGATACGCCATAGAGGCCGCCCGCCAAGGCCCCATTCCGCCACGCCTCAACGCTATGGGCGAATCCCAGGCGGTTCAGCGCGATGTATGCCTCTCGAATCCGCGAAGAAATCCAGGTGCCGTCGGGCCGATCGGCACAAGCGGCAATCACCTCCGCAAACGCCGTGTTGATCCGCACTTCAAACACGGCCCGCCGCAGCACGGTTCGAAGCGAGCGCGAGACGACAAGCCCATCCAGGTCGATCACCGCTCTCGGATCGGGCGCGAGCCAGTGGATCTCACCCAATTCGTCGGCCATTGGAAAAATGCCGACGACATAGGCAGCCAGCAACCGTTGCGGTGAAAGGTCCCAGCGCATGGGGCGAACATACCTTGGCGACTTCACGAGAAAAAACAAGGCTCGCGAAACGGCATTCTGCGTTCACATTTTCCGATCCAACCGCCGGTAGTGAATGGCCTCGAGCACGTCCTCGGTAGAGATATCCTCTCGATCAGCAATGTCGGCGATCGTGCGGCTGACACGCAGTACTTTGTCGTGGGCGCGAGCGGACAGTCCCAGTTCGGTCATCGCCTGCCGAAGCACGGATTCCGCGGCACCGTCGAGTTTACAGTACTTTCGAAGGAGCTTTCCGCTCATTCGCCCGTTGGCCATCGTCGCGCTTGCATCGAACCGCTCCCTCTGCCGCCGCTGCGCCGCCACGACCTGCTCCCGAAGCACCGAAGAGGACGTTCCATCTCTGGAACTCCGCAGCTCACCGAAGGGTACCGACGGAACCTCGACGTGAATGTCGATCCGGTCGATCAGCGGACCGCTGATGCGCGCGAGATAGCGATCAATCTGTTGCGGCGTGCAGGAACATTTTTTGCGGGGATCCGACACGAATCCGCAGGGACAGGGATTCATGGCAGAGAGGAGCAGGATCGACGCCGGAAACCGTGTTGTCGTGTGCGCGCGGGCGATCGTCACCTCGCCGTCTTCCAGCGGCTGGCGGAGCGCTTCCAGCGTCGTACGGGAAAACTCCGGAAACTCGTCGAGAAACAAAACGCCGTGATGCGCCAGTGAAACCTCGCCGGCCTGCGGAATCGTTCCGCCGCCGACCATCGCCGCGGTGCTGGCTGAGTGATGCGGCGTTCGCACCGGCCGAGTCGCGAGAAGCGGAACGCCCGGCTTCAGTTCGCCTGACACCGAGTGAATGCGCGTCGTTTCGAGCGATTCCTCCAAGGACAACGGTGGTAGAATGGTCGGCAGCCGCTTGGCCAGCATCGTTTTTCCCGTTCCCGGCGGACCGATGAGCAAGACGTTGTGCATGCCCGCCGCCGCGATAGTGAGTGCGCGCTTCACGTGCTCCTGACCGCGAACATCTGCAAAATCGCATTCGTAATTTGACGACACCGCGAACAACCGATGAACGTCCACCACGACGGGTTCGATGGGAAGTTGACCGGTAAGAAAGCCGATGGCGTCCGTCAAACACGCAACTGGGATGACTTCGATTCCATCCACGACGGCTGCTTCGGGGGCGTTCTGCGTGGGCACGATGACACCCTTCGCTCCGCGCTGCCGCGCCAGAATCGCCGCCGAAAGCGAGCCTCTGATCGGACGAACCCGACCGTCCAAGGCAAGTTCCCCGGCCACGACGTATCCATCCGTGCCATCGACCAAGACGTCGCCTCCGGCGAATACGATGGCGAGCGCGATGGGAAGGTCGAACATCGGCCCTTCCTTGCGAATATCGGCCGGGGCGAGATTGATGACGGTCTTGTTGCGGGGAAACTGGTAGCCCGAGTTTTGCATCGCGCTGCGAACGCGCTCGATGCTTTCCTTTACCGCGGGGTCCGGCAGGCCGACGATCGTCGCACCGGCAAACCCCGCGCGGGCGACGTCCACTTCGATCTCGATGGGCACGGCCTCGATGCCGTTGAAGGCGACGCTGTGCAGCCGGGCGATCATGCCGACATTCTACTCACCGCCAATCCCTCCGGCGACACTGTACACGAAGGCAGAGCTATTCCAGGCCCTTTTCACCCAGCCAGCGTTCCGCGTCGATGGCTGCCTTGCAGCCCATGCCCGCGGCGGTGATCGCCTGTCGATAAACGCTGTCCACGCAGTCGCCCGACGCAAAGACGCCTTCGACGCTCGTCGTGGAGCGATACGGATCGGCCAGCTTGATGTACTTTTTGGCGTCAAGCGCGAGCTGGCCATCGAGAAACGCCGTGGCGGGAGTGTGTCCGATGGCCATGAAGAGCCCGCCAACTTCGAGCGTCGACTCTTTCTTGTTCGTCGTGTCCTGCAATTTGACGGCGGAGATCATCTTGTCGCCGAGCACGTCGACGACCGTCTTGTTCCACTGAAAGTCGATCTTGGGATTGTTCTTGGCCCGCTCGGCCATGATCTTGGATGCCCGAAGCGCGTCGCGCCGATGAATCATGTAAACCTTGGACGCAAACTTGGTGAGATAGGTTGCCTCCTCAACGGCCGAATCGCCGCCGCCCACGACCGCCAGCACCTTGTCGCGAAAAACCGGTAGCGCTCCATCGCAGACCGCGCAAGCGCTGACTCCACCGCCGCTTTGCGCCAATTTCTGTTCATTTGGCAGTCCCAGCCAGTTGGCCGTCGCGCCCGTGGCAATGATGATCGAGTGGGTTCGATACTCCTTGTCATCCTCTCCGACGACGACGAAAGGCTTCTTCGACAGGTCGACCCGCTTGCAATCGTGATAGGTATAGCTGTGTCCGTCATCGGGATTGGAAACATCGGGCGTCAGTCCGTTGTCCGTCACGATGCGCGTTTCAAACCGAACCGCCTGCTGCTCGAAGTAGGCCATCAACTTCGGCCCCGTCACGCCGTGGGGAAAACCCGGATAATTCTCCACCTCGGTGGTCAGCATCAGCTGCCCGCCGGGAAGCACGGTGGTCGGCACACTCTTTGGCCTTCCGGCGAAAACAAGCGGTCGAAGGTTAGCCCGGGCTGCATAGATCGCAGCCGTCCACCCCGCGGGCCCCGATCCGATGATGATGACTTTTTCGGTTTGATCGTGTTTCGGCATGGCGACAAGGACTCCTCTTTGAGCGTATGAACTTGATGCGCTTCAATTCATTCGGTACACCGTGATCTTATCGGGGAAAATGGACAGCGTCCAAGTCGCATTGACTTGCGACTGGTGACCGGACCAAAAGAATGGGTGAAGGGCTAACCCGGCGAGAGCTCCGCCATGATTTCGACCTCCACGGCGGCGTTGACGGGAAGTTCCGAAGCGCCGACGGCCGACCGCGCGTGCCGACCGGCCTCGCCGAAAATCTGAAAAAGCAAATCACTGGCCCCGTTGGCGACCTTGGGTTGCTCGGTGAATCCCGGACTGCTGTTCACGTATACGCAAACGCGAATGATGCGTGCGATGTGGTCGATTCCGCCGGCGATGGCAGCAATTGCCGCGATGCCGTTGAGGGCGGAGATTCTTGCTCCGTCAGCCGCATCGGCGAGCGACAATTCGGTCGGGACCTTTCCCGCGCGAATGAGTTTCCCGTCACGAAACGGCACCTGACCGCTCGTGTAGGCGAACGCGCCGACGCGAACCGCGGGAACGTAGCTCCCGATCGGTGCCGCGACGGTCGGCAACGTGATCCCCAGTTCTTCAAGTCGTTTGCTCGGCTTCATCTCTTTCCTCCGACATTGCCCGATGGTCCGGCGGACGTTCGAGGTCCAGCGTGACCTCCTGGATTTTCGCCAACTCAGCTTCAAACTGAGCGTCCGCCGCCTCATCGTCCATTGTGCTGAGCCTGAATTCGCTGCTCTCCGCCTCCGGTGCGTCATTGTCAGCCAGGTCGTCGTGCGTGCGCGCATCGTGAAAGAAAGGCCGTTCTTCATGCCCTTCAACATCGGCCGCCGCATCTTCCACATCCACTTCATCGAGCGGCGCGGCGTCGAGCAACTCAATCAGAATCGGACCGAGGGCATGATCCTGAACCGCGCGAATGCGCCGCTGGCGGATGAGTTCGAGCAGGGCGAGAAACAGCCCGATCATCTCCGGTCGCGTTCGACCCCGAAAAACCTCCTCGAAGCTCTGACGGCCATCCGCTCGCTGAAGGGAATCCACGATGTCGGTGGCGTGCAGCGTGATCGGCGTGTCATCGACGCCGACCTGATGGTATCCACCGGATTTTCCGATCTGCTGCAAAAGACGGTTGAAGGCCTCGAAGAGGCTCCAGATATCAACGCTTTCCAGATCGACTTCGTCGGGCGCTGTCGGCGGAAGGACGGGTTGCCGTTCATGGCGCAGCGAGCGCTCCCCGGCGGCGTGTTCAAGCCGTCGCGCGGCGTCCTTGAACTTTTTGTATTCGAGCAATTGCCGCACCAACTCGAAGCGAGGATCAGACAGGTCCTCCTCCTCGCCTTCGACGATCGGCGGGCGCGGCAGCAGCGTGCGCGATTTGATCTCCATCAAGGTCGCGGCCAGCACCAGGAATTCGCCGACCGCCTCCGGATCAATTTCCTTGAGTACCGCGACATACGAAACGTATTGCTCGGTGATACGGGCGATGGGGATATCGTAGATATCGATCTCGTCGCGCTTGATGAGAAACAGCAGCAGATCAAGCGGACCGTTGTAAATGTCGAGCGCGACCTTGTAGTCCGTCACCGTGGTCCCCTCTGATCAAGTTGCCAGGACAATCGTCCGTCGAACGCGGTCACGCGTGCGTGCCCTGCGCCGCGACGATTCCGCAAGCCTCGCGAACGTCCTCCATGACCTCGCGCGCAACAGCCCGCGCCTTTTTTCCCGCCGCCGTCAGAATATCTTCCACCGAATCAGGATCGGCGGCAAGCTGAGCGCGCCGGTCCCGCGCGGGTCCAAGCAGGCGCTCGACCGCGTCGGCCAGCAACGTCTTGGCCTCGCCGTATCCCATCCCGCCGTTGAGATACCGCTCCCGCAACTTCCCAACCTCGTCGCCGCCGGCCATCAACTTGTACAGCGCGAACACGTTGCACGTTTCGGGGTCCTTGGGTGACTCGACCGGCGTGCTGTCGGTCTTGATCCCCATGATCCGCTTGCGAGTGTCCTTCGGCGGGTCGAACAGGTTGATCGCGTTGCCGTAGCTCTTGGACATCTTCTGGCCATCGACACCCGGCACGACCAGCGCCTCGTTGAGCTTTGGCTCGGGGCGCTTGAGCACCTCGCGACCGTAGGTCTGGTTGAAGTGCGTGGCCATGTCCTGGGTCATCTCGATGTGCTGCACCTGGTCCTTACCGACCGGAACGAGATCGCTGCGATAGATCAGAATGTCGGCGGCCATCAGCAAGGGGTAACTGTACAAGCCCATCGTCGGCGTGATCCCCTTGGCCACTTTGTCCTTGTAGGAATGCGCCCGGTCGAGCAGTCCCTTCCCCGTGACCGTCGAAAGAATCCAGGCCAGTTCGGTGACTTCCGGCACGTCGCTTTGACGAAAGAGGTTGCACCTTTTCGGGTCGAGGCCGAGGGCGAGGTAGTCGAGGGCCACGTCGCGGGTGTACTGTCGCACGAGGTCAGGGTTCTGAATGGTTGTAAGCGAGTGGTAGTTGGCGATGAAAAAGAAGCACTCATGCTCGTGCTGAAGCTCGATGTGCTGCTTCATCGCCCCGAGGTAGTTGCCCAGGTGCAGCTTGCCGCTCGACTGTATGCCGGAAAGTACTCGCATAGGTTTTCCGCCAGTCAGAGGGTCGTGATGAGCCGCTGGGTTGTCAAGTGGAGGCGTTCGCTTCAGCCGTCTCGGTCAATAGCCGGCAACCCTCAAGCCCGGCACCGCTTGAAAGTGTCGAACATTTCTGGTGATGACTGTTTGGTCATGTCGAATGGCGATGGAGGCGATCAGCGCGTCCATGTCTCCGATGGGTGTGCCGCGTGACTGCAGTTCTCCGACGATGCCGCCGAACACCTGTGCGGCAGGATCATCGAAGTCCAGGATCGCCACGTCCGCAAGCCAGCGACGGATTCGCTCCGCTTCTCGCAGCGGGCGATTCGATCGCGCGACGCCCACGTACAGTTCGGCCACGTTCAACCGAGTCGTGGTCAGCCCCTCACCGTCCGACACCACTCGGCGAATGACGCGGCGCGCCCGACCCGCACGGACGATCCGCCGCGACCGGCCAAGTCCAGAAACACCGTGGTGTCGAGACAGCCCATGTCAGCCACGCCGTTTTCGTCCTGATGCACGACGGGCGACCGCGCCCTCCACGGCCTCGGCGGCGTCGTCGCTGATCGGGTTTCGTCGCAGCGTCTCCAACCAGGCCTCGACGTCCACCGGGGGGCGAACGATACGCTTGATCACCTGACTGAACGAATCCGTCCGCCCCTTGGCCCGTTTCAGGCGACTGTAGGCTTCCAAATCAATAGTGATGTTCTTGGTGGCCATGCGTCATTCTCCGTGTACGTGCATGTACACTGATTCTATCCGATGAACGATGCGCGATTCAATGCACCAATCGCGGAGCCCCGCGAGATTCGGTGGCAACCCTCTCGATTCGGAGTGGTCCGGCACGCGCTACTGAGATACTCCAAAAGACGTGCTGATGGCAATGGACGATCCGTTCGTCTGAAGGCCTTCCGCGATTCAAACCCACTGCTCATGACCAGTGCCGCCTGGCTTTTCAGCGGAGGCTTTCCGTCAAACTTGTTTGTCGCCGGCGCGGCTCAACAGCACAACGCCAATCAGATAGGGCATAATCCAAGGAACGGCAGGAATCCCGGCAATAAACCCGGGCTGTGTATACCACGGTGTTGAACCAGCGCCAGGATCAGGGAAGGACAATCCTCGGATGGTAATCACCAGGACGGCAATTAGGTTCGCAATTACGAACACACGAGCGGCGATATGTCCGAGCCAGGCAGATCGTCCCAAAGATGCTGCAAAACAGGCTGTCGCCAGGTAGGTCAGGACACATGCGACGAACAAAAGAGTGTCGCTCATATTGGTGAGTGAAATCATTTCGGATGGGACGTGTCCATCGCGCACCTTTGCGGCGAAAACGGCGACGTGGATCGTCAACCAGATCATGTAGGCGGCACCAGCAAAGATGTTCACGCCGACTCCGAGAGTCGAGTAGATGCGTTCGCCAGCCTCGACGAGCGCGTCTTTAAGAACGATAAACCCGACCGAGATGGCCATCGCGCTGGCCAGGAGCACCAAGTAACGCATTCGATTCTCCGTCGGAGTCGCGACCCACGGAGGACCCAAGCCGACCCAGAGAAGCGATATCAGCGCGAAAGGAATGAAAAACAGCGTGCCAGCGAGTGCGAGCTTCTTCGTTTCGGCAGTGCCGGTTCCGATCCGCATGGCAACAAGTTTCCATACTGCGCAGCAGGCAATAATGAAATGAACTGCTCCGATCGTCTGATACAGCCCGGGCACGCGCAGCGGGCGTGCCATGAGGCCAGCCGCTACGAACGGAAAAACGCAAAGAAACACGTAACTTATGCGTCTCGTGCTTTGGTCCATCTCGAATCCTTTTCAGGCAGGGTCAGGCACGCCAAAACGTCAGCCCGCCACTACGCCACCAGTGGCGTGATTCAGTTGAATCTACGGGTAGCCTGCGACCGCTCCCCTACGGTCGCGGCTCTGAAAAAACGATCCCTTCCCGCAATATTTGCTGAATCGGCGCACTAGCAGAAATCCTTTGGTGCCGGCTCTAGTCTTCAAAACTCTCACTTTGCTGACTGTATGCCACTGCTTTTGCGCGATGGATTGACCACAGTTTACTCGTTTTCCTTGAGCCAATCGGCGATGCCTTTGTCGAGGGCTTTGAGGATTTCCTCCAGCGAGCGGTAAGTTCGTTTGCCTTCCCAGATCTGCCCGCCCTCGTCCAGCGCCCGTGCCATCGAATCGCCGTAGTCGCGACCGATCTCGACCCACCCTCCGCCGAACACCCATGCGGCCAGGTTGGGATACCGCTCCGCCAGATCGAAAACAACATTTTTGGGCATGTACGGAATCATATGTCTGTCGGTTTCGAGTGTGAAGCCGCTAGCGTGCGACCGCTCCTCGGCAGTGCTTTTTTCACTGCTCAATCGTTATCTCTTATCCATCCGGCGTTGCGCCTCCGTCCGAATGTGACAATCGCAGGAAGCCGACGCTCGACTGAAACATTCGTTCGGCGTCGTCGGGAGCGATAACATCCTCCTCGGCTTCGAGGTCGGCGAGGTTGGCCACGCACATCGGGCAACCCACCACGTCAAGATGAAACTGCGTGTAGCTCTTCCACGGTTCATCGAGCACGCCGAGCAGAAACGAGCCGAGCGTGCTCCGCTTCAAGCAGGTCAGCCGCTGCTCGCGCCACACCCGCGCGACGGTCACGTCGGCGTGATCCTCTTCAAGGCACGACACGGCCGAAGGGTCGCGCTTCGCGATGAAACTCTGCAGCTTCTGGATCGCGCGAAACTTAATCCCCGCGACGGCTTTCTGGTCGATGTCCAGCAGCTCGCCGACGTCGATGTTGCGCTTGCCAGCGTAAAAAACAAGCTCGATCACCTGAAGATCGTCAAAGGCCGACCGGTCGCGCAACTCGTGAATCAACTCGCGCAGCAGTTCGCCGAGCAATCGCTCTTGCTGGAGGTGGGCCTCGCGCTGCACCGCGTATCCGCTGGGCGATTCGGGCGAGTCGGGCTGGGCGCTGTCCCACCAGTCGGGCGAATCCGCCGGACCCGTCACCGTCGTCAGTTTTCGTTGCCGAAGCATGTCGTACAGCTTGTAACGAAGGATTGTGAACAAATAGGTTTCGAGCGACCGCGCTGCATCAAAATGCTCGACGGATTGAAGAAACCCGACGAACGTGTCCTGCACGAGGTCTTCGGCATCGCTTAGTGCGCCGGTTCTCGCGCGTGCGAAGGCGAGCAGTCGTCCGCTGTATCGGTCGATGAGTTGCCGCCAGGCCGGCTCGACGCCGCTGCGAATCTGCTCGACGAGAAAATGATCTGCACTTTCGACTGGTTCCATCGCGATCGGCCGCCTGGGCCCCATTGTAGCAAATGTGCCGAGGCGGGCGACGGGCGAACTTCGTCAGGAATTGTTAGGAAGACTCATGAACGCCCCTGTGCCGCGACTTCGGCGCTCGGCGAGTCGACACTCTCGGAACCGCGCAGGAACGGCTTGGGGACGTGCGGCCGACGCGGTTTGCCGCCGGTCAGCAGCGTCAGTCCGAGAAACATCAGCGATGACATGGTCAGTCCCGCGATCAGTGCGACCCGATCGCCGTCGCACAGACATCGGTCTTGCCCATCGTCTTCCCATCCCGCGGCGTGAACCGGGGGAACGAGCGGACGAATCGGTTCGGGAATCTCCGCCATCACCTTGCCCATCGCCGCCCGAACCTCACTCCGGATCCTGTCCGCTTCGACGACGACGATCGAATGGGCCTCACTTTCCAACTCGCACGCGCTCCCGTGATTCCATTCGCGGGCAATCGCGGTCGTGGTCGCGCCGATGCCGAACATGCTCACAGAGATCAAAAACGGTCGAATCGTATCTCGCCAGAATCCCGGTCGCTTGGTCGGAGTCGCCTTACGAATGGCGAAGATCATGAACGCCGCACACCCCGTGCACATGATGACGGCCAGCGTGACGTCGTGATACGCAGCGTTGGATTCCACGAGCGGATAGACAAACGTCACGATCGTCCCGCCCATGAGAGCAAATGCGATGAGACTCCAGAACATCCGCACGAACATCGACCGCGCAAGCGGATGCAACGCCGATTGAGGATTGGTCGGCGGCACGCTCGACCCGGATTCCCAGGACTTCCACCATTGGGCTTGCGCGGCGTCGGCAGCGTTTATCGCCATTTGAACATGCGGCGGAATCGGTGGGGGAGCGGGCATGAGGTCCGCCGACCTCGGCGCCAGTCCGGGTCCGCCGCGCGGCCGTCCGTCGTCCTCATGCTTCGCTCCGGCAGCCGCAAGATACCGATGACGCACGTTCCACCACGCCCCGGCCTGCAAGACAAGCGTGGCCGCAGCGGCGATTCCGGCGCTGATGAACATGAAACTCTGCACTTTGCTTCCGAGCACGACGCTCGCAACCGTGGTCAGGATCATTGCGAAAATCGCTGAGGTGAACAGCGCGCCCATTTCAATCTCGCCATCGGTCCCGCCTTCGCTGTCGCGTTCGAACTTGCCGAACGCCGCCAGCGCGATCAATCCGAGCCACATCGAAAATCCTGTACCCATGTCGAACAGCGGGGCACATCCCACGGCCAGCAGCGGCGTGGCGGAAATCGCTCGAACGAGCCTTTCCGCCCACCCCGGACCATGATCCACACCGAACCACCGAACCAGTCCGCGACCGAGGATCACGCTGAAGTAGAGTGCCGCCACCAACATTCCGGCCGAAGCTCCAAGCTCGTCGGCGTTGCGCCCCTTGGCTGTTCCGCCCACGATCAACCCATATCCGACCGATAGCGCCACCAGCAGTAAGCCGACAAGCACAAAGCGCTTGCGACGCTCGCCGCGCGACGGCGCGGGCTGGGCCCATGGAATGCCCGCGGGTTTCCCGTTCTCGGACGGAGATCGATCGGCGGATTTTCCCTCCACGTTGACGGTGCCCGCCAGTTTCGCCATCTTGCGGTCGATCTTCCGCGAAATGCGGTCCATCTTTTTCGCCAGACGCATCGTCAGTTCACTTCCCTCTCCGATGGCTCCAGGAGTTTGGCCCCGCCCGATATCCGCTTGAAAAACAAATCCGCGCGGCGCGGGATTGGGCGACGGAATCGGAGAATCGGCCCGATCTCGCCCGCCGATCCGCACCGCGCCTTCCAGGCTCTTCGTGCTGAAGCCGGCCAGACTCCGCTGAATCTCCTCGCCCGAAAGCAGGTCATCCAGCATCTCCTCCGCCGTCTGGTAACGATCGTTCGGGTCCTTTTGAAGGGCCTTGCGGATCACATGCCCGAAGGCGCCGGGGAGTTCGTCCAGTTCTGGCTGAACAGTCAAGTGCTTCATCAGCACCTCGGCCATCGTCGATCCCTCGAACGGAACCTTGCCGAGCAGCATCTCGTAGAGCATCACGCCGAGGGCATAGATGTCGACGCCCCGCGAATAGTTGCCGCTGCCGATTTCCGGCGCCATATAGTGAACCGTGCCGACGCTCGACGTCTGGGCGCTGTGTCGCGAAACGGAAATGAACTTGCTCAAACCGTAATCGCCGATCTTGACGTATCCGTCGTCAAAGAAAATGTTGCCGGGCTTCAGGTCGCGGTGCACGATTCCGCGATCGTGCAGATAGGACAAACCCTTGGCGATCTCGCGCGTGAAAAAGGCCGCCTTTTCCGCAGAAAATCCCTTCGGCTCCGCGATCATCAAGTCGCGAAGCGAAGGCCCGCTGCAATACTCCATGATGACGAAGTACTCGCCGTCGGCGTTCTTTTTCACGTCGAAGATCGCCACCAAATGCGGGCTTTTCAGATTGATGCAATGACTGACGCCGCGTAATTCGATCGCCGGATTCTCTTTCAGGTACTTCAGCGCCACCTCGCGACCGCCGTCGCTCATGGCGTAATAGACTTCGCCGAATCCGCCACGCCCGATGGCCCGTTGGACCGTGTAATCGTCGAGCGGTCGATCGCCGTGTTTGAATGTATACGCCATGGTCGTCGCCCTTAACGCATTGTCGATAGCCGAGTTTCGCTTGTCGATTGATTCGACACCAACCGAATCATATTCGCCGTTCTCGACTCATTTCAGGTTGATACCAATGCCTCGTCCGTCTGGCTGTCGATCGAATGCTGACAGCCGTTTCCTTGTATTGGTTGACAGCGTGCACGAGAGACTCGTTCGATCGACAATCAACCATCGCCAATCCAGAATCATCCCTTCATCACCCACGGCTTCACCACCATGCCCACGCCGCCGATTTCGATCGACTGACCGACGGTCAACACCTTGGCCTCATTGTCCACATGGCCGTCGCTTTGCCGGCGCACCCAGAGGTCGCCGTTTCGCTCAAACAACACCAGCGGAACACCCGCGTGTCGACAGGGGATATGTGCCGTCGGACCGCATCCGATTGTGGCCGCATGTCGAAGAAGAACGACCCGCCGCACGTCGTGCGGCATCTTCGTCGTGTCGCTCAATTCCAGAACCGCGGTCGCGCTGCGACGGCTGGGAATGCGAAACAGAAACTTCGCCTTCTTGCCAAGCACCACCCGATCGCCGTCGCGAAGCAGCGTGTGCTGCGTCGGTCGATCGCCGACTTCGATTTCCTTCGTCGCAAACGCGAAATAGTCCTCATCCACGCGTTGAATATTCACATGCCGCTCGGCCACGTCGCTGAATATCGGCACGTCGGCCGGATGCTCGGTCGCGGCGCGCCCAATCGTCGCTCCACCGCCGCGAATGAGCAGGAAACTCCCTCCGCCATCCACCAGGAGAAGCAGCCGATCCGTCGCCGGTCCACCCGATGCAATGCGGTGCGGGATGGCCACGGTTTCATCCAGGGACACCCGACCAACGCCGGGGTCAGGCATATTGATGCTTCGACCTCCGTTGCCGCCGCGCAAACGCTCCCCAAGCGGTCCGGCGGCAAGGGCTGCCGCGACTTCCTCAAGCATTCGCAATTGCTCGACGGCCTCGTTGATCCAGTTCGCGCCGGAAATCCGACGCGCCGCGCTCATCGCGCACCGTTTGGCTTCTCCGAATCGGCCCGCCCGGGCATGATCGCCTGCCTCGCTCGTCAGGGCCAGAACGTCCACCAATTCCTGCCTTGCCGGCAGTTTTTTTCCAAGTTCGCCAAGACACGCCAGTTCATCGGCCGCTCGTGCCGGATAACCTTGAATCAGTGTCCCACGTGCGCTGCCCAGCACCTTTTCGCAGAGTTCCGCTTCCAGTCGAATCACGTCAGCGGCGTGCGCATCAATCGACTTTGCACGTCGCACCCGGTCGGCTGCTCCCGCCCATTGTCCCATTGCGATCAATCGTTCGGCCTGCCCGATGATGTCGCCGATCTCCATCGATTTCTTGTCAGCAACCTGTCGAACGCGAGCCGCCGCCGTATCACCATGGCTGGCTTGTTCCAAAAGCTTGCGACCGGCCGCAAGTGACCCGTCTTCGATCCGCCGCACCGCGTCATCCACGCGACGGCGTCGTGAGTCGTCCTTTCGGAAATGCTCCACCGCGACCGATTGCACATATTTTCGAAGCTCGGCGATCTCATCCTTCAGTCCGCCCCCGGCATCCGCTCGGTCGAGGTCCAGCAACGCTTCAGAAAACCGGTCGGCTCGGTAATGTTCTCGGGCGCGGGCAAGAAACTTTTCCGCGAGCCCGGCCAAAACAGCCTGTCCGCGCCGATGGTCCCGCAAGTCCGACGCCATCGCCAGGCGGAACGCCTCGTCCAGCCGACCTTCGCGTAGGGCCTTTTCCGCCGCTCGAATCCGCACGAATAGGAGTTGGCCGAACATAACTGAAAGCGCTCCGCTGAAAGGGGCAGGGACCCCTGAACAGGATACCGCATTGTGCGCCGCCGACCCAGAATCCCGCTCAGGTCGACCCCAAAGGCACTATCACCAACTCTGGATTCGCCAATGAGACGGCATTATTTGTGTGGCTCTGCTGAAAAGTCGGTTTGGAGCATTTCTTGCGGGGGCGCTCCATCAGGAATCGAAGTCCTCGGGGATGGCGTGCGTTTTCCACCCCGGCAGGTAAGATTCGCGGGAAACGGACCTTAAGGGAAACCGGACTGATGATCGCCAGGGAAGGACTTCGGGAAATCCTGCTCGCTACCGTTGTGCTGGGCGGCCTGGCCGCTGGAGCCGTGTGGCTGTTTTGGCCGCTTGCGATCATTCCCACAGTCTTTTGGTTTTGGGTATTGGCTTTCTTTCGTGACCCGCCCCGCAAAGGCGTATTTCGCGCCGACGAACTGTGCTCCCCTGCGGACGGCACCGTAACCGAAATCGTCGACTTGGAGGATCATCCGCTGATCGCGGGACCGGTCACGAGGATTGGGATCTTCCTGAGCTTATTCAACGTCCACATCAATCGTTCTCCGGTCGCCGGTCGGGTCCGGTCGCTCTCTTACCGAGCCGGGGAGTTTCTCGACGCCCGGCATCCGGAATCCGGCAAGCGAAACGAATCCAATACTGTGCTCATCGACCCCGATGGCCCGATGCCGGGCCCGGTCGAGGTGCGACAGGTGGCCGGTCTCGTCGCCCGCAGGATCATCTGCAACGTCAAAGCCAACGGACGCCTCGAAATCGGGCAGCGCTTTGGGCTCATTAAGTTTGGGTCGCGCACCGAGTTGATTATTCCTCGCCGCGAAGCGACCGAAATATGTGTGGGGGTCGGCGACAAGGTGAAGGCCGGCCTGACGCTGATGGCGCGCCAGCCGATCGACGATCCGGCCGGTCAGCGGACGAGAACGGAAAAGGCCTCCGGCGGGGGAGGTCGTCGATCGACCCAGCCTGCGGAAGCCTGAGGATTGTACCTACACGCGAAAGCCGAGCATTATGCCCAAACTGGTCGCCAACGCCTCTCGCCGTGATTCCGATCATCGCCCGCGCCGGCGGCGACTCCGATCCCTTGCCATGGTCCCGACCCTGATGACCCTCGGCAATCTGATTTGCGGTTTTGCCGCCATTCATTTTGCACTTCGTGACATGTACGACTTCGGCGCGGGGGTTACGCCCGCCCAGTTCGCCTCCTTGCCGCCGAAGTTCAAGGCCTTTGAGGCGATGTTTACTTCCTATCTCGCCGTCGGGGCGATCCTGATCCTGTTCGGAATGATCCTCGATGCATTCGATGGGTTGATCGCCCGCGTCACGCGAAGCACCACCACGTTCGGCGGACAGCTCGATTCGCTCGCCGATGTCGTGACGTTCGGCGTCGCTCCGGCCACCCTCATGGTCGCCTTCATGACCAAGGAACTCGCCGGCGATTCCATCATGCCCTCGCCCATCAGCGATCATGTACTCGGCCGACTCACCTGGGCCGCGGCGGCGCTGTACGTCGCCTTCACCGCCGTCCGCTTGGCTCGATTCAACGTCGAGCACGCCGAAGCCGATTTCGACCATCGCGTCTTTCGAGGCTTGCCCAGCCCCGGCGCGGCGAGCATTCTCGTCGCCCTCATTCTGTTTCAGGATCAGCAGATTTTCCCGATGGCGCGAAACATCCTGGTTCACGCCACGCCCGCGATCGCCGCTGCCATTGCGTTCCTCATGGTCAGTCGAATCCCCTACAAGCGGTTTCATCGCGCCTACCTTCTCGGTAGACAGCCGTTCGAACAGATTCTGATCGTCCTTCTCGTTTTGGCGGTCTTTATTTCCTACAAAGCTCCGACTCTCCTGGTGATCACCTTGTGGTACGGCCTGAGCGGACCGGTATCCTATCTCATCCGCAAGGCTCGCGGCTCGGCGATTGGATCGGGGCAAAGCAGCGGTGCTGCGATGGCGAGCGGCAACCAACCGGAATCCAGAAACCGCGTCGGTTGACAATGCTCAGTGATTCATCAGGGACAGAAGCTTGTGAACGATTGTGTTCGAGTTCGATTCGCACCCTCTCCGACAGGGTACCTGCACATCGGCGGAGCACGAACCGTGCTCTTCAACTGGCTCGTTTCCCGCAAAGCCGGCGGCAGGTTCCTCCTTCGCATCGAAGACACCGATCAATCCCGAAACGTCGACGATTCGGTGCAAAAGATACTCGATGACCTCTGCTGGCTTGGTCTGAACTGGGACGAAGGTCCCGAGGTCGGCGGCGATTTCGGACCCTATTTTCAGAGTCGGCGCCTGGATATCTACAACCGCCATTTGCAAACTCTCCTCGAGTCGGGGCATGCCTATTACGCCATGGAAACAACCGAACAACTCGCCGCCATGCGCGAGTCCGCCAAACGCGACAGACGGGCCGTCAGCTATGTTCGACCCGATCCGATCCCGTCCATGGCCGCGGGCCAGGCCGCTCGCGCCGCCGGGCAATCCGTCGTGATTCGCTTGAAAATGCCCGGCGAGGACATCGTCGTCGTGGATGACATTCTCGGCGATGTGATCCTTCCCGCCGAGCAAAACGAGGACTTCGTCATCCAGAAAAGCGACGGCTTTCCGACCTATCACTTCGCCTGTGTGGTCGACGACGAGCTGATGAAGATTACCCACGTGCTTCGCGGCCAGGAGCACCTGATGAACACGCCAAAGCACATCGCCATCCAGCGCGCCCTGGGCTTTGCCACGCCGCGCTACGCCCATCTTCCCGTCATCTTTAACATGGACGGAAGCAAGATGAGCAAGCGCGACAAGGAAAAGGCGATCGCCGCGGGACGAAGGCCCCCCGAAATCGAAGTCCACGACTTCCGCGTCGCCGGATACCTTCCCGAAGCCGTCATCAACTTCATCGCGCTGCTGGGTTGGTCCCCCGGTGACGACCGCGAATCATTCACGCTGCAAGAGCTGACCGAAAGCTTTTCCGTGGATCGCGTCGGAAAGACCAACGCGAAGTTCGATCGTGAAAAACTCTTGTCCTTCAATACGACCTGGGCCACGCGCCTTCCGGGCGATCGACTGCTCGAGGCCTTCCGAGGTTTTCTCGACGTCGGTTCGGATATCCCACCGGCCATGCGCGCCGCATCGGACGATCAACTCGCCCATGTACTGCGTATTTGCGCCGGGTTCAGGACATTTGCCGATGTGACCGCCAAGGCGGGGTTCCTCTTTGTGGCCGACGATCAGATTGTCTTCGATCCGGCCGCCGTCAAGAAGGTTCTCGCCCGAAATGATGGGACCGGCTACGCTGTGCTCGAGTCTGTTAAGCCGCGACTGGCCGCCGCGACCGATTGGTCGCCCGCTGGAATCGACTCCTTGCTTCAGCAGGCCTGTTCTGATTTGAACACCGGAATGGGAAACATCGCCCAGCCGCTCCGCGTCGCCGTCTCCGGAACGACCGTCAGCCCCGCGATCGGCGAAACACTGGCGATGCTTGGCCAAGACCACACGCTGACCCGTATCGATTTCTGTCTCAGTCTTCAGGGGGCGTGATTCAACGATGCGCGGTCAGCATTTCATCGCACGGTCGCGTCATTCAACGTCACCACGAGATGCTTACCCACGGCTTCGGCGTATCGTGCAAGCGTGTCGATAGTAGGGTTGAACCGTTGCCCCGTCTCAAGTTTTGACAGCGCGGAGCGATCCATTCCGGTCAGTTCCGTCAGATCAGCGAGACTTAGGCCCTTCAACTCTCTTTCGGATTTGAGTCGCGAGAACAACGCCCGCAACTGCTCTCTGATTTCCATGCGATCACGATGCCGATCCAGAATGTCCGGAAGCTCCGAGGCGATCCTTCCTCGAATCGAGGAGTATTGGACCGCCTTGCCGGCCGACAATCGCCTCTTGCGAACGATTCGTTTCATCTTCCTCGTTTCCTCGGGACTTCGTAGGCGGTGATTGGATAGATCCCCTCCCTTGTTTCTTCGTAGACCACCAGGATGTGTCGTTTCGACCTCGTCATGCCGAAAACCAGGGGACGCCTGGTCGTTCTGCTCACGTCCGTGTCGATCACGTTTTGCATCGCCTCCTCGACCTCCTCTTTCGTGACACCGTGCCTGGCGCAGTGCATGACGTTGCCGTCGGGGTCGTCATCCAAGTCCCAGATGATCGCCTTCCATGTCATCGGCTTCCCGCCACCACTCTTGTAGTATTATAATACAACAATGTCGCGAAATCAAGCCTAATAAGGAAGGGACGCTTGGATTTTCGAATGGGAAGAGGTCGTCGAAGTTACAATTCGTGTCCGCCGTCATCCAGCCAGCCCAGCGCAACCGAAACCACCGCCGGATCGAACTGCACGCCCGCCTGTTCCACCAATTCGCGGCGTACCTGCGCGACCGGCAGCGGAGCCTTGTAGCTTCTCCGGCTGAGCATCGTGTCGATGGCGTCCGCCACTGCGATGATTCGCGACCCAAGCGGAATCTCTTCGCCGCGAAGTCCGCACGGATAGCCTTCGCCGTCGTATCGCTCGTGGTGGTGCAGGATGATCCGGCGATGCTCACCCAGCGGACCGATCGATTCCAGAATCTCCACCGCTGTCTCCGGATGCCGCTTCATGATTCTCGACTCGGCCTCCGTCAGCCGGCCCGGCTTGTTCAAGATAACATCGGGAACGCCGATCTTCCCGATGTCGTGGAGCAACGCCGAAGCCTCGAGTGTTCGTCGGGCCGAAGCGGACAGACCCATGCGCTTACCGATTTCTCCCGCGAACATCGCAACGGTGATCGAATGCGAACGCGTGTACGAGTCTCGTGCATCTACGGCGGCCAGCAGCGCGCTCATCGATTCCGCCTGGGCGTTGCGCAGCAATCGCTGAATCCGCCCCAGCCAGCGGCCCATGCCCTCGCGCGGCGCGAAATCAATCTTGGCGCTGGTTGTTTTGCTTGCCCTGCGTTGCATCGTTGAGTGATCCCCGACCGAAACCCCGTTCCGTATCGCTATCGTCTCCGATTGTCCGTCACTTGACGCATCGACGGGATAACTCGCCGCAGAAACGGGCCTGCGCCGGGTAGCCGATTTCGCCCGAAAATG
This sequence comes from uncultured Phycisphaera sp., assembly GCA_964486335.1. GTDB lineage: Bacteria > Planctomycetota > Phycisphaerae > UBA1845 > UBA1845 > CAZAMB01. Next base: position 14,850 of record CAZAMB010000022.1, on the reverse strand, counting down.
GCGAAAAAACGATCAAATCGCCCGCCGAATCTTCGGACGCCCATCGCCGCATCCAATAACCGGAACCAATCAAAAAGTGTCACGATATGACACCGATGGGAAACACCAAATGCGGACCCTGTCGCCGCGATTTGTTCGCGGGCGCAGTGCGACACCGGCCGCCGCCCGAAAACAAATCGAGTTGTTCATGGAGCAGACCAAAGGGTCCGTTTGGGAAAGGGCGGAATCATCAGCGCTGTTTTCCGGACCCGGCGATTGCAAAAAAAAGACGCCGGCATTCGCCGACGTCATGGTTGATTCTGGCCTATCGAGAACTGCGTCAGCGACCGCCCATGCGTCGGCGGATCAGCCCGGCGAACCCAAGCCCGATCGCGCCCAACGCCATCGCGCCCGGAATCGGTACCGCGCGAGCGGTGAACACAAGGTCCGTTCCCAAGATCGCGTTGTCGAACTGGTACCCGTTCGCCCGACGCGTTCCGTCGGCGCCCCACAGCGTCACCGCGCCGTTTTCCCACGAGTTGGCTCGATAGCCTTGGCTGGACGTCACATAATTATGGTCCGCATATTGGAGTCCAAGCGTCCAGCCGCCCGACGGCTGCGCCCCAAGCTTGCCTGTCATATAGGTGGCGAACGCGCTCGCCCCCGTCAGGTCGATATTCCAGTCAATCACGCCGATCATCGAGTTATCGAACGCGTTGAAATCGGACCCTTCCAGCGCATCCGAACCGTGGACGCCGTGCGCCGTGCCGATCAGGTTGCTCAGCCCCGCGTCCGAATACACGTTGACATGCAGACTCAGCGCGCCCGAAACCGGATCCCACGTGCTCGACTGCGTCGTGTCCAGATCAAACCAAGCCAGAATGCTGCCGCCCGCGCCGCCGTTGCTGTCCGCCGTGTGGAAAACGTTATGAAGGAAACTTCCCGTGTTTTCCTGCGGCGTGGACGTGATCGTGAGAACATTGGCCCGTGCCGACCCCGCAAGGCTCAAGACGCTCACCACCCCAAGTAAAGTCAGTCCGTGATTTCGCTTCATTTCTCTCTCCTCTTTACTCGAAGGATGCGAACACATCCTCCACCGGCCGATACACCCCGTCCCCGAGCGACATTCCTTGAGGTCAGGCTGTTCCACGGAATCCCAGATTCGCAATACTGACGGAACTGCAATCCCCCGAACCCCCATTTATAGCAACTCTAAATGAGTGTTTCAACGGGCGGGGAATGAAATCAGGAGCGAGCCGGTGGATGGTTGGCTTGCCAAGACGGGCCGACCGATAATAAAAGAATTCAATGAATGGTAAGACGGTTCACATCACCCGCAATGTTCAATCGGGTCGCCCGCGCAACAGTGAGGTGTCAATTCTTGATGGCCTGACTTCTGAGAAAAAAGCCTCAACCCGGTTGGGCCAGTGGGTCCGTTCCCAGGCCGGATCGTGCTTGCGGTTGAATCGGTCGCGCCGTTCCGATCGGCGCCTTCGCCCCTTCGCCGTCCAGCAGATCGGAGACCGACTTGCGCTCCAGCGTTTCGCCGCGAATCAGTGCGTTGACCTCTTCGCCAGTGATCGTTTCGAACTTGAGCAGCGCCTTGGCGATCGCTTCGACCTTGTCTCGCTGATCGACGATCATCCGTCGGGCCGTCTCGTAAGCCGAATCGAGAATCCGCTTGATCTCTGTGTCCAGCATTTCCGCCGTCTTGTCGGAATAGTCGCGCATTCCAAGGTCAAACATCGCCGCCCGGTTCTCATCCTCTCCGAAATAGATGAACCCGACGTTTTCGCCCATACCCCATTCCCGAACCATCCGCCGGGCGATCTCCGTCGCCTGCTTGATGTCCTGCGAGGCACCGCTGCTGATCTCATTGAAGAACACAAGCTCCGCCAGCCGGCCGCCGAACAGCACCCGCATCGTCGCCAGAAGATACCCGCTCGTGTACACCATCCGATCCCGTTCCGGAAGCGAAAACGTCGCTCCGCCTGCGGGACCGCGCGGGATGATGCTGACCTTATGAACTGGATCGGCGTCCTTCTCCAGTGCTTGAATCAGCGCGTGACCGGCCTCGTGATATGCCGTGATCCGCCGATCACGCTCGTCCACCACCGCGCTCTTTTTCGCTCGACCCCAGCGGACCTTGTCCCGCGCCTCTTCAAGATCGTCCTGATCGACGAATTCCTTGTTGCGAAGCGTCGCCACGATCGCCGCCTCGTTGACCAGCGCCGAAAGCTCCGCGCCGCTGAACATCGGCGTGCCCCGCGCAAGCCGACGAATGTCGATCGTCGGGCCGAGCTTCACCTTGCGGAGATGCACCTTGAGGATTTCGTATCGCCCCTGCAAGTCCGGAAGCGGGACGAACACCTGTCGATCAAAGCGCCCCGGCCGGATGAGCGCCGGATCGAGAACGTCCGCCCGGTTCGTCGCCGCGATGACGATCACCTGCGAGTTCGTGTCGAATCCGTCCATCTCCACGAGAATCGCATTGAGCGTTTGCTCACGTTCATCGTGTCCGCCGCCGCCGAAATTGGCCCCGCGCTTGCGACCGACCGCATCGATTTCATCGAGGAAGATAATGCACGGCGAGTTCTCCTTCGCCTGCTTGAAAAGGTCACGAACCCGCGACGCCCCAACGCCGACGAACATCTCGACAAAGTCCGACCCGCTGATCGAGAAGAACGGAACGTCCGCCTCGCCCGCGATCGCCTTCGCCAGCAGCGTCTTGCCGCAACCTGGCGCGCCAACCAATAACACGCCCCGTGGAATCCTCGCTCCCAGCCGCTGAAACTTCTTCGGCGCCCGCAGAAACTCGATGATCTCCTGAACTTCTTCTTTGGCCTCCTCGATGCCCGCAACGTCATTCAGCGTGATGCCCGTGTGTTCCTTTTGCGTCACGCGGTGCCGCGATCGTCCGAAGCTCCCCAGCATCCCGCCCGGTCCGTTCGCGTTGCGAATCTGCCGGAACAGAAAAAACCACACGAACCCGAAGATCAGAATCCACGGCAACATGCTCAACAGCAACAGCACAAGCTGGTTCTGTTTTTCATATTTCACCTCGCCGCCCGCGTCGCGCACCGACGACACCACCTCGTCCATGAAGTCCTTGTCGATCGCCTCCCGCGGATAGTCGAGTCGAAATCCCGGCACGGCGTTCGGTTCGCCGTCCACCGTCTTCCGCATCCCCTCGATCACCCCGTCTTCTTTCAGGACAAGCTTCTTGATCTCATGGTTCTTCACCAGCTTGTCGAATTCGCTGATGGATATCGCCGGCGTGAGCGGCAACGACTGATTCAGCAGCGCGACCAGCACCATCGCCAGTCCGAGCAGAATCAGCCAGCTCACCACGTTCCGAGACATCTTGATGTTCGGACCGTTGGGCTTGCCCGGTCCCTTGCCGGGCTGTTCCGGTGTACCATGGTCGCCTTCAGGCATGAACGTCGCTCCTGCGATCTTCGGCTAATTGTGTTCGACCCCGCCCCTGAACCATGATAGCTCGCCTACCATGTCGATTCCATCGATTCAACGATCTGCTCGGCCATTCCGTCCATCGCCCGCGTCATCCCCTGTGCGAAGGTCTCGCCGACCGGCGGTATGTAACTCGTCTGGTACACGAATCGCGGGCGATCCACCAGAATGTCACCGCTCCGTAAATCCTGAATGCGAAACCGGACAATCACCGTCGAGCCGATCTCCCGCGGCCGATCCGTGTCGAAGTCATTCCCAAAAGTACGATTCTCAACTTTCAGAATCTCGCCCGTGAGCACGGCGTCAGCTTTGTTTCGCGGAGCGATCCGATACGGTGTGTCCAACTCGATCCGCTTGATGAGGGATTCGGTCAGCCGAAACTCCAACTCGCGTCGAAACTCCTTCGACTCCAGCATTTCGACGTGAATCGTTTGAATATCGGTCGAAAACGGACGTTTCGTCGAATATCCGCATCCCACCGTCGCCCATCCAACGACCGAAAACAAAAGGACCCCGATCGCTCGAACGAAGCCCATGCCCGTCCCTGTTCTTTTCATTTCACGGCTCCGTTTTCGCGCCCGCATCAACCGTCTCCGCGACGCCCAGAAGCTCCAGCCGCGACTTCGCCTTCGCGCCCGCCACCGAGTCCGCCCACTGCCGAACCACCAGCCGATACTGAAACACCGCCGAACTCAGGTGGTCCGTCCGCTCGTAATAATCGCCGATCCGGTAGGCCTTTTCCGCCAGCATCTCCCGAATCGCCACCAGCACCTGATCCACGTCGCTCCGATCCGACTCCGCCCGGTAGCGCGTGCGATAGTCGTTGAATCGCTCTTGCGCCTCGATCAGAGCGGCCTCGTCATAATCCGCCCCGGCAAAGCTCGCCAAGGCCGAATCCGCCGCCCGCCGCAGCGCGTAAGCGTGATACCGGCTTTGCGGAAAACTCCGCAGCAGCCGCGCATACTCAATCTCCGCCAGCGTATGATCGCCAGTTCGAAACAAGTGATCCGCCTTGGCCTTGATCGCCATCTCCGCGTATTTGCTGTCCGCATGGTCCGCCGCGATCTGATCGAGAATCTTGTACCCTTCCTCGACGCCCGAAAGCCGGAAAATGCCCCATACGCGCCGTTTCACTCCGCTCAAATACGCATCCGCCACCACGAACTCCAGGCGCAACGCCTCCGTCGTGATGTCCATCCCGCCGAACTCGTTGAGAAACGCCTGCAACACCGCATGCGCCTTGTCGAACTGTTTCAATCCGACCATCGCGTCGGCTTGGGCAAGCAGTGCCTCCGGGTACGACGAATCCGCTTTCCCGTATTCCTTGATGAACTTCTTCACGTCGGTCAGCGCCTTGCCGTGGTTTCCCTCCGCGTTCAACCGACGAACCGCGTACAAGTCCCCGTCGACCGTTCCCGTTGGCGGCGGCGGAATCTCGACCCAGTCCTTTTGCGCCGAGTCATAAGTCAACGTCCGAACCCGCGCCGGCTCCGCTGCCCTGGCCGACCAGCTGCCCGCCGCTATGACCAGTCCAATCAGCAACGCCGCCGCTCTTGTCGTCTCGTTTCGCAAGTTCACTCGGCCATCCTTCCTGCCCATTCGAGATACCTTGTCCATGGAGCCGGGATTGGCTATTTCCGCTTCCGTCAGCTGCGGCCCGGGAATAGTGCTCATCGGGTGCAAGCCTTGGTCATTGGCTTTCCGTCGGCAGCATTCGCTCATGCCGCGGCAATTGAGCGAGGCTCATTATCCGCGCCCGCGCCAACCACGCAATCAATTGGATAAAATCGATAAGAAGTGCCGGCCCGATTGCTTAAACGACCCTATCGGCCCAGTTCCTGACTGCGATGCTGTGCCGCCGCGACCCCCTCAACGATGTGCTCAAAAACCTTGTTCGCCGACATCGATTCAATGGCTGCCTGCGTCGTACCGCCCGGGGACGTCACTTTCGCTCGAAGCGTCGCCGGCGCTTCGCCCGATTCCAGCATCATCCGCGCCGCTCCGAAGCACACCTGTTTCGCCAGAATCTCCGACATCGGTCGCGTCAGTCCCACGCGCTCTCCCGCGGCGGTCAGCGCCTCGACGAAATAATAGAAATACGCCGGTCCCGATCCCGACACCGCCGTGATCGCGTCCATCTGCGATTCGTCCTCGATCACGACGCTCCGCCCGCCGGCGTCAAATATGCGCTGAGCCCGCAGCAAATCGACCGGCTGCGCGAACCGCCCTCGACACACGCCCGCCATCCCGGCGCCGACGTGAATCGGAAGATTCGGCATCGCACGCACGACACGCACCGGTCGCGGGTCAAATGTCGCCTCGATCGACTTCGTCGACACGCCCGCCATGATCGAAACAACCAGGTGTCGCTCGCAAACAAGATCAACGACATCTTGACACATTGCCGCGTATTGCTGGGGCTTCACCGCGAAAATCAAAATGTCGCTGTTTTCGACGAGCTTTCGATTATCGTTCGTCGTCGCGATGTGGAATCGATCCTCGAACAGCTTCCGTCGTGCCTCCGACGGATCCGACGCGATGATGCGATCCGAAAACAGAATTGTGTTCCGCAGGATCGCATGAACGATCCCCTCGGCCGCGTTGCCGGCCCCGATCACGCCGATTTCATATTGTGCGAGCATCTGACGCTCCCTGATTCGACGCTTGGCGCGCCTTCCGATTCGCTTTCCGATGATGGGTCGGCTAGCGTTGGCGATACACATCCGTACTCACATACTTCAAACCCGAATCCACCATCAGCGTAACCACTCGCGATCCGGGCCCCAACTGTTGCGCCACGCGAATCGCCGCGATCACGTTCGCTCCCGACGATGTCCCGCCAAATAACCCCTCTTCCCGCGCCAGCCGCCGCGTCATTTCCTTCGCGTCGTCGGTCGAAACCGCGACGACTTCGTCCATCAGACCCGGCTCCCAAAGCGGCGGCGTATATCCGATGCCGACGCCCTCGATCTTATGCGGGCCGGCCTCTCCGCCTTGCAGCACCGCCGACTCGCCCGGCTCGACCGCGACGATCCGCACCTTGGGATTGTACCGCTTCAACACCATCGCCACGCCGCGCGACGACGCCCCTGTCCCCACGCTTTGCACAAACGCATCGACCCTTCCCTGCGTCTGACTCCAGATTTCCTCGGCCAGCGGAAAGTACCCGGCGATGCTGTCATGGTTGTTCAGTTGATCGGTCCAAAAGGTGCTCGGCTTGCGACTCAACTCCCGAGCCGCCTCGATCATGTTCAGGATCAATTGTTTCGTGGTGCGCCCGCCTTCGCTCGGCACCAGCGTCAGCTCAGCGCCCATCGCTGCCATGTGATCCAGCTTCTCTCGACTGAAGGCGTCGGATGTGACGATCCGAAGCCGGTAGCCTTTCGCCACACAGATCAAGGCGAGCGAAGTGCCCGTGCTGCCCCCGGTGTATTCGACGACCGTGTCACCCGCCTTCAACCGCCCGTCCGCCTCGGCCCGCGAAATCATCGCCTGCGCCGATCGGTCCTTCATGCTTCCCGTCGGGTTTTCCCATTCCAGTTTGACGAACACGCGCCCGCCATCCGCCGGCGCCACCCGCCGAAGCTCGACCATCGTCGTGTTCCCGATGGCCTGTAATACGTCGTTCGCCGTGCCCACAACAATCTAAGACTTATCCCAAAACCCTGCGAGCCGCGAACTTCAGTTCGCGCGGACCCTCGAATAGCTGGACGATCTTCACGTTTGACAACCCATCGAAGTCCAGTTGTTCGGTTTTGGGATAGCCTCTACTCCAAACGAAGTTCCAACGAGTTCGTGACACTTTCAGTGAAAATCTTTCCCGGCCCCAACGGGGTCAGGGGGTGTGGCCACGGGTGAAGCGCCCTTCGCCGAAAAGGCGAACTAAGCGCAACCCGTGGTTCGCCCCCTTGCCTTTTTCCGCCCCGGAGGGGCGGAGGAGGGCCGCCCTGACAGCCTGTGGTGAAACACCAATCGCTGGAAACCAATGTAGCGTCACCCCTCGTGGGTGACGCCCCAACGCGGTCGACGCCGCCCACAAGGAGCGACTCTACACGTTCACCACGGACTGCCAGCGCGTTCCCGTCGCCTAAACAATCACGGGCCCGATTGTTTCTTCTCACCCGTACAGAGTTCGCCGGATTGGAAGACGACACGATACAATCTCGAAATGCTCAACCTCTGCGAAGTCGAAGGGGCCGTCCTGTTGCTCGTGAAAATCGTCCCGGGCGCATCCCGCACGCGGATCATGGGTCCGTGGCAGGGGCGTTTGCGAATCGCCGTGGCCGCTCCCCCCGAAAAAGGCCGAGCCAATGAAGCCCTGATCCGCTTCCTCGCCGACGCGCTCAACATCGCCAGACGCGACATCGACGTCGTAGCCGGTCACACCCAACCCCTGAAAACCATCAGGATCGAACGGGTGACAGCCGACCACATCCGGTCATTGGTCGGCTGAAACCCGCCCGATCCTGAATTTGTCTTCCGCGACTCGAAATCAGCGCCCGGTCTACTGGTTGAACGAAAACTCGCCCGCGATCATCTCATGAACTTCGATTGTATTGAGCACCACGAGGGACGTATTGAAAACTCGGATTCGGCCCTGGCCGCTCAGGATTGTCGACGACGAACTCTGCCCAGTGGTCGTATCCCAGGTCTGCGGAGCGATGGTCTGCTCAATCAACTCCCGCAGCTTGGTCAGCCGTTGCTCGTTTTCCTGTTCCTGCTGTTGGCTGGACGCGCCTCGTTCCTGCCCCGAACCCCCGGACCCTTGAAACACCGATTGGCCGCCTCCGCCGCCACCGCCTCCGCCGCTTCGACCCGCATTCTGCAAGTCGATCAACGGCGCGTTCTCTCCGAAGTTCTCGATGCGAAACAACAAATCCGTGATGTCGTAAACGCGAACGTAGAGTTTTCTCTCAAAATCCTGCTTCGTGGAAATCGTCAGCTTGTTGCCGATTCCCCGGTATTGAACGTCCCCGGTTTCGGAAATCTGATCCAGCACCTCGTTCATGACCTCGGCCACCGTCGTGTTGTTCAGGCGCAGGTTCACGAGTGTTTCGCGTCCGACACTTTGCACGCCCAACGGGCCCCACTTCGCCACGATGTTCACGCGGCCTTCGCCCTGATCGCGCAACCAGTCCATGACTTCTTCAAACGTCGAATCAGCCCAATCCACCGTCGGCACGCGCCGCACCAGCAGTTCCGACGCCGCGTCCTGCACGCCAACCGTCATGTCCGGCAACCGCTCGGCATCGCTCTGCGTTACCATTCGCGTTGCTTCGCGCTCCACGGTGGTCTGCGCGACAGCCGAAACACCGGACGTCAACAGAACCATAATCGACACGACGCCAATTGCCTTCAACATGCGCTTTCCTTTCTCAGCAACTTCCGAATTCCCGCCATTTGGCCGGAGGGTCGCCCTAAACCGTTATCGTCCATCGCGGGCTGCGCGATATCCGGGTGACCGCGACGCGAGCGGGCACACCCTATAATAGCATAGTTCGGAGGAAATCAATTTGCCAGTCAAACTTTCAATTCTTTTTGAAACCAATGGAAAATGGCGCGCAAAAAGCGCGCAAATAACGCCACTTTTGCGCGCATAACGGTAAGATCAACCGATGCGCGGACGCGGTTTTAGTGTGGCCCAGGGGGTGCTCGCGGCGGCCGTGGCTATTTGCGGGGCTGTGAGTTTCTTCGCCACCCCGATGGCCACGCTTGCGCCGCTGTCGCGCCACAGCGTGGCCCTGCACTTTTTTGAGGGGCGAATCCGCGTTTTCTGGGTCCAATCCCATGCTTTGCCGGTTGAGATGGAGCTGATCGGCGTCGGCCCCGACATTCTGGTCCGATCGCAAAGCGTGCCCTGGCCGAGACTTCCGCGCCGAATGGTGGGCGTCGACGTTCCGCGCGCCGAGGATTGGGAGCGACGGATCAGCATCGGTGGATTTCGCAGCGTGAAGTCTTTCGGCGGCGCGTGGCGAGCGCCGTTCGGGGCGGCCATGTTTCACGCCTCGCCAGGCGTGATGAGTTATGTGCGCTTGCCGGTGTGGCTGGTGTGCGCGTTGCTGCTCTACCGGCCGATTCTCGCGGTGATCGTCGGCGTGCGCGAGCGGACGCGGCGCCGAAACAACTTGTGTCTGAACTGCGGGTATCATTTGAAGGGGCTAATTGAACCGAGGTGCCCGGAATGCGGAACGACGGCAAAGCTACCTATCGAAGGTTAGTGCGGGCAAGCATCGTCGCCGCGGTTTTGCTGCTCATTGTCTGCGTTTCCTCAATCACTCTCAAAAAAGCCTACGGCTGCGTTTGGAATCGAATTGGGTTGGAGGTTGCGGGACCAGCCCTGTTCATGGCCGTCGGATCGGGTTCGTTTTCCATGCAAGGATTGTTTGTCGAACAGGGGCAGCTTGGAATTGAGTGGCTATGGTTTCCCAAGTTCTTTTGGAAGGTGCCGACGATTGGCGGACCGCCAATCACTGGTTTCATCTTGCCATTCTGGATTCCCATTATCGCGGCTTTGATTTCCGCGTTGTATTTTCATGGAAAGGCTCGCACACGCGTGCATCATTGCCATCATTGCGATTACGACCTTACCGGAAACTTGAGCGGAATCTGCCCGGAGTGCGGTGCGGCGATTGCCAAGTGGCGAATCTCCGACAATTGAAAGTAGCTTGACGATGTCCATTCATTCCATCCTGCGAATCCTCGATGCGAATTTCAACCGGGCGCGGGAAGCGTTGCGGGTGATGGAGGAGTATGCGCGGTTCGTGCTGGATGATGCTTCGTTGACGGAGGCGATGAAGTGCGCGAGGCATGAGCTGGTGGAGGCGGTGCGAGGGATTGGTGAGACGAAGCCACGAAGCGACGAAGCGACGGAGGGACGGAGGGGAGAAGACACGGAGGCACGAAGCGACGAAGCGACAGAGGGACCGAGGGACAACCAAAAGCCGCAGCTTTTGAGCAGCGGCACGTCAATACCGCTCCCTGGCCCTGCGCCTCGCGATGAGGTGAGGCTTCGGGAACAAGGCTCCCTCATTGGTCGCCTCAACCCTGCGGGGCTTCACCCCTTGGGGAGCCGCTCCCTCCTCGGTCGCGTGCTCGGTTGCGGCTCTGAAAGTGAAGGAATGTCCGCGCGAACTGAAGTTCGCGGCTCGCTCGTATGCAACCGGGACATTGTCGGGGATGTCGGGCGGGAGGTGACGACGGCCTGGGAGTTTCGGCGGGCGGGTGCATGGGACGTGGCGATGGCGGCTGCGAAGCGGCTTAGCGAGGCGCTACGGGTCATCGAGGAATATGGCAAGACGATTGACGCGGACAGCGCGGCCGCGATCGAAGGACTTCGCTATCGCGGTTATGAGCTGGAGCGGCGGCTTTTCGTTGTCGCGCGGGCGAAGGAGCGGTTCGGCGGCGTGCGATTGTACGTATTGCTCACGGAGTCGCATTGCCGAGGCGAGTGGTTTGCGACGGCCGAGGCGGCGCTGCGCGGCGGGGCGGACTGCATTCAACTGCGAGAAAAGGATCTCACTGATCGAGAACTGCTGGATCGGGCGCGGCGGCTGGTCGCGCTGTGTCGAGAACACGGGGCGATGCTGATCGTCAACGATCGTCCGGACATCGCGGCGGCCGCGGGGGCGGACGGGGTTCACGTCGGGCAGGAGGACCTGCCGGTGGCGGCGGTGCGGCGGATGGTTCCGGCGGAGTGCATCGTCGGCGTGAGCACGCACACGGTCGAACAGGCCGATGCGATGATTGCGGAGGGGCCGGATTATGTGGCGGTCGGGCCGATGTTTGAGTCGGCGACCAAGCCGCAGGGGCACATCGCGGGGCTGGAGACGTTGCGGGCGGTGCGGGCGCGAACTTCGCTTCCATTGGTGGCGATCGGGGGGATCGATTCAGCGAATGCGAGGGCGGTTGCGGAGGCGGGCGCGGAATGCGTGTGCGTATGCCGTTCCATCATCGGCGATGCCGATCCGGTGGGCGCGGCGACGCGAATTCGAGAGGAAGTTGAGGCGGGTCGTGCGGCGCTGGCGGGCAAACTGACGGAGGCAAGCGGCGAAGTTCGTGCGCCATGAGGAACGTTGCGGCCTGGGCCGCGCGGGCCTAAGCCGGCGGTTCAAATGAAGTCCGCGGGGCCGCGCGAGCTGAAGCTCGCGGCTCGCTACGACGCGACACCGGGGTCGCGCGAGCTGCCGGGCAGCTGGTTGGGCAAGCCCGCGGCTCGACGAGATTGATGTTTTCGACAAGCGAAACGGACCCCCTATTGTCCCCCTTGGTAAGGGGGACGGCGACTGGGCCGCGCGGGCTGAGGGTCTTAGCTCGGAAGAGTCCACTGCTCAAGAGCAGTGGCACAGCGGCACGCGGAAAAGTTCGTGCGCCATGAGGAACGTTGAGGACTGGGCCGCGCGGGCCTAAGCCGGCGGTTCAAATGAAGTCCGCGGGGCCGCGCGAGCTGAAGCTCGCGGCTCGCTACGAAGCGACACAGGGGTCGCGCGGGGTGACTCTTGACGCTACGCGTCGAGGGGAGCAGTTCGCAGATCGATTCGGTGGACCAATGCGCGGAGGGCCGGCGATGGCCGAAAATGTCGGGGCAAATTCGAACACGATGGTTGCCGGGCATGAGGTTGAGGCCGTGCCGGTTCCGCCGAGGTATTGGTGGCTCAAGCGGATTCTGGCTGGGTCGGGACTATTGCTGGTCGGGCTGTTGGCGCTGCGGTTGTGGTGGGGGTGGTACGCCGATCGGCTGCTGCACGCCGAAATCGAGCGGATCGTGGCGGCGGGCGAGCCGATTTATCCGGAGGATTTTGATCCAAAGGAGCCCGTGCCGGATGACCAGAACGCTGCAAATCTCTACCTTCAGGCTGCCAACTCCATCGTCCTGACCACTGCAGACGGAGTTTCTCTCGAGACCTATTGGAACGATCATACCCGCATCGCCAAAGATCGCGGGGCCGTAGCCAACCTCATCGACGCTAACGCAATGGTCCTTGAGAACGTGCGATTGGCTCGACGGCGCTCGGCTACGTTTTGGCCTTGGAGTGTTTCGGTGGCGTCATTGACCTCTCGCAGCAACGCGGGATGGTGGGGCCAGCAGCGTCAGGTTGCTCGTGTATTGTTTGTTGCTGCGAACGCAGAGTTCCAGCAAGGGGATTTCGCCGACGGAGTCGAACTCCTTCACGATATCGTGGCCTTTGGCGACGCAGTGTGTGACCACCCACAGATCATTGACAACCTAGTCGGTTGGCCGATCACGGGTCTCAGCTTCATGCTCATCTCGGAATTCGGTTCTGAAATAACCGTTGGCTTCGGCGCAACTGGCGGAATGGACATTCCTGCCAGCCGCTCGAATGTCATGTCGCTCATTGCGCGGCTTTGGGACGATCGGGGTCCTCGAAAATCCTACGAGCGAGCGCTGCTCGGTGAACGAGCAGTGGGCATTGATGGTCTTGCTTCACCAACTGGGAGTCTTCCAGTTTGTGGATTTGGGGTATGCACAGGAATTCAAGTCATTGACAGTACACTCCAGTTTCTTTACAGCCCCGTCAACCGGCTGGAAATGATCGAGTGGATCGAGCTTCAGGGGTGCATGGTGGGAGCTGCGACTGATTCCGACTGGTCCAACGTAAACGAGCGTGTTTCGACGTATTTCTCCACGAAAACACAAGAGCATTGGTTTAGTAACCGTATTGCAAACTCCGTCGGCTGGAGCAATGAAGAGCGAGTTTGGCTTCAACTTCGAATTTTTTTTCGTCAGCTCGCCAGTCGTCGAATGGCAGCAACAGCGCTGGCCATTCGATTGTATCAAATCGATCATGGCGAACGGCCGAAAGACCTCGCCTTCCTGGTGCCAAACTACCTGCCCTCACTGCCGATCGACCTTTTTTCGCCTGAGCGCCGGATGTTCAGAATGAAGCTGGAAGGCGACGATCCGAAACTCTACAGCGTCGATGTCGATGGCATGGATAACGGGGGAAGTATCAACCTGAAGGCAGTAAGGAAACTCGACCGTTCGCGTAGCGATATTCCATTCAATCTTGAACCCAAGGATGTCGAGACACATCAAACAAAGTCCCCCGCTTCGACGGTCTCAGAACAAACTGGACATAATGAGTCCGACGTAGAGGACGACGGCGGGAAGGACGACGAAACAGAGTCCCAAGAGAAACGGCCAGAGTAGCGGGCAGAGGATCGCCACGCCGACGGCGCGGCCGGGGTGCTGCGGAAGTACGCGACGGATCAGACGCGTTAGCTCCGAAAGCCAAATGCCCCATTGAAACAAGGGAAGAATGATTGAGAGCAAAAGGCAAGCGAGAAGGATTGTGTCATCCAACGAGTCATGCAGCATCACCGTCAACGTGCTGACCGGCAGGAGTGTAAGAGACAACGTCCCGCAAGTGTAGTAACTCAGCGCGATCGCGCGGTTCTGTTGCTCGATCGGTACGCTCTTGGGATGGAAGAAGTAGCTCGGCAGGCCGGTCGCGGCGGCCAGAAACAAGAACCACGCGAAGTGAAACAGTCCGCCAAGCCAGGGATTGGTCCAGACGAACATGACGATTTCGTTGGTCGTCGGGCATGTGAGTCGCTCGGCCCACAGGATCAGACCGGCAACGTGCACGGGTAACGCGGCCAGCGCGACGGTGACCCATCGAAATCGTTGGGCGTCTGAGTAGCAGACGGGCCGTGCCATCTCGTCGGCGAAGTCGTGCTGGCGAAACATCACCAGGGCGACGGTTTCGGCGTAGGCCCGGACGCGTCCGAGCACGCGACGATGAACCCAGGGGATGCGTGAGACGGTGAGGCGAAGGCCCACGAGGGACCGGCCGCACTCCGGGCAAAGGTTGCCGGTCAGGCCGCGAAGGTTGTATCCGCAGCCCTGACAGAATAGGTCGCGATCAATCGCTCTGTCGGTTTGCGGCATAGCGTCGGTGGTCATTGAATTCCTATCGTCCCATGATCGCACAGGTAGGCAAGTCGCCGTGGCATTTCTGTCAAGATTGCGCACACGGAGGGCTTTGATGCGGAGTCCGCGCGGGGTGCCGGCCAGCCGGTTGGGCAAGCCCGCGGCTCGACAAGGTGCACCCCCTGTTGAACCACTTGGTAAGGGGGACGGCGACTGGGCCGCGCGAGCTGAAGCTCGCGGCTCGCTACGAAGCGGCAAAGGGGTCGCGCGGGGTGCCGGCCAGCCGGTTGGGCAAGCCCGCGGCTCGACAAGGTGCACC
>CAZAMB010000022.1:0-90 GCA_964486335.1 uncultured Phycisphaera sp. | reverse complement strand
CCCTGTTGAACCACTTGGTAAGGGGGACGGCGACTGGGCCGCGCGAGCTGAAGAAACTATGAGCGTGTTCTCCGGTGTGGGATACTTGAC
>CAZAMB010000021.1:0-52850 GCA_964486335.1 uncultured Phycisphaera sp. | reverse complement strand
CCCGTGTACGGCGGAACCACCACGTGCAACGACACGAACTTCACTCGCAGCGCGGATTCACCTGCCGCCGCAGTGGCCGCTGATGGGACGCTAAAGGAAATGAAGCGCGACTTGTTGATGCCGGACGGATCAGCCAACGGCGTGAGCGGAGCAGCCCCACCTTCACAACCGCTGATGATGACCGTGCCGGTTCCGCGCGAACCGGGGAAACTGCCCACGCGGATCAGGAAGCACTCTCCAGCCAACGCGTTTCGATTCAATTGCTCGTTGGCTTCCCAAATACCCGGACCGCCGACCGCCGCCCCCGTGCAGCTTTCATCCTGAGCGATACCCGCCAGGGTGGCCGTGGACACCGGTTGCGTCAACGGACAGGCAGGACAAGTCGTCGGATCGCCGGGCGTGTGGTAGACAGCGAACATTGAGTCATATCGCTGTCCCGTCGGGCACATGCTGATGACCAACGGGCAGTTCGACGGAGCGACGTAGGTGTACCAGAGGTCGAAGTCAATCTGGGACTCGCCGAAGTCGCTCTGGATCGGACCGTACCCGTCCGTGGTCGCGCACTGGTTCGAATAGAGGAACTGGCCTTCGCCGACGCTTTGCGCATTGGCACAGGCATCGTTGGCGGGTGCACCGCTGGGACAAACCGCACCCGTGCAGTTAGGCAGGGCGATGTTCCAGATACCGTTGTCATTATCGCAATCGACCAGCGTCTTGGCAGAGCATGTGCTATCGCACTTGCAACAGGCCGCCGTCAGTCCGCCGATGCCGCTGGCGGATAGGCCGAAGTTGGTGCAGAACACCATGTCGAACGGCGACTCAAAGCCCGGCGCATAGCCGAGATCGGTACCGCCGAAGGAGTAGCTCGAGGACGTCTGGTCTCGCTGCTGCCAGAACCACAGGCAGGTCGCCGGTCCCGACTGAGTGGGATCATTGGAGACTTCCAGCCAGTAAGTCGTTCCGGCAGTTAGTGTCGAGATCGGAGTGAGCAGCGTCAGCTGATAGCCGTACATCTCAACGCCAAGAACAGTTTCAATTCGCGACGAATCCAACGCGCCGCGTTCCGAGGTGGCCAACGACTCGCCGACCAGTGTGCCGGGCATGCGCCCGTTCGACGGATCGTTCGAGTAAACGCGAACCCGGAAGAAGTCCTGGGAAACGTTCGGACCGCAGTCAGCAATCACTGCATCGGGATCTCCATCAATGTAGAACCCCCAAACGCACATCGTACTAAGCGTCGTTCCCGACGGAACGAAATCATCCGCGGCGAGAATGCCGTCGTCGCCGAGGTTGCGGTCGCTAAGCGTGAAGTTGGTTGTATTGTCGAAGAGCTGGCAATTGCCAGTGCCCTGAATCTCGCAAATCGGGCATGGCGACGGTTGCGCTTTCTCCTGCGTACCGCCGAGGCACGGAGCATTGAGGCCGCAATCGGCATCGGTCGCGCAGGACGCAGCCGGCGATCCTCCAGAGCAAAGCCCGCCGCGACAACGAACGCCGCCGACATAGTTTCCGGTTTGGGCCGGGCAATCAGCCGGCGTCACCAAGGTGTTCAAGCCGGAAATATCGAAGCACGCACCCGGACCCGTGCAGCACGATCCCGTGCCGCAGGTGGTGGAACCGGAGCAGGCCGTCGTCGTACTGGCCTTTTGCGGCGGCGCCTGGAAGAACCCGCCTAGTGCATCGCACTCCAGCTGATTCACGCCGTCGGTGCATTGATCACCCACGCAGCAAGCCGCCAACGGGCACGACTCGACGGAGAGGTGCAACTGGTACTCGCCGTGGTGACCGGCCAATGCCGAATACACCGGGTAGTAATAGGTACCCGGCGTGAGAAGTCCGTACGTGGACCAGAGGTTGTCATCCTCGGCACAGTAAGGAACGCCGCGAGCGACGTCCGGCTCCGGTGCCTTGTACGGATCAACCAAACTGAACCGGGCCGCGCCGCACGGGCAACCGTTGTAAATCACACGGTAGGCCGGACGATGCACCGGATCGGTGCAGCAATGGTCGATACGAACGCGGGCACAGTTGTCCGTGATGGTGAAGCCCTCCCACCAGCCCGGATCCGCGTTGGGGTCCGTGCTCGGCTGGAAGCAGCTGTCAGGATTCGCCTGGGTGCTCGATGCCGTGGTATTGTCACCGGTGATGGTAATGACCTTCACTTCGCCCGGAGGCGGAACGGTGATCACATGCACTTGAACATCTTCGCAGTTGTCAGCACCAGTGTAGCTGGCCAACGGCTGCGGGCAGCAGTGTTGCTTGCCGTCATCTTTGCCATTGTCGGCATCGCAGTCGGTGCCGAATCCCTGGAAGTTTCCGCCGCCCGAAGTGCACGACGTCTCTGAGATTTCGAGGCACTCGCCGGTGGTCGGATTGCAGCAGGCGCCGACCGTGCAAGCCGGTTCCGCTACGCAGACACCCGGTGAGCCGCATGCGGGGGTGAACGGATCGCACGTTCCCGCAGTGCAATCAGAATCGCGGTTGCAAACCTGCGCCGTGTTGTCGGAGCACCGACGGCAGTATTCACCGACATTCGGGCCGTCGTCGCACTGCGCACAGAACGTTCCGTCGCCAAGGTAGGAACCACCCTCTCCCTTGCAAACCCACGGGAGCTTGGCGTTTTCGCACTTGCTGATTGTACCGCTCACCGTCTTGCAGCAGGCGCCGGACGGCGGCGACGTCTTGTCGCCTTCCAATTCAAAAGCCAGTCGGCCCGATGTTCCAAAATTGCCGGCCGGACCATTGTTGACCCAGAGCTTGGCCGGGTCGTTCGTTCCAGCATCCGTCACATCCGTCGTCGCCCAGACGATTCGAGCGTTGGGGGCAAAGGCACTCGCGACGCGAGCGACGATGAACCCTTCGGCCGGAATGGTCAATGGCGGCGAGAACTGAACTGGGTATAGACCGAACGCCGCTTGGCCGATGAAGAACAGGTCTTCAATGAAGTTTCCATCCTTGTCGTAGATTTCGAACGAAATTCGTTCCGTAACGACCATGCCGCCGATGAAGCGGAGATAATCGAGAAGCATGAAATCATTCGCGGTGAGACCGGCGTTGGTCATTTTGTAGTCGTCGCCCAGCTTGTTCAGCGCCGTTCCGAACGGAGCACGAGGTTGAGCTGAGTCCGAAATCGGTCCCAACAACTGCGGGAAGGCTCCAAACGGCGCGATACCAGCGCTGTATTTCGGACAACGAACAGTAACACCGTTCAACAACGGGCAAACCGTACCGCCCGATCCTTCGAGGAAGCCGGCATCGTGACCGTAAAAGATTCCACCGCCGCTATCACATGATGCTTTGGTTCGTTTCGAGCACACCGGCTCTCCATTGACGCCCGGCTGGCAGCAGCGACCCTGCAAGCATGCCGGACCATTAACCGAGCAAGTGCTGCCCGGAAAAACCGCGCAGTCCGTGTCCTGCACGCAAAGAATCGTACCGACGGCCGGAGATGAACACCGCTTTTCGCCGCACGTCGCATTGCTGCCACACGGGTTCGTCCCGGCCTGGCAGACGCCGCCAACGCAGGTTTCACTTCCGTTGCAGAATTTCTGGGTCGTGGCGTTCAAATTGACGCATTCCGCGTTGTTGGCACAGGCCTGCGGCTGGCAAACATCCAGGCTCTCGCTGCACACCTGGATACCAGAGCAGGGCGGGGTGCCGGCGACGCAAACGCCGCCCAGGCAGGTTTCCACGCCGTTGCAGAACAGACCGTCATTACAGCCGCCGCAAAGCGAACCGAAATGGCTCGGGCACTGGGCGTTTCCGTTTTGACCGTCGGCGCCATTGCCCACCACGGTGTTCACGCACGTTCCGGAACCCGCCGGCTGCCCAGCAGTGAAATTACATGCATCCGCCGTGCAAGGGTTGCCGTCGTCGCACTCCACCGCGAACGAGCAACCGCCCGCCGCGATGCCACCCTGAAGATGAGTGGGCAACGGAAGCGGGCCATTGAGAAGCCCCGCCTCGCGCAGACGAGTGCCCTCGTCGTCACGATAGTCAACGACGATCACCGGCATGACCGGGATGTCGCCGTCGTGTGGAAAACTGCCGAGATTTCCGGCAGTGATGCGCTCCAAACCGCGAGCAGACGCATCGGCGTCGCGCTGGATCTTGGAAATCTGTTTCGCGTCTGAAATCTCTCGCGCGGTTACGGCGACCGATGAGTCCGCGTTCGATCCGCCGCGACCCGGTACGGGCGCTCCTTCAAGCCGAAGGCTAAGCCCGAACGCCAGTGCTCCCATGGCGACGATACCCATGTACGGGTACCATCGACATCCCAATCTGGATTCCCTCTTCATCTTTACCTCCACCCTTTCAGAACAGTCCCGTTCCAACAACGCGACCCATTCGACGCAACGCGGCGACCACTCGCGAACAGCGGGACATGGCTTACGGAGGTGTAGCCGATGTTCGCGAACTGCCGACCGCTATAACCTTCCCGCCGTCGTCACGGATCGACCTCCGACGGTCTTGACGATGGCACGATTACAACCACATGATTCAAACGCAACACCCAATCGGCGGGCGTCACGACAAATCGAAAACGACACCAAGTCAAACGAGGGCAAGTCGTCGAAGACAATCTCTCTCAAGTACCTCACGACCACTCATCCCTCCCGAACGACCGAGTTCACCCGCCCGACACTTGGTTCACTTCGAAACGACTGCTGGTGCGCTCATCGAATGAAACGCCTGTGAAACAAGAAGCCGTTGCGCGTTGACATCGTTGCCGGAGCGCACCCCGATGGGGCCGATATTACCAATTCCAACAATTGGGGTCAACATGAATCTTGAGAATCTGGGTCAATTCTCGCCTCAAAATTGCCCCATTTAACAAAAATCCGAAAAAAACGGGGATTTGCGACTTGGAGGGGGCTTCTCAATCCTGATAATAAGCACGTCGCTTTCTTAAGAAGACCATCCTTGGGTGCGAAATGTTCCAGTTTTGTTAGTGTCTCGCGGATTGAAAAGCTTATTTGACCAATGGCACCGCTCTATGGCGGTCCATTCCAACACCACTTTTCAACGCTGCGGGGCATTCCGCGCACGGGATTACGCACCTGCGCTGGGCTGTTTTCACGTCGCATCATGTCCGACGCTCAATGTTCATTTCGGACCTGACCGCGTGTCAATCGGACGGCTTGTTTCTTGCGTTTTTGTTCGGCAATCATTAACCTGAGGTTTCATCCATTGCACCGCCGGGGGACAGGGGGAAAGAAATGATCGGCTGCGCATTTCGGAATCGCTGTATTCGCCAAACATCGAACCGTCCCAGAGGTCTTCGGGCATGGGAACTCACTTTGTTTCGGTTTCGGTTCAGTGCGGTCAACGTCCTTTGCGTTGTTTTTTTTGCGGGATCGGTATGTTTCGCGATTGCGGCCGAAAGTCTCCCAAGAACGGCGGATGCAAGTCCGAATGCGGTTCGAGGCACGATCACACTGGCGATTGATGCCCATCGGCTGAGCGATCACGGAATCTCGCTGTCGATTCGCGATTCATCAAACATCGAAGTTCCAGAACCACCTCATGTCCTTCGTTCGCAAATATCGCGAGATTCGACGTTGGACGTCATTTTGAGCAACGACGCCAATTCTGTCGTTCAAGGTTCAGTTTCCAGCCGCGGCGCGCTGACTTTGGTACGCGATGAATCGCGCGTGGCGGTCGGCAATTTCACCATGCGTTTCACCGAGAAATCATGGGAGGTGATCGACGGGTTGAACCAGGGTGACCGGCGGGTTGCCTTTGAAGTTCGATCAAAGTTGATCGACGCGCCCAAAGGCTCCCGATCATTTCGACTTGCCGCCGAAATCGCCGTTTCTCCCTGGCTGGCCGGAGAGTTGAACGCGCCGCGCATCGCGGGCGTCGTGGTCGGCCAGGTCACACTCGAGGTCGAACAATTGCTCGAAAGGGAATCGACTCCCGAGCCGGAATCATCGCAAAGCCCGGAACCCGAATCAATCGGCGCCGCCGCGTCGGTCATCGGCCCGGATGTGATCGTGGGGAGCCTGTATCAAGTTTCAAGTTACGGCGGTTCCGGAGGCATCTCCGCGTTTTCCGTCGGCACTGTCTCGTGCAATATCGGCGACGTTTGGCTGAACTGGTTTGCCAATAACAACCAACATCCGGTGATCGGCCAGAACATGTTCCGGCTGAAAAACGGCCGGTTTGAACAGGTTGGTCAAAGCTGGCTGAAACATGGGTTCTTCGCGCTGTCCGACTCGCTGTGCTACACGGATTGTCAGGCCACGGACGGCACGCATCTTGGGGTGCATTGTTCCGACCCGTATTCGGCCGCGTTGAACGGCACGCAGTCCAATCTTGGGCCGAAGTGGCAAGTGGACGCGCACACCGGATCGTTTCCCTTTCCGCCAGCGAATCCAGGCTGGTTTGGGGTCCTTTCGCGACGCCTGCAAGTACGGAACTTCGATTTGGATCCGTCGCTGGGCGGAGGCGGGCAGTACTTCGTGGAGGGTCAATATGTGACACCGGACGACGCGGCGGCCGGGAATCAGGACAACAACGCGTCGTTTCGACCGATCACGGTCAGCGGCATCGGTCAACTATGGTCGATTGAATTGGCATCGACGACGCAGCGGCAGAAACCGGCCATCAGAGCGTGGAAAGCGGCGGACCCCTTGGTCCGCGAAACCGACATTCGGGTACCGGACGACGGTCTGGTCATTCTCGCGGCCAAGGCGAGCGATCTGGGCGGTGGATCGTGGCACTACGAATATGCGGTGCACAATCTCAATTCGCATCGATCAGTCCAGTCATTCTCGATTCCGATTGATCCCGGCGGCACCGTCACCAACATCGGCTTTCGCGATGTGGACTATCACAGCGGCGAACCCTTCTCGACCACCGATTGGACGCCGACGGTTTTCGGTGGATCAATCACCTGGTCCACGCAGTCGTATTCGGAGAACTCGAACGCCAATGCCTTGCGCTGGGGAACCCTCTACAATTTCCGATTCGACATCAATCGCCAACCGCAAACGACGACCGCCACGCTGGGGCTGTTCCGTCCGGGAACGCCTTCGAGCGTCACGGCGGTTACCACTGGTCCCATCACCAGCCCGGCCGACTGCAACAACAACGGACTGCCCGACAGCATTGATATTGTCGAGGGAACCAGCCGCGACTGCGACGGCGATACCGTGCCGGACGAATGTCAAAGCTATGTGCCGGCCGCGGTACGCGTGGCGACGGGACTGGACCGACCCACGCATGTGACGGCCCCACCGCAGGATCCGACGCGCGTGTTCATCGTCGAACAGGCCGGGAGGATCCGGATTCTGGCGGGCGGCGCGGTGTTGCCAACACCGTTTCTCGATCTTTCATCCTTCGTCGGCTCTTCGGGCGAGAATGGTCTATGGAGTCTGGCTTTTGACCAGAACTACGCGGGGAACCGCCGGTTTTATGTCATGCACTCCGACCCGGCCGGCAATATCGTGATTGCCCGGTATCTCGTTTCGACCAATATGAACGCAGCGACGCCGTCCACGCGAACGGTGCTCATGACGATCACTCCCAGTTCGACCGTTCGCAGCGGTGGACAGATCGCCTTCGGTCCTGACGGATACCTTTATGTCGGTATTGGCGACGGAGCAGGGATGAATGATCCGTTCAACCGAGGACAGGATACGGGCACTCTTCGCGGGAAGATCCTCCGACTCGATGTCAACAACCCGCCAAGCTACATTCCGGCGAGCAACCCCTATTCCGCTCCCGGACTTCCGCTCGACGAAATCTGGTCGATCGGCGTGCGTGATCCCTGGCGATTCAGTTTCGATCGCGGGACAGGCGAATTGTATTTCGCCGACATCGGGCAATCCTCGCAGGACGAGATCAATATCCGCCCGCCGACCAGTTTGGGCGGCGAAAACTACGGTTGGCGCTGCATGGAAGGCTCGAACTGCACGGGCCTTTCGGGATGCACATGCAACGGAGGTTCGTTGACGCCGCCGAGTTTTACGCACACCCGATCGGGCGGGGAATGTCGCATCACCGGCGGACACGCGTACCGCGGGTGTGCGCTGCCCAATTTGTTGGGGACCTATTTCTGGGCGGACTACTGTACGGGGACCATTCGCAGCTTTCGCTACACTGGCGGAGCCGTCACGGAACAACTGGACCGGACGACTCAATTGACGCCTATAGAGGGGCCGATCACGCAAATCGTGTCTTTCGGCGAAGATGCCGATGGCGAGCTGTACATCGTTAGCTACTCCGGCAGCGTTTACAAGATCATTCGCGATCCGAGCGGCGGATCGACCTGCGGCAACGGCACCGTAGAACCGGGCGAGGAGTGCGACGACAACAACACCATGCCGGGTGACGGATGCGATTCGTTCTGCCGGATCGAACCGGGTCCGCCCAACGACCATTGCTCCAACGCTTTCCCGATTGGCGATGGCCAAGTCCTGTTTGATTCGGCGGGGGCAACGACCAGCGGGCCGGACGAAACGATCGCTTGTCAAGGCGACGGAACGTGGACGCCGTTGGGGTCGGACCTTTGGTATTGTTACACCGCTCCTTGTTCGGGAACGGCGACCATCAGCCTCTGCAACAGTTCGTTCGACACGATGGCGGCGGTGTACGACGGTTGCTCGTGCCCATCCGCGCCGTCGGCATCGGCGTGCGGCGATTTCGGATGCGGCGATGATGCTGTGTTGACGATTCCGGTCACGGCCTGTCGATCCTATATGGTTCGAATTGGCGGATACGACGGCGATCAGGGCGCCGGCGTAATGGATATCACATGCGATCCCGACCCGGTGGTCAACGATTGCAATGGCAACGGCATCGACGACGCGGTGGACATTTCCTGCGGCACGGCCGAAGACAACAACGGAAACCTCGTCCCCGATACATGTGAAACCGATGGCGATCCCATTCGCGGTGGAAGGTTGTTTGATCGATGGTGGTCTCAAACCGGCGCTAATCCGCCCACGACCGATCATCCGCTTTGGGCGTTTCGACCGGACCCGGTGAGCAATCAGGCGGCAGGTGCGGCCACCTGGCGATGCGTTGAGTGTCACGGCTGGGATTACAAGGGTGCGGACGGCGAATACGGCAGCGGACCTCATCGCACTGGAATCACCGGTATCCTCGGCTCCACGCTTAGCGCGGCAGAGATGTTCACGCTTCTCAAGGATCCGCCCAGCAACGGCGGCGGGACGGGCGTCCTGAACGGTCACGATTACGGATCGGTTTTGGCTGACCCGTTCCTCAACGACCTGGTTGCTTTCGTGCTTCTGGGCACGTTGGATACCGATGTGTTCATTGAATCAGGCAGCGGCGATTTCCTGGGGAACGCGAAGGCAGGTCAAGCCAACTATACAACGGGCGGCGTCGTGTCTCAGTGCATCAGTTGTCATGGTCCGAATGGGGCGGACATCAATTTTGGAACGGTGTTTGAGCCGGAATACCTCGGCACGGTGGCGGTCAATGAACCGACGGTGTTTTTGCATCGCGCGCGGATGGGATTTCCGGGGTCGCCAATGCAAGGATGGTTGGCCAATGGCGGAACGGATCAAGGGGCGGCGGACATCGGACGTTATGCCCAACTCCAGTTCCCCACGGAATGCGTGGACGAGTCCCAGTGCAGTGACGGCGTTCCGTGCACGACTGATTCGTGTGACGCCGCCGGCCGGTGCCTTCATGTGCCCAACGATTCCGCCTGTTCCGGTGACGGCGTTTTCTGTAACGGCATCGAACGATGTGACGCGCAGGTGGGGTGTGTCAGTCCGGGGAATCCATGCTCGCTGCCAAGCGCGTGCAATGAGACCGAGGACCATTGTGGCTGCGCAACGCCGGTTGTTGTTGCTGCGGGATCGAGGTATTTGTCGGTCACGCTTCAACCGCCGGGCAGTTCTGTGCCGACTGCTCTGCGAATCACTCCGGAGTGCGCGCTCGGCGTTTCAAAGTACGTCGGAACCCCGTCAGGCTCTTACAATGTCGCGTTCGCTGTGGATCAACCGGCCGACGCTGCAAGACTCACGCCCGCCGGCTGGGGAAGCACCGTTTATCTTTCTGGGTTTGAGATTGCACCCGGAATCAGCTATCGGATCGAATCGGATTGCGGAGCTTCGCAGTCACCCGTGTTTACCCCCGCGGCGGTGGTCCAGACATTTGCCTGGGGTGACGTGGTCAATCGATTTGCACCCGGATCACTGGGCCCGCCGGACGGCATGGTTGATTTTTCAGACATCTCGGCGCTTGTGGACGGATTCCGTGGTTTGCCTAGCGCCATGCCGCTTTACCGAACTGACCTATTCGGCTGTGTACCGAACCAAAGCATTGATTTCATCGATATTGCCGGCGATGTCGACGCATTCAAAGGATTTACGTACCTGGGAAGTTCCGGTTGTCCCGGACCGTGCTGGTAGCTTGCCAGCAACTTCCGTGCGATTCGGATGGTTTGGGCATATTGGGATAAGTTGGGTCTTCGGTTGCTCACCTGAACCGATTTGCCGATCCTCGTTTGTCGGCCTCGGATGGCAAGTGCACTTCAAATCGGCTGGACAAACGTCCCAAAATAGTGTATGACATTCTTGATTCGTCGCCGCCCGGCCTTAACGATCGGAATGTCATTTCAGGCCGAAGCAGGACGAAGCGCGCTGCACCGCAATGTCGGCGTATGTTGGCCGTCGCGGCGGCGACGCGGGGGGGAATGACGATCGGAGCGTCCTATCCATATCTTGATTCGAGGATCGGCGCCATCCGCGAGCAATTCCTTATTTCCGGACTTTTTCGCGGTCAATTGACGCACCGCGACGGTTAACGAAGCGGCGAAAACGGATTTGGGCGATGAAATAGCGGGGGCATTTCGGAGGAAGGATCGATGAAGAAGTCACTATGGGCGATCATGTTGGCAGCCTGGGTTTGGTCGAGTGCCTCGACGCGAGCTGCGGAACTCATCCTGCAACCTGTTGGGGCGAGCGGCTCTCATTCGATTACCGGAACCGAGATTCGGCTGACGACTGGCGGACAAACGGTGCACATCGAGCTTAAGATGAAAAGCTGGGCACCGAGCGCATTGAAGACCTATCAGGCGACGCTTAATTCCGCCGGGTATACCAGTGGCGCGGCCGGTACATTGGCGCCTCCAATCATTACTTGCCCGGGAATCGGTCCATCAGGGAATGCGGTCTGCACGACGGCGCTGGGAGAAGCGGGACCTCGATGTCTGGACATGGACCCCGGTCCGGCCACGGTGTTTCAATGTGAACCCGCGTGGATCAATCGGACGCGATCCGATTGGGTATTCTTTGGACACGACGTAGCGGCCGCGGCGGCGGACTTCAGCACGCTGAACTACCGCTGGGGATCGACATTGTTCACTCCCGATGTCGCCGTCGACGACGGCACGACTTGGTATGGCGGACGATACGCACTCAACGTGCCGTCCAACGCCGTCGGCACGTTTACCATCGGATTCGTCCCGGGAGTGGGTATCACTTTCATGGCGGATGAGAACAACTTTGATATCAACCCGCTTTTGCTGACGCCGGCGCGAATCACGGTATTATGCAGCAGTGCCGCTCAATGCAATGACAGCAATGCCTGCACAACTGACACGTGCAACGCGCAGGGAAGCTGTGTGAATACCCCGAACTACAATACAGCGACGCAATGCTGCAACCCAACCAACGGCGCGCTGATGACGATCTCGGACGGAAACGAATGTACCGTGGATTCGTGCAATACGGGCACGGGTGCGGTCACGCATACGAATGCTCCATCGGGAAGCGCATGCGGCAATCCGGCCAATTCGCAGTGTGATCTCGCGGACACATGCAACGCGAGCGGACAATGTCAATCGAACATCCTTCCGAGCGGCGCGGCGTGCGGCAGCACGACGCACACGGCGTGTGACTTTGCCGACACATGCAACGGCGCGGGCACGTGCCTTGCGAACATTCAACCGGCAGGCACGGCGTGCGGAAGCCCGTCGAGCGGTCCTTGCGACAATCCGGACACGTGTAACGGCACGGGGACTTGCCTTACGAACACCCTTGCCAACAACACGCCGTGCGATGACAGCTTGTTCTGCACGGTAAATACGGTTTGCACGGGCGGCGTTTGCGGAGGAGGTGGACCGCGTAACTGCGCGGATTCGTTGACATGCACGACGGATTCGTGCAACGAGGCAACGGACCAATGCGACCATACGTTGGATGCCGATCGGTGCCTGATCAGCGGAGTCTGTTTCGCGGAAGGTGACCTGCGTCCCGGCAACACTTGCGAGCACTGCGAATCGGTCACCAGCACGAGCGATTGGACGGTTCGCGGCGACGGCAGCCTGTGCAACGACGGAAATGCCTGCACGGGAACGGGTCGCGAGGGCATTGGGTTCGACACATGTACGTCCGGGAACTGCGCAGGCGTCGTCGATCCGGAGTGCAACGATCAATGCGATTTCGCGGTCCCGGCGATCGTCGGTCAAAACCTGAGCGACAACAGCGGCGCGGGAGTTGATGACGGGGAGGCGTCCTGCCAACCCGACTCCAACCACGACGTGTGGTTTGAATACACGGCCGATTGCAACGGGTCGGTCTTCATCAGCACAACGGGAAGCAACATGCTGCCGATCAACGACGCGGTGCTCAGCGTTTACGACAATTGCCCCTCGCAAAGCGGGACGGAAATCGCCTGCGACGACGACAGCGGAGCGGGGCTGAACGCTGCCTTAGTCTTCGCGACGACGCAAGGGACATCGTATTTCATTCGCGTCGCAGGGTTTGAGGACAACAAGGGCTCGATCGTGCTGAATCTCAGTCCGATAGGCGACTGCCTGATCGATGGCACCTGCTACGTCGCCGGGGCTTTAAATCCCGAAAACGACTGCCAATCCTGCGTGCCGCAGGTTTCGACGATTCAATGGACCAATCGGACTGAGGGTAGTACGTGCGGAAGCAACGCCAGCAATGAATGCGACAATCCGGATGCATGCGACGGTGCCGGTATTTGTGAATCGAACCACAAGACGGACTTGACCGCTTGTTCCGATGACGGCAACCAATGCTCGAAAGACTACTGCGTCTCCGGACTATGCACGCACCCGCCCGAGCCGCTCGGACTGCCATGTGGAAGCCCCCTCGATACCGAGTGTGACAATCCCGATTCGTGCGACGGAGGCGGAGTTTGCAGGGACAACTACGAGGGTCCGGGTTTTGCCTGCGGCGATCCAAAGGCCAATCAATGCAACAATCCGGACGTTTGCGACGGCGACGGTCTTTGCCTGCCGGAGTTTGTACCGCCGGGCACGCCCTGTAACGACGACAATATCTGCACGGGTAATGATGCGTGCTCGGGAACTGGATTCTGCGCGGGAATCGCCATACCGACGGCTCCTATCGTCGAGGCCATCAGCTCGCGGCATCTACGAGTCACTCCGCAGCCGCCCAACACGGTCGCGCCGGTCGCACTCCGGGTCACGTCTCCCACGTGGCCTTGCCTGCTCCAGTGGATCGACGCGAATGGGCGCCTGGTCGGAATCGCGGATCGCGTGTTCCGAACGCCGGCCCAATGGGGAACAATTCTCGTTCAAGATCCGGATGTCGTTCCGAGCAGCATTTACGACGTGGTGGCGGAGTGCGGGTCGTTTACGTCGCCATCCGGCTCTGACAGCACGTACACTTGGGGCGACATTGACGGCGACGGGGATGCGGATTTCGCGGACATTGCATTGATGGTCAACGCGTTCAAGGGTATTTTCATTTACCCCGTCCAGACGTACGACTTGTACCCGTGCGTGCCAGACGGAATCATTGACTTCCGCGACATTGCCGAGGATGTCAATGCGTTCAAGGGAATTCCGTTCCCGTGCAGCATGCCCTGTCACGATTAGACGAGCGGCTTGTCTTGTAGAAAAGCGGATTTCAGGGGGCTCAACGGGCAAGCCCACATATTGGTGAATTTCAGGGGCCGCCTTGAGCAAGGCGGCCCCTTTTTCGTTCCCGCCGATTAAGTTGAACCGAACTATGATTCTGTGAATTACGTCCCGCCACATGAACGCGCGCGGATTTCGGTTACGATGCGACACGAAGACGAGTTCTTTCAGCGATCCGATGATGGCAGCGATTTCGAAATCCAGCAAACCACGAAGAAGCAAGCTCATCGCGGAGAAGCGAGTTGGGTCGCTTCCCGCGAAGCGTGAGTCCGGGCAAAACGCATCGCAGAGTCATGTTCGAGGCACGAAAAAGGCAGATCCTGTCGAACAGCTCTACTCGGCCAATGAAGTCGTGCATTGGCTGCGTGTTGTCGGCGCGCGGCAAAACAACCTGAAGAACATCACGGTGGAGATTCCGCTTGGGCGCTTCACAGCCGTCACCGGTGTGTCGGGGTCGGGCAAGAGTTCACTGGTCAACGATATTCTTCGCGAGGGGCTTTTACAAAAGCTCAACGGCTCGACTGGAGCCCAATTGGGTGCCCACGATCGAATTGACGGGATTGAGTTTCTCGACAAAGCGATCGACATCGATCAGTCGCCGATCGGTCGGACACCGCGATCCAACCCGGCGACGTACATCAAGGTGTTTGACCAGATCCGGGACCTGTATGCCCGGCTGCCCGATGCACGGGTACGGGGGTACAAACCGGGACGGTTCAGCTTCAACGTGCCATCGGGAGAAAAAGGCGGCGGGCGATGCGAGGCCTGCGAGGGCAACGGCAGCAACAGACTGGACATGGAACTGCTGGCTGACGTGTGGGTGACCTGTCCGGTCTGCGAGGGTCGGCGCTTTTCGCGGGAAACGCTGCAAATCATCTTCAAGGGCAAGTCGATCGCCGACGTGCTGGACATGGACGTGCAGCAGGCGTTCGATCATTTCGCCGACGTGCCGGCGATCGCCAACATGCTGCGAACGCTGCACGACGTGGGTCTTGATTATCTTAAGCTCGGACAATCGTCGACGACGCTGTCGGGCGGTGAGGCGCAACGAATCAAGCTCGCCCGCGAACTCGTCAAGCGCTCCACCGGACAAACGCTTTACATTCTCGACGAGCCGACCACCGGGCTTCATTTCGCGGATATCAAGCGGTTGCTGGCCGTACTGCACGGGTTTGTGGACGCGGGCAACTCCGTGCTGGTGATCGAGCATAACCTCGACGTCGTAAAGACGGCCGACTGGGTGATCGACCTCGGCCCCGAAGGCGGCGACGCCGGCGGCGAGGTGGTGGCGGTCGGCACGCCGGAAGAAGTGGCGACGTGCGAACGATCGCACACGGGGTGCGCGCTGAGAGACGTGCTTGACAACGTTCGAAGTTCGAAGACCGAAGGAAGAAAAAGGGGAAGGAAGCGCGACCCAAGAAAACATCCATCGCCACACCACGACATCACGACATCGCCAAGCCGGCAAGTGGTTTCGGTCGTCGGCGCGAAACAACATAATCTCAAGGACATTTCGGTTGAGTTTCCGCGCGACCGGATGACCGTCTGCTGCGGACCCAGCGGAAGCGGCAAGACCAGCTTCGCAGTGGATACGGTGTACACGGAGGGCCAGCGCCGCTACGTCGAGTCTTTGAGTTCGTATGCCCGGCAGTTTCTCGGCCGCTTGCAGCCACCGCGTGTGGATCACGTGTCGGGCCTGTCACCGGCGATCTGCATCGAACAGAAGAACACGACGCGCTCGCCCCGTTCGACAGTCGGAACGATTACGGAAATCTACGACTACCTTCGCGTGTTTTGGGCGAGGATTGGGCAGCCTTACTGCCCGAAGTGCAACGTGCCGATCGGCACGTCCACCACTGACGAGATTGTCGAGCGGATTCTGTCTATCAAGGAGGGCACGCGACTGTTGCTGCTCGCCCCGGTGGAACCGGCGGCGAATGAGACGTTTCAACATCTACTGGAGCGGGAGCGGGCGAACGGATATGCGCGGGCGAGGATCGACGGCCGGGTTCACTCGCTGGATGAGCCGGTCGATCTCGATTCCCGTCGGCGTCATCGCGTGGAACTCGTGGTCGATCGAATCATCGTGCGTCGCGCGCAGCGATCTCGCATCACTGACAGCGTCGAACAATCGCTGGCGTTGGGACGCGGAACGCTGATCGCTACGGGCGATGCGTCTTCGGGGAAAGATGAATCACCGGCGGAACGCAGCAAGACCGCCGAGGCGGCACTCGGCGGAGAGTTGCGGTTTTCGCAGCATCGATCATGCGAACGATGCGGGCAAAGCTACGAGGAACTGACGCCGCACCACTTCTCGTTCAACACGCGCATGGGCTGGTGTGAAACCTGCCAGGGGCTTGGCGTTCAGCAGGGCGCCAATCCGTCCGCGATCGTGGTTCGCCCCACGCGCTCGATCGCCGACGGTGCGATTCGCGGCTGGGACAACGTTGCAGCCGGCTCGCTGCTGGAAGCCATGATCGCCGCGCTGTGCGATCACGTCGGCATGTCGCCGGCGACGCCGTGGAATCAACTGACTGAACCACAACAGCGGACGATTCTGCACGGTTGCGGCGAGGAATGGATTTCGCCCGCGGCGAAGTCGACCAAAGGACGTTCGCCCGGAATTCGGTTCCAGTGGCGCGGGTTCTTCCCGGCCATCGCGCGGGCGGCTCGATCGAGTCCGAAACTGCGACAGCTACTTTCGGAATTCGCGGGCGAAGCGCCGTGCGAAACGTGCACGGGATCGCGTTTGCGGTCCGACGCGGCAGCCGTGCGAGTCGGCGGAGCGACGCTGTTGGACCTGTGCAGCCTGCCGCTCGCGTCGGCGCTGCGCTGGTTTGAGTCGCTTCGACTCGATGCCAGACAAAAACGAATTGTGGGCGAACTTGTTCATGAAGCGACGTCGCGGCTGCGATTTCTGGTCGATGTGGGGCTGGATTACCTGACGCTCAATCGCTCGGCGGCCACGCTGTCGGGTGGTGAGTCGCAGCGCATCCAGCTTGCGTCGCAGATCGGCACGGGACTGACCGGCGTGCTGTACGTTCTCGACGAGCCGACGATCGGTCTGCACCCACGCGACAACAAGCGGCTCATCGCGGCCCTGCATCGCCTGCGCGATCTCGGCAATACCCTTTTGCTCGTCGAGCACGACCGCGAGGTGATCGATTCGGCTGATCATCTTCTCGACTTCGGGCCGGGGGCGGGCGCGTTCGGCGGCACGGTGACCGCGGCTGCGAAGCCGGAGCGCATTCTCACGCATCGAAACTCGCTGACCGGAAAATACTTGTCCGGGCGCGAGGCGATCGCGATCCCTTCCAATCGCCGCACGGTCGAAGGCATCGGATTTCGCAGTGATCTGATTCCGATTGACAATGAACTGCACTATCCTGATACCGCTCCACGTCGCACTCGACGAGTTGTCGCCAAGCGTCGTCGCGGCAGCAATCGCCAATCGACACCCGACAATCGACAATCTCCGTGGCTTGTCGTGCGCGGCGCTCGCGAGCACAACCTCCGCGAAATTGACGCGGCGTTTCCGCTGGGCCGCTTCACCTGCGTCACCGGCGTATCGGGAAGCGGCAAGAGCACGCTGGTCAACACGGTTTTGCACAATGCGCTGGCCGTCCGACTCCACCGCGCAAGCCTCACCGTCGGAGCGCACGATCGCATCGATGGCGTGGAGCACATCGACAAGGTCATCAACGTCGATCAATCGCCGATCGGCAACAGTCCATCGAGCAACCCGGCCACCTATACGGGCGCGTTTGATGTGGTCCGCGAGCTGTTCGCCAAGCTGCCGCTAAGCAAGGTGCGCGGCTACACGGTCAACCGATTCAGTTTCAATCGGCCCGGGGGTCGCTGCGAGGCCTGCGAGGGCATGGGGCAGCGTTGTATTGAGATGCACTTCCTGCCCGACGTGTGGATCGCCTGCGACAATTGTAACGGCGCGCGATACGTCTCCGAAACGCTTGAGGTCAAGTACCGTGACCGGAGCATCGCCGACGTGCTGAACATGCGGATTTCGGAAGCCGTCGACTTGTTCGCCGCCGTGCCGCGGTTGCGACGGATGCTGAAGACGCTTGAAGACGTCGGCCTCGGATACTTGGAACTGGGCCGCTCCGCGCCGACGCTTTCCGGGGGAGAGGCCCAGCGCGTCAAGTTGGCGGCGGAACTCGGTCGCCCGTCGACGGGCAATACGCTCTACATCCTCGACGAACCGACGACGGGGCTTCACTTCGACGATCTGCGGAAGTTGCTGGGCGTGCTTCATCGACTCGTCGATCTCGGCAATACAGTGATCTGCATCGAGCACAATCTCGATGTCATCAAGACCGCCGACTGGATCATCGACCTTGGTCCCGAAGCGGGCGAAGCAGGCGGCCGGATCGTCGTCGCGGGACCGCCGCAGGTTGTCATTGCCGAATCGGAATCGCGAACAGGCCTCGCCTTGAAACCGGTGCTCGAGATGGGGCCGATCGCCGAACGTCCAGTGTTTGACGCTCGAAAACAAGCAGAAATCGAGGCTGACGCGCATTCCAAGATCAGCGTGGCGAACGAAGTCAAAATGCCCTGGGATACCGACGGTCGATCCTGGCACACGGTCGACCATCTCGACGGGCAAGGCCGTCCGGTGGAATGGGACCCCGGTGTGCTGACGTGGCTGGTGGAGGCCATTGAATCGCTCGGCAAGTTTGCGCCGACCGACTGGAACCACCGGACGCGCGTCGAGATCACCGCAGCCAAGAACCAGCCCTGGTTTTGTCACGCTCTGACCGGATTCAAAGACCTGCTCGAGGTCGCGCTGCGCGTGCCGCAAAAGACGTTTGACGAAAAGGACATTATCCGTCGGCTTGCGATCAAACCGCTGAACGACCGGCACGACTTGCCCATTTACGGATCTCAGGCTCGCGTGCGTCTTCGGGATTTGACCGGTATCGCCGGCGGCTGGAGTGACATTCACTTGTCACTACGCGATTCAAAGGACGTGAACAAGTCCGAGTTTCGCAGGTTCCTCAAGCAGGCCGCGACAGCCTATCACCGTCATGTGGAGCACTGTGAATCGACGCCGGAGGTCAGCGAGCCGTGGAAGGTCAACGGACGCGAGTGGCACCTCTCGCAAAAGTCGATGTCCCGCCGTCAGGTCGCCAAGTGGAAGCCCCCTCTGCTGCTCGCTCTCCTTGGCAGGTTCAAGTCGCTTGAGTCGGCGCTGGAGTTTGACTGGAACTCGAAGACCGCCGTGGCGCTGAAGTCGCCGCGCGGCTTGGCGCCGGTCGGCAAGATCGTCACCAACATGGGGCGCGGGCTGCGCGTGGAGTTGTTTGTGCCGCGCGGAGCCGTCACGCCCGCAATGATCGATCGGCTCGGAGAGGACGTCGAGATCAAGCGTAGCGGCGAACGGGACGCCGTGGTGTTTTGGTTGCGCTCAGCCGATCGGCTCGGCACCGACCAGCTTCGTGCGCTGTGGAGGGTCCGCGAGAATCCGACACCGGAGAGGTTGCGATCGGCATGACGGAACTCATTCCCAACCGACTGCTGTTCGGCATCGAGTTTCCGCTGCTGCGTTGTAAGACCGCGCCGAACATCGACGGAAGCCTGTCGGGCTGGACCGACGACCATCGATTGCCGATGCTCGGCAACATCGACGGAGGGCGGGACTATGCCGACGCGTGGGCCTGCTGGAACGAAACGGGGTTGTTCATCGCGTGTCGCGTGACCGGCAAACGCAAGGCATTGCGCTGCGACCCGAAGTCTTTCTGGACGGGCGATAACCTTCGACTTTGCACCGACATGCGCGACGCCCGCGACAACCGCCGCG
Source organism: uncultured Phycisphaera sp. (assembly GCA_964486335.1). Lineage (GTDB taxonomy): Bacteria > Planctomycetota > Phycisphaerae > UBA1845 > UBA1845 > CAZAMB01. Next base: position 33,138 of record CAZAMB010000021.1, on the reverse strand, counting down.
CGACTCGGTTTTGCCAACAGTTTTACTTTCTTCCAACCGGCGGCGGGCCGCGAGGTGACCGCCCGGTCGCGGGCGTCAACAAGTTTCAGCGCGCCCGCGAGGACGCGCCCTCCGTTGCAGTCGAGCAGCTTCGCGTCGCCTCGCGGGTCACCGCGACGGAGTACGTGCTGGAGGGAAACATTCCCGCCGACTGTTTGAATGGATTCGACCCCAATGAGCACCGCCGCATCGGTTTCTATTACATCCTCGAGGACGCCGACCACGGACAGCAATACCTCACTGTCGGCGACGACCTGCTGTGGTACGCCGATCCGTCAACATGGGCCACCGCCGTGCTTGTTGATTGATCAGAACGCATGACCGCGCGGGCACTTGTTGTTTTCCGCGCACGGAGACATGTTTGCAGTACGATTGATTTGAGCTACGGATCGCGATAATGTGAATCGCTGCAAGAGTGCTCTATATACACAAGAAAAGGGGCTACCATGGCCGGTCCGATGCAGTTCAGTTTCGACAAAGTTGCAATCACAGATCCCGACATCATGCCGTTCATCGAAGCCGAGGTCCGCCGACAGCAGAACACGCTGGAGATGATCGCCTCGGAAAACCACGTCTCACACGCCGTGCTCCAGGCACTCGGCTCAGTCTTCACCAATAAATATGCCGAAGGCTATCCCGGAAAGCGGTACTACGGCGGCTGCGAAAACATGGACGGCGTAGAGGAACTCGCCCGCCAGCGGGCCAAGAAGCTTTTCGGCTGCGACCACGCCAATGTCCAGCCGCACTCCGGAAGCCAGGCCAACGCCGCCGTCTACCTTGCGGTGCTCAAGCCCGGTGACACGATTTTGTCACTCGACCTCGCCCACGGCGGCCATCTGTCGCACGGTCTGAAGGTCAACATGAGCGGCTTGCTCTACAATATCGTTCAATACGGCGTCGATCGAAAGACCGAACAGTTTGATTTCGCCGAGATTCGCCGCCTCGCACGCGAGCACAAACCTAAGCTGATCATTTCCGGGGCGTCAGCTTATCCGCGTACTATCGACTTCAATACGTTCAGCGAGATCGCCGCCGAGGTAGGCGCGTTGCACATGGCCGACATCGCCCACATCGCGGGCATGGTCGCCGTCGGACTTCACCCCAGCCCGGTCCCGACCGCCGCGTTCGTTACCTCGACGACGCACAAGACCTTGCGCGGCCCGCGCGGTGGACTCATCATGTGCAAGGCCGACCATGCCAAGGTAATCGACTCGCGTATTTTCCCCGGCACGCAAGGCGGACCGCTGATGCACTGCATTGCCGCCAAGGCCGTCTCCTTTGCCGAGGCACTCCGACCATCGTTCAAAGCCTATCAGCAACAGATCCTCACCAACGCCCGGGCACTTGCCGAAGGACTCGTCGCCAAAGGCAACCGACTTGTCTCCGGCGGCACCGACAACCACCTGATGCTGCTTGATCTTCGACCGGCTTATCCCGACGTGACCGGCCAACAGGCCGAGGACTGGCTCGGCGCGGCCGGCATTGTGGTCAACAAGAACATGATTCCCTTCGACGAACGCAAAGCCACCCAGACCAGCGGGCTTCGAATTGGTACGCCGGCGCTGACCACTCGCGGACTGAAGGAACCCGAAATGCGGACCATCGCCCAGTTGATCGATCGAGTGCTTCGCTCTCAAGGCGACGCCGGTACACTCGAGTCAGTCCGATGTGAGACGCACACACTCTGCGAGCAGTTCCCGCTGTGACGGTGTTCGTCGAGATTCAGCCGAAGACGATTTCGCCTGGTTCAAGCGTGCCAGTATTTGCCTCCCCCCTTCACAAGCGGGGACACAGGGGGGTCCGTAGCGCCACTCGCCTTTGCCTGGCGGGTTTCGTCGCCACCATTTGGGGCTGCGCAGGCCGAGCGACGGTTCACGCCATCCCCTTGGGCACGCAGCGAATCAATACTTCTGGACCGTTGATCCCCGAATTCAAGCCCGATGAATGTTACTATTGGATCGACGACGACGGTCGACTCTGCGTGGCCATACGGTCGGTCAAAACGAGCTTCGTCGATCCTCGCCTGAGCCAGGGCTTTGTCCTCTCCTTTGTGTTCGATGGCACCCCCGCCGGTTCCGCCCGCGACTTTCGCATGAACCGTCGCACGGCCCGCTGCCGGTCACACGCCGCCATCTTCCAAACACGTTCCGCGTCGCTGGGCGGCATCGCCACGGTGTGGGGCTACGGCAAGAAAGTGTTGCACGGACGCTTCCGATTTCCCGCCAAGATTCAGGTTCACCACCTGCTTGCGGGCTGGCGAGACGACGGCACCGTGGTCTATACCGGCGAGTTTTCCGCCGTTTGCGATCGCAAGAGAGGTCAAGCGATTCTTGCGGAATCCGAGGGAACAGGTATGGAACGCCCGGCCGTGCCAAGGCAATTCGAACATGATCATGCGCTGCGCAAGACCTCAAAAACAAACGGACTCAAGGATCAAGACGTCGACCAATGATTTAGGATCGGAGATTTGAAAACGGTTGGCAGCAAACTGCCAATCACGCAAGACACGACACTTCACTGAGGCGAGTCGCAACGATCAACCGCTCGCACGACTTCTTGAACCGTTCTGTACGGACTTTTTCGCGCCGAATCCCAGGAAAATTCGTTAAGAACCTTCTTGTCGCCGATCGACGGCGTCACTGAGAGTGGCGGAATCGTATTTTTTGACAGTTGATTCGCCAGAAACTCCGCAAGGGCTTGCCACGACGAGAACGTTTGCGATGGCCGCCGGGGCGGGGGCAAACTCGTTGAATCAAACTCCTGAGCGTATCGCCCATCCGCGAGTCGGACCGTCAGACATTGACTCGTGCCGACCACGCTTTGAATCGGTGCGATGTCACGATCGTAGCGATCTCCGATCATTACGAATCGAAGCGGTTGGTCCGTCCACACTTCTCGCGGCACCATCGCGAGTCGCTTGAGGGCCGCAGCCGGATTGGTCGCATCGGCCCGTAGCGCGTGCAGGCACCGGCCATAGAACCAGGGGCTCTTCGTGGACCAGAGGGAAACGATGCACCTCGCTTGCCATAACATCGTGAGGTCGCCGTGCCCGGCCTCGTTGACCGAATCGGCGTCGGAATCGAGAAATGGCTCAAGCGCGTGATCGAGCGCTTCGATGCCCGGAACCGCTCCAGCCGCCTGCGTGATCAGCACGCGACCGGAAAAGAAGTGTTCGATTCCCAGCCTGGCCAGCTTGGCCTGTTGAACCTCGACAAGGCCCTCGGAAATGACCACGAGATTCGCCCCGCGATTTTCCAGTAATTCGAGCAGCGCGGTCGGATCGTGCAACTTCGCTTCCTTCTCGATCGCCTCACACCGAGAGACCCAGTCGGCCACGACGGGCTGCGACGCGATTCGTCTAACTTCGTCCCGCAAGAGGCTGAGACTCACATCGCTTCGGAGCAGCGCCCGAACGTGTCGCTGTCGGACAAGCCGTAGTCGCCAGTCCGTCTCACCGCGATCCGGAAGCGATTCATCGAGTCGTTGCAGTGATTCTCGCATCACATCGCGCACCAGCGGCGAGATGCGACTGATGGTCCGAAGTCTGGACGCGTCAGCGAATAGCACGTACAGGACGGCCAGCGTTTCGGCATGCGTTCGAAAGTGGTTGGGGTTGCGAAGTCCTAGCCGCTCGATGCCGCGCCCCATCCGGCGCAACGATTCGTAAGCGTTCCAGGCCGACAATTCGTCGAGTCCAAGGTTTAGGGCCTTGAGGATTTCGCCCGTGGTCGAACGATAGGCCGACCCGCCGGGATCGTACAGCGTTCCGTCAATATCAAATGCGATAATCAGCCCGGAAAGGTCGCTCATGATCGACGCACGTCAGCGTGTGCTCTTGTAGTCACTTATGCAACCGTCAGGTTCACGAGGTTCCATGCCTGTTTGGAATTACGACAATATCGCGATGGTGCGTCTTCGGCCAGCGCAAGTCAATTTCGTTGGCCGCATCGCGACCGTTCGGCAGCCCAGTCAAGGCCGCGTATACCGCCTAGAACGTATAATACGCCTGGTAATGATCGCGGATCGGCGTGTCCACATTGAAGATCGTGGCGATCAGGGCTGCACGCATCCACATGCCGTTGCGGACCTGCTGCCAATACTTGGCCTGCGGAAGAGTGTCGAGTCGCTCGTCGAGTTCGTGGCGGCGAGGCAAGGGGTGCATGATGGCGAGCGTCGGCTTGAACTCGCCGGCCATTTCGTGCGTGAGGCTGTAGGCGTAATAATCGATCTTCTTCGATTCGCCCGCGACGTCGTGTTCGTCTTGAAGCCGCGTCATGTAGATGGCATCGCACTCGCTGACAACCTTGCGAACGTCGTGAGCGAGTTCATACTCCACGTCGTGTCGTTTGATGTAATCCAGAATGTCCTCGCCAATCTGCAACTCAGGCGGCGACACGAAGAGAAGCTTCACTCCCGGATAACGACACAACAGATAGGTCAACGATCGGACCGTTCGGCCGCGCTTGAGGTCGCCCACGAAGGCGATGGTCTTGCCCGAGAACGGATTGCGCGTGTATCTCGGCTCGCCGCGGTTGGCCGATGATTGCGAGAAACTCCGATAAAGCGTGTAAATGTCCAGCAGCGCCTGCGTGGGGTGCTGATCCTTGCCCGACCCCGCGTTGACCACGGGAATCGTCCGCGGCATGGCGTTGAACATGGTGGCGACGTGCTCGGCGAAGCCTTCCATCGGATGACGCATGATGATCAGATCGAAGTACTGACTGAACGTGCGCACGGTGTCGTCTTCCGACTCGCCCTTCACCTCCGACGAGGTGGATCGGTCGCGCACCGAACTGTAAGGCATCCCGACGATCTGGCACGCCGAAGTGAACGAAAGAAACGTTCGCGTCGACGGCTGAATGAAATAGAGCATCGCCCTGCGGTGGCTGAGGAGCGTGCGCAGGAACTGGCTGCCCTGCCTCGCCGCGCCGATCGAGCGGATCATGTCAGCCAACTGGCAAAGCTGCTCGACGCAGGCCCGGTCAAACTGCTGCGCAAGGACCGCATGAAAGGGACGGTCGTTTCGGTTCAGTGCCGCGATTCGATGGGAGGAGTCCGTGTGGACCGGTTCCGCCAAAGGCGCCTGAGTCATGTGAATCCGCCTTCATTGCTTGGCCACGGCGCAAAGCCACCGCAGCGATCCGCGACATCCTTGTCGAAATCTCTCGTTTGGTAAGCGCGTAGTAGACCGCAAACCGTCGCTTCTGTCAATAGTCGGGCTGCCATTGAACGATGCACTGGACGACCCGGGGGATTACGAACGCAGTGGGTTGGGAAGCCCCTTTTGCTCGCAAATGGCGGCCACCACGCCGGGTAGGTCCTTGTAAACATAATCATCGAGCAAAACCGTATCAGGCGCGCCGTTTTGCTCTCGGATAAGTTCCACAATTCCGGACTTTCCTGAATCAGGACGCCGAATGTCTGTGATCGCCTCCCACGCAATGAGCGGTCGGCCGCTCAGAGCCAGCCCTTTTTCCGACACCGTCGCGCGAGTGCTCAGCACGCGGGCCAGTTGAACGGTGGTCAGCAATCCAAACGCACACAGCGCATAACCGATCCAGCGCTGCCACTGCATGTCTGATTCCGGGTGGGCTGCATTCGACCACGACGCGCTGTGCACGCGCCCATTCTTGGTCTCGACTTTCAGCCATCCGCCCGGCCCAAGGAAGTACATTGCGTCAGACTGCTGAAGGGATGCAACGCCAAGCCGATCTGTCAAACTCGATGGATCGATTCCGGGTCTAAGTTCGGCGGCCAGTCGCCGGCCCTCCTCGGCGGAAAATCCAGAGTGCACGACCACTGCGGCGTCGGACGCCACCCCCATCATCTTCATGAACTCCGCAACGTTCTTCCGCGGATAACCGATGTATCCGTCCCACAAGAACATCACTGCAAAGACATCCACAAGCACCGAAAGCAGAAGGGTGCGAAGGATGCGTTCGGTCGTCGTCCCGGAAGTGACGTTGGTCATGGATTCATCTCCCGCGCGAAGGTCAACGGATCAAGTCCGGATGAAGCCCGCGAAACTGCTCACGCAGCAACGGGTCGTCGATGCGAACTTCCGATTCGCGGACGAGCCTTTCATAGAGAGACCGCATCCGCGCGTCCGCGAGCCGAACGGACACGCGCCGTCGAAGCGATTCCCGCACGTCGTCAAATGCACGCGTTTCCGCCGGAACGAGCCGTTCAAGTCGCAAAACGTGAAACCACTCGCCAACGCGAACCAAATCGGACACCTGGCCGGGTGAGAGTTTCGCCGCCGCCTGGCGAAATGCCGCCGGATAGGCCTCATCGGCCGGCGAGAACGCGTCGAGAAGACCGCCGTTGCGGGCAGTCGACGCATTGGCGCTGTACCGCGTCGCGAGCTGGGCGAAGTCCTCGCCTTTTTCGATTCGCTCGCGGACCCGCGCGGCGTCGACAAGGCTGCCGAGCTGAATGTGTCGCAATTGCATCCGCTCGCCGTATACCACGTCAAACTCGTTCCTGAGCATTCCGTCGGAAATGGCCAGTTCCGGTTCAACGACCTTTCGGAGGCAGGCGTTCCGCCGAATGGTCAACATATATTCCTCGCGTGACATGAACCGTTCCGCGAGAACGGCGTCGAGAAACCGCTCGGCCTCGGCACGATCGATGGCGGAATCCGCGTCCACGGCCAGCGGGTCGAACAGCCTGCGGAGCGCCAATTCATACTCGAAGGAAACATCCGCGTCTTTGACGACGATTCCCTTCGTCGCGGCAAAAGCCTCGGCCACGGACAACGAAACCAGTTGTTCGAGAATGACCGCACCGCGCGAGCGAACCAGCAATTCGAGAAACTGTTCCCGGCCGATCGGCTGATCATTTACGAGAGCCACAGTCACCGCCGACCCCGCTGGTGAAGATGTGGGCTTGGGTTGGGCGGATTTGGCGGCTGTTGCCTGCGAGGGTGCGCGATTGCGCCCCCAGGCTTCGGTCACGGATTGCGCCGGCTCGGCTTTCTTGCTGTTACAGGCGGTTCCGACCGGCACGAATGCCAAGACATGCAACAACAGTATTCGGGATTTGTGGCATTTCATACGATCGTCATCGGTCAGCGCTTTCGAGTCGCCGGACGATATCACGTCATCCGAATCGGGTCAACCAACGGTGAAACGCCGTGCATCTCACGGCGCTTGGTGCATGGTCCCGATTCGATGCTTCTTGTACGATGTCACGGAACGCTGAGTTGGGAGAGTTGCGTTGTCGTTCACCTCACCAGTCGAAGTCATCGTGCTCGGAAGCGGAACGTCGCACGGCATTCCGATGATCGGGTGCGATTGCGCGGTGTGTACATCCGACGATTTGCGCGACAGGCGAACGCGGGCGAGCATTTACGTTCGATTCGGCAACGCACGTGTCCTCGTCGATACGTCGCCTGAACTGCGCCTGCAATGCCTCGCCAACGGAGTGCGCGACGTAAACGCCGTCCTGTTCACCCATCATCATGCCGATCATGTGGCCGGACTGGATGATCTTCGGCGATTCAACTGGCTGACAAAGCGAGCGGTTCCCTGCTTTGGAACCGAACGAACGCTCGGAGCCCTCCGCGGAATGTTCGCCTACGCATTTGAACCGGCGGCGGATTCGCCACACAGCCGCCCACAACTTGATTTTCGTCCGATCGATCATGCTCCGTTTGAAGTGGCCGGCGAGTCCATCGTTCCGATTCCGCTCATGCACGGGCCGATGCCGGTTTTGGGTTTTCGTTTCGGTCCGTTTGCCTATTGCACCGACTGTAGCGAAATCTCAAAGAACTCGCTCGCCCTGCTGGAAGGAATCGACGCACTGATTCTCGATGCTCTTAGACCTGCCCCGCATCCGACGCATTTAAGTTTGGAACAAGCTGTGGTGTTAGCCCGCCGCATCGGTGCCCGTCGAACTTATTTCACGCACATGGCCCACCAATTGAAGCATGAGGACACGAATCGATCGCTGCCTGTAGGAATGGCGCTGGCGTTTGATGGGCTTCGGTTCATTGCGGGCTCTTCCCGATAAACGTCGGATTATCGGCGGTTACGCGATTCCCTCGGTACAATCCGAACACTCGTCACGACTTTTCTCACTTCCCTATATTAAGCTTTAGGTTGGTTCGCTGCGTCCGCGCGGTCCCAATCGCCCATCCTTGGAGGGAGAGAACATCATGTCCGGTGCCCTGCGCTCAAATGGATTCGCTCGTTCCTCCGTTGCGTTTTTTCTCATTTTGGGGATGTCAAACTGGACCGGTTGTGGTTCACAACCGGAGACGGTGCCGGCCGGATTGGGCGATCAGGAAAATACTGACGCGGGCGATGGAGAATCGCCCAATGAACCAACGATTGCACCGGCTTCCGTGGACGACGGAACAACAATTCCGGTCATTCCTGAGGCACCAGCAGAGGTTAACCAAGCTCCCGTCGCCAATGCGGGAGCGAATCGCACCGCGACATCGGGCCAGCGCGTCAGTCTCGACGGGTCGGCCAGCTTCGACGCTGACGGCGATGCTTTGTCATTTCAATGGTCGCTTGTCTCTCCGGGTGTCCGCGTCACGGTTCTTGCATCAGACGGAGCCGTCGCGAGATTCACGGCGCCGACGGTGATGGCCAGGACCGCACTGCGCTTTTTGCTTGCCGTCAGCGATGGTGAAGAGCAATCGACGGACGAAGTCGTGATCGAAGTGCTACCTCTCGTCGTGCCTGCTTCAGTCGGGCCGACCGCCGACGCGGGCGCGGACCGATCGGTCGAAGCGGGCGAAATGGTAACGCTCGATGCCAGCGCCAGCAGCGCGGGGTCGATCGGATCATTAGTGTTTTCCTGGGCGCAGATTTCAGGATCGAGCGTTTCACTCTCCAATCCTCTGACCGCCACACCGACGTTCATCGCTCCGACGCCGATCGGGGCGCCTTCCCAGTTGCTGTTTGAAGTCACTGTCACCGAGGGCGGTTTGTCCGATTCGGACGAGGTAGCGATTGTCGTTCAGCCGCTGGCATCAGCGCCGCCCGCCGGAGGTGGAGGCGGTGGAACCCCTCCCCCACCGACGGACAACTGTCCGGCCGATCCCGCCAAAACCGAGCCCGGCGTCTGCGGCTGCGGAATCGCTGACATAGACACCGATGGCGACGGAACTCCGAACTGCATCGACGCATGCCCGAATGACTCGGCCAAGATCGCAGCCGGGCTTTGCGGTTGCGGCGTCGCCGACACGGACACGGACGGCGACGCGACGCCCGATTGCCTCGACGGCTGCCCGAATGACCCGACCACGGCGAATCCGGCACAATGCGCCCCGAACGTCAACGGAACGGCCCAATCCGATTGGGATCTTGTGATGCTGCGACTGGTGAATCGCGCGCGAAGCGACCCGGCCGGTGAGGCTGCCCGCCTTGGTTCATCCGTCACTGACACGCGGACGGCAGTACCGGTGCTCGCCTACGATCGTGCCATCGGTCAGGCCGCCACCGATCACAACACCTGGATGCACTTGAACTTCGGCGGCATCGCTTCCGGCCGGGCGCCCGATTCATTCAGCCACTACCAGACGCTCGACGGCCTGTCGACCGGAACGCCCGCGTCGGGCACACCGGGTTACACCGGCGCAACGCTCGGGCAACGAATCACGGCCGTCGGGTTCAACTGGGGCAGCATCGGCGAGAACATCCTGACCGCCTATTCAACCAATGCGATCGCCGTCAACGAAGCGAAGATCATCGCCAACCACAAGGGATGGTGGGAAAGTTCCGGGCATCGCAACAACATGCTGAGCGCGAATTACGGCGCGTTCGGGCATCGCATCGAAAGCCGCGCGTTTACGCCGCCGCGCGGCGGATTGAACGCGCCGATCGACAACCTGATGTTCGCCACGCAGGACTACGGTCGACCCCTATCGAACCCGCGCACCTATATCTTCGGACTGCTTTACCGCGACGCTGATGGAAGCGGAACATGGACGCCGCGCGACGCCGGCGACGCCAACCGTGAGGGACTGGCCGGCGTGGCAATTGAAGTTCGCACGGCCGGCACAACAACGGCGGTTGCGACGGAAACGACGATGGACAACGGGGCGTTTTCCGTTCGAGTCGGCGACGGGACGTACGACATTGTATTCACATCGTCCTTCATTCCGGGCGGCTCGCGAACCGTTTCGGGCGTGACCATCTCCGGGGTCAACACGGACGCCGGCGACATTCGGATACCTTAAGCCGGTTGCAGTCGGATTCGCCATTGGCACCCGCGTCGAACAGCACGGGTTCGGCGCAAAGGAATGTATGCACCGGTTGAAAACCGGTGCCACATTGTAGGCTCCAGGCCCCAGTCATTCGATTGACCAGCCGGCCGGGTTGCGACGAACCGACCGGACGATAAACTGAGTTTGACGCGGGCCCGGCCCTTCTCAACATGGTCCAAACCAAGCGGTTGCCCGCGCGATGCGGAGTTGTCTCCATGCCGACCGGCGACATCCAACACGCTGCCTTGTGGCTGATCGGTCCGGACATGCCCGGACTGCTTCGCGCTGGGGCGAGGTTCGTCGCCGATCGTGGCGGCAATATCGACAAGGACATCGCCGACAAGTTTGGGGAAAAGGCCGTCGTGTTTCTCAGCATCACGGCCAAGCCGGATGACATCAAGCGCATGGAACGGGAAAAGGACGACCTCAAACAGGTCGCGCCCGGTCTGGGCGTCGTGTTTCAACCGATGAAGGAATCGACCGTTCCGCCCGGTTTTCAGGAGGACCTCTACGGCTTCGACGTGGTGACCGACGACGCGCCGGGCATCATCGCCGAGTTAACCTCCCTGGTGGCAGAGTACGACATGCTGATCGTCGGCCACACCGGCGAGCGCCGCGTGCTTCCCGGTCCGCGCCCCCGTGCGGTGGGCGGTCAAAAGTATATCGTCATGCTTCCCTTTCAATTCGATCGACTCGGTTTCGCCCGGCGACTCGACGAATTGGTGAAGCGATTCAATGGAACAATCAAAACACCGCTGCGAACGGTGCCCGGTCTGCTCTGGTGGTGGTAGTTTTCTTCAGGCCACGTTCGCTTCGCCCAGCTTCACGCTGACACGTGTCGAAACGCCGGGTTCCTGCATGGTGATTCCATAAAGCCGGTCGCCGATGTTCATCGTCCGCTTGGAATGCGTGATGATGATGAACTGCGACTCGCTGACGAATTCCTCGACAATCCGATTGAAGCGCTGGTTGTTGGCCTCGTCGAGCGCGGCGTCCACCTCGTCGAGGATGGCGAACGGCGCGGGTCGCGTCTTGAAAATGCTCATCAACAGTGCGATGGCGGTCATCGATTTCTCGCCCCCGGACATAAGCGAAATCGCCTGAAGCTCCTTGCCGGGCGGTTGGGCCACGATCTCAATTCCGCAATCGAGCACGTTGTCCGGGTTTTCGAGGATGATATCGGCCCGTCCGCCGCCGAACAGCTTGCGGAACAGAGCGCGGAAGTTTTCGCGAATCTGTTCAAACGCGACCTTGAACCGTTCCTGCGATTCCTCGTTGAGCGAGTTGATGAGCTGCTGCAACTGGCGATGAGCTTCCATGAGATCGTCCCGCTGGCTCGCCAGGAATGCGTGACGCTTCTCGAGCTCCTCCAATTCGTTGATTGCGTCGAGATTGACGTTTCCGAGCCGATCCATCTTGGCGCGAAGCTCGGTGATCTCGGCGGTAACCTGTTCCCAATCCCGCTCCTGATGCTCATACCCGTCATACTGCTCGACGAGATTGACGCCGAGTTCGTCTCGCACGCGCACGACCAGTTCATCGCGCCGAACCACCGATTGACCTCGCCTCAGATCGACTTCATGCAGTTGCGCTTCGGTCGTGGTCAGCTCGGAGCGGGCGGCGCGAACACCTTGGGTTAGTTCATCGATCCGCCGACGCCCCGCGTCCCGATCCTGCCGAAGTCCGGACGACCTTGCTTCCGATTCCCGAATCTCGGCGTGAAGCGTGGATAGCTGTTCGATTCCCGACGCGATCATGCGCTCGGCATCGTCCATCCGGGCGATAAACTGCTCGACATCGTTTTGGGCGGCCGAAATCGACGCCTGCAATTCGTGGATCGTCCGACGTAGCCCGTTGATCGTCTGCGCCGCGGCGGCTCGCTTTTCCGCAAGCTGCCCAGCCTCGACTTTCGTCTGCGTCAACGCTTCCTGAACTTCTCGACGTTTCGCGACCGCCGCGTCAATTCGATCCTGATGCCCAAGGATTTGTTGCTCACGCTCCTTGTTCTGCCCGTCGATCAGTTCAAGTGATCGCCCCCCCTCGGCCGCCTTGTCATGCACTTCATTGATTTGCTGCTCGAGCATGGACACTTCGCCCGCGATCAGCGGCTGTTCGTGGGTTAGCCGGTGAACGGTGTCCCGAAGGCTTTGAAGCGCCGCTTGGACTTCGACGCGCCCCGTGCTCGCTTCGTAAATGGCGGTACGCAGCTCCTGCTGCACCATTTCGAGATGGCCCGCTTCGGCTTCGGTCCGATTGAGGCGGTCGGCCACTGAGGTGATTCGATCGTCAAGCTCCGTCAGTTCAATCTCGATTTCCCGAAGTTCAGTTTTTCTGGAGATGAGACCGGCTTTTGATGCCGGCGGACCCAGCGTTACGCGACCATCGCCGTCGACGACTTCGCCGCCAAGCGTGACGAATCGATGGCCTTCCACGTCGGCGCGAGCAAACCGCATCGCGGTAGAGAGCGAATCCACGACGATCGTCCGCCCCAGGACAAGCCCGGCGAGTTGTTCAAACCGATCAGGGAATCGAACCAGATCGATGGCCCGCGCGACGAATCCCGGCTGACTTTCATAATCGACCGGCGGCCGCGCCGATCTGACCAGCGGCGGCAGGCGATCGCCGCAGATCGCCGTCAATCGCCCGGGAAGATTGCTGAACAACCCATCCCCGCCGAGCAACAGATCGCCGGCGGAAATCACAAGATGCTGATCCCAGTCGCCCAGCGCGGCTTCGATCACCATCGCGTGTTCTCGGTCGGTCTCGAACACATCCGCCAGGAGGCCTGACACACCGTCGGCGTGTGCCGTTCCGGCGTCACCGCGAACCGCATCGAGCACCCTTCTCGCTCCGGCGCCCACACCATCCATCTTGCGTTGCAGGTCGGTCAGCAGGTCACGACGCGATAGCAATGCGCTGCGGCGCTCCTTGGCATGCGCAAGCTCCTCGACCAGACTCTGACGAACCGAGTTGACCCGTGCCGCCTCCTGTTTTTTCTCGTCGAGACGCTGCGTCTCCTCGGCGATCAGTTGCTCGGCCTGTCCCAGCTTTCGCTCCATCTGGGCTTTGGATTCCAGTGTCGATTCCAGTTCCGTCCTGATCTGGGCGTCGCGGATGGACAACCGCCCTTTCTGTCCGACCAGCGATTCCCGATGCGTATTGAGCCGCACGATCTCGTTGTGCAATTGTGCGCTTCGCCGCAAGAGATCAATGATGCCCGCCTTCTCGTCTTCCAGAATTGCCTGGGCCTGCGTCAGTTCGCGGGCAAGTTCACTGTCCTGCCGATTGAGGTCCTCGATGCGCGCGTGAAGACCGTGCGTCAGGTCTTGAAGTGCCTGTGCGGATTGCTGCACGTCGGCCAGCTCCGCTTCCTGTTCCTTAATCCGTCGCCCATCCGTCTCCAGTCGTTCCGTCGCCCGAGTGCGCTGGACCTGAAGCTCTTCGATTCGCTTGCGAGCCGATTCGATTCGCTCTTCCTGCGTGGCGATGTTACCCTTGGCCCGGACCAGTTGATTGTCATTGTGCGCGATTTCCTGGGTCAATCGGTCGACGCGCAGGGTTACCTCGGACGCTTCCGCTTCATTCCGATCGATCTCGGTTCGAAGAGCCGTCACTCGATCCGAATGGTTCGACGCTTCCCGATTCAGCCCATCAATTTCCCGACTGAAACGATGGTATTCCGCCAATGCGAAGGTCGATCGAAGCTCATTCAGGCGTGACTGATACTCGACATAGCTCCGCGCCTTGCCGGCCTGCAACTTGACGCTGCGAAGCCGCTTTTCCAGTTCTTCGATGACGTCCGCCACGCGGAGAAGGTTTTGATTCGTCCGGTCCAGTTTGCGTTCGGCTTCGCGGCGCCGCGCCTTGTACCGGCTGATACCCGCCGCCTCCTCGAAAATGATCCGACGATCAACGGGGCTGCTCTGCAAAAGCTGATCCACGCGTCCTTGCTCAATGACGGAATAAGCGTCGACGCCGATGCCGGTATCAAGAAATAGTTCGCGGATGTCCTTCAGGCGGGCCAGTCCTCCATTGACGAGGTATTCGCTCTCTCCGGAGCGGTACAGTTTCCGACTGACGGTTACTTCCGGCTGTTCCAGCGGAATGGAACCGTCGGAATTATCAAACACAAGGTCGACCTGAGCGACGCCGCTGCTCTTGCGCGTGGACGAGCCGTTGAAGATCATGTCGCCCATCTGGCGTCCGCGCAGCGAACGGGCCGACTGCTCTCCGAGCACCCACTTGAACGCGTCGACCACGTTGCTCTTGCCGCAGCCGTTGGGACCGACGATGCAGGTGACTCCCGGGCCGAACTCGAAGTCCACCTTGTCGGCGAAACTCTTGAACCCGCAAACGGTGACACGTGTGAGATGCATGGAATGATGTACCTCCCTGTACGCCGAGAAGCCGCCGTCCATGACGACTTGCCCAATCGACCCAGCTGATTCCCCGCCCGGTGAATCGAATTCGTCGCGGGAGCATACCAAGTCCGCGGGGGGCTGGCAACGCGGAATCCGACCGCCGCGCCATCCTCCAAACTTTTCTATCGGAGTTTTCGGCCGATTCTGCTACACTTCAAGAACAGCGGACGTGGACCGCCTGCGACGCTGTGCTTTGTTCCATCGAACCGTTGTGGCCCAAGGGCAAATCCATGCTTCGGGCATTCTCACAACATCTGCAGTCGGAACACTTGCTGCGACCGGACGACGCCATTGTCGTCGGTGTATCCGGCGGCGCCGATTCCATGGCCTTGCTTCACCTGCTCGTCAACGTGAATCGTGAACTCAACTGGCGACTGCGCTTGCATATCGCCCATCTGAATCATCGACTTCGCGGAAACGAATCAGAACAGGACGCCGCCTTCGTGCAGGCCGCCGCCGACGGATTGTCCTTGCCATGCACCATCGGAATCCGCGACGTCGGAGCGCTGGCATCGACTGAATCCCGGAGTGTGGAGGAAATCGGCCGGCGCGAGCGATACGCTTTTTTTGGGCGCGTATGCCTTCAGACCGGTTCCGCTTGTGTCGCCGTCGGCCACCACGCCGACGACAACGCCGAGACGATTCTGCACCGCATCCTTCGGGGGACGGGTCTGCGCGGATTGGCAGGCATTCCCCGATCCCGACCCCTCAGCCCGGGAAGTGTCATCCGCCTCGTGCGCCCGATTCTTCCCTTCTCACGCCGCGAACTTCGCGCGTTTCTGTCGGATTCCGGCGTTGCTTTCCGCGAGGATCGCACCAACGAAGACAACGAACCCACCCGCAACCGGATTCGTAATATCGTACTGCCGTTACTGGAGGATCGCGTCAATCCGCAGGCACGCGAAGCGCTGCTTCGACTCGCGGCCCAGGCACAATGGTTCGACGAGTTCCTTCAGGAAACCGTACAACGCACGCTGGACACGCTGGTGATCTCGCACACCGATCAATGCCTGGCCCTAAATGTCGATGCACTTTCTCGGAAAAGTCGCATCGTTCAGACCGGGTTGATTCGTCAGGCCTATGTGTCGTTCGGGCTCGGCGAGCAGAACCTCTCCTTTGCCCACCTCGTGGCCGTGCTGGATCTGATCGCCGATCCGACCGGCGGGCGACAGGTTCAGCTTCCCGAAGGTCTCAACGTGGAAAAAAGATATCATCAGCTGATCTTCTCGCGCGCAACAGCGGAACCGGACGAAACCGTCGCCCCGGAAGTCGCGGTGCATTTGCCCGGACGAACGGTGCTGCCGCTTCGTTCGCTGGAGATTCATTGTCATGTCGAACCAACGGACGCGAACTCAATTGACCGGCTCCGCAAACAGGGAAACAACTGGAAAGAATGCGTGGATTTCGACGAAGTGCATCCGCCGCTGGTCGTCCGATCGCGCCGACCCGGAGAGCGCTTCAATCCCCTCGGCGCGCCAGGATCCAAGAAGCTCGCCGATTTCCTCGCCGATGAGAAAGTCGATCCGCGACAACGGACGAACGTGGCCATCCTCTGCGATCAGCTCGGACCGATCTGGGTCATTGGTCACCGCATCGACGAACGTGTGAAGCTCACCCCTCGAACCCGCAATGCACTGCATCTGGAAGCGAGGCCGCTGCTCCCTTGACTGACGCCGATCGGATTTGCAGCCATTCTGCCCTTCGTCTGACGTGGCGCACCGCACTGCTCGTCTTCACGGTTGCACTAACAGCGCGGACCGGTTGGGGCTGGATGCGCATTTCCCGCGCGCCGGACACGGCCGTTCTAGAGCAAACCAAACTCGATCGTAGCGAGCCGCGAACTTCAGTTCGCGCGGACTCCCAAAGAGTTGAACCGCTTGTCCGCTACGGTTGCACCGGGAATGCCCTGGAGTTTCCCGACGAAGAGCAATACTGGCTGATGGCGTCCTCCTTCGCCGAGGGCGACGGGCTTCGCGATGAACTCGGTTTTCGAGCGACGCGAATGCCTTTGTATCCGGCATTCCTTTCACTGTTCGCCGATCGTCCCAACGGCATCGTCTTCGCAAAAATCGCCCAATGGGTTATGGGCTCACTGGCCGCTTGTTTCACGGCCGGGCTGGGTGCCTCGCTTCGTGGGCATCGTGTCGGGTGCGCAGCCGGACTGCTGGTCGCCCTGGACCCGTTTCTTATCTTCTTTTCATCGCTTCTGCTTACTGAGACTCTGTTCATCACTGCGCTTTGCGGACTTTGGTGGGCACTAGCAGCCATCATGCGTTACCCGAGGTCGGGCCCGTTGTGGCGGTGGATCGCCGTCGGGGTGATTTCGGCCGCTTGTGTTTATCTTCGAGAATCAAGCGTTGGTTTGCTGCTGATCGCGCTTCCGGCGGTCGCGTTGCTGCAACCACGCAATCGACGTCATGCGATCGGCGCGGCCATGGCCATAGCAATCGTCGTCGCATCGCTGGTCCCGTGGGCTGTCCGCAATCAATCCCTGACCGGGCAATGGTGCTGGCTGACGCTTCGCGGAGGCATTTCGCTTTATGACGGGGTCCGACCAGCGGCAACCGGCGCCAGCGATTTGGGCGACGTAAAGCAATCGCCGGAGGTAGTTGGCCTGGCTGAGCCAGAATGGGATCATTACTTTCGCGACCGCGCGCTTGAGATCATCCGCGCCGATCCGATTCGAATCCTGCGTCTTGCCGGGGTCAAATTGCTCCGCATGTGGAACCCGGTGCCCAACGTCGAAACCTACCAATCCGGGGCGGCCCGAATGGTCTCCCTTTGGTGGACCGTTCCGACGTTCGGCTTGGCGCTCGCCGGACTGATCGTTTGCCTCGTCCGGGATCGGAGATGCGCTTGGGGAGCGATTCTCTTGCTTCTTTTGCCGGCCGTCTACTTCAGCCTGTTGCACAGCCTGTTCGTGGGCAGCGTCCGTTACCGCTTGCCCGCGACGCCGATGATCGAAGTCCTTGCGGCGGTGGCCTTGATTTCGCTGTTTCAACGCGGATCGGCCCCTGACGACAAGTTGCCCAATCGCCGCTGATTCGTGGAAAACTGTCGATGGACCGCCGGAAAGCGATCCAATCCATTCGCATCAACGGGAACACACTCATACAATGACTACAATCATGATCCCGAATCATCGCCGGGAGCGATTCGTTCCATCAATTCGTTCCTCGGTGGTTCTTCGTGTCGTGAAACTGATACCAAAGCGTGGATATGAACGGTCCGATCCAGATGGCAGCGAAGGCGGCGCCTCATCGGCGGCGATGGCGACTCGTCGCCCTGGGTTCCGTTGCATTCATTCTGACCGCCGGCTTGTGGACGGCCTATGCGCGGCTGACCCATCCCGATCGTATTCTCCGAGAGGCCCGTCGGTACCTCGAGAGCTCGACAAACGTTCGCGTGGCAATTGGTTCGGCTTCCTATTCACTGACCGGCGGCATTAAGCTTTGGGACGTGGAGTTCCGTACCCCAAAGTCCCCTGCCGACACAGTCTCCGGTCTTGCCGCATCGAATCGACCCATCCTTTCCATTCCTGAGATTGACATCGCTCACGATCCCTGGTCACTGCTGGGCGGAAGACTTCTGATCAAGTCGATTATCGCGAAACAACCGGTCATCACGCTCGTCCACGATGCACGCCTGGGTTGGGGGCCCCTGGCACAGATGTTCGACAATCTGGGATCGGTCTCCGGCGCCGTTTTCGCGCCTCCCCCGCTCGAACTGCGCGCCGCGCAACTGAAACTGGTTGAGCATTCGCCAACAGGTGATCGACTCGTGGAGGAGCTGGAAGTCACCATCAGAGCCAAACAATCGCCGGAAGACCAACGACTTCTTGACCTTGTCTGGCAGGAAAGCGCTAACGCCGCGTCAGGCGGTCATTCTCAGGTCGACCTGACGACAGGCCGGTTACGTAACGTAACGGGAGGGCTGCCGCCGATGTCCATCGGCGCCGTCATGCTCGCGATCGATGCCGGGTACGACGGCGCGAGCGCGCTGACCTCGCTCCTTGGACTTCAAGGGCAAATCAGGGCGGTGGATTACAATTTGATCTCGGCCGACGACGACAGCGCCCGACCGTCAGTGACGGTGGAACTCAAAAACGCGTCGCTTTCCATCCCTGTCGATGCCGAAGAACGGGCACTCCCCGCGGATCAGCGGTACCTCAGGTTTGTGGCCGTCAACGGATCGGCCGTTATCACATCAAACGCCGTGATCGCTGATTTCTCCGGGCGATTTCACGATGCCGAATGCGTTGTCAACGCCACTCTCCGCGGCGACCTGCAACACGCGACTTCGCTCGACGATGTCGCCTTCGAGGCCGACCTGCGCATCCCCCGACTGGATCTTCCCCGACTGGATTCCGACGCCCCGCCTGAGCAGCAAAGATTCGTGCGGCGTTGGCCGCAGTTGACCAACTTCTACGCGGATTACGATCCGGCGGGTCGCATCGACGTCGAGTTGGACATCGCCAAAGCCGCCGGGCGAGATTCATTTGTGCGCGTGAATCGTGCCGTCCTGACGGCGGGCGGCGGAAGCGCGTCATCTCGACACTTTCCCTATCGGTGCGAACAGCTTTCGGGCACCGTGGAGTTCACACCTGCCGGCGTCGCGATTCGCGATCTTTGCGGAGTTCGTCAAATGGCCCGTGTTTGCGTGAATGTCCAAATGAGCGCTCCGAAAAAATCGGCGGAGGCACGACTCAGCATTTCAGCCACCAACTTGCCCATCGACGACGCGCTGCTCAATGGGTTGCCCGACCATCACCGTGAGCTGCTCCTTTCTTTCAGTCCTTCCGGCCAAATCGACGTTTCAGTAAACATGACGCGACCAGAGGCAACCGAGGGCGCCTCGGCGCCGTGGACGACAAGCACGCTCGTTTCGTTCGATCGATTAGCCGCAACCTACGAGCTGCTGCCCTATCCACTGAGCGAGCTTTCGGGACAAATGCAAATCGACGGCGATCGGATGCGCGTCATGGATGTCCGCGGGAATGCCGGTGCGGGTTCCGTGGTTTTGGACGGCGTCGCTGAGTTCCAGGATCATCGACTCTCGTCGCTCGAGATCGTCGTGGATACCCGAAACGTTGCGGTAGACGAAGCGATGCTTCGGGTCCTGCCGGAATCCGTCTCCACCCCTTTGCGTTCCCTGCATCCCATTGGATTCGTAAACGCACAAGCAGCTCTCTCTTTCGACGCGGTTCGATCGGCGCCGTTCGCCTCAATCACGATCGAGCCTCAGGGCATGACGCTTCGTTATGACGGGTTTCCGATATCGATCACCGATGTCACCGGTCGAATCGTCGTGGCCGACAATCGAGTCAACGTGAAATCGTTGCAAGGTCGCTACCATCAGGCGAGCCTGACCGTGTCCGGGACGATCGACATGATCCCTCCAAAGCCCTCCGTCGACCTGGCGATTCACGCCGGGAACCTCTTGCTGGACGAAGCATTTCGGGATTCCGCACCGCCGGCCGTGCGCGATGTCCTTTCCTCATGGAAAATCGAAGACCCCGTGACGGTCGATGCGAAGGTGGCGTCCGGCTCATCGGAAAACGACCTTCTCCAATGGCAGGCCGGCGTCCGGCTCAGCGGAGCGACGGTGCACCATGATCGGTTTCCGATTCCGTTCAACGAAGTCCGCGCAGAAATCATGCTCGATCCATCGGGCATTCGCGCCGAGGGAATCGGTGCCCGCTATGGCAAGGCCGCCGTTCGGGTCGACGTCAGCACGACCCGAACCGAGAGCGGCGAGAACGGGTTTCTGCGTATTCATGCCATGGGCGCTTCCATGGACAACGGCATTCGTGACATTCTTCCCAAACGCATGCGCGCGGTTTGGGATCAGTTGAAACCCGACGGCCGCCTCGACCTGCAGATTGAGGAACTCAGTTACACTTCGCATTCGCCGGGCGAGTCTCCCGTGTGGACGCTCCGGGGACGAGCGGAACTTCGTGATGTCGACTTCGCCGGTCCTGCCAATTCGACACGGCTCAACGGCGGCGTATCACTGGGCGGATTACTGGTGGATCGCCGCGGAGGAACGGCCCTTTCAGGCCGGATTGAACTGACCAGGGCGAGACTGTCGGGCCAGGACGGACTGGACGTGACGGGCAACTGGTTGCTGACCCATACGGCCGACGGAACCGGGCGCTTTTCACTGACACAACTGAACGGACGATTGCACGACGGCGCTTTGAGTGCCGACGCCGAAATGCTCTTTGATCCGCGAAACACTGGTTACAAACTCACGACGACGCTCCATGGCGTTCAGATCACGCCGCTGCTCGCGGCCTGGCGAGCCCAAGACCCCAACACGTCGGCGGAAACCACCGAAGAATCGTCTTCGGAAATTCGCGGGCGGTTGGATGCCTACCTGTACCTCTCCGGTGATTTGAATCGACCGCAATCGCGACGCGGTGGCGGGCGGCTCGTCGTTCGCGACGGCCACATCTACAAATTGCCGCTACTCCTTGCCATCCTCAATCATCTCGACCTGACCATTCCCAAGGACGACATTCTGGACGACGCGAGCGTCGAGT
Source organism: uncultured Phycisphaera sp. (assembly GCA_964486335.1). Lineage (GTDB taxonomy): Bacteria > Planctomycetota > Phycisphaerae > UBA1845 > UBA1845 > CAZAMB01. The sequence goes on along the minus strand of CAZAMB010000021.1, from coordinate 11,915 downwards.
TCTTCGTCAACGGAAACTCCGCCATTCTGAACGACATCGTGCTTCGCGGCGACGCGCTCAGCCTGGCCGGTTCAGGCGTCTACTCGCTGCCGGACCGAAGCGTCGACCTGAAACTCGTCAATCTGGGTTCCGGACGCTGGGACAGCATCCCGGTACTTTCCGAGTTGGTTCGTAACACGTCCCGTGAACTTCTCGAACTTCGCGTGACCGGACCGATCACTCAACCGACCGTTCGAGCGAGTCCGTTTCGCGGCGTCACGGAAGAGTTCAAGAAACTATTTCAGAAGAGAAAACCTAAAAGCACGGTGAAAGGCGAGCAGTAGCGTCGGCGCGACACAGGAACATTCAGTCGATAGAGCAATCCCAATCGCATCGTAGCGAGCCGCGAACTTTAGTTCGCGCGGAATCCCGGAGAGTTTGGTGATTCATCCGCCGCGTTTGCAATGGAAACGCTCTAACGGCGAGGGTCAGGCCGCAACGTTTTTCGGTTGATGCTTTCGGGAAATTTCGACCAGCGCATCGAAATCCGCCGGCGATGCAATCGCGATTTCGCTCAGCGACTTGCGATCCAATTCGACGCCGGATGTCTGCAAACCAAAAATGAAACGACTGTAGCTAATGTCCCGCGAGCGACACGCCGCTGTCAGTCGAGTAATCCAAAGTGATCGAAACTCCCGCTTGCGTCGCTTGCGATCACGATACGCGTTGACGCCCGCGCGGACGATCGCTTCCTTGGCCAGACGGAAGTTGCGACCCTTCGAGCCTTGATAGCCCCGGACCTGCTTCATTACTCGGCGCTTTTTGCGGTTGGAAGCCGCGCCGTTGGTCGTTCTTGACATGTTTCATCAACTCCTGCCCGCGTCGCGGATCAATCGCCAAACAGTTCGATGCAAGCATTCCCCACAGCGCGTCAGGCCACGCCGAGCGCTAGTCGAATCTTCTGACACATCGGGCCGTGCAATACCGCTGGTTTTCGCAATCGTCGGCACCGACGCCCGCTTTTTCCGCTCATCAAGTGGCCGGAAAACGCCCGCTTGTGCTTTACTTTGCCGGACGCGGTTACCCGAACTCGCTTTTTCAAACCCTTGTGTGTCTTTGGTTTTGCCATCCCAGCACTCCGGTACGATCCTCCACACCAACTGTTGAGCCCTGCATTCTAGTTGGAATCTAAGTCGTTGCAATGGGCGGCAAGCGGCCTGCGTTCATCAATTCGAGCCACTCGATCACGCTTTCTTAAACTTTCACTTTCGTATTGGCATTTACTCTGTTGTGAGATTAGGCTAGAGGAGCGGGTAGCAGCCCCGCTCGAACCAAGTCCTGGCCTCCGCTGGAAAGGGTCTCGCACAGCTCCGCAAGCTGCTTGTAAACCAATGCCGCACCAGCTTGATGCAGTTTTGCTGGATTGCATGTTCCACTCGAAATGCCCACGCAAAAAAGCTCGGCAAACCCGGCCGATCGTACCAATGAATCGCTGGCCGCCACCACAACGCTCCGGGGTTCACGGTTGGCCAGCGCGCGAAGTTCCACCGGCCGCCGACGTGCATCCTTATCCAATCGTTCAAACTCCGTCCCGACCCTGTCCAAACCGATGCGTCGAATCCAATCAAAACGCGAGGTCTTGTTCGTGCCCACCGTCACGAAGACGATGCTCCCACGTTCTGCCAAAAGCGAAACCGACTCGGCCGCGCGCTCTTGAAGCGGCAAACCAGCCAGCCATTCGTCTGTTTCCGTCAATTGATCAAACCGCGTCCAGTATTCGGCGATCTTGATGGGTCGAGCACCGGGAAGCAGATTCGCATCTCGTCCCTGCGTCCGAGTCAAACGCGAAAAAGTCGCCTGATCGAGCTGCGACCAGCCGACGGATTGCGTCGCGGTTTGGTGCGCGGCATACCAGGCGTCGCCAACTCTCGAGATAACGCCATCCAGTTCGATGATGAATCGCAAAACTGTTTCTCCGCGGCGATCAGACGACGATTCCCTTTTCACCGGACCGAATGCGTGACTGCAAGAGACGCGAAGTTGCGGATGGCGCGAAGTGTATCGTCATGAAACGGCGGGACAGGATGGCGCGGCTAGCCGGCAGCCTTTTGCAACGACGCCTCATAGTCGAGCTCCAGCGCCGCATCCCGATCCGAGACGCGGAACACTCCGAGGCTGAAGTCCGTTCCGGGAACGCTGGTGGCGTAAACATACTCGATATTGATGTTCGCCGCCGCGAGGATTCTCGCGATGTGGCCGAATCCGCCCTGCTCGTTACGAATCGGAATCGTGATCACCGGAACTTCGACATACGCGGCGCCGGCCTTGTTAAGCGCTTCCTTGGCGATGTCCAGATTATCAACCACCATTCGCATCGTCCCGATATCCACCGTATCCAGGACGGCCATCGCGCGAATGTTCACGCCATGTTCGGACAACTCCTCGCACAGCCTCGCAACCACGCCCGGTTCATTGGCCAAAAACGCCGACAATTGGGTTTCAGGATTGGCGGTCAATTGCGAATGATGGTTTGAACCCATGACACCCTCCGCGCCCTCAAGCGCCTTGAACTCACTGGCGCTTTGGCACACCCGAAAACGGCCCGATCGACGAACCCTTACGACCAAATGCATCATATCGGGAGCGACAGATGGCGGCAATTGCCTCAAGAGTTGCAAGCCCGCGACCACACCTTTACGATCATTCCGGTCTGCAATCGTGGATGAAACGCAATGGCCGGCTCGTTAAAACTTGATCGAGAAAGCATCGGAGGAGCCGTGGGAAAGATCCCCAGCGGTTGCTCAATCCTCACAGTCCGGCACGACGACGCCTCCACGGGTGTGCTCGTATCCTGGGTTCAACAGGCTGCCTTCGAGCCTATCGCACTTTCCGTGGCCGTTCGCAAGGGCAGGCCCGCCTTGTCATTGATAGAGCAATCGCGGCGGTTCCTGCTGAACGTCATCGGCGAACCCCCGACCGCCATGTTTCGTCATTTTGGTCGCGGATTTGCGCTCGGCGAGGACGCTTTTCAGGGCCTGTCCACAGAGCAGACTGACGTTGGCGTGCGCTTGCTCGACTGCATCGCATGGATCGCCTGTCGAGTCATGACGCAAGTGGACGTCGGCGACCATGAGTTGTTCATTGCACAGGTCGAAGCTGCCGAATCTGGCCGGGAAGGCGCTCCTTATACGCATTTGCGAAAAAGCGGACTCACTTATTGATCGTCTTAAGCCAGCGCGTCCGCGATACTCAGGCGCATTCGGCCAATGGATTGGAAGTCGACGATTGTCGCTGTTGATTCACGGCTTCCATATCGGCCTGAGTTTCCTGAATGACCAAAACGCATTCCTCAGTCGCTCGGCTCGCCGACCATGAAAGAATCGGAGCGATGTACTCCGCGATCTGCTTGAGCACGCTGCCCGATGTCAAATCCGCCAAGAAGTAAAGCGGCGTCCGGCGCTTGACGAGATCAAGTAGGCGAACGACACGTTCGGTTTCGCAAAGGTAACCCAGTTCGGCCAGTCCGTACGGAAGCCCCTGAAAGAGGGGATTGCCAAGGGTCGTCTCCGCCGCGATGGCGTCGAGAATAACCACCGCTTCTTCCCCGTAATGCCTCGCGAGGTGCGACACGACGCCCGGCGCAGGCAGCCGTGACCCGTACTTCGCCTGAAGCCGGACCACCAGCTTTCCGAGTTGGTTTCGATTCAGCCCCGGCCAGAGCATGTCGCGCCGCAATCGCCCGCGCGCCTCGCCGCTCAACCGCCGCTGTCCAATCAAGCGCTCCACGTGATCGACCGATTGCTCGGCCATGTTGCGAAACGTCGTGAGTTTTCCGCCGGTGATCGTCACCAGTTTTCGGCTAGCGTCCACCATGATTTCGTGATGACGCGACATGCTGTTTTCCGTCGCGCCTTCCTGCTGAACGATCGGCCGAATCCCGGCGAACGCCCCGACGATCGCGTCACGTCCAAATCCCAACTTCCCGAAGTAGGCCGCGAAGCTCGAAAAAAGATCATTCACTTCGTCCGCTTCCGGTCGAACATGACGAAGATCGCCGTGAAACTGCGATTCTGTGCTGCCCACGATCAACCTCGTTTCCCAGGGAATCACCCACAGCGCGCGACCGTCGCGCACACTGCGAATGACCACCGCGTCGTCGCCGAACTCCTTTGGGCGGCGGAGGAGCAAGTGGCTTCCCTTGACCCAATAAAGATCCAGCGGTTCTGCGCCGAGGCGATTTGCCGTCGTCGGCGACCACGGACCGGTTGCATTGATCAGCGTTCGCGCCCGCAAATGCCATTCCCTTCCGTCCGGCGCCGACCGCAAGACAACCTCCCAGCCGTCCGCGACCGCTTTGGCGTCGACGATCTCCGTGTAGTTGTAAATCCATGCTCCCGCGGCGTAAGCCGTCCGAAGCGTGGACATCACCAGCCGCGCATCGTTCGTCTGGGCATCCCAGAAGCAGACTCCCAGCGGATGCGAAAGCAGCGCCGGATACTGCCGGCCAAGCCCCAGACCGGTCAGCGGACGAGACCAGCGACCCGATCGAAACAACTCGGCAAAGCCGTAGACTTGCAGCCCCAACACGGTGAGCAGCCACTTCGGAAACCGCCGACCCTCGAATGGAATGACAAAACGGAGTGGCGACACGAGATTCGGCGCCAATCGATTCAGCAGCCGATCCCGTTCAATAATACCCTCGGCCACGAGCTTGAAATGACAATGCTCCAGGTAACGCAAACCCCCGTGAATCAGCTTGGATGTGCGATGGCTGGTCCCCGACGCGAAATCGTCGGAATCCACGAGAACCGTGCGCAGCCCGCGCATGGCGGCGTCGCGCGCGACCCCCGCGCCGGTGATCCCGCCGCCCAGCACGAGACAGTCCACTTCGCCGGGCATGATCTGCATGGATACGGTCATGTCTTCGCGTTGTCACTCGGGCGTCGCATCGGACGTTGGCCGCTTCCGATGCGAATCAGGCCGCGATTTCCGCCGCCGCGCCGCGGACTTTTTCAAACGCCCGGGCATACTGGTCGAGCAGCGCGCGCTCCGCCGATGGAAACGACGGCAACTGAATCAACGTCGCGTTGCCTGCCATGGTTCGCGGAAGCGCTTCGGGCTTGTAAACCGGAAGCAACTCGCGCGGCAAGTGTCGCAATCGAGCGATATCAATGAATCGGTCTTCGGTGAACACGGGTTGCTGATGAAGCAACGGATAGCGCGGCCCGATCGCGTCGCACCCTTCCGCCCTTAACGCCGCAACAAGCTTGTCCGTCACCAGCCCCGTTCGACGCGGATCGTTCTGCACCAGAAACTGAAAATACACGCGCTCCGCCTCGTTCGGCGGAAGAAACGTGTGGATACCGAGCGCTTCCAGCCGTCGCGAAAGATATTCAATATTCTCATTCCGACGCGCGTTTCGTTCGCTCAGATGCTTAAGTTGGACGCGCGCGATCGCCGCCGAAAGCGGCGACATCCGGTGCTTCAGACCGAACCCCGTGCCCGCGAATCGCCGCGCCGGTGTCTTCAACGGCAGGATTCGTTCAAAGTGTCCAAGGCACAACGCGTGCTCATGTATGGCGTCATCACTGGTAACCAGCACCCCGCCCTCACCGGCCGGCGCCAGCTTATTGGTCTGCAAACTGAACACCGCTGCGTCGCCGAATGTTCCGCAGTATCTCCCTCGCCACTTCGCCCCATGGGCATGAGAGGCATCTTCAAACACCTTGAGTTTGTGGCGCTTGGCGATTTCCAGCAGCCCGTCCATCTTGGACGGCATCCCCCACAGATGCACAATGACCATCGCTCGCGTGCGCGGCGTGATTCGTTTCTCCACGTCGTCGGGATCGAGTCCGAGTTGGTCCGACTCGCTTTCGCAAAAAACCGGCACCGCACCGCACCATAGGATCGGCATCACCGACGCCCAATAAGTAGCCGAGGGTGCGATCACTTCGTCGCCGGGCTGAAGTCCGAAAGAATGGAGTGCGGCAAAAATCGCTGACGTCCCGTTGCAGCAAGCCAAAGCATGCTTCACGCCCAGAAACCTGCGATAGTCGGCCTCTAGTTCCTGCGTGATCGGATGCAGCGACAGCTCGCCGGATCGTAGTACCTGAGTCACCGCTGCGACGTCTTCATCGGTGATGATCGGCCAGCGATTGGCCTCCGTGCCGTCCAGCGTCACCGCAGGCGAACCGCCCAGAATCGCCGGTCGTTCCGGCGTTGCCGAGATTGCCACGTCGATTCTCCGAAAGCCGGCCGCGGAGGTCCGATGACCGCGATCGAGATCCTGCCGCTGGAACCGCGGAAATGGTATGTTACTCACCCCCTGCTCGCAAGCGCACCGGCGCTGGCGATCGAATCAGATGTTCAGTTGCAGGCGAGCGGCTTCGGACATGCGATCAGGCGTCCACGGCGGATCCCAAACGACATCAACGCTGGCTTCGGTAACGCCTTCCACGGATTTGACCTTTTGCTCCACTTCCGGCGGCAGAGTTCCCGCGACCGGACACATCGGCGAGGTCAGGGTCATCTTGACCGCGACTTTTCCACCGGGAGCAGCATTCACTTCGTAGATCAACCCGAGGTCATAGATGTTGACGGGCACTTCCGGGTCATAACAGGTCCGAATCGCTTCGATGACGCTCGATTCCAGCGCCTTCGCCTGAATCGATTCAATCGGAGAGAGATTTGTCGTCGAAGTTGTTTCGCTCATGTTCATCCCCAGAGCCTCCTGAAGTCGAAACCGTTGCGGCCCATGGTGAAACGCCGCTCGCCCAGGATCAATGTAGCGTCACCCCTCGTGGGTGACGCGCCAACGCGATTTGCTTCGCCCACATGGGACAACGCTAAACTATCACCACGGATTGCTCGCGGCGATCATTCAGTGGTAACCACTGCACTCGTGTTTTCCAATGCCGCATGAACCGCATGCCACGCCAGTGACGCGCACTTCACTCGCGCGGGATATCGCGACACACCCGAGAACACTTCCAGCTTCCCAAGCTCCTCGCGCTCGTTGTCTTCGACCGACTCACCCGTGACCAGGTCATGAAATCGCTCGAAAAGCTCCCTTACCTCGGCCACGGTCCGCCCCTTTACAACTTCCGTCATCAGCGAAGCCGACGCCGTCGAAATCGCACAACCCTTGCCTTCAAAACCGATGTCCACGACGCGATCGCCGTCGAGCTTCAGATAAACGCTCACGCGGTCGCCGCATAACGGATTGAACCCATCGGCCTTGCGATTCGCATCATCCAACCGACGCCGATTACGCGGCCGCTTGTTGTGATCGAGGATTAACTCCTGATAAAGATCACCAAGCTCGCTCATCATCGGAACACCTCGATGACGCGACGCAGCGCACCGGCCAACGCGTCGATTTCGCTTCGCGTGTTGTAAAATGCGAGGGACGCCCGCACCGTCGCGGGCAATCCGAACCGATCCATCACCGGCTGGGCACAGTGATGTCCCGTTCGCACCGCGATTCCCTCGTGATCGAGAATCGTTCCGACGTCGTGCGGATGAATCCCGTCGATCGTAAAAGACAGAACCGCCGCCTTCTCCTTCGCGGTTCCGACCAGCGTCACGCCGGGAATCGTCGAAAGCACCGCCGTGCCGTATTCCAGAAGATCATGTTCATGGGCAGCAATGGCCTCCAATCCGACGCCATTGAGATAGTCGACCGCCGCGCCAAGCCCGATCGCGCCCGCGATATCCGGCGTGCCGGCCTCGAACTTGTGCGGCACGTCGTTGTAGATTGTCTTCTCGAACGTGACCGACTTGATCATCTCGCCGCCGCTCTGATACGGCGACATGCGATCAAGCAGTTCGTGGCGACCGTAGAGAATTCCCACGCCCGTCGGGCCGAACATCTTGTGGCTCGACAACACATAAAAATCGCACCCTAGCTCCCGCACATCCACGCGCAAATGCGGAGCCGCCTGCGCCCCGTCGATCAAAGTGATCGCTCCGCAATCCCGCGCCAATGACGCCAATTCGCGCACGGGGTTGATTGTTCCGAGGGCGTTGGACACATGCGCGAACGCGACAATTTTCGTCCGCGATCCAAGCAGCCGCCGATATTCTTCAACGATCAACTCACCGGCATCGTTGATCGGCGCGACTCGCAGCGTCGCCCCCGTCTGCTCGCACACCATCTGCCACGGAACGATGTTGGAGTGGTGCTCCATCGTCGTAATGACGATTTCATCGCCCCGATTGAGCATCGGCCTCGCCAGCGCCTGCGCGACCAGATTGACCCCTTCCGTCGCGCCACGAACGAATACGATCTCCTCCGACTTCGCAGCATTGATGAACAGCCGCAGCTTGCGCCGCGCCGTCTCATAGCCCTCCGTCGCGGCCACGCTCAACAAATGAACGCCACGGTGAATGTTGGCGTTGATGGACGTGTAATAATCGCTGATCGCGTCGATCACGCTTTGCGGTTTTTGCGCCGTCGCGGCGTTGTCGAGATACACCAAAGGTTTGTCATGAATTGTTCGCGCCAGGATCGGAAAATCACGGCGAATGCGATCGACGTCCAGCGGCCCAGCTCGGGACGCCGGGGAAGGCACACGCCGGCTGGTCGCCATGTTCATGCCGATTTCCTCACCACGTCGGCTCGTGGAAGCCGCCGCGCCACCAGTTCTTCCAGTCGAGCACGCAGCGGCTCGATGCGTACTCGATCGAGAACCTCACCGGCGAATGCATGGATCAGGATTCCACGGGCAGCTTTCGCGCTCAACCCGCGCGAACGAAGGTAAAAAATTGCTTCGTCGTTGATCTGACCGATCGTCGCTCCGTGCGTGCACTTCACATCGTCGGCGAAGATTTCCAATTGCGGCTTGCTCTCAACCCGTGCATCGTCCGACATCAGCAGGCTCTTGTTGGTCTGCTTGGCGTCGGTCTTCTGGGCATCCGGTCGAACAATGATGCGCCCGCTGAAAATGCCCTTGCCCCGACCATTGAGGATCCCCTTGAAGAACTCCCGGCTGTCGCAGTTCGGCTTGGCGTGCTCGACAATCAGATGGTTGTCCACATGCTCCTCGCCGTCCACCATGTACAGCCCGTTGAGGCCGCAATCGCAACCCTCGCCGTCGAGCACCGTGTGAATGTCATTCCGCACAACCCCGCCGCCGAACGTTCCGGTGAACGCGCGAGCGTTGCTGCTGCGATGCTGATAAAGCTGAAGCGTGCTCACGTGACCGGACGCATCGCTCTCCCGACCCACCTTGTAATAATCAACCGTCGCGTTCTCCATCACGACAAGTTCATTGACCGCGTTATTGAAGTAATGCCCGCCTTCGGGCGAAACAAAACTCTCCACGATGGTGCATTGGCTGTTTTCTCCGGCCACGATCAGTCCACGCAAATGTGCAGCCCACGGCGCCTTTCCCCGCGTCGCCACATGGACGATTTGAATCGGCGTTTCCACGACCGCCCCGCGCGCGATCTCGACGAACACGCCGTCCTCAAAAAGCGCCGTATTCAGTGCGGTGAATCCGCTCTCCTCGCATCGGGCATGACGCGCCAGATGCGTGCGAACAGTCTCGTCCTCGCGCTCGATCAACTCGCGCAAACTCGCCAATCGCAAGCCCTTCGGAAGCCCACTCGTCACCGACAGCTTGGCCACAAATCGCCCGTTCACGAAAACGAGTCGGGGTGCATTCTTGTCGACATCCAGCAAATACTCACGAAGCGCATTCTCAGAAATGTTGCCTGCCGGCGCAGCCTCATACGCCGTCTGCGCGATCGACGCCACATTCGTAAACCGCCATTCTTCATCATCCGTCGTGGGAAACCCAAGCTCCGCGAAGCGCGCAATCGCGGCCTTACGAACGGGCATCAGCCACGCGCCGCGCTTCGTGCCCTTTTCCATCGCCGCGAATCGCGACAGGTACAGGTCGATCGTGTCCGCAACCGTCGTCATCACGCCCGCCCTCCCTGCAACACTTTCTGTCCTCGATTGTTTGAATTCTCACCAAACATCGCGTATCCCGCCCCCTCCAGTTCCAGCGCAAGCTCCTTGCCACCCGACTTCGCGATGCGGCCGTCCACGAGGACGTGAACGTAATCGGGCACGATGTAGTTGAGCAGCCGCTGATAATGCGTAATCACCAGCATGGCGCGATCGGAACCGCGCAGATCGTTGACCCCATCAGCGACGATCTTCAGTGCGTCGATGTCGAGTCCCGAATCCGTCTCATCGAGAACGCACAGCTTCGGTTCCAGAACCGCCATCTGAAAAATCTCATTGCGCTTCTTCTCGCCGCCCGAGAATCCCTCGTTGACCGCCCGTTGGAGCATCTTCTCATCGATCTTCACCAGCTTGGCCTTTTCCTTCACCAGCTTCAGAAAATCGACCGCGTCCAGTTCCTGCTCGCCACGATGCTTGCGCACCGAGTTGAGCGCGGCCTTGAGAAAGTAGCTCATGTTCACGCCCGGAATTTCTACGGGATACTGAAACGCCAGGAACACGCCTTCGCATGCCCGCTCCTCCGGGTCCATGTCCAGCAGGTCTTTACCGTTGTACAGCACTTCGCCCTCGGTGACTTCATACGAGTCCCGTCCGGCCAGCACCTGCGCGAGCGTGCTCTTGCCGGAGCCGTTCGGCCCCATGATCGAGTGCACCTCACCCGCATTAATCTCCAGGTTCAGCCCCTTGAGAATCTCGCGACCCTCGACCTTGGCGTGCAGATTTCGAATTTCAAGCATGATTGGCCTTTCCTTTGCCGTCCACCATGTCACAATCCCCTGTGGTGATTTGGTGAAGTAGTGATTTTGTAATGTTGTGCTACTCGGTCTTTTTCCCCTTGGACTTTCTCATTCTTGCCGTTCGCTTCATTCGCGAGAAAATGCGAACCAATTCTGTCGTTTCTGCGACCAATAGCGACAATCGATCCGTCCTCGAATACCCACCCTCGATCAACAGTTCCAGCCAGAACAGTGTTTCATCTGCCTCTTCGACGACAATTCCGATCCTGGCCGTAAACTCCTTGTGACTTCTCGCCCGTCGGGAAGAACGGTAGTTCGCGGAAACCGAAGTTCCCGATCGCACAATTTGACGAGCAATCGTACGCGTGGAGAGCTTTCCATTTTCCAGCGAATCCGCGAGCTTCAATATCCTCAGAGCAAACTGCTTCGTACGGTCTTGCAACTCATCGGGCGTCATGAATCTCGCCAAATCACGAAATCACCATTTCACCAAATCGTATCATCCAACGCTTCCCTCAAGGCTCACTTCCAACAGCTTCTGTGCTTCCACCGCGAACTCCATCGGAAGCTCCTTGAATACCTGCCGGCAGAATCCGTTCACGATCATGTTCACCGCGTCTTCAGTCTTCAATCCGCGCTGCTTGCAATAGAACAACTGGTCATCGCCGATCTTCGACGTCGTGGCCTCGTGCTCCATCTGCGCACTGTTGTTCCGCACTTCGATGTACGGAAACGTATGCGCCCCGCACTTGTCGCCGATGAGCATCGAGTCGCATTGCGTGAAGTTCCGGGCGTTCTCCGCGCCCTTCTGAATCTTCACCATCCCGCGATAGGTGTTCTGCCCCTTGCCCGCCGAGATGCCTTTCGACACGATCGTGCTCTTCGTGTTTTTGCCGATGTGGATCATCTTCGTCCCGGTGTCGGCCTGCTGACGGTGGTTGGTCATCGCCACCGAATAAAACTCGCCCACCGAGTTGTCGCCCTGCAAGATGCAGCTCGGATACTTCCACGTGATCGCCGAACCCGTTTCCACCTGCGTCCACGAAATGTGCGAGTTGCGGCCGGCGCACTTGCCGCGCTTGGTCACGAAGTTGTAGATTCCCCCGCGACCCTCCGCGTCACCCGGGTACCAGTTCTGAATCGTCGAATACTTGATCGACGCATCATCCAGCGCGACCAGTTCGACCACCGCCGCGTGAAGCTGGTTCTCGTCGCGCATCGGC
>CAZAMB010000020.1:0-61920 GCA_964486335.1 uncultured Phycisphaera sp. | reverse complement strand
CGTGGACGGCTTCAAGGGTCTGCCGTATCCGCACAAGCCGGGCAAGTGCGCAGGCGCGGGCGGTTCGTGCATCGCCAACGGGGATTGCACCGGGGCCAACACCCCGCCGTGCACGCTGTGTCCGTAAAGGAGTAGTTGACCGAGGCCTGAATTCGGGAAGCCTTCGGACGGCTTTCGAGGCCTTGGAAAGGAAGAAATCAGCTGGGAAAGCGGGGCGGGCGCTGCTGCCCGCCCCCATCCCGGGTGCTAACGGAAATTCGGGCTTGCAATGAAATGCGAAAATCGGTATTCTCAGAAAAGGAGGGCGATAAGGTCGCGTAGGATTTGGGCCGGACCGACGGCTTATGAGCTATCGGCGAGGCGAAAAATGCGGCCGTGATAATGCAGAAACGAGTGGTTTCCCAAAGCGTTTTAATCGTGTGTATTCTTGAGTGAGTTTTCGTAAGTGGGACACGGGAAAGTCTCCCCTTTTTGGAGGAATGGAAAATGAAGGCAGTTCATCGTTTATTCTCATGGCGTCCGCTTTGCGGCGCCGCATTGGTCGGCGCGTTGGCGATTGCCGTCAGCGTGCAGGGGTCTCCGCGCGTGGGCGCGGCAGATCGTGGTGGCGCCAAAGGAAAGTCCGAGGCGTCAAACGTGGTTCGCGGTCCGGTCGCGAACATCAATGATGCCGTGGCGGCCGGGCCCGGTGCGATCGTTTCGCTCCGTCCGACAGCGGCTCCCGAAACCAGCCCGGCCTCGAGCTATCCGGCTGGAACGGTAGTTAGCGGATTCAAGATCACGCTCGGTGCGGTCCCCGCTCGTGTGTGGTTCCACGTTGAAGTGGGTAACTATGGCGCGCAAGTGATGCGTACGTCACAGGTTACTCTGGATGCAGCCGGGTACATGGGCTCGAATGCGAATTGCGGCGGCGTCGCGGCCAATGGCGGCGACCTGATGCCCGCTACGCAGGCTTGCCCGTCGGCCAACAACGCCGGCCACGCGGTGTGCAGCAATGCTCTGGCGGGTGCGGCGCTTTGCTTCGGTTCGCCCATCGTCCGCTGCCAGGCGAGCTTGATCTGCGAGCCGGGCTTCCAGGACAAGTGCAAGGCCAACTGGGCCTATTCGGGTAACGGTAGCGCGACGACGGCGGTCGATATTTCAACGCTCAATTATCGTTACGGCGGCACGAATGACGCCACCAGCGACGTGAACGTCGACTTCAATCCGGCGTACCTCGGTACCCTGACGCTCGACGTTCCGGCCACGGCCAAGGGCCTTTATCAGATCGGGTATGACCTGGGGAACACCTTCCTTCAGGACAACTCGCTTCCGACAGCTGTCGACATTCCGATCGGCACGTTCAACAAGGGTGAAGTTGAAATCGTTTGCGGTAGCTGCTGCACCAACCTCGGACCGGGCACATCGGTCTGCACGCCGGGCCTAACCGCGGGCGAGTGCGCTGCGCTTCCGGGTCAGCCCTCAGTATTCCGTCCGGGCTCGGATTGTGCGACCGAATGCCCGTCGTGCACGTCGAATGCGCAGTGCGCTGACGGTGATGGCTGCACGCAGGATATCTGCACGAACTTCGTCTGCTCCAATCCGCCGATCGCGGCGTGGAATCAGGCGACGCAGTGCTGCAACAACGGTGCCCTGACGACGCTTGGCTGCCCGCCGGGTACCAAGTGCGGTGTAGCGGAATGCTCGCAGGCGGGCAATCGCGGCGTGGCGCAATGCAACCCGACGCCGGCCGCGGCCTGCAACGACGACAATCCTTGCACCTACGCGGATACCTGCGGCGCTGACCTGAACACCTGCGCCGGAACAGATGCCAACACAGTGGCTTGTACCGATTCGGCCGATTGCGCGGCAGCCACGGGTGTCGGCTATCCGTGTATCGATGGATTCTGCAACTGCACGCTGACGCCGGACCTGGACATCGACATTCTGGATGATCCGGACGGCAACTGCTATGACGCCGGCGAGAAGGTTCTGGCGGCCGCTCATATCGCGGCTTCGTCGAGCCCGGTTAACGGCGGTCAGATTCTGATCGGCTATGACCCGACCTGCCTAAAGTACAACGGCACGATCATGGTGCCCCCGTACACGAACGTTCTGTACGGTCCGGTCGTGAATGAAACCGCCGGCACGATCTTCGTGGCGGTGGGCGTCCAGTTCGGCGCCGGCAACGGTCCGAACGGCAATGCCGATCTGGTCCAGTTCAGCTTCCTCAAGTTGGGCGATTGCAACGAGTGCGAAATCTGCCCGCTGAACAACAATCCGCAGAACACCTACCTCACGGATGACAAGGGCCAGCGGATCACGGTGCAGCCGAACTGCTCGAAGACCATCTACGGCGATGATGTGCTCACGCTGAACACGCCGGGCAACATCAAGACGAACGTGGATTGCGATCGTCCGACCGCGGTTGAGACATGGGCTGCCCCGTCGGCCACGTCGAAGTGCGGTACGGCGCAAGTGTTCTGCCGCGGCGAACACGAGAGCGGTCTGATTTACAACAACGCCACCGTCATGGGCGGCGGCACGTTCCCGATCGGTGCGTCGAGCTTCTGCTGCTATGCTCAGAGCAGCGGCCCGTGCGGAACCGTCACGGGTTGCCCGCCGGATACGAGCTGTGGCGATGCCGACCAGAACGGCAAGCCGGACGGCTGCTGGACGGTGCAAGTGAATGACGAGACGAGCCTCGACATCACCGTCGGTCTCTCGCCGTCCTCGCAGAGCAAGCCGGGCGCGAATCTGACGCGCTGCATCAAGTTCACGTTGTACAGCAACTGCATCCAGGAACCGCTGGTGTTCTCGGATGACGTGACCTTCGGCGGCCTGTTCAACTTCGTCGGCAAGTCGACGGGCAAGATCAAGATTCCGGGTTCGGGTCAGTGGGATTGCATCACGGCTCAGGATCAACTGCACACGCTGCGTTCGTGCTACACCTTCGGCGCCAATGATTGCGCCGGTGGACAGCTCAGCGCTTCGTTCTCGGGCGATCCGCGTCTTGGCGGCAACTGGCTGATCGGTGGTAACCTGGACGGCTGGAAGAAGGATGATCCGAACGCCAACCCGAGCTTGGATGTCATCGACATTCTCGACTTTGGTACGTTCGTGTCGCAGTATCCGGGCAACTATGGTTTCACGAATACGCCGTGCGGCACGCCGGGTCCGAACGCCGACATCAATGGTGACGGCCTCGTGGATCTTGCGGACTACGCGTTCGTGGCCATGAACTTCCTGACGAGCAGCAAGCAGTGCTGCTGCGGCCCGCAGACGGCCAGCGTCAATGCGGTCACCGAGGTCTCGGTCGCGCAGCTGCGTGCCGAAGGTCGCAGTGATCTGGCAGTGGCTGACCTGAACGGCGACGGCTTGCTCAACCTGGCTGATATGGCCGCGTTCGAGCAGGGTGTTCGTCCGACGAAGAACGCTCCGGTCAAGGGCGGAACGCGTTCGACGGGCAGCCGGTAAGCAATTGCCGGTTGTGACACGCTAACTGATCGGAGGGGTTTGCCCTTCCGATAGGAAAGCCAAGGGCGGCGTATGGCGTAAGCCATACGCCGCTCGTTTTTATTGGTGCACTCTGGGCTTGGCGCGCGACTCGGAGGTGGGAGTCCGCGAGAGCATGTAACGATCAAGTGGCGAGGCTTGTCCCCGAAGAATCCGGAATGGCGTCATTCACACGGGGTGACGGTACATTTGATCGTTATCAGCAATAGCAGTCCGCGGCGAAACACCGATCGCAGTTAACCAATGTAGCGTGATGCCTCATGGCTGGCGCTCAAACGCGGTTGACGCCGCCCACAAAGGGCGACGCTGCAGTTTCAACACAGACTCCTAAGTGTCCCGGTCGCAGCTTGGCCTGGCTGTGCCGCAACGGTAGGGTCGCAAGTCTTTGCGAGAAGGAAGCGGCTGGCGAATCTTCGACCCGTGGAGCACGAGCCGCGTATGAGGCGAACGCTGGGCGGACGAGCGGGCCCGGAGACGCGAAATCCGATGTGACCCGAACAATAGCGGGCCCAGATGCGACGGGCACGAAGCGAGAGTCACGCGTCTTACCAGGGGAGGTCTGTCGGGTACCGGTTTCGTTTTGGCCGAACCACGCATACCGCGGCCGCGCGTCAGCAAGCGGTTCCTGGTCGTGCGGCGGGAGACGAATAGCTCCCTCACCTTTGACGCATCGCGTCACGGGCAGGCCCTCGCGGCTCTTCTATAAAAGCCCGCGCTTTGTCAATGAGGTTGCACGCGCAATCCTCTTGCCTTTTCGTCTCTCGCCGTGGTTCGGTCGGCGATGAGGTCGGCGGGACCGCGCGCGGTCGAGAATGGGCCCGCAGGACGCCCGTTGGAACTTGCCTGCCGGCCGGAGTTCCGATCGTCGATCTCGTCCTTTCGCGCCAAAGGTCGTCGTGGTTGACCTCGCAGGCGTTGCCGCCGTATCCCCATCCTCTATCTGAGCATCCTACATCGTTCGACGAAGTAGCCCACATGGGTGCTTCGAGAATGTGACGGCCGGCGGGCAGGCAGTCCGAATCCGGAGTCTGGACCTCGCCGTGGCACTTGCCTGGCATTCTTAGAGGCAACGGCAATCAAAAAAAAGCCGCGAATATCGGCTTGACAATAGACGATATAGATATATCTTTATAGTTAAGTGGCTCATGGGCCGCGGAATATTGCTCATGCTCTCGATCACTGGTGAATACGCGTTACGCGCGATGGTCTATCTGGCCCGGAATACCGACACTTGCCCGATTCCGGGTCCCCGAATTGCCGAGGCTGCGGGCGTCCCTCGGAAGTACCTTTCAGCTATCCTGGCCGATCTGGTTCGTGCGGGTCTGCTGGAGGGAACGCGGGGCAAGAGCGGCGGCTTCCAAATGACTTGCCCGGCCAAGTCCGTCTCCCTTTCGCAAATCATCGCTCGCTTTGAACCCATGAACGCAAACCGCAAGTCGTGCCCGTTCGGAAACCGAATTTGCAGCGACGTGGATCCTTGCTCGGCGCACGAGCGGTGGAAGGAAGTGAACTCGGCGTTCACGCGGTTTCTCGAGGAGTCGACACTCCAGGATGTGGCGGCAAAGGCTTCGAACGGTCGGAAGAAGGCGAAGGTTTAGGAGCGAGCAATGTCGCAGCACTTATTGTCAAAACAATGGAAGTTGTTCGTCGCGTACGTTGGCGGCAGCCTGATCTTGGCGGCGTGTGCGATGTCGGCGGTGAGGGGACAATCAGATGTTGGAGGATCTAACGTCGTTTCGCACGAACCGAACGCCCCTGCACGCGGAGCGAAGCAGGAAGGCGCTGCGGCTCAGGCTCAGCCGACGCCGCCCTCAAAGTCCCCCAAGGAACTGAATCTGCCTCACGGCCGCCACAGCGATCCGGTCCTGGCGAGAGGGCAGACGCTGTTCGCGAAGCAATGCGCGATTTGCCACGGCGACCAGGGCGACGGAGCCGGGAAGTTCGCCTACCTGATGAATCCGCGGCCGCGCGACTTTCAGCGGGGAAACTTCAAACTCGCCACGACGCAGAATCAGATTCCGACAGAAGAGGATATCGTCCGCACAATCAGTCGCGGGATGCCCGGATCGGCAATGCCGCCGTGGGGACATCTGCCCTCCGCCGATCTGCACGCACTGGCGAAGTACGTGAAAGACCTCCACCTGATCGCTGTGACGGCGGAGTCCGCCAGGACCACGAGCTCGGCGGATGAAGCCGCGGATTGGATCACCAGGAAAACGCAGCCGGGTCCTGCGCTAAGCGTCCCGCCGGAGCCACCCTTCGATGATCTGCGTTGGTTCCGCGGAAGGCGTATCTATCTGGAAGCATGTGCCAGTTGTCACGGCGTAGACGGGCAACCCGTGGCCGACGCCGTGAAGTTTGACAACGAAGGCTATCCGGTCCCTCCGCGTTCCTTCGTAAACGGAATCTTCAAGGGGGGAAGCGAGGGGCACCAGCTCTACGCGCGCATCGTGAAAGGGATCAAAGGTACGCCGATGCCGGCTTCGGAGGGCGTCTACAAGGACGACGAGGTCTGGGATCTGATTCACTATGTTCAGTCGCTTGCGAAAGTCGGCGCTCAGCAAAGGGCGCAGTTGCAGCAGGGCACCCTCGTTGCGCCGAACGTGCTCGGAGACTTGCCCAGTGGACCGAAGGATGCCGCTTGGGATCAAGGCCGGCCTTTGTACGTGGGACTGATGCCGCTTTGGTGGACGGAAGACCGCATCGAAGGTCTGGTGGTTCAGGCCGTTCACAACGGCAAGGAACTGGCGCTACGATTCTCCTGGCTGGATCCGAGCGCAGACGAGCGAGCCGTTCGGCAGGACGAATTTCGCGACGCGGTGGCTGTTCAGTTCGCACTCTCCAGTGATCCGCCCTTCTACATGGGCGATGCGAGCGAGCACGGGGGCGTAAATATCTGGATGTGGAAGGCCGATCGCCAGAAAAACATCGACGCGGGGTATCAGGACGTTGACGCTGCCTTTCCCAATCGAGCTGTGGACATGTATCCGGAGCAGGATTACAGGCTCGTGGACATGTCGGTCACGGAGTGGCCACATGAGACCGTCACCAAGCACTCGCCTGAGTTCATTACCGCGTGGGGCGCGGGGAATCTCGTTGCAAATCCACGATTGACTACACCCGTTGAATGCCTCACTGCGCGCGGTCCGGGCACTCTCGCGGGCAAGCCGGCCGATGTTCAGGTTGTGCAGGGCAAGGCCGTCTATGAGCGCGGGGTGTGGTACGTACAGATGCAGCGCTCCATGCCCGTTCCGCACGACTGCGCGCAGGGTGGACAGGATGAACGTGCGTTCAGGTCGGGCGACTATCTGCCGGTTTCCTTCGCGCTCTGGGACGGAAGTGCGGGAGACCGCGACGGCAAGAAAAACATCAGCATCTGGCAAAAGCTGGTCATCGAATAAGGGAACGAACATGGACGCACTACCACATGGCACGACGCGGCGAGAGTTTCTGCAAACCGGCGGTATTCTGCTCGGGACCTCGACCGTTTTGGGAAGGCCGCTACGACTGCTGGCCTTTCGGCCGGACATCGTCAACCCGCTGGCCCATTATCCTGCTCGCGGTTGGGAGAAGATCTACCGCGATCAGTACAGCTACGACGGCAGCTTCGCCTGGGTGTGTTCGCCCAATGACACGCACGCCTGCCGGGTGATGGCTTATACGCGCAATGGCGTGATCACCCGGATGGGGACGCAGTACAACTACCAGGATTATTCCGACATTTACGGTAACAAGGCGACGGCCAACTGGAATCCGCGTCAGTGCGCTAAAGGATACACGTTTCACCGGATTGTCTACGGTCCCTATCGCTTGAAACACCCGATCATTCGCAAGGGCTGGAAAGAATGGGCGGATGCAGGCTTTCCAGAGCTGACGCCGGAAACCAAGGCCAAATACAAATTCGACAGCCGTGGGACGGACGTTCATCTCAAAATCGATTGGGACAGCGCGCTTCATTACATCGCCAAAGGCTACGTCGCCATCGGAAAACGTTACAGCGGCGACGCCGGATCCAAGCTTCTGCGGGAGCAGGGTTATCCCGAAGAGATGATCGCCGAAACAGGCGGCGCGGGCACACGGACGTTCAAGATGAGAGGCGGAATGGGTCTGCTGGGCGTCATGGGCAAGTACGGCCTCTATCGCCTGAACAACTCGATGGCGCTGCTTGATGTTCACATTCGAAAGGTGGACAAGGACAAGGCCCTCGCTGGCCGGAACTGGAGCAACTACACGTGGCATGGAGATCAGACGCCGGGCGCGCCGTGGGTGCATGGATTGCAGAACCCTGACTGCGATTTCAACGACCTGCGGTTCAGCAAGCTCATCATCATGAACGGTAAGAATCTGGTGGAAAACAAGTTGCCGGATTCGCACTGGTTCATCGAGTGCATGGAGCGCGGCGGTCGCATTGTGGTGATCGCCCCTGAATATGGAGCGCCCAGCACCAAATCAGATTATTGGATTCCGATCCGGCCTGAGACCGATGCCGCGCTGTGGCTGGGCGTGACCCGGATCATGATCGACAACAAATGGTACGACGAAAGCTTTATCAAGCAGTTCACCGACTTTCCGCTCCTGGTCCGAACCGATAACCTCGCCCGGCTTCGCGCCCAAGAAGTCATTCCCGGCTACCAGCCGGGACTCGTCAAGGATGGCGCAAGCTTCAAAGTTCAAGGCCTCACCGACGAGCAGTACGCCAAGATCGGCGACCGCGTCGTGTGGGACGCGCGGAGTGACAAGGCTGTGGCGCTCACCCGTGACGATGTAGGCCAGCGAATGCGCGCTAAGGGAATCGAACCTGCGCTGGAAGGCACTTGGAAAGTCAAACTGGTTGACGGGTCCGAAGTCGAAGTACAAACCCTCTGGTCTCTCTACAAGACTCATCTGAAGGATTACGACCTCGATACAGTCGCGGAGATTACGCACTCACCCAAGGGGCTGATCGAGCGGCTCGCCCGGGACATCTGGGAAACGACGGAGAACAAAGGACCGGTGGCCATCCATCAGGGTGAAGGAATCAATCATTGGTTTCACGCCACGGAGGCCAATCGCGCGGCGTATCTGCCCGTGATGCTCACCGGCAACATCGGCAAGCCCGGCGCGGGTGTCTTCGGATGGGCGGGCAATTACAAGGCGGCATTGTTCCAGGGCAGCAAGGCCACGGGGCCCGGGTTCAAGGGATGGGTGGCGGAGGATCCGTTTGAGCCCAATCTCGACGAGTCGGCACATGGAAAAAAAGTGCACGCGCATGCCTACACCAAGGACGAAGAGCCCGCCTATTGGAACCACGGCGATCGACCGTTAATCGTCGAGACACCCGGTGCCGGCCGGAAAGTGTTTACGGGCAAGACGCACATGCCGACGCCCACCAAGGCCTTGCACTTTACGAACGTGAACCTGTTCAACAACGCGAAGCACTGCTACGAGATGTTCAAGAATGTTAACCCCAACATCGAGATGATCATCTCGCAGGACATCGTGATGACCGCATCGGTGCAGTACGCCGATTTCGGTCTTCCGGCCAACAGTTGGGTCGAGTTCGAGGATCTCGAGATCACCGCCTCGTGCTCGAACCCCTTTCTGCAAATCTGGAAGGGGGGCATCAAGCCTGTCTTCGACACGAAGGACGATCTATGGATCATTGCCAACATCGCGAAGGCGGTCGGCGAGGAGATTGGCGACTCGCGCTTCGCCGACTACTTCAAGTTCGAACACGAGGGCAAGCGCGGGGTCTACATTCAGCGCCTGCTGGATACTTGCACAACTACCGCCGGGTACAAGCTGGACGAAATCATGGCGGGCAAGTACGGAACGCCGGGCGGCGCCCTGATGCTGTTCCGCACTTATCCCAGAATTCCGTTCTGGGAGCAGATCCACGAGAGCGAGCCGTTCCACACCGATACGGGTCGCCTGCACGCGTATTCGGACGTTCCCGAAGCCATCGAGTATGGCGAGAACTTTATGGTCCATCGTGAGGGACCCGAAGCGACGCCCTATTTGCCTAACGTCATCGTTTCCACGAACCCTTACGTTCGTCCCAACGATTACGGCATTCCGCTAACGGCGGAGCATTGGGACGAGCGCACCGTGCGCAACGTGAAGAAATCGTGGCCGGACGTAAAACAGACACGAAACTTCCTCTGGGAGAAAGGGTTCAAGTTTTATTGCCTCACGCCCAAGACGCGGCACCGAGTGCATTCGTCCTGGAGCAACGTCGATTGGCACATGATCTATGATAGCAGTTTCGGCGATCCCCACCGGATCGATCGCCGAGCGCCTTATGTCGGGGAACATCAGCTCCATATCAATCCGCAGGCGGCACGGGATCTGGGAATCAGTGATGGAGACTACGTGTACGTCGACGCCAACCCCGCCGACCGGCCGTACGTCGGAGCCAAGGAAGACGATCCGTTCTACAAAGTCGCCCGGCTCATGCTCCGGGCCGTGTACAACCCCGGCTACCCCTACAGCACGGTGATGATGAAGCACGCGCCGTACATCTCGACGGAAAAAAGCGTCAAGGCCCATGAAACGCGGAAGGACGGCCGTGCGCTCTGTGAAGACGGCTATCAGGCCAACCTGCGCTACGGTTCGCAGCAGAGCGTCACCCGCAACTGGCACATGCCCATGCATCAAACCGACACGCTCTTCCATAAGGCCAAGGTGTTCATGGGCTTCATTTTCGGCGGCGAAGCGGACAATCACGCGATCAACACGGTACCGAAGGAAACTCTGGTACGAGTCGTAAAAGCCGAAGACGGCGGCTTGGGCGGAAAGGGCGTCTGGGCGCCGGCGACGACGGGGCTCTCGCCGGGAAACGAAAGCGACGTCATGCGGCGTTATCTCGCCGGGGGATTTGTTGGCAGCTACAGCACCGGCAAAGAGGAACTGTTCGAGGAGTAAGTACCGTGCCCTACGACGATCCTGATCCAACCGACCCAATGACGCTTCACGGCGTTTTCGTGGAAACCTCCGATGACGCGGCCATGGTGGAGATGGCCGAGTGTTTCATCGACGAATACGCACGGCTTGGTTTCGACGCGAACCGAATTCTGCACATGTTCAACACGCGGGGCTACGCCGGTCCGTTCATGGCCACGAAAGTGCTCGGTAAGGAGCGGATTCGGGATCTGGTGACGACGGTGTTGGATCGTTGGGGCGGACGGCGCGACGCAGCGCCGGCTCATGCTCAGGAGAATCGGGCGGTCAGCTTGACGGTATTGAACGGGTAATCCGCGGCCCCGCGCCGCTCAGGAGGAAAGCTCATGCCTTCCGTGTACAACTGGCAACTTGGCCGCACGATGCGTTATCCGTACGAGCAGGCGTCGCCGAAGGAACAGTTCGCCTTCGTCATCAACATCAACCGCTGCATCGGCTGTCAGACTTGCACCATGGCCTGCAAGAGCACCTGGACCTTCGCCAAAGGACAGGAGCACATGTGGTGGACGAACGTCGAGACCAAGCCCTACGGCGGCTACCCGCAGCACTGGGACGTGAAAGTCTTGGATCTTCTGGAACAAGCGAATCCCGGCAGTCAGCGGTGGACAGGCCACCCCAACGGTGATCCGCGCAAGCCGTATGGAGAGTTTGCTGGGCGCGGCGTGTTTGAGTCTCCCGAGTTTGTATCCCGCGGCGGGCAGCCCAACCAG
Organism: uncultured Phycisphaera sp.; assembly: GCA_964486335.1. GTDB lineage: Bacteria > Planctomycetota > Phycisphaerae > UBA1845 > UBA1845 > CAZAMB01. The sequence goes on along the minus strand of CAZAMB010000020.1, from coordinate 50,776 downwards.
GTCCTCGGCTATCTCCCGACCGACGAGGAATGGCGATTTCCCAACATTCATGAAGATGTTCCGCCAGAAGGGCCCAGTAAGCCGATGGACTTCGGGCCGGGCGAGGACTTGGCCAACGGCAAAAAGCATCGCGCGTGGTTCTATTACCTCGCGCGTTTGTGCAATCACTGTTCCTATCCCGCCTGCCTTGCGGCCTGCCCGCGAAACGCGATCTACAAGAGACCGGAGGACGGCATCGTGCTCATCGATCAAAGCGAATGCCGTGGCTATCGCAAGTGCGTCGAAGCGTGCCCCTACAAGAAATCCCTGTATCGCGGCACGACGCGCACGAGTGAAAAGTGCATCGCCTGCTACCCGCGCGTGGAGGGACTGGATCCGGAAACCGGAGGCGTGCCGATGGAAACGCGTTGCATGGCCGCCTGCATCGGTCAGGTGCGCATGCAGGGACTGGTCAAGGTCAACCAAGACAGCACGTGGGTCGAGGACCGCTACAACCCACTGTACTACCTGATCCACGTAGCCAAAGTAGCGCTTCCGCTGTATCCGCAATTCGGAACGGAACCCAACGGCTACTACATCCCGCCGCGCTGGGTCCCCCTCCCTTACCTGGAGCAGATGTTCGGCCCCGGAGTGGAGCACGCCGTGGAGCGGTACCAGCATCCCGATCGCGAACTGCTGGCGGTCCTGCAGCTGTTTCGGCGTTCGAACCAGATCATTGCGCGATACGAATTGAAAGAGGGCAAGAAAGTCTACGAAGTCGAGCAAAACGGCAAGAAGTTCGAGATGTTCAATGACACCGTCATTGCCTTCAACCGCCAGGGGAAGGAGATGTTCCGCACCCAGGTGGAGGAGCCGATCTATGTCCGACCGGAAAAGCACGCAAACTCCATTTGATGGTATTCCAGCCGACGTTCGGGCGGGGTGCTATGCCCTTCTGGCGAACGCGTGGCGCTACCCGGATGAAGCCTTTGCTGGGTGCTTCTTGCGGCCTTCCGGTGTGGATGCGCTTCTCGGCGGTTTGGATGAACTGCCGCCGAGCCTGGCTGTCAAGGTGAATGACCTGCGAGAGTTGATCAGCCGACTCGTGCAATCGCCGCTCTCGAATCTGTTGGCGAGTTTACAGGCCGAATTTGTACGGCTGTTCGGCCATTCCGTGCGAGGAAGCTGCCCGCCGTACGAGCTGGAATATGGCCGCGGCGAGATCATTCAGCAGACAGCCGAGCTGGCGGATCTGGCCGGCTTCTACAATGCCTTTGGATTGAATCTGACGGAAGCAGCCTTCGAGCGGGCCGATCACGTTGCGGTGGAGTGCGAGTTTCTGAGCGTACTCTGCGCGAAGGAAGCGTGGGGGCAGCAGAATGACAACCGTGACTTGTCCGAAACTTGCGCGGATGCCCAGCGCCTGTTCCTGCGCGATCATTTGGCCAAATGGCTTCCGGCATTCTCGCATCGCCTCGAAGCCGCAGACTCTGACGGCTTCTACGGGCGCGCCGCTTCGCTGGCCTCAGCGTTTATCCGTGAGGAATGCCGCCGCTTCGAGATCGAAATCGGGCCTCAATGGCTCGAGCTGCGCCCGGCTGATCCGGAGCGCGATTCCACGATCGACTGCGACACAGCCGGCTGCGGCGACACCGGAGCGAATCGTCTCGTTCAACTGGAAATGGACGTTCGATCGGGGAACGGAAGATGATCCGTTTCGAATACGATCCGCAGCTCGTGGAGCAAGCGACGTTTCTCGCGGCTCGACAGGATGCGGAAAAAGAGTGCACTCTGCACGAGACCCTGGACAGACTCTACTGCATCGATGATGGGGAGCTGCGACAGCGACTCTTTCGCGAATGGAATGGAGGACTTTTCCGGCGCTTCGGCTTGGACCAAGTCGTTCCTTCCTACGTTCGCGGCTTCCCGCTGATCAATGGAGGACTGGAGCGATGCGTCGTCCGCGAGGCCGACCGCGCCCGCGCGCAGAGTGTTGATCTTTACCGGGAAAAGTCGGGCGGCGAAACGGCGCTTGGACATAGGGTGATGATCGTTGCCCTTTGCCCCGATGCGTTCCTGGAACCAGGGCGCCTCGGCCCATGGCTTTACCGCCAGCTCCAGCACATCGAGGACATGCTGGAAGAGCGTTTCGCGTATGAACCGAACTTGCCCGATTTGGCCGCGCCGCGGCAGAATGCAGTACGCGATCGATACGCCGCGATCTGGGATGTCTACGTGGAAGGGCGTCTGATCCGCTCGGGCAAGCTCCAAGAGGACAACGTTCAGAGGCTGTGGCCCGTATTTTGCAAAGCGTTCCCCTCTGACGCGGTATCCACGGTACGTGGTATGTTTGAGAAAGTGCTGGCCGCCGACGTCTTGACGCATCCGCAAATCCTGGCTTGGGCCACCGAGCCCCGCCGGTTATTTCAGGGGGAAGGGGAAGATGTTCGAAGCGAAGTCGAGGTTTGCCCTACCTGACATCTTCCGCTCGATTTCTTCCTTCGAGACCGGTTGGGTGCGTGCCGCCCGAAAACAATTCCGCCCCGGCCGGGCGGAGGAATCAACCTTCATTCAATGACGATTCGCACGCGTGGTGCGGTTGGAACAAAAGAACGGTACGGCGGACTCCGCCCGCCTTCAGATGCCGAACCACTCCGGCGTGCACAGCACGCCCTAACTGGCTGCAACTGGATTCTGCGGTCGCTTCCCCCGACAGGACGGATACTTCGAGCAGCCAAAAAACTGAGTTCCTGCATTGAACCCTCTTTTCGCCATTCTAAGGATCATCGGTGCGCCACACCGAGGACAAAGAGGCGGTGTGTCAATCGTTCTTTCTGATTGCGTGCCGTCGCTGCCGGGCGTAGTACTGTCGCGAGTCTTCCTTATTTCGTCGATCATTCGCACCAGCGCTTCGCCGTCGATGAGTTCGAGTTGTTTGTCCTTGACAAACGCATGAGCGTCTGCCGTGTATCGCCCTGTGGACACGAAAATCCCGCGAGCCGCGCCTTCACTCGCCATCACGCCGTAAAACTCACGAACCGCTTTGACGTCCACCTTCCAAGTCCGCCACCGTTTGCACTGCACCAGCGTTTTTTCCCCGCCCCGCGAAAGGATCAAATCGTACCCACCATCCGGCCCGTCGGGAGTTTCTCGAACTGTGAATCCCTGTCGTCGATACGCTTCGCCGACGAGCTTCTCAAATTCGCGCCAGTCCATCGCGCGAATGTCGGCTACTTTGCCCACGCCACCCAGTCGCCGGCGGTTCGTGAACTTCGTAAACTCCGCGAGAATCCAGGCGACGAAAAGGATGCCCGGTAGCCAAGGCAAGACCACTTTTGCGAGAATTGCTGTCGGATTACTGGTATTCTGCGGGATCGCTTGGATGATGAACCGGCCAAGCAGATAAAACACAACGACCATCACCGGTCCGACCCAGGATGGAACTAGAGCCATCATGGCACGGAGGTCATCGAACCATTGATCAGCATCGCTCCGTCGTCGGCTCAAACACGATCCTCCGTCTCACACGATGTAGCATTGCTGGAACAACAGAAAGAAAGGACGAGGGCTCCGTCCGCCTCCGCATTCCGATCTACTCCGGCGTGCATAGCACGCTTTACGCGGCTGTAGCGAGCCGCGAGCTTCAGCTCGCGCGGCCTCTCGGCGAATCGGACGTGTCATTCGCTGCGTTGGTCCTGACAACGCCCTGCCCGACCGATGCGCCCCAGATCGTAGGGCGGGAAAAGCCCGCTCGACCAAGCTCTCCTACTTGGGTCGGCGCAGCGATGCAGCCTTTTTTTCAGCATCGTCCTTTGTAGTAACCCAGCCTATTCCCACGAATCGACACTTTTTGAATGTGCATTTTCGAGTAATTAACGCTCCCTGGGGGAGCTTTGACAACGGGGTAACATCTGGTTGAAAATCGAGAACCCAATAAAGCTGAAGCGGATCATCATTAGCGACATATTCGCAATCAAACTGCGAGGTGTAGTCGCTTGGTGCAACCACAGCCGGGCCATGAATGACACAGTTTTCGAAAGTTCTATCACAGACCTCTCCGTCGACCGCAAGTTCGGTCAGTTTGAATACCTTCCCGTCTATGTAGCGAGAATGCAATTCAGTGTCTGAAAGGGATTCGCCAAGCGGATCAAGGAACGGAAACCAGTCGCGCAAGAAAGGGTGCCGTTTGACTAGCTGACTATCGAAAAATATCGACCAAACGAGCCAAAACACGGTGAATCCAATCAGGAACCCAAGGACCCAAGTCGGAATGACAGAAAAGAAAGCTATGATAACTTCGCTCACGAATAGTCCCGCGGGAACCGCTTGAGCCTTCATTTTCTTGAGCATCGAGTTACGTTCCTTTCTCGCCTTATGGGTGCGCCCAGAGACAAGTAAGTCCGAAGAAATGCGAGGAGTTCGCGTCGCAATATAGCTCTATTATCCGGCGCCTCGTGACCCACCCCGCGCCCGGCGACCGCGTCTTTGCCGGTCAGTATCCATCTCAGAACGAGCGCCACGCCGTTTCGCGCCCCTGTTGCGTCAAGTAAGTCAAGAACTCACGCCCGCGTTGGGTGATCCAGAGGTTCCCATTCAACTCCGTACAGAGCGTGTACGACCGCAAGAAGGAAATCCATTCCTCAAAAGTAAAATCACTGGAAAAGTCGCTCGATTCGGCGACGGCTTTGCCGTAAAAAATCTTGGCTTGCTCGTAGGTCCCTCCGTTGGGTGATGCGTTCAGAAACCGCAAAAGCGTCAGCTGGGTACCGAAGATTAATTGATCGATTCGGTTAAATAGTAGGGCGATCTGTGTCGCAGCTAGATGTCGAACCAAGACCTTGATGGTGTTCGAGGTGTCACCCAAGCCACGGTTCGCTATATCACTCTTGATCGCCTCCTCTTGTTCTCGCAGCATCGGACTGTCGAATGCCCGAAGGAGGTCCTCTACTGTCTGTGGAGAGGCTTGTTCCGTTCCGTGGGTTCTGCTGGACCCTGTCGAGACGCGTAATGGCCCAACCCTGAGGCCGCGCGTCCGGTCCAAGAGTGCGGCCAGCTGAGACCTAAACAAAAACAACGCGACAATGGCTACGACACCAATTACAACTACCCATGGCATCTCTCGGCACTCCTTGCCTACTTCGCATCCTTCACTTCGTACTCTGCGTCGATCACGTCGTCCTTGCCGTCGCCGCCGGGCGCGCTGCCGCCATGCGCATCAGCCCCGCCGCCCGGACCGCCCGCGCCCGCCGCCTGCGACGCCTGCGCCGCGGCCTCATAGATGATCTTCCCGATCACTTGCGCATCCTTCATCAACTTCTCGTGCGCCTTCTTGATCGCCTCCGCGTCGTCACCCTTCAGCACGCTCTTGAGGTTGTTCAGCGACGCCTCCACCGTCGATCGATCCGACGCCGGAATCTTGTCGCCATGCTCCGAAAGCTGCTGCTCGATCTGATACGCCGTGTTCTCGGCCATGTTCCGCGTCTGCACCGTCTCGGCCTTCTTGAGGTCCTCAGCCGCGTGCGACTCGGCGTCCTTCTTCATCCGCTCGATGTCTTCCTTCGAGAGCCCGCCGCTCCCCTCGATACGAATCGACTGTTCGCGTCCGGTGGCCTTGTCCTTCGCCGAAACGTTGATGATCCCGTTGCGGTCAATATCAAACGTCACCTCGATCTGCGGCAGACCCCGCCGAGCCGCCGCGATCCCCGACAGGTTGAACCGGCCCAGCGTGCGATTGTCGACGGCCATCGGACGGTTGCCCTGGAGCACGTGGATCGTCACCTCGGTCTGGTTGTCCGCCGCCGTCGAGAAGGTCTCGGTCTTCGACGTCGGAATGGTCGTGTTGGCTTCGATGAGCGGCGTGGCCACCCCGCCGAGCGTCTCAACGCCCAGCGTCAGCGGCGTCACGTCGAGCAGCACGATGTCGTCCTTGTGGCCCGCGAGCACCGCGCCCTGAATGGCCGCTCCGACCGCGACGACCTCGTCCGGATTGATGCTCTTGTTCGGCTCCTTGCCGAAGATTTCCTTCACGAGCTGCTGCACCGCGGGCATGCGTGTCGATCCGCCCACGAGCACCACCTCGTCGATATTCTTCGGGGTCATCTTCGCGCTTTCGAGCGTCTCCAGCACCGGCTTGCGGCAGCGCTCGGTGAGGCTTCGCGTCATCTGCTCGAACTGGCTGCGCGTGACGGTGACTTGCAGGTGCTTCGGTCCGCTCGCCGTCGCGGTGACGTACGGCAGGTTGATCGTCGTCTCCATCACGGTGGAGAGTTCGCACTTGGCCTTCTCGCCCGCCTCCTTGAGACGCTGAAGCGCCATCGGGTCCTTGCGCAGGTCGATGCCTTCCTTCTTGCGGAAGTCCTCGGCCAGAAAGTTGATGAGCACCTCATCGTAATCGTCGCCGCCGAGGTGTCCGTCGCCGCTGGTCGCCTTCACTTCGAACGTGCCGATTTCGGGGTCGATCTCCAGAATCGAAATGTCGAACGTGCCGCCGCCGAGGTCGAACACGGCGATGGTCTGCTCTTTCTTCTTGTCGAGTCCGTACGCCAGCGCCGCCGCCGTCGGTTCGTTGATGATGCGCTCCACTTTCAGGCCCGCGATCTCCCCCGCGTCCTTGGTGGCCTTGCGCTGCGAGTCGTTGAAGTACGCCGGCACGGTGATGACCGCGCGATCGACTTTCTGGCCGAGGTAATCCTCCGCCGTCTTCTTAAGGTCCTGAAGAATCATCGCGCTGATTTCCGGCGGCGTGTATTGCTTGCCGCGGATGTCCACCTTCACGAGTTCCTCGGACCCGCCGACGACCTTGTATGGGACGATCTTCTCCTCGGATGTGACTTCACTGTGCCGACGGCCCATGAAACGCTTGATCGAATAGACTGTGTTTTCCGGATTGGTGACCTGCTGATGACGGGCGATCTGGCCGATCAGCCGTTCCCCCTTGTCCGTAAAGCCCACGACGGAGGGCGTCAGGCGTGCCCCTTGCGCGTTGGTCAGCACCTTGACCGACTCGCCTTCCATGACAGCGACAACTGAATTTGTCGTTCCAAGGTCAATTCCAATGATTTTAGACACTTGTGAAACCTCCAATCATTTCAATAGCTACCGAAAGCGCGCAGCGCGAACCTGAAGAATGAACTACAGAACCGATGCCAGCGTTTTCGGTGTTGTCAATTGCATAACATCAGCTATTATCGTTATTTACGAAATCCATGGATAAGCCTGTTGGTACAAGACTGCCATCGTGACAGCCGAAGACCCTGCGGAATTGGCACAGTACCGGAAAACGCGCCGATTCGGTAGTTTGGCACTACCGACTCGTCAAATGGCCGATAAGATCGAGCATGATGATGGAGATTCAGCCGTTTGAAACCGCCGAAGCGCATTCCTACCCGACGGTGCGGCAGCAGTCCGTATTTATCGAAAACCGCGTGGGGCAATTGCTTCGGCTGACGCGGCTCTTCGACCAGACGGACGTGCGCATCGTCGCCGTGTCTGTGGTTTATTCCGTCGATTGCGCAATCGTGCGAATGATCCTCGACGATCCCGACAAGGGATACGACGTGCTCACCGACGCCGGCTTTCAGGTGAGCGAAACGGAGATGATCGTCGTCAGCCTGCCGCACGGAAAGCGCGCGTTGCTGCACACGTGGGCCGCGCTGCTCGGCGGCGAGATCAACATTCACTACACTTATCCTCTGCTCATTCAACCCAAAGGATGCGCGGCCATCGCCGTGCTTCCCGACAATCTCGAAAACGCGATTCGCATTCTGCGCGAGCGTAGTTTTGAAGTGCTCGATCAGCAGGACCTGCGTGAAGCGCGCGACGAATAACGTTGCATCTGTCACTGGCGCAAATGGTGACAGTGTTCACATCGCGCGAAGAATCAATCGAACAAGTCAATGCCCCATGGCGAGGCGCAGGAACGGGAAGTGGAAAACGGTCAGATTGTCCGCGCCGCTGCGGCGGGAGTCCTGTTCGCTCATGCCGGCATCTCGCAAGCCCGATCCGGTCGCCGCTCGCAGGCAGCGATCAACAAAGACAAGACACATGCGACCTCTTCATCCTAGACATGCACCGCCGCTGGGCCCATTCAAGCCGCAACGATGACGCTGATCCCGTCCTAGACGTTTGGCGTGTGCTCGCCGTCCTTGGCGAGTTCAACGTACATCCAAAGACTGCTGAGCGCCATGATGATCGCGACGACCCACGCCCACCAGCCGACAGCGGTCCAAAGCCACATTCCCGCAAGCGGGGCGATCAGCCCGCGAACCCCCGCAAGGAAAACGTGAACCCCCATGTAGACCTCCGCGTTATCCGCCGAAGCGAAATGCAGGTGGCCGAGGTTCCACGCCAGCGATCCACCGGCCTGGGCGATGCCGTTGACAACGCCGCGAACCCCGAACACCGCAACCGCGGCGATGAAAAACGTGGGGTCTCCATGGGCCGCGGCGATGGTCAGGACGGAACCGACCAGGCCAAGCATGAGCGCCATCGTCCAACACACAACGTTGACGACACGAAAGCGGAGCACTCCGAGCGAATCGAACAACGCGCCCCATCGTCCGAGGCTTCCCAGAAGGGCGAGCACCGGCAACGTGGTGATGAGGCCGGCGCTGATCCAGAATCCGAATCGTCCGCCGAGGGGCAAATCGCGTGAAATGACGGCGACGATGATGGCAATGGTCATCAGGTTGGCCGCGCCGTGCAGCGACTGCGCGACCTGATACGTCCCGAACCGTCGATCCTCGCGCAACACGCGCCACATCTGCGAAAAGGCATGGCCGGGCGACAGCAACGCCGTCATGCTGAACGGCTCCGCGAGCGCGCTGCGCGGCACGCCGTTGGACGAGGAGGCTTGCCGACCTCCCAGTTCCGACCGTTCGCGCCGAATCCGGATGCGCGTGAGCAACAAGACTCCGACCAACCCCGAAAGGGCCGCGATCGGGTAAACGAATCGGTAAGCCGAAGGGTCGCGATCGCAAAACACCGAGGCCGTCTGGACGGACACCACGCTGATGACGGAGCGAATGGTCTGAAGCCGAGCCGCAATCTGCCCGCGATCGCTCGGCGGATAATTGGACTTCCAGATCGCGGCGCGGACCGTCACGACCCCCGCGAGGAAAACTTGGGCCGCGGCGATCTGCGCGATGAACCAGACGCCGCCCCACTCCGTCAGAGGAATGGCGCCGGCGAATCCGGCGCACAGGGCGGTTCCCGCGCCGCAGATCACCGCGAGCCGTACCTTGGGCCGTCCGACACAAAGCATGCCCCAGAAAAGGCTGGAAACGTAGGCCGCATAAGGCATGGCCGCCGCGAGTGAAATCAGAAACGAGCTGCCGTGAAAGGTCTTGGTGACGACGACGCTGGCGAACTGACCCTCGACGAGTCCGGCCAACACGCTCCACGGGAGCAGATGTACATATTCACGAACGAAGTTCCGGCGTGAAAGAAAAGGAAGCGTTGCGACCTGCAGGATGTCCACCCCGATGATTCTCCGCCCGTAAGCACATCCGGCAAGACGGTCTGGTTTTCGGTTGATCGTCGCTCAGGAGTCGCACAGCGATCTTCCCCACGCGCGCTCCATTCCTATTCTACGAAGTGATCCATTGAAAGATAGGAGCCGCGAATGCTCCGGGATTCCCGACATGGTCGCGCAAGTGCTGGATGGGCCGATCCGGCGTTCGCACGCGCGCCGGCGCGGGTTGCTCAGAGTCGATGTCGGACGGCCCAGAGGTCGGGAAAGATCGGCTTGAAAAGCGATTCCTTGAGAAACTCAACGCCGAGCGATCCGCCCGTGCCGCGCTTGGCTCCGATGGTGCGCTCGACGAGCTTGATGTGCCGATATCGCCATTCCTGCAATCCTTCGTCGAAGTCGGTCATCAGCTCGAACAGGATGGCGATGTCGGGATGGTTTTTGTAGAGATTGAAAATGGCGTCCTGAACGACGGCACTGGGCTGCGTCGCCAGCGCCGGATCGTTGGTGCGAAGGTCGGAGGGGACAGACGCGCCGCGTTTTTCGAGGAAATCGTAAAAGTGATCGACGAGGCTGGGTTCGTTCAGACGCCGCTCGATCTCGTCGCGTCGCGGAGCGTCCTTGGCGACGTACTTGAGCATGTCGGGCCGCTTGTAGCCGAGCATGAATTCGAGTTCTCGAAACAGGGCCGATTGAAAGCCGGAGGCCGTGTCGAGCCGATTGCGGAAACTCGTGAACGACATGGGGGTCATGGTTTCGAGAATGTCCACCTGTTGAACGAGCGACTTCATTACCGTTCGAATGCGTTTAAACGTGTGGATCGCGCCGTAGAGTTCATTCCCGGACAGGTCTCGTTTGATTTTGTCGAGTTCGTGGAGAAGCAGCTTGAACCAAAGCTCATACGTCTGATGGATGACGATGAACAGCGTTTCGTCGTGCTCCGGCGGGTCTGATCGAGGGTGCTGAAGATTGAGCAAATCCTCCAACTCAAGGTAGGACCAGTAGGTAAGTGTCACGTTGCGGCACTCCTTCGGCTTCGGGCGGATGGACGCGTACCGTGCCTATTCTGGACGCCAAGTGACGGCGTCGCAAGCGCGTCGTTACGCCTGGTCAACGAAATCCGCCGAGCAGCAGCATGAGAATCGCAACGAGGACGATGCCGGCGACGGTCGCCACGATTCGATTCTGGCGGCGGGCACGCTCGACCGCATCGGCGTAAGGAATTCGGGAAAACGTGACCATCCCGTAAAGGGGCAAATACCAGCCGGGCAGCAGCCGGGCGAGCAGCTTCTCCCCCTTCTTCTTCATCAGGAAGACTTTCGAGCCCGTCTTGTCGCGCATTTCGATGAAGTTCCCGATGGCGAGATCGGCGATGGCGTCGGCATTCGGCTTGCGAAGGGCTTCGTACTCCGCAAACGCGATTCCAAGGTCGGACTTGTGCCGCTCCATGCACTCGTGAAGGACCAAAACATCCTCAAAAGCCGCGTTCATTCCCTGACCGTAAAACGGCACCAGTGCGTGGGCCGCGTCGCCGAGGAGACAGACCCGGCCGTCGAGGCGCCACGGTCGGCAGCGGATCGTGACCATCGATCCGGTGGGGTTGTTGAAAAAATCATCGGCGAGCGTCGGCATGAGCGGCAGGGCGTCGGGGAACTGTTCGCCGAAAAACCGTATCAAATCGGATTCGTTGCGGATGGCGGCGAAGCTGTTGGGGCCTTCGAACGGCCAGAAACACGTCACGGTGAACGATCCGTCCGCGTTGGGAAGGGCGATGGTCATGAACGACTTTCGCGGCCAGATGTGCAGAGCGTTTTTCTCCAGTTGAAACGCGCCGCCCGCGCCCGGCGGGATGTGCAGCTCCTTGTAGCCGTGAGCGAGATAATCCTGGCGATAGTCGAAGCGATCCCGTTTCTGCATCGCGGCTCGAACGGCCGAGAAGGCTCCGTCGGCGGAGAAAATCGCGTCCGCGCGGACTCGCTGGGATTGGCGCGACTTCGTATTGGTGAACTCCAGCTCGTTCGTGTTCAGGTCCACGCCAGTGCATTTTTCGTTGAAATGCAGTGAGACGTTGGGGAACTTCGCGGCGCTTTCCAGCAAAATGGCATTCAGTCCGTTGCGAGAAACCGAATTAATGGACTGCGAATCGGAGACGCCGTAGGGCTGGAACGCGAGTTCGCCGGTGCGGCCGTGGATCATGCGCCCGCGCATCGGGACCGCCGATCTGAGCACCTCATCGACAAGTCCGACGGATTCCAGCGCGGACAGCCCCCGATACGAAAGGGCCAGGTTGATCGAGCGGCCCCCACCGGCCTCGGACCCGCGAAGGTCGTCACGCATTTCGTAGACGCGCGTGGCGTGGCCGGCCTTGCCGAGGTAGCACGCCAGCAGGGCGCCCCCCAGTCCGCCTCCGACGATGACGAAAGTAGGGCGATCGGCCATGACGAGGGGATTGTCCACAAAATCACCCGCCCGTCACGCCGGCAGGTCATCGCGTAGATGGGCTTTTATCCCCACCTACTTGGCTGGCTCAAAAGCCGTACCACATTCAGGGCATCGAGGATCGCGGGTGCCGCGAAGATCGTAGCCGCACTCCATACACCGATTCTTGTGGCGGTGCCTGGATCGACGTGCGAGGCGGAACGTCCACACAGAGAAGCAGCTCGCTGGAATGAACAGACCACCAAATAGTATCCAGTTTGAGATGCTGACGGCCTCTACGTCAATCTCCTCAGACGCAAATGCGCATGTCACTATTGCGCCCCAGACGTATACAGTCAGCGATTCTCCCGGTGCTGCCGGCATCGACGGCGTGACCGGAGTTTCTGAAATATAGGTCAAGGCTGTCAGCCAACCTACGTATTCGGGATCCTTCCCGAATCCGTGTGGAAACCCCTTAATTTGTCCCATGCGCAAACGCCCGGACTCGCTCGTGACATACAGGCACTGATCTGGTCCAGGATACCATCGATAAGAAATTGGGCCGGCGCGACTTGTCGCCCACAAGACCAAGATCATGAGCAAGGCCACCATGCAGACAAACCCCAAGGCGACACCGGCAACTCGCCCCATCCAAAGAGCAACACGCAAAATTGAGTGCATCTTCAACCGCCTGAACAGGAGAAAGCGGAATCGCCGCGCCCTTTGACTACATTCAGGACAAGCAGTAGACCAATGTCGTCTATAGTCACCGGGCTTCGCGGCTCGTTCACGTCAAGTTTTCGGGGATTCTCCAGTCTCCAGTTTCTGATTTCCAGTCGCGTAGGCCGATAGCGCGCATCTTGATACTCCTTGAGCTATGCGAAACCTCTACGATAAAGAACATAAGCGGTCAACGTCGGCTTGGTTCTCCACCAAGGTTTGAAGTAATCCACCCCGTCAAGGGGCGCATGACAACGTGCGCATGGTGCGGAAGCAAATCGATGGCGTCGATCTCAAAGGGCCGGGCCTCACGGGCCTGTCGAAAAGCCACGCCGAGCCGTTGGCGGCAGCGCCGATCGGCGAACAGGGGACGCCGGAGCTGGATGACAACGGTGAAAGAATACGTGGCCTCGTCGATTTTCCGTCGCAAATGCCGCGGTACGGCGGTATGATTCCGTTGGGCGGACGAGCGATCAATGCTTCCGCAAATGGTGCATCAGGATGCACCCTACTTGGCTGCATTGTGCCGGGGGCAAAGGCCTCCGCCTGATTCATGTATACCTTAAGCGGAAATGCGTATGGCAATCGGCAATCAGCCGCGCGAACTGTGCTCATTGTATCGCTGTTAGCCCTCATTCCGGCAGGCCTCTTTGCGAATTGTGTCAGCTTTTCTGGCGTGCGGGCGAGCGAAGCGATTTCGAAGGGTGGAGTTGGCAAATGGTACATTACTGCCGACGTAACAACAAGTATTCGCTTGGGCGTAACCGTTTCTAACGGTCGCGTGATAATTGCAAGTCGTAATCTGAATGGGGCCAGCTTATTGGGAAGTCAAAGTCCCAATCAAGAAAGAGGGAGGCCCATCGACCACTTGACAGGCTCGAGACGCGCCGTGCGCTACAACGAATTCGACTGTTCTCTTCGTCTTGTTGTTCTTGCCTGCTTCCCCTATCCCCTCTGGATCTTCCTTGCAGGTCCGCTTCGCCGCAATGCGCGCCTACGAAGAAGTATGTGTGCTTGGTGCGCTTACGACGTAAGGGGTCAGATCAAGGGTCGTTGCCCAGAATGTGGGGCGTTTTTCGAAACCGAACGCAGTGTTCGATCTGGCCTGACGCTAAAGACTCGCGCGCGCTATTTGATTTGCGGTGGGGTCTTGGGTCAAGCATGCGCATTTATCGTCATTGCCCTAGAAGGATCACTTGGCCGATCGGCGGAATTGCCGGTTTGTGCGATCATTACCCTGGCTTTGCCGCTTCGAGCGGTCTGCAGTTCGGTGTCTGTAACGAGGCTTTGGGTTTGGAGCGGAGTAATTGGGGCTGTGATTTGGTGGCTTGTCGGGGAAGTTATTTACCTCGTGCGCGAAGATGGACGTGCGCGGAAAACCGTGAATCATTTACGAGTCGCGTAGCGTGCATCTTGATGCACCGTCGGTGCCCTCTCGCGCCTTTTCACGCTCAAACGAGAAATGTGAACAAGACCCACATGCCCACCCCGACGCCGACCATGCCCAGCACGATCGTGACCCACAGCGCCAGAACCGCCTTCGGAATCTGCCGCACGTCATCCAGTCGAGTGGCCTTGTAAATGATCGCCACGCTCAGGCACAACGGGACCATCAGCAGGAACCGCGGAAAGCCCGGCAACTCCAATCCAGTGGTGAACATGGCGAGTAGTGACATCGCTACGTCACTCCCGTCGGTCGTCGATCGGGCCGGCGACGCTCCGCGCGGCCCAGGGCGTCAAGGATCACGAGAAGGTTGAGCAGTCCGGCCACGCCGGTGTAGTGCACGCCGATATCGGCCGACGCCCACGGTCCCGCCATCGCCGCGACCTGCGCCGCACTGACGCTTCGCGAAGCCTTGGGCGCGTCACCGCGAAGCAAATAGGCAACCCCGACGTTGCCGCCGGAGCAGACCTGGGCCATGAACCAAAGTGATCGCTCGTGCGGGTCGATCGTCCCTCGAACTCCGCCGATGGCCACGCCGCTCCAGAACGTCACGACGATCGTCACCATGCAGATGATCCCGCGGGTCCGGTCGCCGATGAACAGATGTCCCAGGCCGGGAAGGATCCAAGAGAGCAGCCCGGAACCGACGACGCGGCCCAGCGCCGCCGGGTCGGCGAGGATGGTGGAGGCTTCACGATTGGCGGATTCAGAGGGAACAGGGGCCATGAGGGTCACCGCAACGGCCGCATCCGCCGCCGTTCGAAGCCGGCACGCCCCCGGAATGCCCGGAGCGCGCGGAAAAAACACTCAACTTTCGGCGAGACTTCTTCTCGCCGCATCGGGGACATTGGACGGAATCACGCTCGTCGGCGCTCCGCGCAAGGTGCTCGAACTCAAGTTCGCAGGAAGCACAATGGTATTCGTACATCGGCATTGTGTTGTACCGTTCGCTAAAACGGTTGAACTCCGGGCGATTCAAGTCGAGTATAGGTAGATCGAACTCCGGCGGCAACCGGAGAGAATCTCGTCCGCAGTCGGCGACATCGCCGGCTCAGGATGATTGACAATGGCGAACGCCGACGGATAAATGGCAGGGGATTCCCACGGCGCCGTTTATCACGGCAGCTCGATTGGGTTGTGATCGTCAGGGTTTTCGGTAGGCAGCTTGGACATGTTTCGACGATACTCCATGCAACGCTACGCAGGGTTTCTAACCGCGCTGCTCGTTGGTTGCTCGACGAACATGGCGGGTTCGTGGGAGGTCGTCGAAGTGCATCCCGAAGGCGCTTCGTTTCCGTTCAGGCAAGTCTCGTTCGACGATCAGGGAAAATACACCGCGACCGGGATGTTTGATGCGGACGGCCGGATGACTGGCAAGCAGCATACGACCACCGGCCAAGCCCAACGGAAGGGAAGGGAGCTCCGCATGGCTCCGTCCAAGGGAACGGCGGTTGTGTATCAAACCCGGCGTCGTTTGGATGGTCGGCTGGAATTGGTGCTAAAAGTACCGGGACAGGATCGTCCGCTGACCGCTGTGCTCGCTCCGCCAAACCCGTGAACGCTTCGGCGAAGTGGCCTTTGGGGCGCGGCGGCGTTCGCATCCTTGCTCACGCTCGCCGCCATTGGAGTTCCCACCTTGGATTTCGGGCCTCCCAGCCGTGTCTTCTTTGATTAGTCGTTGAGTTCGCTGGAAAGCCAGTCGCCGAAACTGATGTCGTCATCTTCAGTCAGCTGGTCGGTCACGACCTGAACGCCGGCGAGGAATGCATTGATCTCTGCGGTCGTGCAGGACGTTCCGAACGCTGTTCCCGCCAACCCAGCCGCGGCCAAAGCCCATGTTCGCCGCGAAACGGTGAGTAGTCTTGTCTTCATCATGCCGCTCCTTCTGTTGAACCAGCCGCAGTTCCCGCCGCGGTTTGGGAAGTATCGGGTCGGCGGCCGATTTTTCTCAAGTCAATTTATCCTATACTTCCTAAACTTTCTAAATTGTTGATCGCGATGTTTAAATGGGCGATTTTCAGTACTGTTGCAACCTATCGATCGACGGCTTGACGGCTGGCTTGGACGCGAGTACGCTGCCCCGTCGGCTTGGTCGGATTCTTCGATCGGGCCGCTGGTTTTGAGCGATTGACACCTGTGGGCATGTCCGTGGAAGCGGCGAAAGCCGTATGCGGACAGTGGACGTTCCTCTTCGCGGCGGAGCGCTCAGGCCTCGGTCAAACGCCCGCCGCCGCGATCTTGTCGTCGTTTCGCGGCTTCTGAATGCACAATGTCGGCTTGGACCGCTGCCGGGGTATTCCGGTATGCGCGTGGAATGCCCGGTGGTGTAATTGGCAACACACCAGGTTTTGGTCCTGGTATTCCAGGTTCGAGTCCTGGCCGGGTAATCGCGGAGTGATTTGCTTGGGTGAGGTAGCGGCCATCGTACTCGCGGCGGGCAAGAGCACTCGAATGAACAGCGACGTGCCCAAGGTGCTGCACGAGGTTTGCGGTCGCCCGATGTTGGGCTTCGTGCTCAGTGCGTGTCGGTTGAGCGGCGTCGATCGAATTCTCGTCGTGGTGGGCCACGGCAAGGATCGGGTGGTTGAGCGTTTTTCGGCGGAACACGACGTGAGTTTTGTCGAGCAATTGGAGCAACACGGAACAGGACACGCGGTGAAGTGCTGCCGCGAAGCCTTGGGTGGATTCGAAGGATCGGTGCTCGTGGTCGCCGGAGATATGCCGCTGGTTCGGCGCGAAGCGCTGGGCGAGTTGGTTGATACACGGGAGCAGCGCGGTGACGCGCTGACGATGGCCACGACGGAACTGGACGACCCGACGGGCTATGGCCGCATCGTGCGTAACGGAAAGGGCGAGCTGCTGAACATCGTCGAACATCGCGACTGCACCGAGGAACAACGCGCGATTCGTGAAGTCAATGTCAGCTACTATTGCTTTGATTCGTCAAAGCTCTGGAGCGGACTGGATCGGTTGAAGCCCAACCCCGCGAAGAACGAATTCTACCTGACCGACCTGGTCGGGATGTTTCGAGAGGAAGGATCGGGTGTGTCCGCCGAGGTGCGCGTCGCGCCCGAGGATTCGATGGGAATTAACTCGCGGCTCGACCTGGCCGCGGTGGGCCGTGTGATGCAAGACCGGTTGCAACGCAAGTTTCTCGGCGAAGGCGTGACCATTGTGGATCCGGACAACACCTGGATCGAGGCCGACGTGACGATCGGGCAGGACACGATCATTTTCCCGTTCAGTTTCATCGGACTGGGCGCGACGATCGGCGAAGGTTGTCGCGTGGGTCCTTTCGCGCACGTTCGCGCGGGTGAAAGCTGGGATGACGGCTCGATCATTGGGTCATCACGACGAGAGGAAGTGGGGGCGTCATGAGTTGGGAAAGCCAGCGATCGACGGACCGTGATCCCAACGGCATCGTGGTGTTCGGCGGAACGGGTGGCTCCGATCTGGCTGACAAAATCTGCGCTTACCTGGAACTGAAACGCGCTCGCGTGGCCATCGGGCGTTTTCCTGACGGTGAGATGCTCGTCAAGCTCGAGGAAGACGTTCGCGGCAAGGACGTGTTCGTGATTCAGCCGACCTGCCCGCCCGTCAATGACAACCTGATGGAGTTGCTGATCTTCATCGATTGTCTCCGCCGTGCCAGCGCTAAGCGCATCACCGCGGTGATTCCCTACTACGGGTATGCCCGGCAGGATCGCAAGTCGGAAGGTCGCACGCCGATCACGGCCAAACTGGTCGCCAACATGCTGACCTCCGCGGGCGTCAACCGCGTGGTGACGATGAATTTGCACGCCGACCAGATTCAGGGGTTCTTCGATATTCCCGTGGATCACCTGACGGCCGCGCCGGTGCTGGCCAAGCACTTCATGGACCGCAAGTTGCCCAACATCGTTTTGCTTTCTCCCGACGTGGGCAACATGAAGTTCGGCAGCGAGTTCGCCTCGCGGATCGGCGGTGAACTGGCGGTGATTTACAAGAAACGCGTGTCCAGCGATTCGACTGTGGCGGTCAACATTGTCGGCACGGTCAAGGGCAAGAACGTGATGATGTTCGACGACATGATCACGACGGCTGGCACGGTGTGCGAGGCGGCCAAGCTCGCTCGACAGCACGGCGCGGTGGGCATTTACGTCGCCGCGACGCACGCGGTGTTCGCCGGTCCGGCAATCGAGCGACTGGCGGCGGCCGATTTCAACGAAATCGTGGTCACGGACACCATTCCGGAGCGACCGGAAATCCGCGACCGACTGAAGAATCTGACGGTGCTTTCCGTCGCCCACCTGGTGGGCGAGGCGATTCGACGGATTCATGAACATCGATCGGTGAGCGCGTTGTTCGGCTGATCGTTTCCTGGAGGCAGGCGGGATTTATGAAGTCAGTACAGCTCAAAGGCGAACCACGGCAGGCGGAAGGCACGCGCAAGGCGCGGTCCTTGCGAAACGTTGGTCGTCTCCCGGTGGTCATTTACGGCCACGGCGAGGCGCCGGAGTCGATATCACTCGATCGGCACGATGTCGAAATCGCCCTGGACCGCGGCGCGCGGACGTTGCAGGTGGACGTCAATGGTACGGTGAAGCCCTACCTCATCAAGGAAGTGCAATACGATCACTTCGCGGCGACGCCGATTCACCTGGACCTTGCCCGCGTGGACCTCACCGAGCGAGTCCGGGTGCGCGTCGGCATCGAGCTTCGCGGCGTGCCCAAGGGCGTGGGTGAAGGCGGAGTGCTCGATCAGGCGATGGGACAAATCGAAGTAGAATGCGTGGTGACCGAGATTCCCGACACGTTGCATCCGCTGGTGACGCATCTCGCGCTGGGTGAGTCGTTTTGCGTCAAGGACCTTCAGCTTCCGCCGGGCGTCGTGCCGCTCGCGGATCCGGAGGATCGTATCGCCACCGTCCGCGTGATGGCCGAGGAAGTGCCTGTTGCGGCGACGGCTGAGGAAGGCGAAGGCGCGGTGGCCGAACCGGAACGTATCGGGCGTATTCGCAAGGATGAGGAGGCCGAGGAGGCCAAATAACTCCGCGGTGAATGGTGCCGTTGAAGCTCATCGTGGGACTTGGCAACCCCGGACCCAAATACGCGGGCACCCGGCACAACGTGGGGTTCGATGTGGTGGATGTGCTGGCGTCGCGCTGGTCGGTGTCGATGCAGTCGGAGAAGTTTCACGCGTGGTTTGGTGCGGGTGAGTTCTCCGGCGAAAAGGTCGTCCTGCTCAAGCCGACGACGTACATGAACCGCAGCGGTCAGGCGGTCCTGGCGGCCGGCAAGTTTTATAAGATCGAGCTGGCCGACCTGCTCGTGGTGACCGACGACCACGCGTTGCCGGCGGGGCGGTTGCGGATGCGAAAGAGCGGATCGTCCGGCGGCCACAACGGGCTTCAGGACGTGGCGGATCGATTGGCGAGCGAGGATTGGTGCCGACTTCGAATCGGCATCGGTCAGCCGGTCGGCGATCCGAAGGACTTTGTCCTGAGTCGGTTTGATGCTTCCGAGGAAGCAATCATGACGGTCGCTCGCGGACGTGCGGGCGAGGCCGTGGAAAGCTGGGTTCGCGATGGCGCGGACCTGACCATGACGAGATTTAACGGAGATGCGATCCCGACCGGCGAGAAAGAACGCCGGAACGATCGGGGCAGTCCCCCGAACGGGGTTTGAGACCTGAGGAGTTGGACACGTTGAACCAATACGAAGCGATGTTTCTTTTCGATCCGACGTTCGCCGGTTCGTTTGAGAATTGCGAAGGCGAAATCAAGCGGATCATGGAGCGGGCCGAGGCCGAAATCCTGTTCTGCCGAAAATGGGACGAGCGCCGCCTCACCTTCAAGATCAAAGGGCGGAAGAGAGGCACTTACGTGCTCGTCTACTTTAAGGCCCCGCCCGGCAAGATCGCCGGACTGGAGCGGGACGCCCATCTTTCCGAGCAGGTGCTTCGCGTTCTGGTCATTCGTGCCGACGGCATCACGCCCGACATGATGGAAAAGGCCGTCGCGCCGCGCGCCGCCGAATCGGATGGCGACAACGATGGTCGCGGCCCACGCGAGGGCGATTATGACGGTGGAGGGCGCGGCGATCGTGGACGCCGCCGCCGACCACGATCCGAGGGCGACGGCGACAAGTCCGAAATGGAATCCGTGGTTTCCGATTGACGCGCCAACCGCGCCCGGCGAGGAGGCTTCGACGATGGCCAGCTACAATCGAATCGTGCTCGTGGGCAATCTGACCCGCGATCCGCAGTTGAGCTACACGCCGTCGAACACGGCCGTCTGCAAATTCGGTCTGGCGACAAACCACCGCTTCAAGGACCGCGACGGAAACATGCGCGAGGAAGTCTGCTTCGTGGATTGCACGGTGTTCGGTCGCGGAGGTGAGACGTTCAACCAATATATGAAAAAGGGGCAGATGGCATTGGTTGAGGGACGGCTGCACTTGAACCAGTGGACGACCCCCGAGGGCGATAAGCGCAGCAAACATGAAGTCGTTGTGGACAACTTCACCTTCCTCGGCGGTCGCGGAGGCGAAGGCGGCGAGGGTGGCGGGCGTCGATCAGAATCCGGCGCAGCGCCGGTGCGCTCCGCGGCGGGCGGTGGTGGAACCGGCGACGATGACCAGGCGCCGCCTCATGATGATATTCCTTTTTGACGATCACGATCGGCCCGCGGAATAAAGTATCGAATTAGGGATGAACCGACCAAACGAATCAGGATACGACCGATGAAACTCCTCTTGTGCAAAAACGTGCCGACCCTTGGCATTGTCGGCGATGTCGTTAACGTGAGTCAGGGCTATGCCCGCAACTATTTGTTGCCGCATCAGTTGGCGACCGAGCCGACCAATGCGAACATGAAACGGCTGGCCGAGGCGCGCAGGCAGGCCGAAGAAGAACTCGCCCGCGAACGCGCCGTGCTCGTGCGTCTCGCCGGGCAGATCAACGGCATGGAAGTCACCCTTCGCGCACGGGCCAACGAGGACGGCGGCCTGTACGGTTCGGTCGGTCGACGCGAGATCGCCGCCGCCATCGCCGAGGAAGGACACCACGTCGCGCCCGAGCAGATTCAGCTTCACCAGCCGATCCGTCGTCTCGACAACGTCGAAGTCGACATCCGCTTCGCCGACGACCTGCATAGCACCATCAAGGTCTGGGTCGTGCGCGAGAAGCTTGAGGGCGAGGAATCCGAGGACGACGAACCGAAGGCCGCAACGGCGGGCAGGGAGGCCGGCGCCGATGACCACCACGACGACGAATAGACCCACGGCGACGGTTCGCGCTGAACGTGTTCCGCCGCAGGACCTCGACGCCGAAATGGCCCTGCTCGGCTCGATGATGATGAGCCGCGACGCCATCGCCGAGGTCATCCCCATCATCGGTCGCGAGGAATCGGCGTGGTTCTATCTGCCGGTTCATCAAAAGCTCTTCGAGATCCTGCTCGATCTTTACGACGACCCGGGCAAGGCGATCGACCTGATCGTCGTCACCGACGAACTTCGCCGCCGCGACCTGTACGACTTCGTCGGCGGACAGGAGTACATGATCCAGCTGGCCGAAAGCTTCGCCGACTGGGCCAACGCCGAACATTACGCCCGCATCGTCCGCGACAAGGGAATGCTCCGCGATCTGATTCGCTGCACTGGCGAGATTTGCGACCAGGCCTACAGCGGCATCGACGAAGCTCGCACCATACTCGATATCGCCGAGCGCAAAATCTTTGAGTGCACCGAGAAGCGCGTCAGCGGCCAGAGCATCTCGATCCGCGACCTTGTCCGGCGACTGTCCGAGCAACTGGAGCTTCGCGACGAAGGCGTCTGCACCGGCGTGCCCACCGGCTTCACCCAGCTCAACGAATACACCGGCGGGTTTCAACCCGGCGATTTTATCGTCCTCGCGGGCAGGCCCTCCATGGGCAAGACCGCGCTCGGGCTTTCCATGGCCCAGCACGCCGCCCTCGATCAACGCGTGCCTGTCGCCTTCTTCTCCATGGAAATGAGCGGCGCGCAGGTCGCCCAGCGTCTCGTTTGCTCCCACGGCCACGGCATTGATCTTCAACGGTTGCGGCGGCGGACGCTCAGCGACGAGGAAATGCGCGAACTGCTGCACGCCTGCGCCGATTTCGAGCAGGCTCCGTTTTACATCGATGACACCGCGGGCATGACCATCATGGAGCTTCGCGCCAAGGCTCGGCGACTCAAACAGCGCTTCGACATCCAGATCGTCTACGTCGACTACCTCCAGCTCATGCACACCCCGCAGGCCGAAAACCGGCAGGTCGAGATTTCGACGATCAGCCGCGGCATCAAGGCCCTCGCCCGCGAACTCGACATTCCCGTGATCGCCATGGCCCAGCTCAACCGAATGCCCGAAGGCCGCAGCGACAAGCGACCCCTCATGAGCGACCTCCGCGAATCGGGCGCCATCGAACAGGATGCCGACGTTGTGCTCCTCATCCACCGCGACGAGTATTACAAGCCCGAAGACGAATCGGCCAAGGGACTCGCCGAGCTGATCATCGCCAAACAGCGCAACGGACCGACCGGCAACATCACGCTGAGCTTCAACCGCAAGTTCACCCGCTTCGGCAACTACTCGGCCGAACCGGAACCCTACCGCCCGGCGGCTTCCACCCGCGCCGACGTGCCGTTTTAAGGCGACGCGACAGATACCGAGGCGTTGCCGTTCCACGAACCTCTTGCGCGATCGTCATGATTGTTCACGAAGATTCAGTGTCGCGCCGCTGGTGAGTGACGCGGTTTTCGATGCGTCAGGGACAAGCCCCGTCATTGCCTCCGATCGTTCGGGGCAATCGCCAGTTGCACGACGGCGCGATAATCGTCAACATGGTCGACGTGGCCGAACGAGCATTTCAACAGTGCATACATCCCGATTGCGCCGCGACATACGATGTTGGCGAGATCGCGTTTTCCTGCCGTCGCTGCGGGTCGCTGCTCGATGTCAGCTACGACTGGTCGCGCTGTCGTCCGCCCTCGGAGTTTTCATTCTTTCGTTCACGTTGGTCGACGCCGGGTCGAACGGTCGAAGCGCGGGCCGATTACAGCGGCGTCTGGCGATTTCGCGAATTGCTGCCTTTCGCGGAGGTTGCCGATCTGGTCACCCTTGGCGAGGGCCGAACCACGCTTCAACAGGCTGATGCGCTCGCAGCGACAATCGGACTCAAACAGGGACGGCTCTTTCTTCAATACGAGGGTTTCAATCCAAGCGGCAGTTTCAAGGACAACGGGATGGCGGCCGCGTTCACCATCGCCCGGCGGTTGAATCGAAACCGCGTCGCCTGCGCCTCAACGGGCAACACCAGCGCTTCGATGGCGATGTTCGCACGGCACGCAACGACGCAAGCCGGCGAGCCGATGCAGGCCGTCGTGTTCGTCGGGGGTGACAAGATCGCGTTAGGCAAACTGGCCCAGGCGCTGGAATACGGCGCGACGACGATTCAGGTGGATGGTGATTTTGATGCCTGCATGAACCTGGTTCGCCAGGCCGCCGATCGACTCAGCCTCTATCTGATGAACTCGGTCAATCCTTTTCGCCTCGAAGGCCAAAAGAGCATCATGTACCGCGTGCTCGAAGGACTCGACGGGCAACCGCCCGACTGGATCGTCGTTCCCGGTGGCAACCTCGGCAACAGCAGCGCGTTTGGGAAAGCGTTCCTGGAGCTGCGCGATCTGGGATTGGTATCGCGCGTTCCGCGGCTGGCGATCATCAATGCCGAGGGAGCCAACACGCTGTTCGAAGTCGTGAACGAACAGGGGATCACATGGAACGGGGGTCGCTTCGATCAAACGGCGATCGATCGTCATTTCGCCAAGCGCTTGGCCGACGGTCGGGCGGCCAAAACGGTGGCTAGCGCGATTGAGATCGGCGCGCCGGTCAACCTTGCGAAAGCGCTGCGGTCGTTGGATGTGATGAACGGCGTCGTTCGCCAGGCAAGCGACGAGCAGATTCTCGACGGAAAAGCGCTCGTGGGGGCGCATGGATTCGGATGCGAGCCGGCCAGCGGCGCGTCCGTCGCCGGATTGCGAATGTTGCTCGAGGAAAAAGTGATTGCTCCGTCGGACCGCGTTGTGTGCATCCTTACCGGCCACGGACTCAAGGACCCGGATGTCACCGTGAAATATCATGCGGGCGCCGCGCGAGGCATGGACGCGGGCACGTTCGCCAATCCGCCGCTTCGTTGCGGTGTCGATCTCGACGCCGTGTCGATGCTGCTCGAGCGGCATGGAGACGCCTGATGAACCTCTTCGATCGTTCTTCCAGCACGCGCGTCCTCCGCCTTGGCGCGAAGTTCAGCCTGCCGATGTTGATGCTGGTTGCCGGGTGCTTGGACCCGGTCGTGAAGAACGGGCCCCTGGTGGAACGACGCCCCGACGAAGGATATCGATTTCGAACCCTCCAGCCCGGACCCGGCAATTCGGACGACGTCTTTGTTTGCTTGTGTTTTTCCGGCGGCGGAACGCGCGCGGCAGCACTGTCGTACGGCGTACTCAAAGCGCTGCGCGAGACGCCCATCAAGGGCAGCGCGTCCAAATCCGACCGGACCCTGCTCGACGAAGTGGACGTGATCACTTCGGTATCGGGCGGATCGTTCACCGCCATGTCCTACGGACTGGACCGCGACGAGATGTTCACCGGAGGATTCGAACGAAAGTTTCTCAAGCAGAACATCCAGAATCGGCTGCTCTTTCTGCTTCTGCGGCCGCGAAATCTCTTGCTGCTGCCGTACGTCTTGCTTGATCGGATTGACATCGTGGGGGATTACTACGACCGGGCCGTATTCGACCGGAGAACCTATCGCGACCTCGTGGATCGTGGCGATCGTCCTTATCTGGTCATTAATGCCACCAATATGGCACTTGGAAAACGATTTGAGTTTACTCAGGACGATTTTGATCTCCTCGGCTCCGATCTTGCAACGCTTCCCGTCAGTCACGCGGTCGCGGCTTCCTCGGCCTTTCCCCTGCTCTTCAGCCCGCTCCGTCTGAAGTATTACCCGGGCGCGGCGGCGGACGCGGCCATTGCGGAACACCTGACCAATGGCGTCGCTTCAACCCGGCGGCTTCGACGCTACCTGTGGGCGTCGAGTTTGACGCCCGAGGTTGAAAACGCCGGGGATCAGGCCCCGCACACGCTCGACGGCGACCGGCATCGGTTCCTCTATTTGCTCGATGGCGGCCTGACGGACAACCTCGGCATCACCTACGTCGTGGAAGAACTGCGCTTTGGCGTTCTGCGTGAAATGGTCGACGCGGGCAGGATCAAACATCTGGTCGTCATCATTGTGGACGCCAACACCAACGCACCGGAACCGATCGAACACTTGCCGTCGGCGCCCGGGCTTCTGATGATGGCTGAAAAAACCGGCACGACCAGCATGTACAATTACAGCGAAGCCATGACCGACGTGTTGCGGTTCATGCTGCGTGACTATCCCGAGCGCCTTCGGCGAATGAACGATCGATGTCGCGAGTCGATTTCACGCGATTGTCCAACCGTGGAACTGCCGCCCGATCCGCCGGCGTTGACCGCCTCCGCCTATCTCGTGGAAGTCAACCTGCATCGCATCGTCGATCCGAAAACGCGCAAGCGGTTTCTTTCCATGCCCACGAGCCTTTTTCTGACCGCGGGCGACGTGGATGGTTTGGTGGAGATGGGCCGTTCGCTCGTCGAAAGCGATCCGGACTTTCAGAAACTATTGAGAATGTTGAACAACTAAAAAGGAACGCCGAAAGATTTGACGCGAGCGAACCGCGGGACTCGGCCCGCGCGGACCCGAAACGCAGGAAAACCACCGGAACTCATGGTTCGCCCCGTGCCGACTGGTAAATCACTTTGCGTTCCTGCTTAGAGTGAATGGCAACGCGGTTTTGGACCTCACCCAGAGTTTGGACTGATGTGCGGACGTTATACGCTGACGGCACAGGAACGGGAACTCGAAGAGGAGTTTGGCCTCATCATCGATGGAGAGGCAAGGCCGCGATACAACATCGCGCCCACGCAGCGGGCGCCCGTCGTGCGCGTGATCGAAGGTCGTCGCCGGCTTGAGGAGCTTCGGTGGGGATTGGTGCCGCACTGGGCGAAAGATATCAAGATCGGCAGTCGCATGATGAACGCCCGGTCGGAAGAAGCGGCCGGCAAGCCCGCGTTTCGTTCTCCCCTTCGCAAGCAGCGATGCCTCGTCCCCTGCACGGGATTTTACGAATGGAAACCCGTCGCCGACGATCGTTCGCGCCGTCCAAAGAAGCAACCCTACTACATTCGGCGGCACGACGGCGGGTTGTTCGCGCTGGCCGGTGTGTGGGATCGTTGGAGTGACGCGGAGGGTTTGACGGTGGAGACCTATTCGATTCTGACCACGTCGCCGAACGATTTGCTCCGCACTCTCCATGATCGGATGCCGGTCATGGTGCGCCCGGACGATTACGCGCTATGGCTCGATCCGGCCATGCAGGATGCATCCCGGTTGCAACCGCTTTTTGCCCCCTTTTCGTCTGCGGACTTCACGGCAAGTGCGGTCAGTACGCGGGTCAACTCCCCGGCCCATGATGATCCAGGTTGCATCGAAAATATCGCGTGAATCTTTAAGGATGCGCGGCGTAACGGCGGTTTTGCGCGCTGTTTGTCGGGTGATTTTTCCCTTTTCACCCCCTTCTAGGAGAGTCCGTTGCGTGTCAAGGGTGGTGTCCGCAGTCGTCCCATTCTTCTGTCCGAGCATCTCCCGGCAAGCCGGGGTAGCCCAATCGCGTGCTTCGAGACGCCGGCGACTGCCCCATCTTGGTAAGGGGGACGGCGACGAAGCCGCGGCTCGCTGGTTAATGGCATTCGATTCTATTCTCTCTGGGTAACTGATAGTCCCTTTGCGTTCGCGCCTGGGTCGGCCGTATTGATGACCTCGCCCACCGGCGCGACTTGCAGCGAATCGAGAAAGTCGAGCAAGTCCGCTTGTTCCTCCACCGACAGTGCAGCGTAGGCGTCGCGCGCGGCCTGGGCCTCGCCGCCGTGACGGAGGATGGCGTCCTCAATCGTCGGCGAGCTGCCATCATGCCACCACGGACCGGTGTCGCGGACGCCCCAAAGCTCGGTGGTCATCATCAGTTCCTTGGCTATGGGCGGAATCGTCTCGGAAATCTTCGCGGCGAAGGAGTCGGGTTCGTAATCGGGGACGCTCAGATCGACCGGCTGATCCAGCGGTTCGTGCGCTTCGGGGCCAAGATCGTGCCGCTTGAGATCGCCCCACAGGGCCACGCGTACCGTGCCGTTGGCTGCGCGCGCGGGATGACCTGCGCCAAGTAAATTGGTATCGGTGAGGTCTATGCTTAGCGTCGTGCCGCGCGAACTCGTGTAGCGCCAAGTGGGATCGACCAGGGTCAACGACGGCTTGTGGCAGTCCGTGCAACCGATGGTGTCCATCAATGCCCGACCGGCGGAAATGGCGGAGGTGGTCTGATCCACTTCCTGGGGAATGGGCAAGCAGACCTGGAACAAGGTCATGGCGGTCAGTTCGCCTTCGGTGACTTCGTTCACAACGCCGTCGCCGTCTTCATCCCAGGATTCGGAGTCCATCGTTGGATCCTTGAACCGGAGAAATTCCGTCGACTGGATGCCGTGATGGCGATTGAGCGCGCCGCGCGTGAAAATTCGGATAGTCGCTTCGTGCCCCTTGGCGTGGAACGGCCGGACGCGAAGATCCGCATCGATGCCGATCACCCCGCTGGTATCGACCGTGCCGTCGGGTCTCGCCGTGAGCGAACCGTAATCAACGCCTTTGCTCGCAAGCGTGGTAGTCACGTTCATGCCGGAGTCGGCCGCTTCGGCGAGCGCTTCGTCGCGAAGGCCCTGAAGCTCGAGGCTGATTTCCTTGCCGAGAAGTTCGAGGAGGGACAGGCCGTGTTCCGTCGGCGTGTTTCGCTCGTTGGAGCCACCGATCGTCGGATTTGTGGGGTTGTCGAGTGCGACGAGTACGTTGGCGGCATTGTTTCCCCAGCCGAGCACGACGCCGTTGCCGAGGCCGTGGCAACTCATGCAGGACGTGGAATCCGGGCCGGGGAGGCGGTCGATGTTGGGGGCCGGGCGGTTGCGGGCGTTGCCGAACCCGTCCTCAACTTTCCAGTTTCGGATGACGAGATTCCGACCCTTGAAAATCAGTTCGGGAATGGAGATTTCGCCGGAATCGATCTGGTCCTGGGTGATTCGGACTCGGCCCGTCGGCGTGCCATCTGGAACACCCGGAGGCACGACGATGCCCGGACAACCGGCAAGAACGCCGGAAAGCACAACGATGAATGCGGTTGATGTCAGACGGCTCATGATGGTCAGCTCCGTTGATTCGGCTCGCGGGTCAACCGCCATCGCCCGGCGGCAGCGGCGGGACGTGATTCACGGAATCCATGGCGAGCAAACCGGCCCTTGGAAATCGGGACTATTCGAGGATTATCGACGATCTCGGCTCCATGGGAAAGGACCGCGAACGGCAACGTTTCGACGGCCTTGTCGCAAGGAGAACATGCTCTCCCTGCCTTGAGGCCGATAAACGAAGTGGGTCTGATTCGCGGACGTATGTTCTGACCGGGGACGCCCGAAATGGGTACACTTCACACGATGTCGCTTTTGGATCACTGGATCGGGTTCGGCCTGCTCGGCGTGTGGATCGTGCTGGGGCTACTTTCGGCGGGACACGCGATCTGTTTCAAACGCGATCCGCGAAGCGCGGCGATCTGGGTCGTAATCGGCTTGACTGTCCCGATTGCTGGTGCGTGGTTGTACTGGGCGGTCGGAGTGAACCGCGTGGAACGAAGCGCGGTGCGGCGGTTTGGACGACGCGATCGACCGTTTGACACGAGCGACATCGTCGAATCCTTTCAACCCTCGTCGTTTCACGATGCGATCGGTCATTTGCATTCGCTGCGGACAGTAGCGGATCGGGCAGCGCGGCTTCCGCTGCTGCCGGGCAATGCCATCGAACCGCTGCACAACGGCGAGCAAGCCTACCCTCGAATGCTGGAAGCGATCGCCAACGCCCAAGCATCCGTGACGCTGACGAGCTACATCTTCGATTGGGATGACGTGGGACGAGAGTTCGCGGAAGCGTTGGCGAGCGCGGCCCGACGAGGAGTGCGCGTTCACACGCTGCTCGACGGGATCGGAGCATTGGGTTCGTTTTCTCGTACTGGCCGCAGGCTTCTAAAGTCCGGCGCGCGCGTCGAGGCGTTTTTTCCGCTTCGGTTTCCGCTGGGTCGCTTGCGATTGAACCTGCGTAATCATCGAAAGATCCTAGTGGTGGACGGGCGCACGGCCTACACGGGTGGTATGAACATTTCGGCTCGGCATTTGGTGGGGCGAGGGAAGGGGCGCGTGGTGCGCGACCTTCACTTTGAAATCAAGGGGCCGATCGTAGCGGAGGTGCAACACGCGTTTGTCGAGGACTGGACGCTGGCGACCAACGAGGAATTGACGGGCGATCGTTACTTTCCGAATCTGGTCGAGGAGGGAGCGGCGCTGTGTCGCGGCATATCCAGCGGACCGGACGAGAATGTCGAGATCATTCATCTCATCGTCCTGGCGGCGATTACGGCGGCGCAACGAAACATTCGGATCATGACGCCGTATTTTATTCCCAGCGCGGCGTTGATATCCGCGCTGGAGATGGCGTCGCTACGCGGCGTAGAGGTAACGATCCTGTTGCCGTCTGAAATTGACCTGTCGTTCATGCGCTGGGCGGCGGACGCCTATCTTTGGCAATTTTTGCAGCGCGACATCCGGGTCCTGCGACAGCCGCCGCCGTTCGTTCACACGAAGCTGTGCATCGTGGATGAACGGTGGGTTTTGCTGGGATCGGCCAATCTGGACCCGCGGAGTTTTCGACTCAATTTCGAGTTCAACGTCGAGGCTTATGATCAATCGCTGGCGGTGGACATGACCCGCTGGTTTGACGGGTGCGCCGACGTTTCGCACAACATTACGCTCGCGGAAATGGATGCGAGACCGATCTGGCAGCGTCTGCGCGACGGAACGGCCAAGCTGTTTTCTCCGCATCTTTAGCGAGGGATGTTTCGTTCATCGAACGGCCGTCGCAAGCCAATCAACCGTGCAGGAGCGACATCACTTCGCCGCGCGTGCGAGCGTCGCTGCGGCACAGGCCTCGGATGGCCGAGGTGATCATCAGACTACCGGGTTTCTGAATACCGCGGCAGGTCATGCAGGTGTGGGTGGCCTGGATGACCACGGCGACGCCCTTGGCCTGGAGCTTGTCCATGAGCAGGTCGGCGATCTGCGAGGTCAGTCTCTCCTGCACCTGGGGTCGACGAGCGAAACCATCAACGACGCGGGCGAGCTTGGAAATGCCGACGACCTGTCCGTCGGGCAGGTAGGCGACGTGGGCCTTTCCCTCGAAGGGCATCAGGTGGTGCTCGCACGTGGAGTTGAAGGCGATATCGCGGAGTACGACGAGTTCGTCGTAGCGTTCGGTGAAGGCGGTCGTCAGATGCTCGGCGGGATTCTGGTGGATTCCGGCAAAGAGTTCCTGATACATTTTCGCGACGCGGCGGGGCGTTCGGCGGAGGCCTTCGCGGTCGGGGTCTTCGCCGACGGCGAGGAGAATTTCGCGGACGGCTTTTTCGATTCGGTCGAGGTCCATTGCGGGAAGTATAGGGTTTGAAGGTTCGGCGGCCAAGACGCCGGGGCGGCGGAACTCAGTCGGGTCGTTGTCACGATCGGCGGGCGGCGCGCATCGCCCATCCGAATCCCGTGCGCCAGCGCGGGGGCTTGAATGATGGCATGTCGGGGGAACCAACGCCCGTCGCCTGCGCTCCGGGTTCAGAATGTTTCTCGCCGGAACGGTAACGCACCCAACTCAATCGTCGCGTTTTTTGGCGATGCGTTTCCGCAACGAGGATAACGAAAGCGTGTTGACGACGTTTTCGCGCGTCGCGCCGCCGCGACGGGCGGTCTGCACGCCGTAGCGCATCTGGAGCAACTGGTCGGAGTGATGCGCGTCGGTGTCGATCACGAGCGACGCGCCGGCTTTCAGGGCCTGTCGAACGTGCAGGTCCTTGAGGTCCAGTCGCTGCCAGCTCGCGTTGATTTCGAGAAAGGTGCCGGTTCTGACGGCGCATTGAACGATCGCGTCCATGTCCATTTCCATAGGAGCGCGCCTGTTGATGAGCCGACCCGTCGGATGACCGATCGCGGAGACGTAACTATTCTCCATGGCGGCAATGCTCCGCTCGGTGGGGCTGAGCTTGTCCGAGCCGCCGGGGCCCATCGCGGAGTGGATGCTGGCGACGACCCAGTCGCATTGGGCGAGAAGATCATCGGGGTAGTCCATCGAGCCGTCGGGCAGGATGTCGCATTCGCAGCCGGCGAAGATGGTGATGCCCTCGACGGACTCGGAGGCCGCGCGGATTGCCTTAATGTGCTTCGCCATGCGATCGATGCTCAGTCCGTTGGCGATGGCGCTGCTCTTGGAGTGGTCGCAGATGGCGATGTATTCGTAGCCGAGTGACTTGGCGGCTTCGGCCATTTCCTCGATGGTGCATTTGCCGTCGCTGGCGACGGTGTGCATGTGAAGATCGCCGCGAATTTCCGAAAGCTCGATCAGTTCCGGCGTTTCTTTCAATTCGAGTTCGCCGCGATCTTCGCGCAGCTCGGGCGGAATGAAGGGGAGTCCGAGCTTTTTGTAGATTTCCCTTTCGGTGCGGCCTGCGATTCGCTCTTCGCCGTCGAA
Organism: uncultured Phycisphaera sp.; assembly: GCA_964486335.1. Taxonomy (GTDB): domain Bacteria; phylum Planctomycetota; class Phycisphaerae; order UBA1845; family UBA1845; genus CAZAMB01. Next base: position 19,008 of record CAZAMB010000020.1, on the reverse strand, counting down.
CAATCCGTATTCGTTCAGCCGCCATTTCTTCGCGACCGCCCGCTCACGAAGGCGGACGTTGTGTTCTTTCGATCCGGTGAAGTACTGCCAGGCGGCGCCGAACGACTCGGCGTCGACGACACGAAGATCGATCTGCAACTCGCGATCCTTGCCGAGATCGACGGTCACGGAACCCTTGGTGGCTCCTTCGGCCAGCACACGCCTGACGCCTTCGAGTTTCGTGAATTGGCGAATGACGCTCTCGCCATCGGCGGCTGCGCAAAGGATGTCGATATCGCCGATCGTTTCCGCACCGCGGCGCAGCGAGCCGGCCAGTTCGACGTGCGTGACGCCAGGCACCTGCCGTACCTGCTCGGCGAAGGACTCGGCGATGGGGGTCGCGCGTCCGAGCGGCGTACGGCCACTGCTGCTTTCCAGGAATTTCAGTCCGTCGGCGATTTTCTTGACGCTGGTCTCGCCAAGGCCGGGGAGCGACGCGAGTTCGCCCGAATCGATCACGCGTTTCAGATCGGCGCGATCCTTGACGCCGAGCTTCTGGTAGGCGAGGGCGACTTTCTTGGGGCCGAGTCCGGGGATTTCGAGAAGGTCAGGAAGGCCTTTGGGAAACTTTGCTTCCAATTCATCGAGAATGTCGACGCGGCCGGTCGAAAGGAATTGCTGTATTCGGTCGGCGGTGCCCTTGCCGATCCCCGCGAGTTTGGTGAGCCGACCCTCTGCTGCAACGACGGCGATGTCTTCGGTGAGGTCTTTGATCGTTCGGCCTGCCCGTCGGTAGGTGTTGACGCGAAATCCTTCGGCGCCGTCGATTTCGAGAAGGTCGGCAATGCGATCGAAGACTTTCGCAAGTTCCGCGTTTTGCATCGGATCACAATAACTTGGTGCTGGGGGATCGCAACTGGGTGGCGAATGTCTTGTTTATTCGGCGACGAAGAAACGGGCGCTGGTACCGCCCTGGCCGACGCGGAGTCGAATCGCGCGGCCGCACCGGGGGCATGCGCCGCGATAGGCGGTTCCCTCGGCGTTTCGATAGACGCGCGTGTAGACGCCGCAGCAGTCGAAGCGGATGCCCAGCCACGGTCGGCCCGCGAGTCCGCGATCGGGCAGATTGACGCCGATAGAGTAGGCGTTTTCTTCCAGCCCGCGAATGTCGAGGTAGTAGTCTGGCGTGTCGCTCATATCGACCCTTATCGACCGGAGATGGGGTTTGTCTCGATTGCCCGTTCGGGTTGAGTGCGTCGATTCGATCAGGCGGCACTGGCGCCAGCGACTTCGCCCGCGATTTCCTCAAGCAGGTCGCGGAGCGTGACGACTCCGAGCAGCCCGCCGCTCAGGCCGGTCACGACGGCCATTTCCTTTTTGACGCGTTGCATGCGCGTGATCGCCGTCGCCACCGTGTCCTGGGGTCGCAGGTTGATGACCGGGGTGGCGCATTCGCCGACGATCTTCCAATGATCCTGTCGAAGCAGTTCGTCGATCTTGATCAACCCGATGACCTGTGAGCGGCGCTGTCCAAACACGGGGACGCGGGCGAACTCAGTTGTACGGGCAAGGCGAATCAACTCGGCGCGATCCGCATCGGCGGAGATCATGGTCACGCGGTGGTAGCCGATCATCACGCTGCGAACCGGCGTTTCCGAAAGCCGACACACGCGCTCAACGAGTTCCGATTGATCCTCGCCGAGAGAATGTCCGGCCAGTGCTTCCTGCAACAGTGCGGCGACGCGATGCTTGGGGGTCGAAAAGCGGCGGGGCACGGTGGGGGTGCCGAAGAGCCTGACGGCGATGACCGCCAGCTGCCTCATCAGCCAGATCGCGCCTGTTTTTCGAAAAATCCAGCCGGCCACGGTCAGGATCAGGCTGAATCGTGGCATGAGCGTATCGGCGTGAAGCTGGAACAGGTTTTTGGGCACGACCTCGCCGAACACAAACACGACGGGCGTGACGAGCACCACGGTGTAGATCTGAATATCGACGTCGGAGAGTTTGAGCAGGGTTCCGAAGAAGTAGGCGACCGCGGTGGTGCAGATGTAGTTCGCCAGATTGGTGCCGATCAGCGTGACCGAGAGCGCACCTTGTTCGTCCTCGATCAGTCGCGCGAGCCGCCGTGATCGCGGGTCGCCTTTCTGGACGCCGAGAAACACGCGGAGCCGGTTGACGCAGTAAAGGCCCATCTCGGCCCCGGAAAAATAGCCCGAAAAGAGCAAGCCGATTAGAATCAGCAGACCGACAATGATCCACTCAGCCATCGGACGCGCCCTTTCGTTTTCTGTTCTCCGATGGGTCGCGCCGCAGAAGGACTCGTTCGATTCGGCGATGATCGAGTGATTCGACGGACAGCGTCAGATTGCGAATGCGAATGGCGTCGCCGACCTGCGGCATTCGTCCGAGTCTGGCGAGGATCAACCCGCCGATCGTGTCGATGCCCCGATCGATTTCGCCGACGCCGAAGCGTTCAGCCCATTCCCGCACGCCCAAATCGCCCGACAAATGGTAGGTGTTGTCGTCGACTCGTTCTGTTGGGGGCATCGCGGTTCCGGCATCCTCGTCGGGGAGATCGCCCACGATCCACTCCACGGCATCTTCGTTGGTGACCAGGCCCGCCGTTCCACCGTATTCATCCACGACGATGGCGAAGTGGGAATGATGCTGATGGAAATGTCGCATGAGCCGCGCGACGTTGATCTGTTCGGGCACGAACTGAACCGGACGAAGCATGGGGCGCAGCGCGGCGCCCGGCGAAAGCAGCACATCGCGCGCGTGCAGGAGCCCTTGAATATCGTCGAGATCGCGTCCGCAAGCCGGGAAAATGCGTTTTCGCGTTCGGCGAACTTGCTCGTAGACCTCGCGTGGATCGTCGTCCAGTCGAACGGATTCGATGTCCACGCGCGGGGTCATCACGTCGCGGACGGACGCTTCGGCAAGGCCCACCACGGCCTGCAACATGCCGTTTTCCGTGGAGTCGATGTGCCCCTCGCGAGCCGAATGCTCGACGAGGAGGCGAAGCTCCTCGGTGGTCACCGTGTCGGAGAATCGGGCCGCCGGCGAAAGCAGTCGCGTGATGGGATTGACCAGGAGCGCTGACAGGAACCATTGCAGGGGGTGCAACACCACCGACAGAAGTGAGATCAATGCGGCGGCGGGTGTCGCCAGGGTGCGTGCGTTGGCGAGGGCCACGCCCTTGGGAACGACCTCGCCGAACAGAATCACGGCGAGGAGGATTCCGACGCTCGCCGCCGCGGCTGCCGACGCATGACGTGATCCCAGGGATTCGAGGGCGACGTAGGAGAGCGTGAAAATCGAGACATTGACGGTTGTATTGGCGATCAGCACGATCATCAGCACGCGACGCGGATGGCGCATGAGTCTCGCAGCTTGCCGGCGGAGCCCGCCCTGCCGATCGAATTCACGCAGTGTTTTTCGTGAAAGGCTGAACAGCGCCGTTTCGGAGGCGGACATCGCCCCCGACGAAGCCAACAGCAGCGCCAGTGCCAACCAAATCATGTTGACGTATCTTATCCGTGCATCTGACGGCGAACGCAAGGCATGATTATCGGCGTCGGCAGCGTTGTCATGGCGTGGTCACCTTTTGATTCGATTTTTCCAGGGATTCATCGATCAACGCGGTGAGTTCGCCGTCACCGGCCGATTCCGCCACGCGACGCCCCGAGGTGAGGATCTCCCGTGCTTCGTCGAATTGTCCAGCGCGGCGGTGACTCTCGCCGAGATGGAAGTAGGGGAGGGCGTAATCGGGGTTCAGGCGGATCGCGCGGCTGAGCTCGGCGACCGCCGCGTCATATTGACCAAGACCCGCATAGATCCAGCCGAGCGTATCGAGCGTGTAGGGATTGTCCGCCTTGGACACCGCTTTCTTCGCATACGCGAGTGCTTGTGCGTTATCGCCGCGCTTGTCCGAAAGCAGATACGCGACGTTGTTAAGCGTGACCCAGTTCTCGCTGTCGTATTTGAGGGCTTCCTCATAGGATCGCAGCGCCTGTTCGGCCGATCCCGCGAGCTGATGAAAGTCTCCCTTCTCGTGCAACAGCGCTCCGCGCTCGCGGTCGGTGTCAGTGCTTGCGATCAACCGGTCGATACGCCCAACCGCATCGTCGAACTTCCCGGACAAGACCAGCAATCTCACGATCACGCGATCGTTGGCTCGGGCCAGCGCGGGCGGCGCTGCGGTCGACTCGAACAATCGCACCGCATCATCCGGCGCGAAGGAAGCCTCGAGACTCTCGGTGACGACGGCCACCGCTTCGGCGCCGGCCGCAGCAGCGAGCGCCATGGCTCGGCGAAACACATCGACAGACTGGTCGGCGCGACCGGCACGGGCAAGCAACTGCGCGAATCGAGCCACCACGCCGGCGTCCTTTTCGTCTCGCGTTCCCAAGCCTTCGTAGTAAGTGATTCCGTCGGCGAACCGCGCAAGGCGAAGAAACGTGTCGAGGACCAGGAGGACCGCCCTGGGCGATTGTCCATCGATCTCCGCGCCACGCCGGTAATCGGCCAGCGCCTTCTCGGCGTCGTTTTGCTCGACGGAAAGCCGCCCGCGCAAAAAGAACCATCGCGCGTCCGGCGAACCCGCCTGCTGGTTGATCTGCGAGGTTACGATCCGCTCGGCGTCGGAGAAACGTTTTTGCGAGATGTAGGCCTCGACCAATACCTGGAGCACTTGCGGGGATTGGCCCGTGTCCTTGGCGAGGGACTCCAGCTCGGCGATGCGCAAGTCCTTGCGGCCGGTACGTTCGAGAAGTCGTGCAAGCAGGATTCGCGGTTCTCCTCCGAACGCCGTGGGGTCGCTGCGTTTCAATCGTTCGAGGTCCTCGATCGCCGCCGCGGTGCGCCCGCGGGCGACCTCGTAGCGCGCACGCTGATACAGCGCGTAGGCGTCGTCGGCGCGTTTGGCCAGGTACCCCGACAACGAAGTCACCGCCTCGTTGATTTCGCCCGCCCGCGCATGGATCTCGCTTTCGAGCAGCAGCCCGCGTCCGCTCTGGTCGCCTCGCCGTCGCAGTTCGGCGACGTCGTTTCGCGCGCGGTCCAGTTCGTTGATGTCGCGGTCGAGCAGGCAGCCGATCCTCCGCTCCAGAATCGCGTCGAGATGCGGTGAGTTTGTCGCCCGGGCCATCTCATAAGCCTTGTCAAACCAGAGGAGTGCCTTGCGGGCGTCGTTCATTTGGCGGAAGTAAAAATCGGCGAGCGTTTGAGTGACTTCCAGCGTTTGCGATCGGTCGGCGGCGCCAAGGAGTGTGCGCTCGGTGGCCGCCAGATCGCCCTGACGAAAGTACTCGTTGGCTACGACGATTTCGGCGTTGGCCTGTGAGTCAGGGGTCGGGCGCGTTTCGGCATATTTTCGCACAATTCCGATGGCGCGCTCCTTTCGATCGGTTCGCCGAAAGTATTCGGCCGACAGCGCCGCGGTTCGCGCATCGTCCGGCGACAGCTTCAGCAGTGTTTCCTGCATCTCGTCGGCCTTGTCGATTTGCTTCACAGCCTCGTATAACGCGGCGAGCCGCGCAATGTTCGAGACGTCATTCGGTTTTTCCGCGAGTCGTTGCTCGCGTCGGGCGATGGCGGTCGCGGGATCGGCCTCTTCGGTGCGAATGAGGACCTGTTCTCGCACCCAGGGATCGTCGGGGATCAGTCGCTCGCACACCGCGAGTTCGCGGAGAAAAACCTCTCGATCACCCTTCATCTGAGCCAGCAAAGCAAGACCCTGATGGGCGGTGGCATCGCTGGGGTTGATCCGTGACGCACGCTCATACCAGTCCCGCGCTTCGTCCGTTTGGCCGGTTGCCTGAAGGCACTGTCCGAGCAAGATCATCGAGGAAACCTGGGTGGGCTGCTCAGTCAGCGCCGCGCGAAACGCCTGCCCCGCCAGCTCAAACTCGCGGCGAAGCATGTGATACAAACCGAGAATCGATTTGCCGTCGGAGCCATCGACGTTCAGGCGTGCCGCTTCGTCGCGGGCTTCGGTCATGGAGTTTTCGTTGTTGACCATTGCCGCTGCCCGCATTTTGGTTCGCAGCAGGGCCGCGCGCTGGGCATCCGTCGTTCGCTGGACGGAGGCCGTTCCGCCTTCCTTCAGAAGTCGCAACGCCTCGTCCACCGCGGTCAGCGTCGCCTTCGCGTCATTTCGCCGCAGATAGAACCCGGTCAGTCCGAGCGCCCTCTTGAACGGGTCCTGTTCGGATTCGATCAACTTTCGCAAGGCGTCGTCGCGCTGGTCGGGCGTCAGGTCTTTTCGAAGCGAAATGGCCAGTTGATTCAGCACCGCATCGTCGGGATGGATCGCGATTGCGTTGCGAACCACTTCCTCGGCCTCATCCTGCCGGCCGGCCGCCGTCAATTCCTGCGCCAGCGCCGTCACGAGTCGGGCATCGCCCGGGTCTTTTTCCATCGCCGATTTCAACGTGGCGATGGCTTGGTCGACGTTTCCGGCAAGCGTCGCCTCGCGGGCTTCCAGGATGGCGCGAACCGTTCCCGAACCGCTGACTTCCTGTTCCAGCGGACCGGCCTGGGCATATTTTCCCTGGCGTTCGTAGATGGCGGCCTTGATGCGCTTCGCGTCGGTGTTGTCGGGAATTGCGACGAGCACTCGATCGATGATCGAAAGAGCGCGATCGAGCTCACCCACCTGAACGAGCGTTTGCGCGTAGAGGTTCCAGAACACCGGGTCGGTGCCGCGGTTCGCAATCGCGGCCCCCATGACTTCCTCCAGCACCTGCCGAGCCGCGCCCGATTCGCCAAGCTGGAGGTGAACGCGCGCCCGAATGAGCCGATTCTCCCAATTGACCGTGCCAAAGGTTCGATAGCCTTCGTCGGCGGAGCGCAGGTCCTCAAGCCCTGCGCGCTCCTGACCGCGCGCGATCTTCACGCGGCCCGACTGGCTAAGCACGCGCGGATGCGTTGGCGCTTCGCCGCGGGCATCGACGACGTACTGCTCAGCGCGCGACAACCAGCGATCCCGATCGGCGACCGCGCCGTCCTGTCCGGCTTGAATACCCAATGCAACGCACGCCTCCGAGGCGTAGATCATCAGAGTGAACATGTTGACGCGAAGTTGCCCGGCCTCCACTCCCTTGCGTGAAAGGCCACGCACGATGCGCTGTTCGCATGTTTCCACAACCGCCTCATGCCGCTGGTCGGCGCGATAAAGCGTGGCCAGTTGAAGGTACGCGTCGAAGCCGTCAGGGTCCTCGCCGATGATGGATTTCAGGGATTTCGCCGTCTTTTCAAACAGGGCGTCGGCTTCATCACTTCGCTCTGGGTCGCGCTTCGCATCGGCCCACTTTTGCGTCAGCAAACCGGCTAGAGCGAGTCGTGCCTCGCGCGAAGCGGAGGCATCATCCCCCGCCCTGGCGACCGCCTCGGCGAACATGGCCTCGGCATCATCCCCGCGCTTCCGGGCCGAAAGGAACCGCGCGTAGGCCGTGCGAACGGCGGACGCTTGCGCGCCCGAGTCCGCGTGGCGAGCGACCAACTCTCGATGAATGGTCTCGGCTTCTTCTGTTTTCCCTTGGCCGGAGAGTTCATTCGCCAAATCCAATGCGTAGTCCACGGTTTCGGGAGCGAGCTGACGTGCCATGGCCAATTCGGCCAGTCCTTCGTTTGCGTCGCTGCCGCGACTGACCAGTCGAATCAGGGCGAGTCCCCGTGCGTTGCGCGCGAACGCCGTTTGCGCCGGAGTCTTTTCGACGTCCACTTTCAGCATGGCATCGGCGGCGTCGCGAACCGCCGCCCAATCGTCCAGCGTTCCATACAATCGCGCGATTCGCATCAGCAGTCCGAGTTGCCGAGCGTGGCCTTCCATCAGGTCGGGCTCGGAGACCAGCGCCTGCCGCCACGCGAGGGCCGCGTTTTGCACGTCGCCGTCGCGCAAGAGCATTTCGCCGACTTCGACGAGGTACTTCGCGTCGTTGCTGCGATTCCATGCCTGCTGATAGAAGACGGCCGCCTGTTGCCAGTGTCCATCGGCCGCGGCGATATCCGCCAGTTCGATATAATACTTCGGGTCCCGCTGCTGAAGCCGGCGAAGCATCAGGGCCGACAGGACGATCATCACCGCGAACAAGCACAGCGTCAGCGCGATGACCAGGTTGCGATTGAGCTGTTTCTTTGCCATGGATCCTGCTTTCTTGTGCCGAAAGGATCAACACTTTCCCGCGTTTACGATGATCCGCTTGCCTCCGCCGCTTCGAAATCCGGAAGATGATCGCGAATCAGCAGCGGTACCAGGCGATCAAGAAGTTTTTTCGTTCCTTGGACATTCTGCTCGCGCGTGCCGCGCGGAAAGCTGATCTCGATCTTGCTGAAATATCCGTGTCGATCTCGCGGGTCATTGAACAGCAGACGCACGCCGTTTCGCGTGGCCGCGAACTTTCCGTTGCAATGAAACGTGTATACGACGGAAACTTCGTCTCGATTGAACACGGCCGTCTTCACGAACGAGCAGACTCGAATCGGCACCGGCGATCCCGAAGCGACTCCATTGATCTTCAGTTCGGCGTTTTCGTGCGGTTGTGACGGTTCATACCCCGCGCCGAGACGGCACTCATCAGGCGTATGGGGGACGAGGTTCTGTCCGCCCGTATCATAGGTGATGAACAAATGGGCGAAACGCAGCGGGTCCGCCGGACCGACCTCCGTGTCTTCGACGGTCCAGTTGATGTATTGGTCGGTGCCCAGCGCTTCCACGACGACCGATTCCAGAACATGCCGATCGACAACCCTGTAGGGACGCAGTTCGTCCACGGCCATGGCGCTGAGCGGTTTCTTGAGCGGGATCGCTTCCTTGGTCTGCCGGAAGTTCATGGACCGCGCCACCGGGCCGGAAAGTATGGCCGCAAATCCGAGCAACACGACCGCGACGACGAAGGGCGGCGTCCACAGTCGTCCTCTTCCTGCCGTATTCGAGTTGGATTCGCGCAAGTACATGAAACAAAATGCGTTACGATATGCTCGTCCAGCAATCGCTCATTCAACGGTAGTCCACGCCCACTATCGAGTCAATCGGCATCGTACACCCCGACCATGACCCGCCGGACCCCCGGCAGGTGGCCTCCGGGGCGGTTGACGCCACGACCTGCCTGCTTCCAGGGCGATTGATTTTCAGCTTTCGACCGACTCGACCGATAGAACCATCGGGGAAACCGCGCGCCGAGAGGCCGCTCGATGTTTCCGCCTCAGGAATACGCCATGCGTTCGAAGGCCAACAACGAAGCGACCGGCACCGAACCCTGCCTCATCGTTGGATGCGGCGGTCACGGTCGAGTCGTTCTTGACATTCTACGCCAGAGCGGCCGGCATCATCCTGTCGCGTTTGTCGATTCCAATCCGGCTACGCACGGCAGGCGAATCGACGGCCTGGAGGTGCTCGGCGGTCCGGACGATTTGCCCGAATTGCAAACTCGGCTTGCCGCGTCGCGTGCGATCGTCGCCATCGGGGACAACGGCGTTCGTCGCGCCTTCGCCGATCAGCTTCAACGTTGGGGCTTTGAACTCATCAACGCCATTCACCCCTCGGCCAACCTGGCGAGCAACGCCTCGCTGGGTCGCAACACGGTCGTCGCCGCGGGAGTGCTCGTTGGCGCTCACGGTCAAATCGGCGATTCGGTGATTCTCAACACAGGGTGCATCATCGACCACGAAACGCTCATCGGCACCGCGACGCACGTCTGCCCGGGCGCGAAGGTGGCCGGTCGGGTCATCATCGAGTCGGGTTCGTTCATCGGAATCGGTGCGACAATCATCCAGAGCATCCGCGTCGGTTACGAAGCCGTGGTGGGTGCGGGTGCGGTGGTCATTGCCGACGTGCCGCCCATGTCTACCGTCGTCGGCGTTCCCGCGCGGCAGATCAAGTGCGTGCAGAAATCGGCCAATGTCCACGCGTGGCTCGTGCCCGAACTGGCCCACATGGCTGCTGCCGAGCGACCCGTCGCAGCGCACTCCTGGTAACCGCGATCTCGCAACCGCGCGCATCGTCGAACACGTCGACAAGGCGTTGTTATTCCGTCAGCCTGCGGAGGGCTTCGCGATAGCGTGACGCGGTGTTCGTAACGATATCGGGGGGCAGTTCCGGACCGGGAGGCGTCTTGTTCCACTTGCCGGCCTGCACAAGCGTTGCGAGGTAGTTGCGAACGTATTGCTTGTCGAAGCTTTCCTGATCGCGTCCCGGTTCGTATTTGTCGGCCGGCCAGAAGCGCGACGAATCAGGCGTGAATACCTCGTCGATCAGCAGCAGCTCGCCGTTTCGCTCGCCCCATTCGAACTTGGTGTCGGCGATGATGATGCCGCGCGTCCGGGCGTATTCCGCCGCGCGCTTGTACAGCGACAGGCTTCGATCGCGCAACGTTGTCATCGTTTCCTTGCCGACAAGCTCGCACGCCTGCTCAAACGAGATGTTCTCGTCGTGGCCGACCTCCGCCTTGGTGGAAGGCGTGAACGCCGGCTCCGGCAGTTTATCGCATTGTTTCAACCCGGGTGGCAGCTTGACGCCGCACACGCTGCCTGATTTCTGATAGTCGGTCCAGCCCGAACCGGCCAGGTAGCCTCGAACGACGCATTCGATGGGAACGACTTTCGACTTTTTGCATCGCATCGTGCGTCCGCGAAGCTGAGTGAGGTGAGGCTCCAGCCCGGCGGGCGGAGTTCGATCGATGACCTCAATCAAATGATGCGGAACCGTATCGCCGAGCAGGTTGAACCAGAACGCCGAAATCCGCGTGAGCATGGCGCCCTTTTCCGGAATCGGCGTGGGAAGGACCACGTCGTAGGCGCTGATGCGATCGGTCGCCACGAGCAAAATCTCGTCGCCGAGGTCGTAGATGTCGCGCACTTTACCGCGTCGAACCGGGTAGCGACCAAACTCCGTTCTTGTAACTACTGCGCTGTTGCTCATTGTTTCACCTTCTCGCCGTTTGCCTTTGCTCGCAAATAGGAAGTTTCGTGCCCAGGGGACGACACTGAGGAGGACGGTTTTTTTCTATTGGGTTCGCCGCGGAGACGGCACGCCGTGAAAAAAATCCTGATCTCGCGGTATGCGCCGCGCAGGAGTCGAACCTGCAACCTTCGGTTCCGTAGACCGACGCTCTATCCATTGAGCTAGCGGCGCAACTTCTTATAGAAAAACAGGTTGCGTACTTAAAAGCACCGAATTCGACGAAGCCGTTCGCGCTGTGCCCGGCATCGAGCGACCTCAACCATCCACATCAGACCATGCGCCATGTGTTCCGCGGCGACGACCAAAGTCTACCGCGCCCGATGCCACCGACAAGCCTCGGCCACGGCACGCCGACACGCGGGGCACGAGGTTGTGAATATCACCGTACTACGCCCGGCAGGACTCGAACCTGCAACCCCCTGGTTCGAAGCCAGGTACTCTGTCCAATTGAGCTACGGGCGCAAACTCACTTCGTCGATCGAACCTACTCGACGCCGTGGCCGAACCTCGATTATAGTGTGTCGCCGACGCGGGTCCATCGGTGCCGCCCATTCGGAACCTGGCGGTTCGGTCGGACGAGTCGGATCGTTTCCGTACCCGTGACGCCATGACCAGTGCTTCGTTCATCCTTTAGGACGCAGGAAAACAGCCGTGACCAAGGCCAAAAGCAAGGAAATCGACGAGCCGGTGGATCCCGCAGCCGCGATTGACGACGTCGAAGAAGCGCCCGAGGTTGCGGTGCCCGAGGTCGCACCCGTCGCGCGAAAATCGCTCGGCGTCAAGGAACCGATCATTTTCCTCTGGAAAATCGTCGGACATGCCAATGGGCTGGCACTCACGCTGTTCAAGTCCGTGGAGCGCGAAGACGCTGACGCGCAACTGGAGCGCCTGACCAGGGACGGGTACTACACCAACCTCGAAATCATGGAAGCCACCGCCAAAGTGGTGCAGCCGCAACCGCCCAAAGAGGTCAAGAAGGCCGCAAAGCCGCGCGAGGAAACCAAGTCCTCGCCTCGCGCCGAGTCCCGAAAAACCGCGAAATCGGCGCCGAGCAAGCGCGGATCCGCGGCCCGTCGTCCCGCCGCCCGGAAACCCGCCGCGAAATCCGCATCGAAATCGAGCTCGGGCAAGAGCACGAAAACCGCTTCACGCAAGTTGGCCAAGAAGAAATAGCCTCGGCGCGGATTGACCGATCCACGAAGCACACGGTTGTGTTCTCGCAAAAACCTGCGATTCGCATACATTTAACGCCGGTGCTGAAGCGGCTTTGGTACCAGCGTAGGCGGCGGATATCCAAACCACATGGAAGTCCGCGGCTCGCGACGACTGTGCACAAGCTACAACGACCTTGCAGCGGCTTTGCTCGTTCGGCGGCAGCGGACGACTGGGGACCGTTCAACGAGGGCATCCTTTACTTGGATTTCGCGTCCAGTACGGCCCAACGAACATAAAGCGCTTCGACCTGAAGCCTTGCCTCTTCCAGTTCCTTCCAGCGTCTTTGCACTTCGACGTGATCGCCGGCGACCTGGGGATCCTCAACAGCCTGCCTGCACTGTTCCACGCGATCATCGGCCTCCCCGATCGCTGATTCCATATCCTGAAGTTCTCGTCGTTCACTGGCGGTCAGACCGTCCGATGCACTTCGGTTCCCCGATTTTTTGGGCTTGTTCGGACGGACGCCGTCTGTTTGTCCCCGAACACGATCGTTCCGAGCCGCCTGCCACTGAGCGCAATCGCCATATCGCCCGAATTGTCCGTTGCCTTCCAGCCCCAGAATCTCCGTGCACACTCGATCGAGCATGTAGCGATCGTGCGTCACCAGCACCACCGCGCCCGGGAATTCAATCAGGCTTTCCTCGAGAACATCCAGCGAGGCGATGTCCAGATCGTTGGTCGGCTCGTCGAGAATGAGCAGGTCGGCCGGTCGCAGCATGAGTCGAGCAATGAGAACTCGCGCCTGTTCGCCGCCCGACAACTCGCCGACCGGCATGTCCAGTTGATCCACCCGAAAAAGAAACCTCTTGGCCCATGAACTGATGTGAATGTTCTGCCCGCGAAAATAGACGGCATCGTCGCGGCCGGCCAAAGCCCGTCGCAGGGGCACGTCCTGAGGAAGCGCTTCGCGCATCTGGTCGAACACGACGATCTGAAGTTGTTCCGCGGGAATCACGCAGCCTTCATCCGGCGGCACGACGCCGGAGAGAACACGGATCAGCGTGGTCTTTCCGCTTCCATTGCCGCCCAGAAGTCCCAGTCGCGTCCCCGGCGACAACATCAGCGAGAGGTCCTTGAACAGCAGTCTGCCGCCGATGGTCTTGGCAATCCCCTTGGCCTCCAACAGCTTCTTCGACGAGCGGCCCGTGCCGCCGAAATCGATGCCAGCGGCGGTCGCCTGCGCGTTTCGGTGCTTCAACTCACGAAGCTCGTCGCGGAGACGATAGGCCTCTTCGATTCGTGACTTCGATTTGGTTCGCTGGGCCTTGGAGTTGGATTTGAGGAACGCGGCTTCTCTCCGGACGATGTTTGACAGCGTCACCTGTTGTGCCTGCTGGGCTTCGAGAAAATCGGAACGCTTTTCCAGAAACGTGCTGTAACTGCCGCTGACGCTGAAATATCCTCCCGAAAACATCGGATTCAATTCCACCACGCGGTTGGTCACGCGCTCCAGAAAATACCGATCATGGCTGACGACCAGAAACGCGAACGAAGCGCCCGCCAACATCTCCTCAACCCATTGAATGCCCTCAAGGTCCAGGTGATTCGTCGGCTCGTCCATGAGCAGCAGGTCCGGCTGCCGAATCACTTCTCGCGCCAGGGCCAGCCTCTTGCGCCATCCGCCGGACAACGAAGCCACGGGACGCGCGGGATCATCGAAACCAAACTTACTGAGCACGATCCTGATCTGAGTCTCACGCTCATGTGGTTCCAACAAGCGATCGGCCAGGGCTTCTTCCAACACGGATTCGACGTTGGCGTCTACAGCAAACCGATCTTCCTGGGGCAGATAACCGATGCGTGCCGATCGACGTCGGCTGACTTCGCCGCCGTCCGCCTGAATGATTCCGGCGAGAATTTTCAGAAACGTGGTCTTGCCCGCCCCGTTGGGACCCAGAAACCCGACATGTTCATCATCCGCGAAGCTGATCGAAAGACCGTGAAAAAGCTCACGAGTTCCGAAGTGCTTCGAGACCGCATTGCAATTGAGAAGGGTGGCCATGCTATGCTCGTCGGACGAATCAACCGTTGATTGTGCTTGCTGATGCGTACCCGCCAGGGCGTTACGCGCTTGTCAGTTCATTATTCGTCTACCAAAGGGGGGTCGGCGGCTTGATGAATCCCCAACTCGCCGCGAGCGCATCGGCAGCCGCTTCAGGATCGGCGATGTCCCCCCAGCGGCCATTCCGCAAATGCGCATGCGCGAGCTCGTGAGCGATGACATAATGGGCGAACGCCTCAGGGCAGTCGGCCAATCGCGGCTTCAACACGACGCAGCGACTGCCGTTTCCGCCGGGCGTCGGGCAGGCCAGCCACACCGTTCGACCTTCATTGGGAACATAATCATCCAGGGCCATGCGAAACTGAGCGTCGTCAAGAAAGTCCTGTCGCACCGCGATCGGCAGGGCGCGGAGCACGGCAAGTGCGCGCTTCTCCAGTGAAGCCGAACCCACGAAAGGCGCAAGCAGGGCTTCCAACCTCGGACCATGATCGGCGAATTCCATCGCTAGCATTCGTCCTTTCCATCCCAATCCGCCGGTCACTCCAGTTCGGCCCATACCCGGCCTTCACCGAGCGTTTCGATCTGAACATGAATCACGTTGGGGTGGCAGCAGATCGGGCAGTCCTCAACATACTCCTGCGTCGTCCCGGCCGAAGCGTCGATCGGCGTAACGATCTCCTCTCCGCAAGACCCGCAGATGTAACTCCCCTCATGATTCATGGGAAACCAACCGCAAACGTTCAGTCGGATTCTTCTTTTCGGTGGCTCAGGGCGTCGCCAGTTGGTACATTCCCTGGCCCGCATATTTCAAACGTCCGAGGACAACGAGCTGATCCCAAACGGCCCGTGGATACTGGTGGGGCGGTGTGATCGCCACGATGCCCGACGATTTGCCGCTCGACAGCGGACCTCGGCCAAGACTTGATTCGTCGTCGAGGCGCGACAGCTTGAGCCGTTTCTTGAACGCTTTCAACGCATTGCGCAGCTCCTCCGGCGTGGGTCCATCGGGAGGACTTGACGGTTCAGGCTCTGTCATGCTTCGCCACTCCTTCGGAATCGCAGTTCATTGGAATGAGTATACCGCGCCGCTGGCCCGCGGACAGTCAGACGACTCACTGGAAGATTGCTTCGGAATCGTGTACCAACAGCCGGCCATGACGCCTCCCGAGGACAATGAGATGCACACAGGAGAACCCGCGCCGCGACGACGCCGGACGAGGTACTCCGGAACGCATCCCCGCCGATTCGAGCAGCGTTACAAGGAACTCGACCAGACAGCCGACTCGGAGATGCACGCCCATGTCCGGACCCAGGGGCGCACGCCCGCCGGCGCACACGTCCCCGTTCTTGTCGAGGAAGTGATCGCTGCTCTTCGCTCGGTTCCCGGCGACGTCGTCGCCGATTGCACTATCGGTTACGGCGGACACGCGCGGGAGTTCATTCCACGCATCGGCCCCTCCGGTCGGTTGATCGGACTCGACGTGGATGCCGTTCAACTCGAACGCACCGCCGCTCGTTTCGCCGCTTTGACCGAGTCCACCGATTCCGACACATCCGATTTCGTTGGCGCGAAGATCAGTCTGCATCGCAGCCATTTCGCGGGCCTCGGCAAGGTTCTCACTCGGGAGTCGATCAGTGCGGTCGATGTGATCCTGGCCGATCTCGGGGTGTCGAGCATGCAGATCGACGATCCTCGCCGCGGCTTCAGCTACAAACAAGACGGTCCGTTGGACATGAGAATGGACGATCGATTGCCGCGCACCGCCGCGGAGCTGCTCAACCAGCTTTCCGCCGACGAACTGATCGCCGGCTTGATAGAATTCGCCGACGAACCTGACGCTTTCCGAATTGCGGAACGAATCGTCCGAAGGCGGGCGGTCCAACCGCTTTCAAGTACGCTGCAACTCGTCGACCTCGTGTTCGAAGTGAAAGGCCTCACGCGCCGCGAATGGCGCGAACGACCGGCCGCCGAGCGCAGTCGGCTCCATCCCGCCGCGCGAACGTTTCAAGCCTTGCGAATGCTCGTTAACGATGAAATCACCGGTTTGGAGCAGTTCCTTCGCGTCGCGCCGTACTGCCTGCGACCCGGCGGGCGACTCGGCATCATCAGTTTTCATACCGGTGAGGACCGCCGAGTGGAGGCGGCGATGCACGACGGCCTTCAGGATGGAACCTATTCGGCAGCGGCGGAAAAGCCGATTCGACCTTCCCCCGGCGAAATCGCCGCCAATCCTCGAAGCCGATCCGCGCTCTTTCGTTGGGCCGTCAAGACCGTCATTTGACCTGCGTCGCCTTCGGCCCGAGGGACCTGCGTCCTGCAGCAACGGGCCAGCGGTTGCCGATAAACGGTGTGGCGGATTCCGCGCTCTGCGCGAATCGCCGGGGCAATACGGATGCCAATCATGACTTCGACCATTCAGGGCCGGACGAGAAAGATTCCCGTCGCGACGCCGCTGCTCGACGGCGACGAACGCCGCCTTGTCAATGATTGCCTCGACACCAACTGGATTTCGTCGAACGGTAAATACATTCCTCGGTTCGAGGAAACCTTCGCGGGATTGTGCGGAGCAACCCACGGTGTCGCCTGTTGCAGCGGGACAGCCGCCGTACACCTCGCACTCGAAGCCCTCGACATCGGTCCCGGTGACGAAGTCATCATTCCTGCGTTTACGCTGATCGTTTCAGCCAACGCCGTATGCTGGACCGGGGCGACGCCGGTGCTGGTGGATGTTCGACCCGACACCTGGTGCATCGATCCCGATTTGATCGAGGCTCGGATCACGCCGCGAACCAAAGCGATCATGGTTGTCCACATGTACGGCCACCCGTGTGACATGGACGCCGTGACGGCGATCGCTCGCAAACACGATTTGTATGTGATCGAAGACGCGGCGCAGGCCCACGGCGCAACATGGCGCGGTCGGCCCGTCGGCGCGATCGGCGACGTCGGGTGTTTCAGCTTCTACGCCAACAAGATCATCACCACGGGCGAGGGTGGAATGGTCGTGACGAACGACGTAACGATCGCCGAGCGGGCGGCCATGCTGCGGAATCAGGCGTTTGGCGAGGAACGTTTCGTTCACGAGCACGTCGGCTTCAACTACCGAATGACCAATATCCAGGCCGCTATCGGGTGCGCGCAGTGCGAACAACTGGCCGATCGCGTCGCAAGCAAGCGCGAAGTCGCCCGCGTATACAACGAACTCCTTGCCGAGGAAAGCGCATTGCAACTTCCGGCGCGGGGCATGAATTGCGAGCCGGTGTACTGGATGTACGGCGTCGTGCTCCGCGACGAATTCGGGCGGTCCAAGCAGGATGTGCGCAACCGACTCGCCGATGCCGGTGTCGAAACCCGCTCGTTCTTCATTCCCATGAACCGCCAGCCGGTGTATCAGGGAACGCGTCGTCGCTGGCCGGACTTGCGCGGCAGCTTTCCTGTGAGTGATCGATTGGGTGACTGCGGCTTTTATCTGCCTTCGGGATTCGAACTGACGCGGGCCGATCAGGAATACGTCGCCGAACAGTTGCTGGCCTGCAAATGAGGCTCAGCGCCTGAAACAATGGATTCCCCATGCAGCCAAAAATCCTTATGATTCAGACGTTTTACACTGAGTTTCTCAAGGACATTTACTCGACTGAACCGGGACTGGCCGATTGTGAATTTGAGACGCAGCACCGGCGCCTGTTCGACTCGGCCTTCAGCACTTCCGACGCTTACTCTTATGAACTCAAACGACGCGGCTGCGACGCGAATGAGGTCATTTGCAATGCTGATGCCGCGCAGGCGGCATGGGCTGAATCGCGCGGGCTGAGTCTGAGCGACAACATCCACGACCGGCGGCGACAGATCGTGGCTGCCCAGGTGGACGAGTTTCGCCCCGACGTTGTGTACGTTTTCGAATGGAGTCCGCTGGGCGACGATTTTCTCGCCGCGCTAAAGAAGAAGGTTCGACTCGTGGTCGGCGAGGTCGCCTCGCCATTGCATGAGGGTCGAACCTATCGCGGATACGACCTGATGATCTCGTCGTGGCCGCCGTTCGTCGATCATTTTCGCCGAAATGGGTTGAATTCAGATTACGTGCGGCTTGGCTTCGATCGGCGGATTCTCGACCGGCTGGCAGCCACCGCGCCCTGTCACAACGTGACGTTCGTCGGCGGGTTCGCGCCGTCGCATCCCGACCGCGCGGAATGGCTCGAAGCACTGCTCGCGGAAATCGACGACATCGACATCTTCTGCTACGGGCTGGAAACGACGCGGCCCGATTCGCCGATCCGCCGGCGTTTTCGCGGGCAGGCGTGGGGTATGGAGATGTACCGCACGCTTCATCAGTCGCGCATCACCCTCAATCGTCACGCCCGGCTCGCTGTCGACGGCGTCGTCAACACCGACCATTGCAACAACATGCGGATGTACGAGGCCACCGGCGTGGGGACGCTTCTCGTCACGGAATGGCGGCCGCGACTGCACGATTTGTTTGAGCCTGATCGTGAGGTTGTGACCTATCGAAACGATCGGGAGTGCGTGGAGAAAATTCGGCATTACCTCGGTCACGAAGCCGACCGGACGGCCGTCGCTCGAGCCGGCCACCGGCGAACACTCCGCGAACATCTCTACAGTCACCGAATGAACGAGCTTCTGTGCATCTTTCGGCGTTACCTGAACCGCGGCCGGTCCGCTCGACCGTCGCCATCGATGGTTTCCACCGTTCCGACCTAACTTCGACTTTCGCACTTTTCTGGGGTCATGAAGGCCTCGGATGAATAAGAACGAGCCTTCTTGTCGATGCGTTGGTTGTTCGGACTCAACGCGTGGAGCAAGGAGGGTCGTCGTGAATCTGGTGTCGTCTCT
>CAZAMB010000019.1:0-76690 GCA_964486335.1 uncultured Phycisphaera sp. | reverse complement strand
GCGAACATCCTAACGACCAGGCCGAGGTTGGCTCACTTCATAGCTTCTATCCCAAGACCGAACAACCGGATTTCGATGGGTTGTCAAACGTGAAGTTAGTTCAGATATTCGAGGGGCCGCGCGAACTAAAGTTCGCGGCTCGCAGGGTTTATGGATAAGTTCTAGAAAGCCGGGGTACGGTCATGACGGATATGGTGCCGAAACATGAGACATTGTTTCACGAGGCGAAGCGGATAGCGGATGCCAAAGAGCGGGAGCGCTTTCTTGCCCAAGCTTGCGGAAACGATGCGGTGCTTCGGGCAAACGTTGAGGAGCTTCTTTCTGCCGACGCTGAACAGGGAATCGTGCCAGGGTCAGTAGAAACGATGGACGTCCCGATTCTGCCGCGAGGCGGATCGCATCGATCAGCCTCGACGTTCGAAGAATTGCCGACAGAAAGACCCGGGACGGTCATCGGGCGTTACAAACTGACTCGGCAGATCGGCGAAGGCGGATTCGGGATTGTGTACTTGGCCGAACAACACGAACCGGTTCGCCGCAATGTTGCGCTAAAGATCATCAAGCTGGGGATGGACACTCGGGATGTCATTGCCCGATTTGAAGCAGAGCGCCAGGCGCTGGCCGTCATGGACCACCCGCACATTGCCAAGGTGCTCGACGCCGGCGCGACGGAGGCCGGCCGACCTTATTTCGTCATGGAACTGGTCAAGGGCATTCCCATCACCGATTACTGTGACGAAAAGGAAATGCCAGTCCGCGATCGATTGAGGCTGTTCGTGCAGGTCTGCGTCGCAGTTCAGCACGCCCATCAAAAGGGGATCATTCACCGCGACCTCAAGCCCAGCAACGTGCTCGTGACGCATGTTGATGACAAGCCGGTACCGAAGGTGATCGATTTTGGAATCGCCAAGGCGACGCAGCAACGGCTGACGGAGCGGACGATGTTCACGCAGTTGGGGCAGTTCATGGGAACGCCGGCCTACATGTCGCCGGAACAGGCGGACGCATCAGAACTCGACATCGATACGCGAAGTGACATTTATTCATTGGGTGTATTGCTCTACGAGCTGTTGACCGGGCGAACTCCTTTTGACGGCAAGACGCTTCGCGCGGCGGCGATCGACGAGATTAAGCGCATCATTCGTGAAAATGATCCACCCCGTCCAAGCACGCGATTGTCCACGCTTGGTGACAATCTCGTCATCGTTGCGAAGCGCCGCGGCGTCGAACCGAAAGGGCTTGGCGCCGGTCTGCGCGGGGACCTTGACTGGATCGTCATGCGGGCCATGGAAAAGGACCGCACCCGGCGATACGAGAGCGCGACGGAACTGGCCCGGGACATTGAACGGCACTTGAATCAGGAACCGGTCCTGGCCGGACCGCCTTCCGCGACCTACCGAATGAGCAAGTTCGTCCGGCGGCATTGGACCGGCGTTGCCGCGGCGGCGGTTGCCTTCCTGGCACTATGTTCGTTTGCCGTGACCATGGCGGTTCAGGCGCGTCGAATCGCGGAAGAACGAGATCGGGCCAATTACGAACGGCAGATGTCCGAC
This sequence comes from uncultured Phycisphaera sp., assembly GCA_964486335.1. Classification (GTDB taxonomy): domain Bacteria; phylum Planctomycetota; class Phycisphaerae; order UBA1845; family UBA1845; genus CAZAMB01. The sequence continues at coordinate 75,137 of CAZAMB010000019.1, read as the reverse complement.
CGCGTCGTCGAGTTCCAGATGAACATGCTGCAGCGAATCGTACCGCGCAAGCTGGGAGAGAGCATCGCCGCGGACCTGCACGACCGAGTCGAAGCCGGAATTGCTGAAAGCGGCATCGCGGTCGATCAGCGCGAGTCGTCGTTGACGACATTCGACGTGTTGCTGTCCAGCGTCAATTTGACCGACGCTGCCCGCAGAGTTCTGGACGTCAACATCCTGGCGCCCGCCGTGCAGACGGTTGAAGAGCAATTTTCCGAACAGCCGTTGGTTGAAGCTAGATTGCAGCACGCCTTGGCAGCGACCTATTCCGCCCTGGGTCTTAACGAACAGTCTCTTGAGCGGTCCCAACGCGCGCTTGAACTGCGCCGCAAGCATTTGGGGCCGGAACATACCGATACGCTGCGTACCCTCAATTCTCAAGCCATCACATATTGGAATTTGGGTCGAAACAAGGAAAGCGGCGACATTCTCCTGGCAGCGATCCCGCTGTTTGAAAGAGTCTTCGGTCCCGAAGATTCCGCTACCCTTCGGGCGAAAATGCAACGTGCGATCCTGGACACTGATAGGGGATTGAACGCGAAGGCCCAGAAGCAGTTCGAGGAACTGGCCAAGACCCAAGAAAGGGTGCTCGGGCCGGATCATTATGATCTGGCGTTGACTCTCGCGAATCTCGGGGTCACTTACCTTAATCAGGACCATTACGCCAAGGCCGTCACCGTCTTGGAACGCGCCTTGGACATTCATCATCGAAGATTTGGACCCGGAGCGCCGGAAGCGATCTTTACGTTGAAATCGCTATCGAAGGCGTACCTAGGGACATCTCGGCAGGAAGAGGCCGCGAAGCTCCTTCAAGACGTCGTGAAACAACTCGAAAAGGACCGCGGCGCCCGTCACCCTGATACGATCAACGCTAATCATAGTCTGGCCGAACTCTACAAGGACTTGGGGCGATTGCATGAAGCTGAACCGATCGCCCGAAGGGTGTTGGATTTGCAACGGATGACTCAAGGCGACTCGCATCCACAGACGCTTAAGGCGATGAGCACATTGGGAATTATTCTTGCGACGCTTGGTCGTCACGACGAGGCGGGACCGATTTTCAGCGAAGCCTATGAAAAGTCCAAAGTCGCTTTCGGGGCGAACGACAAGAATACGTTAAAAGACCTGAATAACCTGGCTGTTCACTACTGGTACATGGGGCAGCTGCAAGAATCGCTCGATTTGTTCACCGAATACCTCGCGGGAATCGAGCGCACTTTCGGGAAGGATCACGCCGAAAATACTGCCGCCATGGCCAACCTGGCCCTGCTTTACGGAAAAGTCGGTCGACACGACGAAGGTCGGGCGATGGCGGACAGAGCGATCGCCATCCGCACCAAGACGCACGGAATGGACGATGTCGAAACCCTGGCACTGCGGTCACTCATCGCGACGATGACCTATGAGGCAGACCAGGTCGAAGAGTCGATACCGTTGCTGACAGAGGTTCTTACCGCTCGACGCAGAGTGATGGGCGTCGACCATCATCTGACGCTTGAGTCGGTTTACAACCTCGCGATTGCCAAGGATAAGCTTGGACTTACGGAGGAGGCGGCGGAGTTGTTGGAAGACAGTCTGGAACGTCGCCGCCGCGTCGTTGGCGCCAACCACTCCGAAACTCTGGACAACGCCGGAGAGCTCGCTCGTATCTGGCATGCAGCCGGACGGACTGCGGAGGCCCGTGAACTTTTTCTCGAGGTTATCGCTGCGCGTCGCGCGGCGGCCGAGGCGGAACATGCGTCGGCCTGGCAGCTCGATGCGTGCGCTCGACTCCTGCTGACGTGTGCCGTCGAGGATCTTCGCGATCCATCAGAATCACTGAAGTTTGCCCTTCGTGCCAACCAGGCAACGAATTTCAAGGCGGCTGCTTACTTAAACACCCTCGCCCGCGCCCAGTTTGATACGGGAGATCGGCTCGAAGCCGTGGTCACGCAGCGCAGAGCTGTCGATCAGGTGCCGGAAGGATCGCTCGATCGCGCTAAATACGAAGAGCAACTCGCGGAGTACGAAGGTGCGGCAACGCCGTAACCAGTCGGCTTTGAAACGACAATTTTTCCCGCCATACGACGGTTTTGTCACTGGTGTAGCAGCAACGACACAAAGTTCTGAAAAGCACAGATCAAGCGCTCGATAAGATATTGAGGATGTCGCCGTCGCTGACGACGTAAGTCTTTCCTTCTTTTCGAACTTTTCCTGCGGCGCGAGCGCCTTTCATGTCCTGATGGGCCATCAGGTCGGAATAAGCCACCGTTTCAGCTCGAATAAAGCCATGGGCCAGATCGGAGTGGATTTTCCCGGCGGCCACGACGGCCGTGCTGCCGAACGGAATCGTCCAGGCGCGAACTTCGTCTTCGCCGACGGTCAAAAAAGAAATCAGCCCCATGGTTTCATAGCATGTACGAATCAGCTTGTCCCGGGCGGGCGCCTCGACGCCGAAGTCGGCGAGAAAGGCCTCGCGGTCTCCGGGGTCGAGCTGAGCGATTTCCGATTCGATGGAAGCACTGAGAACCAGCGAAGCCGCGGCGTGGTCGGCCTTGAGCGGCTGGGCGGACTTGACCTGCTCGTCGGTCACATTGCGGACACACGCGATCGGCTTTTGCGTGAGAAAGGCGAAGCTGGACACCACGGCACGATCGCCCTCGGCATGAATTGTCGTCGACAGCGGCGTGTCGGCTTCCAATGCCTCGCGGCATCGCTGAAGCGTGGCAAGTTCGTGTTTTTGCGAGTCCTGGGTTCCGGTCGGCTTCTTGATCGCCTTCTCGAGTCGATCGATCCTTGTCGTGACGGCATCGAGATCAGCGAAAATCAGTTCGCTCCAGACTTCGTCGAAGTCGGCTTGGGCGTCGATCCGATCGCGGTAGGGGGCCACGGCGGGATTCTGAAAATCGCGCACGACGACTACGAGCATTTCAGCCTGTCGGATCGTCGGCAACATCTGTTTCCAAAGGTCGCGTCCGTGGGAATCGTTGAGCGTACATCCGGGCAAATCAACAAATTCAATCGTGGCCGGCGTTATCTTCTTGGGTCGGTAAAGTTCAGTCAGGCGGGCCAGCCGTTCGTCGGGAACTCGGACAACGCCGGGATGCGGCTGGGGAGGCGCATGAAGATCGACCGCGATTCCGGTGACGGCGGAAAACAGCGTCGATTTCCCGGATTGCGGAAGTCCGATGATGGCGACTTTCATGCGGGTCCGGCGCCAAGTCGTACCTGGTCGTCCGCCTCGGATTCAGACAATTCGGGTTCATCGCTCGTCGGGTCGTCCCATTCCGACAGTGCATTGTAGATCCCGGCGATTTCGTAGCGACCGCTCGTGTCACCGTGATCGAAATCAACAGCTTCGCCGATGCGCATGCCGAGGATCGATTGTGCGAGCGGGGCAAGATAGTTGAACCATCCTTTCGCGTGGTCGGCTTCCCACGGACCGACAAAAGTCATCTCATAGGACTTGCCGTCTTCCACGCGGCGAAACTCGACGCGGCAGCCGATTCCGACGTGGTCCGTGGGGACGTCCGATACCGAAAGGATGCGGGCCGATGCGACTTCGGCATTCATCTGCGCCAGCCGCGCACGAAGCAGATCGCGTTCCTCCAGCGCAAACTTGTATTCTGAGTTCTCGCTCAGGTCGCCGTGCTCGGCCGCCGCACCGATGGCCCGGGCGTTGTCGCGCATTTTTACGTTGACGTGCTGATTGATTTCTTCTTGTTTCCGCTGGAGACCGAAACGGGTCACAAACAGCGTGTCTTTCAGTTTCCAGGGTGGAATCGCGGCTTGTGTGTCGCGAGTGGGGAACGTCGCGCTCAAATGGCCCAGTAGGTCATCGCGAACGGCGTTGCCGAGGTTTTCCAACTGGTTGATTTGGACGCGCAGGGCGTGGGCCATGCCGCGATCCATGCTCTCCAGGCAAGCGAGAAACCGCTCGTAGCGCCGAGCCGACAAGACGCTCCGCGCACGTGCGCTATGCGTCTTGGCGGTTTCCTTTGGGATTCGTTCATTGCGTCGACACTCGTCCAGCGCCCTGAGTATGCGCGAAAGCACCGTGACGGGTTGGGCTGACGTGGCCAATTCCGCGCGCTCGGGTCCGTTCCAGAGCCATAGCAACAGTTCAAGACATTCCACCGGAGAGGCGAGCGCCTGCTGAATGGCGGATTCGATGTCGTCGCGCGATCGGCCCGCATCGAGTAGTCGCGATGCCGCCTGATCGCACGCCCCGGCAGGGAGATATGGAAACGCCATCAAGAGGTAAGTCGACCAATCCGAAGGCCTGGCCTCGATCAGCGCTTCGCAAGCCAACCGGGCGAGTTCGTCATCCTGGACCTCCTTCAACAGCCCGTGGGGTTCCGAAGCCGATTTTAACAAATCAATGAGAGGGAGCTTTCCATCGGACTCTCCGGCCAGTTGCGCGATTTTCGCTGATACCGACCAAAGAACCGCCGGCGGAGTCGAATTGCGCTGGCCTTCATTCTTCGCCCGCTCGAGATACGAATCGAAACACCGTTTCAATGCGACGGCCGAGACGGTCTCGCCCTGGCTTTTACAATCTCGCAAGTACTTTTCAACGACCGCCAACTGGGCCAACGGCTGGCGAGTCCGGCTGAACGTCGCGACAAAGGCGTCGCTTCCGTCGGGGGCGTCTTCAAGATAAGTCAGGTAGTAAGGCGACCGGCCTTCCATTTTGATGTTCTTGCACTTGCGAATGGCCGTTCGTGACTTGGACCACCACTTTTCCCACTCGCTTTCTGAAAACACGCCCGGCACGAGCAGGGACTCCAGTCGCGTGGAATCGTAAGAACCGCCGTGGCGCTGGCAAAGATCAATGATGACATCGATCGGATTCTCGTTCAGGACTTTTGAGAGACGTTGCGGATGAAGGTTATTGAGGACTTTGAAGTTGTTGGGAGAAACGCGCTCAAACCGGTCAGCCAGTTCGACCGCGCCAAGTTCCTCTTCAGAATCGCCAAGATCAATGACTATACGCCAGGTCGACGGATCGATGCTCTTGACGGATGCCGCCGCCTCCTCGTCGCGCGCCGCGAGATAGTCGCCTGCACTCAACTTCAGACAAACATCAAGGGTCCGCAATGCCCGCCGAACCGGTCGCCCGCCTCCCAATCCGGATTCCTGAAGAAGAACATCCAGTCCCTCCCGGTTCGAAAAACTTTTTCGGTACATTTTTTCAACGCGCGAGCGAAGGTCCGCACTTTCGCCGACGGCCTGCAAAAACGTACCGGCGACGGATAACAGGTCATGCGCGGAGTACCGTTCCGCGACAACGTCAATAGCCATGGCTGCCATGGCTTCCGCCACCGGATTCTTTCCGCGTCGCGTCAGCTCGGCAAGGACGACAGAATAGGACGACAGCCGCGACGGCGCCATGTCCGCCGCTTCCGCCAGCGCCAGCCATTCTTCCTCGACTTTGTCCGTGTTTCCGCTGCCGACGAGTTTCACAAGTGAATCAGGTTGCATGGTGATGGTCAGGCTATCCTTTCATTGCCGGCACTTCGGATGCCGAAATCGACCAGTATGGCGGCAGGGACGGCATTTGTCGAGTCGGGCGATGTCGAAACGGTGGACCGGCGTGCGTGACGGTTCCGGCGAAGAACATTCCGAACCCGGAGCGCAAACGACGGGCGGTTCCTGGCGCGGCAATCGCGTTACGGGCGACTGTTGGCAGCACCCCTGTTGATGCAGTGCGCCCACCCCGCGCTGGCGCTTGGGGTTCGGATGGAGGACGCGCGCCGTCCGCCGAAAATATCACGGCCCCGGTGGACCGCTTACGGCGCCGGAAAACCGGCGGCATCGGAAAGATTGGGGGTGTGGGTTTGAAGCTCGTCGGCCTGAGCCAAGACCGATTGGTAAAGCGTGCTATAGGCTTCCGCAGCGCGTCGCCAGGTAAAAACCTTCGCTCGCTCCGCTCCCGCGAGCGTTAGCCGCGCTGAAAAATCGGCATTGGCCATAACGGAGCGAAGGGCATTGGCCGCGCCGATCGCATCACCGGGATCGACGAGCAACCCGGCCTGTCCGACGACTTCCGGCAATGCGCCCGCCCGTGCGGCAATCACCGGCACGCCATGAGCCATGGCCTCCAAGGCGGGCAATCCAAACCCTTCGGCCCGCGACAAGAGCAGGACGGCGGCGGCGTTGGAGTATTGGTCAGCCAGTTCAATGTCGTTCGGTGACCCGAGGAATCGAACGAGATTCGGATGGCCGATTTCGCGAAAGGCCTGTGCGGCGCGCGGCGTTAGCGACTCCGGTCGTCCGGTAAGACGAAACTCAACCGATGGATCGAATTGTGACCAGTACACTGCCATCGCCCTGAAAGCGGTTTCGAGGTTCTTGCGGTCCTCGTGGCCGCCGACATAGAGGACATAGGGGGGCTGCGAACGGGCATCGCCACGGCCTCGCCGGATGGAATCATCGACTCCGTTGCGAACCACCGAAACGACCGATGACCCTAAACGGAGTTTTTCCTGAACGCAACCACGTGAAAATTCACTGACCGCCACAACTGCCGATGCTCGAAGCGCTGAGCGGCGCACGGCGAGCCGGTAGCTCCACTTGTTTACCATGCCGCCGAGCTTCGAGGCCGGTTCATCCCAGGGGATCAGGTCGTGGATCGTCAGAACACTTGGGACGGGGCAACGGCCGGGGACGCCCTGGTTCCATGTGGCATGGTAAATATCCGGAGCAATGTGCCGAATCCAGCGTCGCAGTCGCGTTTCCTCCCAAATCAACCTTCGAACCGGGGTGCGATCGTGGCGTGAAAAATCCGTTGTGTACACTTCGATTTCAAAACGGTTTGCCCACGGAGTGAACAGTTCATTGCCGCAAAGCACGCCGACGCGCAGGTCATCCATGGCGGCTAGCGATTCGACAAGTCGGGTCACCATGCGAGCGACGCCCGAAAAGCGACCCAGCAGCATTCGACCATCGATCAACACGTGCAATGGCCGGGTCATCACCTGATGGATTCTCCTTGCGTTCGCGGCATCAACGTCCGGTCAGTCAAGCGGCGCATCTGCTGTCGGGAGTTTGAACCCAACCAGGCTCCGTTTCGTCGCGGCATCGCGGCTTGCCAACACATACGTTCGCATGCGGCAATACGCCGACGCGAGGCCGGAGACGCCCATGGCTATTGGAACGGCGCTCAGTACATGTGTTAACGGTTGAAGCGGAACGGCGTAACGAGGCTGCACTCCGCCGCAGAAGGCTGCGCCCAGGACGTGCCCGGCGATGACCAGATGAATCAGGAACCACGCGGTTCGCCATGGAAGCGCCAGGGAACATCCGGCGCCCAGCACCCATAGGAGCGCCAATTCTTCATAAGGACTATCGACCAGTCCAAGAAGTGGCGCTCCGCGTTCGATTCGGTGATGATACCATTCGACGATGGACGACAGCGCGGGGGTCGTGGATGTTGGTTCGTTGGAGAATGATACATAGTTGTTTACGTTGCCGCCGACTCGCACGAGGACCGATGCGGCGTAAGTATCTACTCCGTACGTCAAAGCGTTCGGATCCATTCGACCGGAAATCGTTGGCGCTCCGGGCAACATTCGATGGGCATTGTCCGGCACCATGACCATGCGGTAGGCGTCGACGATCGTACCCTTCGCCACGCGCCACGGATGTTCGCGAATGAGATCCATCCCGGCGCGATGGAACAACGCGGAGACCTCGTTCATTGCGCGAGACGCGAAGAGTGCCGCATTGGGTTCGTATTCAGTCAGGCACGCGCGAACGGCGCTGAGATAATCGTGTTGCGTGGCCGATGCTTCAAGCTGTCCTTTGGTTTTGGCCCGCGCCACGGCTGCGCGAATTTCAGCGACCGCCGGGCTACTCGGTGAGTCGAGGCCTTCCAGGCAGCCGGCGCGCAGGTAGAGCATCATGCCTCCATTGGCCGTAAGCTGCGCTTTTCCAAACGTTTGGTAGTTATTGGCCAGCCAGGGCAGTAGCAGAATGATCGCAGGGAGGATTGAAATCGGAAGCGACGCGAGGGCACGCCTGATGCGTGTCACGACGGTGCTTGGAGCATTGTTCATTGCGACATTCGGATTCTTCGTCGGATTCGACCATGCGCGCATCATTCCCGCCGCCGCGCACGCAGGAATCAACAGCTGACCTACGTCCTTTGTCAAGACCGCACCGGATGCGATAACGGACGCGCTTACAAGCGTCACAAATCGTCCATGAACCACGTGTCGAACCAACAGAAACATGCAAAGCGTCAACAGAACGGTGTAGAGCGTTTCGGTGAGAATCGCATTGGCATAGCCGCTTAAGTGCAGACTCGCGACGCTCAGCACGCCGACTATTGAGCAAAACAACCTGTTTGGTCGCAAGGTCCAGGCAATCGCGACGCTCAACACGGCACAACCAGCGACCATCGCATGCTGAACGGCCAGAATGATCATGGGACTGTCCGGACCGAAGAATCGGAACAGGACCGCCAGAAGCGCCGGGTATCCGGGCAATCGGAAAGCAAACAACTCCTGCGACCAGTCGAACCGCTCCGCAAGACCGATCGCGAGACTGATGTACGCCGTGGAATCCGGTGTGACCCAGGCTCGACTTGCCGACCAGACGAAGACTTCAAAAGCACCAGCCATCAGCGCAACTACAGTCGCGATACGCACAATAGGCCTGGTTCGGGCAGGTAGCATCTTGCCGTCGGCTCTCAAAAGCAGCTTTCCGACATGCGAATTGACATTCGAGTCGTTTTTCATGGACTCGTCGCCGTAGTCTTTGTACGCAGATCGCCTCTCTGGCCGAAGAAAACGAGCGATGCGCCCATGAGGCGGTCCAGCCGCGAAGTGCGCTCACTCCAGTCGCGCCGACGGCCAAACAGGCCGTGGCAAATGTGAACACCCACGGAATGCCAAAGACCGAAGCCGCATACGTCGATTTCTCGGAAACCGGCCCATTGACCGCGCTGGACGAATTCCGGTCGGCTGAAGGGAATCTCAACGCCGTAAGGCCACCAATCGCGAAGCTCCAAATACAGTTTCCACAGACGATAGGACGGACACCACGAATTGGGAACGCTGATGACCGCAGTACCGCGGTGATTCAATGTCCGGAGATGCGCGCGGAGCGCCTCGGTGCGTGATTCACGCAGAAAATGTTCGATCACACCCGAGGAAAGCACGACATCAAAAGCGCCTAGGCACTCGATTGGAGGGGCAAACAAGTCGCCATGGATGTATTGAGCGGGTAATCTGAGTCGTTCGAATCGAAGTCGAGCCTGATCGAGCGCCAATTCACTCGTATCCAGCAGGGTCACGTCGGCACCGGATTCGGCAAGCAAAACCGACCAGTCGCCCCGGCCGCTGCCCAATTCAATCGTTTTGAGCCCTCGAATTGATCCAAATCGGGACGTCAGGCGCTGGTGAATCGCCCGCCAGCGCGGCGATCGGCGCTCGCGATCCAGCAATTCATCGTCGCGCTCGATGGTGGGCGCGTGTCGCCACAACCGGTCCCAGTTTCGGGATACGGCTTCGGGTTCATGCTGATCGACCGCGAAAGAAACAGTCATGCCAAGTCCTGTTCGCCAGGCGGCGAAGATTGCGTGTTCGACTGATTGGTTTATCGGACGGTGCCGCCCACGGCTTGAGCGAGCAGGGTGGGTTCGCGGCGAGTTCGGTCCCAATGGGAGGTCGTGGCAAATACGCTGCTCCGCAATGCACTGAAGGATTGAACAATCGCACGAGGACCGTGCGAGAGTTTCAAGGCGTTCCACGCATACCTGACGGCGACATTCTTTGCACCTTCGCCAATGGCGTCATAGCAGACCTGCCGCGCCGCGGTGGCAAGGTTACGCCGAACAATCGCGCGCTGCGGTTTGGTCATTTCCGGAAAGGTCGAGTAGATCGTTTTCAGCAGGCCGTACCTGCGAATGGAGTTTCGTTGTTTGTCGTTACGAGCAAGACTGGACGGCGTATAGTGATGCAGCGACAGAGGATCATCGACAAACCCGGCCGCGCAGCGTCGCGCGACGCGAAGGTGGAACAACCACTCCTCGGCGTACGATTGAGACTCGTCGAATCGCAGATCGTCGCCCAAAACCTCTCGGCGAATCAGTCCGACGATGGTCGCGATGAAGTAGCCGCGAATGAGCGTATCGAAGAGGCTTGTCGTGCAGATGTATTGCCCGGGTCCGACTGGAGTGGCGGGTACCTCCAGTGCAATTGGGAACTTGGTGCGAAAAGCGCTGGCATGACGTTCGCCGTCCAGATCGATGAAGGAATAATCGCTGTATATGAAGCCAAGTTCGGGCCTGGCCTCAAAAAAGCGAAGTTGTCGTTCGAGTTTCGTGGGAATGAATTCGTCGTCGGAGTCGAGGAACGCAATAAACGACCCGCGGCTTGCCTCAATCCCGCGATTGCGCGCCGCGCTGGCGCCTCGATTCTCCTGAAGGACACTCCGAAATCGATCTCCGATGCGGCGAGCATAATCGCCGACGACTGCTCTCGTGTCGTCCGTTGAACCGTCGTCGACAACCACAATTTCCCAATCGTCGTGTGTTTGGGCGATGACGGATTCGATGGCTCGCGGCAAGAGCTCAGCGCGATTGAACGTTGGAATGATGACCGAGACGGCAGGGCGCATCACGATACAGCCGATTCCAGAACCTGACGGCGCGGCAATGGCGTTTGTCGAGGCTCAACAAGTTCGTCGAACACCGTTGCAAGTTTCCTCGTCAGTTCAATCCTGCTGAAAGATCGAAGCTGTGACGGGCTGCAACCGACGAGCGGTTGTCCGGACTGCCAGGCATCGAACATGTGCCGAAACGCTGCCGCGACTTCACCGGGTTGCAGCGACGCGGAGACTCCGGCCTTGCATTCCCGGACGATTCGCTCGCACTCCCCATCGGGCGGTCCGACGAGGATGATGGGTCGCCGCGCAGCCAGATACTCGAAGATTTTTGCGGCGATCACCGTCTCGCAGTTCGGGCCGGTCGGCGCGATCAGAAGCAGGGCATCGGCGTCGCACATGGCTCGGATCGCATCGCCGTGTGGTGCGTACTCTTCAAACCGAAAGGGAAGACCAATCGACGCGATCCGGTCTCTGGCCTGAGCATTAACGTGACCGAGGAATCGAATCAGTACGTTTCTGCCGGCCGACCCGATCGAGGTTCCGAACTGGGCCAGGCCCTCCCACAACGCCTTGCTGGTTCGCTGTGCGTCGAGTCGCCCGACGTAAGCAACGACAAACGTGCGACCGGCCTGCTCACCATTGATTCCGCCGCTGCAGATGTCGGAAGACTCGGTTGGGATGCCTTCGAAGTCCGCCGGATCGTAACCGTTGGTGATCGTAATGAACTTCGCGGGTGCTTCAGTAATGCGTTCGGCCAGCAAGGCTGTCTGTCGCGGCGTGACTCCAATAACCACGTCGGCTTCATTCAGAAAATCCTCTTCGAGCTGCCGATGTCCGATGCGCCGCTTTTCGGATGGTTCGTGATAACGGTAATCGTCGGTCCAAAGGTCACGGAAATCAGCGACCCAGGGCAAACCGGTGCGGCGTTTCAGTTGCAGAGCGAGCCAGTGATTCGACGCCGGGCTGAAGGTCGAATAGATCAATTGGATCTGCTCCGCCTCGATCAGTTGCAGCAGCGGCTTGAGGCTTCGGCGCGCCCACCCCGCGCAATCGTCCGGAAACGGCGCACCGGCAAGCCATGCCTGAAGTCGCCAGTCGATCGCTCGCGCGACGTGCGAGGCGGCCGCCCGGAGCCGAGCGCCTTCGTTGGAATCAATAAACCCTCGAAGCGTGCGCCGCATCGCGTGAACACCACCGCCTGCGCGATGAGCGTGAACGACGACCTCTCGCGGAAGATCCATGGAAAGCGACGGGTCGCGCGGAAGTCCGTCGACCGCGCCTGCCGTCCAGACCGTCGGCTGCCAGCCAAAGTCGGGAAGGTATTTGGCGAATTTCGCCGACCGTTGCACGCCGGAGCCGCCGGTTGGCGGAAAGGCATGGCAAATCATCAGCACGCGGCGATCGCATGAGCACTTCGGGCGTGATTTCCTGTTTTTGGTGTTTCGCGCCATTCGTTACTCCGTTCGATTCAGCCTACGATTGTCCGGATCCGGCAAAGAGAAGATTCGGACCATGATTTCATCGGAGCTTTATATCGCCTGGTTGAAATCAGGTTCTCACAGGGCGTTTGCTATTTTTCCGGGGAGTCTGCGACGGGCGAACGATTGAAGAACATCGTGCAGGGATTGGACACGTTTGGCACGCGGAAAACGGGCCGGCCTGCGATCGGCCTTTATGTCATGACGCAGCGCTCCTCGCGGGCGCGCTCGTAGGCTTGGAGCCAAGCCGGTGCGAGACGGTTCCAGTTGTAATGCTGCTCGACCATCTGGCGGCCCGCCAGGCCCATCCGCGTTCGAAGTTGAACGTCGGCTCGCAGTAGCAGGACGGCTTTCGCCAGCGCGTTCGGGTCGCCCGGTGGGCACAGCAATCCCGTATGGTTGTCGATGACGGTGTCTCGAAGACCGCACACGTCGCTGGCCACGACCGGCAGTTGCATGGCTGAAGATTCAAGCGCCGCCACTCCGAAGGCCTCGTGGATCGAGGGGATCACGCTTATGGACCAATGCGCCATCAGCGGCGGGAGTCGTGAATGGTCCTGGCGCGGGATCCACTCAACATACGATTCAACGCCGAGTTGACGGGCCATCGCCTGGCACTGCGAAAGCTCGGCACCGTCGCCAACGAGCTGAATGCGACAATGACGGCTCTCACGAATGATGAGCGGAATCGCCTGGATGAGGATGGTGGGTCCGTAAACCGGACGAAACCCCTTGAAGAATCCGATTGTCAGCGGCTCGTCGGGCGGTCGCGGCGCAGTCACAGATGGGTCGAAGCGCGAAAGGTCCACGCCGAATGGAACGACTGCGACATCGTCGGTCCGAAGCTTTCCGTATTCGGCGACGACGCTCGCAAACGACGGACCGCAGACCGTGACCATATCGGCTCGTTGTAGCAGTTGTTTCCGATCGGCGCTCAGGGCATGGGAGGCCGGAGTTTCGCCTGGTGGGTCAACGATGTCCGAACCCCAGGCGGTAACAATCAGCGCGGCATCTCGATCGGAACTTCGCAGGAGTTCCTCGTCCAGTTTCCAATCCGCGAGAAAGTGCATGTTGACCACGTCGAAGTTTTGAAAGAAGTCGGCGATGTACCTGCGGCGGCGACTCTCCCAGCGGCGAAGGTTCGTCCATCCGGCGGGCGGAACGCGAAACCGCTCTACGGTCGCCCCGGGAACTTCGAACGGTTTATGCGTGACGACATGAACGGTCGCGCCGTGGGAAGCCAGCGATCGGGCGAGCTGATGGACATGCACCGACTTCGCGTCAGCGAACAGGCAGACTCTCAACGGTTTCTTCCTTGCGACGGGCCAATGATACGTCGGTGGTGCAAGCCGTGACGGCGAAACCGTCGTTCAAGCTCGCATCGCCCACCCAGTCGTGTTCAACGGACAGCATTCCGGTCGTGCATCCGCCGTCGTCGACGATCAAAGGACATTGAAAAGGACTGTCCAGTTCCGTCTTCGCTGCCTCGGTATCCCAGACGCGCAGATTCCAGAAATACTGGCCGCTGCTGATCGGCAGCGACCCAAGCCGTAGCCGAACGATGTTCTGATCGATCACCAACCGGAAGTACCGTCGTGAGCGGCCTGAATTGAACGTCGCAATGATTTCGCCGCCTTCAGCTCGTCGCAAGTTCAACTCCACGACGGCCCGCCGGATGATTCGAGAGGAACGGACGACAGCTTCCACCGTTAATCTCTCGCGAGGATTGACGGTATTTGTTTCGCGACCCGCCTCGTTCAGAATGCGAAGTTGCTTGAGTTCCATACGGTTGTGACCGTACACTTCGTGGCCGCCCACGTCCGTCGGCCGATCCGCGCCGCAGCGAGCCAGCGCCGTCAAATAATGGGCGATGGCCGCAGCCGGTTTGCCCTCAAAGGCGACTCGACCGTGTTCCAGTACAATGGTCCTGTTGCAAATCGCGCGCATTTGTTCCAGATCATGCGTGACGAACACCAGCGACGTGCCGCCGCGAACCAGGGACTGCATGCGCTCGAGGCATCGCAATCGAAACGCCGCGTCGCCGACGGAGAGCACTTCGTCCACGAGCAGCACTTCGGGATCGACATGCGCCGCGATGCTGAACCCAAGCCTTGCGTACATGCCAGAGCTGTATCGCTTCACGGGCGTATCCAGGAATCGATCGACACCGGCGAACGCGACGATGTCGCCCATTTTGCGCCGAATCTCGTCGCGGGTCATGCCCAGTATCGTTCCGTTGAGGTGGATGTTTTCGCGTCCTGTCAGGTCGCCGTGAAAGCCCGCGCCGACTTCGATCAATGCGGCCCGGCGACCACGCACTTCGATGTGTCCGTCGTCAGGTCGCAGAATCCCGGCAAGCAATTTGAGCACGGTGCTCTTGCCCGCGCCGTTGGGTCCAATGATTCCAACAGCCTCTCCCGGTCGCGCCTCAAACGAAACATTTTCGACTGCGGTATACGTCTGTTCCGAAGCGCAACGCCCGCCGCCAAAAATCCGTTTTGCGGAATTAACCAGCAGGTCGCGTAGCGAGTCATGATTCTCGCCGACGCGGAATCGCTTGGTAACGTTGAACAATCGCACTCCAGAAGTCATCAGATGCACTCCGCGAAGCGATAAGACGCCCGCCGAAAGCCGATCCATCCGCCGAGAAGCACGATGAGTGACACCGCCGTCGCGTAGGAGAACGGCGCGGCGGCCGGCCACCGACCGTCCAGAAGGCAATCACGGTACGCTTGCATGATCGGAACCAGGGGATTCAGTCGCACCAGTTGCGCGAGAAGTCCAGTACCGTTCGGCACCGGAACGACCACTGCCGAAACGAATAATCCGAGTTGCAGCAGCACGCCGACGATCTGGCGGACGTCGCGGTAAAAGAGGTTGGCCATGGCGAGCATCATGCCCAGGCCGATCGTCAAAGATGCTTGCGCGAGGACAATGATCGGAACGAAGATCCACTGGATGTGAACTGAAAAACTCCATGTACCCCTTGCGTGAAAATAACCCATCAATCCGCCAAGCACCGCCATCGCAACAAGAAAATCCACGAAAGCCGTGCCGACGCACGAAAGCGGAAACACCTCGCGTGGAAAATAGACCTTGGTTACGAGATTCCGATTGGCGACCAGCGAGTTGACGCATCCGTTCAGGCTCGCGCTGAAAAACGCCCACGGAACCAGTCCCGTATAGGCGAACAGCGCGTAGGGTACGGTGATTCCCGATGCGGCCGGCAAGTCAACCGCCTGCGTGAAAATGAACGTGAAGATCAGCATCATGGAAAGTGGCAAGACCACCGCCCAGGCCGCTCCGAGCGCTGACTGCTTATAACGCACGCGCAGGTCGCGCCATGTCAGGCTGACCAGCAGTCGCCCAATTCGTTGCGCTTCAGTCGGCTCGGCAACGGTTGTCATGGCGCGCACTGCCTCCTCGTATTGAACCGTATGATCCACTTGGCTTCTTATCGGTCGCTTGCGCGTCACGCTTCGGTTGAGCGATCCGTTGCTTTGAATTGCAGCCGGCGCTGCCTGACTTATGATGGAAGGCGGCGCGGAGCTTGGCCGGGATCATTCTGCATGGGACGCGGATCGAAAAAGGCGGCAGATGAACTGCTCTGTTATGTTACCTCAGAGGACAAGACCGCGGTCCGCCGCGTCGGTCTGCCGGAGGCCATGACGGCGCTCGACGATCCGAATTGCTTCGTCTGGATTGACCTTCTGGCCCCGCGGCGGGATGTGCTCGAACGCCTCGTGAGCCGCCTTGGATTCCATGAGCTGGCCGTGGAGGATGTCTCCAGCCCGCAAAGCCGCGCCAAAGTCGAGGAATACGAAGGTCATCTGTTCTGCGTCGCCCCCGCGCTCAACAAAAGCACGCCGGACGACTTGTTTGACATCGTCAATCTCAATGGGTTCCTCGGCCCCAATTATTTGATCACGACGCATCGAGAAGAGATTACCGCAACGAGCTTCGTCGCCGAGTGCATGGACAAGGGCGATCCGCCGCTCCTGCGCGGTCCGGATTTCGTGCTGTATCAACAGCTCGACCGGCTCGTGGATGAATACCTTGATCTGTCGAATGAGCTGAACGATTCCGTGGAGGTGCTGGAAAAGCGTATTTTCGGACCGCTCGATGCCGCCATTCCACAGTCCATTTTTCAGTTCAAACATCAGGCAGCGCTGCTGCGCCGCCGCGTCGGCCCGTTGCGCGAAATCCTCAACTTCCTGACCAATCGTCCGCACGACCTCGTCAAGAGGGACACGCAGCTCTATCTTCGCGACGTTTACGATCACGTGTATCGCATTTCAGAAGGCGTGGATTCGTTGCGCGATTTGCTCCAGGGGGCGCTGGATGCCTATCTCTCGACCGTGGCCAACCGGAGCAATGAAGTGATGAAAGTGCTTACCGTGGTGGCGACGATCGTCCTTCCGCTGAATGTGCTGACGGGACTATTCGGTACCAACTTCAACACGCTTCCCGGTGCGGAAAGCCCCTATGGATTCTGGGTGTTTTGCGGAGTTTTGCTCATCGCCGGACTTGCCTCGACGATCCTCTTTCGTTTTCGCCGGTGGCTTTAAGGACTGCCGAGCGTCATTCGACTAACGATCGGATTTTCGATGACGAACAATGGTCCCTGTGCAGAGATAAACGACGTCTTCCGCAATGTTCGTCGCGTGATCCGCGATTCGCTCAAGGTTCTTCGCCACCGAAAGCGCGTCCAGAAGGGCCGCGACCAGCCCGGGCGACCCCGAAGCGTCAGCCACCACCCGACGGATGATCTGCCCGTACAACGCGTCCACCGCGTCCTCTTCCAAAAACACTTTCTGCGCGTCGTCGACCGACGCCGAGGAAAAGGCCTTGACGGCATTGCGAAGCATGTTGCGAACGATCGGACCCATTTGCTCCAGATCTTTGTATTCGCCGGTCAGCATTCGCGCGTCGAGATGACGCGTGCGTTCGGCCACGTTGACCGTGCAATCCGCGATGCGCTCCAGGTCGTTGTTCACTTTGAGCACCGTGCAAAGCAGGCGCAAATCAAAACCCACCGGCTGATACAGGGCCAGCAGCCGAATCACTTCGGCTTCAACGGCGACTTCCTCAATATCCACGTCATTGTCGCGCTCCACGACGCGCTGGGCGAGCATTCGGTCGGCGGCCAGCATCGCCTCGCAGGATTCTTCAAGCATATCCTCCACCAGGCTCGCCATTCGCAGCGACCGCCGTCGAAGATCATCCAGCAAATCAACAAAATGTGCGGTCATAGGTCTATCCGAACCGACCCGAAAGATAGTCTTGCGTGCGCTTGTCGCTCGGCATCGTGAACATCGTCGTTGTGTCCGTAACCTCGATAAGTTCCCCCATGTACATGAAGGCCGTACGATCCGAGACCCTGGCAGCCTGCTGCATATTGTGTGTCACCAGCACCACGGTGTAATCGGTCTTGAGCTGGTCGATCAGGTCCTCGATGCGTGCCGTGGCGATTGGATCGAGTGCCGAGCACGGTTCATCCATCAGGAGGACTTCCGGCTGCATCGCGATCGCTCGCGCGATGCACAACCGCTGCTGCTGTCCTCCAGATAGTGCGTAGGCGCTTTGATGCAGCTTGTCTTTGACTTCATCCCAAAGTGCCGCCCGCCGAAGCGTTTGCTCTACGAGGTCGCCCAGGTCGCCGCGGTATCCGTTGATCGCCGGTCCCCATGCGACGTTCTTGTAAATCGATTTCGGAAATGGGTTCGGCTTTTGAAATACCATGCCGATGCGCCGCCGAAGTTCGACCGGATCCATACTCGGACCGTAAATGTTCTCACGGCCAAAGTACAGACAACCCTCGACCGACGCCCCGACGACAAAGTCGTTCATGCGGTTCATCGATCGCAGCAGCGTGCTCTTGCCGCATCCGGACGGGCCGATGATGGCCGTGACGTTTTTCGCTTCAATGTCCAACGTGGCGCTGCGCACCGCGGTAAATGAGCCGTATCGAATGGAAAGACCTTCGGCTTTCAAGATGGCCTCCGAAGCTTCTCGCTTCGGCGATGCCGTCGACCGCAGGCCGGAAAGGTTGATGCCGGGCGCCCGTGCCTTGGATTTGTCCAGCGATGGTTGTTCGCTCACGCCGCTCACCATGCTTTGCTTCTCTGACGCCATGCTCGGACCGCGATAGCCAAAGCATTCATGGGCAACAGGATTCCCAAAAGGACAAGGATACCCGCCGCGGCCAGATTCTGATACTCCGGCTGGGCCTGATCGCTCCATGCGTAAATCTGGATCGGAACGGCCGTGAATTGATCAAACAGGTTTCGAGGAGCGAACGGAACATAGGTCAATGCGCCCAGGACGATCAGCGGTGCTGCTTCGCCGATCGCGCGCGACATCGCAAGGATTACCCCGGTCATGATTCCGGGAATGGCGGCCGGCAATACGTGCGCTCGTACCGTCTGCCACCGCGTCGCGCCGAGGGCAAACGCCGCCAATCGGATCGACTTTGGCACGGCGCAGAGGGCTTCGCGGCTGGCGATGATAATGACCGGCAGGATCAGAAGGCTCATCGTCAAGCCGCCCGCCAGAACACTTCGGTTGCAGTAAAGCCATCGGACGAACAAGGCCAATCCGAGGATGCCGTATACGATGGCCGGTACCCCCGCGAGATTGCTGATGTTGATCTGAATGAAGTTCCGAACGCGCCCCGGGGGCGCGAACTCTTCAAGATAAATGGCCGCGCCGATCCCGACGGGAACCGCGACCGCCGCCGTGATCGCCAGCACCCACAGCGTGCCGCAAATCGCTCCGTAGATTCCTGACGTTTCCGGTTCAAATACAGAGGGAAGATTGGTCAGAAACTGCGGGGTCAGCCATGACCATCCCTCTTTGAAGACACGTGTCAAAAGCGCGCCCAGGAAGGCGAGGCCCGCCAGGCTCAAGAACGCGCAGACGCCCGCATAAACCGCTCCGATTCGCCGCCGACGGCGCAGCCGTGGCATGAACTTGTCCGCCGTCCGGTTCATTCGTACACCTCTCGAAACTTTCGCAACACGACGTGGGCAATGAGGTTGATCGACAGCGTGATTGCAAAAAGAGTGAGCCCGACGGCAAAAATCGTTTGGTATTCTATGGTCCCCGCCGGTGTGTCCCCAAGACTCATTTGGACGATAAAACCAGTCAAAGTCTGCGTTTTTTGTAATGGATCCAACGTAAGATTGGCGGTCATGCCCGCGGCGATGGCGACCGCCATGGTCTCGCCAATGGCTCGAGCAAACGCGAGCAGCACCGCCGCCATGACGCCGGAAAAAGCTGCCGGCACGACGATTCGGGTCGAAACCTCCAGTTTGGTCGCTGAAACGGCGTAGGCCGCCTCGCGAAGGCTCTTGGGAACCGCCCGAAGCGCATCGTCACAGAGGGACGATATCGTCGGAATCACCATGACGCCCACTACAATGGCCGCCGCGGCAGCGTTAAACACGTCCGTTCGCGGAAACACAGGCCTGAGAATGTAGGGCGTCACAAACGTCAATGCGAAGAAACCGTACACCACCGACGGAATCCCGGCGAGAATCTCGAGCGTCGGCTTGAGAACGCCGCGAAGCCCTGCCGGAGCGTATTCGCTTAGGAAAATCGCTGAGGCCAAGCCGATCGGCAGCGCGACAACCAACGCTCCGCCCGCAATCAGGAACGTTCCGCAAATCAAGGGCAAGACGCCGAACTTTTGTGGTCGAAAATTGGGCGCCCATTCCGTGCCCAGGAAAAAATCCAACGGAGAAACGTTGCTGAAGAACGACCAGGATTCCGTCAGCAAGACGAGAATAATCCCCGCCGTTGTCGCCACGGAAACAAACGCGCATGAAAACAGGAGGATGTGGATGACCCGTTCGCGAACTCGTCCGACCGCAGTCAACACCATTCCGGCTCCAGGGCCCTCTTGGCGAACGGATCTAGTCGATGGCCCCCAACTCGTTCTAGGCACAATGGCCCGAACGTGCATGGTTGCCTACTGGGAGCTAGCTTATCGCTCACAGAGCAGCACGCAACCGATCGTCACTTCGACGCCTTGATGCTTCTGCGCCGGTTTCGGCGTTTTGCGCGTACCCGACAACTCGATGGGCTACTCCATTGGATTTCCCTCTCATCTACTTGAAAATCTTGAGTAGATCGACGGTGCCGGCAGGCGCTGTACTCATCGGCGATCCCGCCGTACCGTCGCGAAATCGATTCATGGAGACGGAATACAGTTCGGGCGGAAGGGCGACATAACCGATCCGCGGATGCTCGACGACGGCCGGCCCATTATCAAGGTAAAACTCGACGAATGCTCGAACTTCCGGACGTTTTGCAGAATCGGCATTGACATAAATAAACAGTGGGCGGGAAAGCGGCCGATACTCGCCGCTGCGAATGACATCAATCGAATTCGGAGCGATCGGCTTGCCGTCTCCATTGTCGATCGCCAGGAGCTTCAATTTGCTCTTGTTGGCTTCGTAATAGGCGTGGCCAAAATAACCGAGCGATCCCTTGTCGCCGCTAACGCCCTGCACGAGCACGTTATCGCTCTCGCTGCCTGTGAAGTCGTTTCGACAGGCCTTTTCCTTGCCGACGACGACTTCCGTGAAGTAATCAAATGTTCCGCTGTCCGTGCCGGGACCGTATAGCTTCAACGATAGATCAGGAAATCCCGCCCGCACGTCCTTCCAGTTGTTGATGGAGCTGCCTGGCTCCCACATTCGCTTTAGTTCGTCCAGCGTCAGGTGGTCGCAAAACGAATTGCTCGGATGCACCACCACAACCAAGCCGTCGATGGCCACGGGAAGTTCGATGAACCCGATGCCAAGCTCCTTGGCCCTCGACATCTCACTTTCCTTGATCGGCCGCGACGCATCATTGATGTCCGTCCGGAGATCCGCCCGATCGTCTAGGAACTTCTTGAACCCGCCTCCCGTTCCCGAAACGCCGACCGTCACGCGCACACCTCGATTCTTGGACATGAACTTCTCCGCCATGCCCATCGTGATAGGCGCTACGGTGCTCGACCCGTCGACTTTGACGGTGCCCGACGGCTCACTGCCCAGCGCCGGCGCCAATGGTCCCATTGCGAGGGTGCCTACGATGCTCGCGGCGATCAGCATCTTCGCGGCGAGAAGTACGTCGATTCTCGTTATACCTCGACCAAATATCGTGTTACTTGTCATCCGGATATGATCCTCTCTCGTTGCTCCATTTCGTTTTTCATCATCACGCCCATCCTCAATGGGAAACGCAGTTGCTTGCTGCTTGAACTTCCCGGCCGGCGGAAACGACCAATCAAGCTCAAACGTCTGTCCGCTTGGTTCTCGCGGTTGGGCGGCATAGACATCGATCTCTCACGTCTATGTACGATGGCGATTCCCGTGCAGATTGCCATGATCCGCGTTCGTCAGTTGCCGCCGTCAAGAAAGTCCTCAATCGGGAAAACCGTTTCGAGAACGGTTCCCGCGGTACCTTCCACGAAATCCAACCCGGCCGAGACGATCGCATGGCGAACATCCGTCGCGCAACTCGTCCCCCACAACGCCATTCCGGGTACCGTAATCGCCATGATTCTGCCCATTCGAGAGCACCACGTTGAACCTCTCATTGACATTTTAACCGCCTTTCATTAACTGTTCGTAAAGCCCAATTTAAAAAATGATTCGTACCCGAATCCCGCCGACGATCGCATCTCGATCGTTCTTGTCCCCGCCGGGGTTTGTTATGAACTGAAGATCCGGCGACACGATCATCCACGGTGTTACCTGCATGGCATAATACAACTCGTAAACTGTCTCTCGATCCGCGAGTCGCCGAATCTCGTCGCGATACCGTTCCGACTGGATGCCTTGCGCGACCGAAAACGCCACGACGTCGTCGTCGCGCGTCGGAATCGCTCCGCGGTAAGAGGCTCCCAACTGCCAGGAATCGTCCACTCGATTGCGGTCCGCGCGGGCATGACCGTATCTTGCGAAAAGCCCGAGCCCCTGTTGGTCCTTTGCGTTGTCGTTTTCCTTCCAAACCATTTGGTCCAGGCCGAGGTAGTAGCCCGCGTCACCATCATTGGTTTCGGCGCGACGCCGACCGCCCAATGCATTTCGAAACAGCGTCTTCGTTCGCGGATCGTACCAGACGCCGATTCGGTATCGACCGGGCATCGGACCCTTGCTCGATTCCCATTTGGGCGTAAACCCGGCCTCCCAGAATCCCGCAAACCACGTCCGCTCATGAAAGGCCGTGTCCCAGCCTGTCGTTCGGGCCTGGTGATCGGCGTCGACGGCGGCAATCTGTGTATAAAACCAATTCACAGGTTCGAACTTAAGAAAGATACCGTTTCCGGTGCGATGAGGGACGGTGGCGTTGCGGATGGAAAGCCGATTCAGGAAATCCTTGTCTTCGTGATTTGCATACAGGCTGACGTCGAACAAGTCCTTATTGGTCTGCAACAAACCAAGCCGAAGCTCGAGTTTGCCGTCCGCAAACTTCTTCCAAAGCCACCACTTGTTGATGAAAATCGGTTGGTCGTCTCCAGCGTCGCTGTTGACGTTGAACATCGCACCGACCTTGTTCGGATTGATGCCATCCGACCACGATCCCTTGGCTGCCCGAATATAAAACCCTGCATCTTCCATCCAGCCCATTTTCTCGAAATCCAGCTTCAGGTTGAGATCGTAGCTGCCGGAAAAACGATGTCCGTTGTGCGTATCCAGGCCGCCGCGGAAGTTCTGTTGAAATTGCTGGTTGTAGTACAGTTCCAGCGTGATTCCTTTTTCTTCGAGCACTTTGCGATGGCCGTTCCAATCGCCGGTGAGGTGCTTGCGGGTCCAAAGATCGAAGGGCTTTTCCGAAGCTGTGGTTGCCTCGGGACTTGCACTCTTCTCAGGAGTTGGGTTCGAACCTGGCTTTGCGCCGGTGGAATCCTGTCCGAAGCAAGCGGCTCCGCTGAAGGACAGAAAAGCCACGAACAATGATCGCAGTTCGCGATTCCATTGAATCCGACCGGATTGCCGGGATGGTCGATTCTGATCATTGAACATTTTCATGACGCCAGGGTCCTCATCTACTCAAGGAAATCCGCAACCGAACATTACGCCTCCCGGTCAAACGCTACGTCGACGCAAGTAAGACCAGGATCACTGCGCCGTCCGAACCTGTTCCTGGCACGTTGGAGCTGGTCCGATTCCGTTTGGGTAAGAGCTGCCGAAAACCGCGACAATTCTGTTTGAGGAACCCGTTTTTTCTCCAAACGCGACTCCGGCACACTATAGTGAGACCGTTAAGAATGTGTTAGATCGGCGTGTTGTTTTTGCAAATCCCGAACGCCAGCCAAGCAATTCACAGATCGTCCGTTCGAGGCGTAGAAAAATTCCCAGTTCCGAGTATCGCGGTTCATCCGATCGGACATCGCAGTGAGGTTGGTGTAACTGCATGCGTGACGAATTGCTGCGATTGCGCTCAAACGCGAGGGTTCGCAAGACTCTTGCAGCATGAAGGCAATCCCTGGCAATATCGGCGTTTACTTGGCTTCGAAGAGTGCAAAAGTCGAAACCAATGCGTTTCGCAGCAACTCCAAATCCGTAGAACGTCGCAAAAACCTGACTGTTTGCGAGGGCTGAATCTCGCGGCTCGCGAAGTTCTGGAATGAGTTCCACGCACCATTTGCGGCGTTCTCATGCCAGAGTACGGGGCGAATGAAAAAGGCGACCCTCGGCGCGAGTCACATATGCGTGTCACCGAGAGCCGGGAGTGAAGATTCGCGAGCCCTGTGGCATGCGGGCCGACGCGGATGCATGGTCCGGGGTCGCATGCGGTAGGAAGAACGATGAGTTCCATCTTCGCGCGACGGTGCTCGAAGACTCGCAGTTTTTTCTTGACTCTCCCACTCCTCGGCACATCCCGGCGGCGAAACAAGACACAGGGGACGCCGCTATCGAGATTCGCAAGAAGTCTTGAGAGCGAGCGGGCCATGGTTCGTGTGACATGCATCAACTCCCGGCCGGTTCTTCTTTCTCCGACGTTTCGGGCTTCAAACCATATCGAAGTTCGAAGGGAGGCGGATCGCCTCCGGGGCCTTTCAGATAATGATCGAACCATTGCATCATTCGAAGGTTAAAGTCGTATCGCGCGGCGGCCTTTCGATTGCCGTGGCCTTCCCCTGGATAAAAAACAAGCCGCACGGGGACGCGGCCCAAGGTCTTGAGGTGGCGATACAATTCCATGGACTGGCTGGGATGGACGCGCGGATCGTCCTTGCCGTGCATGATGAGCAGCGGCGTTTTGGCTTTCTCGACGTGACGAATCGGGCTACGATCGAGAAAGCCCGTCCAGTCGTCCCACGGTCGCTTCAGGGCGTGAACCAGCGCCTCTTCGTCGGGGATATCCGTTGTTCCCGATTTGGAGAGCTTGTTGCTGATGCCCACGAACATGACGCCCGCAGCGAAGCGCTCGGAATAGTAAGTGCTGCACCAGGCCGTCGCGTATCCGCCGTATGATCCGCCGGTGATGCCGACCTTGTCCTTGTCCACAAGTCCCATCGAAATGAGGTGATCCACGGCGTCGACCAGATCATCAAACTCCTTGCCCGCCGGATCGCCCTGACCCATCTTCGAAAACGCCACGCCGCGACCCGTGCTTCCGCGATAGTTCGGATAGAAAACGGCATACCCGTTGGCGGCGGCGACTTGGCCGGGATTGCCGTAGCCGGTCGACCAGCCGTTGTGATCGTGGGCCTCGGGGCCGCCGTGAACGCGCAGGATAAGGGGATAGCGCTTCCCGGATTCCTCATTGAGCGGGCGAATCAGGAGTCCTTCCAGCGTAACGCCGTCGCGGGCTTTATGGGTAATGACTTCCTGTTTTGCCCAGTTCATATCCGACAACCAGGGGTTGCTACCGGTCACTCGTTTCGGCTCCTTGTCGCCATGGCGCATGATGAAGAGTTCGGACGGATGCCGCGGCGAATCCATGACCATCGCGACACTTTGTCCGTCGCGGGAAACACTGAACTCTGACGCGGTGACGCCGCCCTTCGGAAGATGTGTCTTTCGGTTTTGGCCTTCGCGTCCGATTTCGCCAAAGGTCGTCCAGACGCCTTCGTCGCCAAGAAACATGACCGTGTCTGCGTCCTGCCACGCAATGGACTTCACGTGACCCTCGTAATCGGGCAGGATGTCTCGCAGCGAACCGTCAGCCGGGTCGGCGATGAGAAGCCGGCCATCGGCAGGATCATTGATATCCGCCGCTGAGATCATCGCGAGCCGCTTTCCGTCGGGGCTCCAGGACACAGCACCCATCTTTCCGGGGTTTTGAAAACTCGACACGATTGCTCCGTTGTCGGCGTTGAACACGTGGAGCTTGCGACGCATGTAGTGGTCGTCGATCAAAGGGGAAGGGGCCAAAGCCACCGCGAGCGATGCTCCAACCGGACTCCAGTGCAGTTCCGACGGCGTGCCCGGCAGGTCGAGCGACTGCGGCTTGGCGTTTTCATCGCCCGGCTTCGCGATCCAGACGCGAATCTTTTCCAAGTCCTCTTCGTAGATTTCCTGCTTGAAGCCCTTCTCTTTTTGCTCCTTCGCTTCCTTGCTTTCCTTTTCAGATGCAAGAAAGGCCACGCGTGAGCCGTCCGGACTCCAGGAGTAGTCGCTGATGTCGGTGTCGAACGTCAGAATGTTGCGGGCTTCGCCTCCGTCGATCGCGATTTCATACAGCGACTTGGTCTTGTCCTTGCCACGCTTGGCAAGGAAGGAAACGGCCCTGCCGTCGGGTTTCCATTGCACGGCGGAGACATTCACCTCGCCCGTCACAAAAGGCTTCGACGCTCCGTTTCCGACGATGACGTGCAATTCGACCCAGGCCGGTCCGTCGTCGTCCTTGTACGGACGTCGCGGTACCGCGAGGGTATAGGCCGTGTTCGCGCCGTCAGGCGAAATGGCGGCGGACGTCACGAATCGCAGCTTGGCGACATGTTCGGGCGTGAAGGACTCGCCGCCTCGAGCGGAATCGGCCCCAGCGACCGTAACCAATCCCGCTAGCAAGAGCCGGTAACATACTCGCGTTTGCAGGCCCCATCGATTCGCCCGCCGAAGACCGACCGGCGCTTCAACATTCCACTTGTTTTTTTGGTTCATGATGTTGACCATGGAAAAACCCTCGTTGATTAGAAAGCAATACTCGGCCGTTCCGTGATGACTTTGAATCCGGCGAAACCGTCCACCGGTTGGCCGACCCAAATCCAAGGCATCGGTTACCTTCCCCACTTCGAGCAGCCGCGTCAAATCGTGCGATCTGGTAACGGAAACAAGGTGTGGTATTTCGAATAGCGAGTGCGCGGCGGCCCGAGAACAGCCAATGGGCAGTGGCGATGCGGACGTTGAATTGGTTGGCGAGCAGCCACTTTTTCGGCCGGTCCCCAAATGACGGTTCCCGGCGCCGTCCGAACCCGGTCAAGTTGAAAATTGCCACGATTGCCTCCGGTTGGATTGTAGACTTTCGCAAGCCTAGGATCACTTTGGGGGATTCGAGGAATCGCCGCCGCGAGGGGAGGTCGGAGCCAATGTCATATATCGATTTGCAGGCAACGCTGCGCGACTGGCCGTACGAACCCGACAAAATCTCGGTTCGCAAGATTCTCGGAACCGACGACGCCGTCCGCATCCAGATGCGAGTCGAGCTGGGCATCATCCAGATGGAGGCCGAAGGCCGTCCCGACGGTGCCCGTCCGCACGGCTGCAAGACGGCGCTGGACTACTATCTGCGCCGGCTGACCAAACACCAGGAACGCAACGGAACGCCCCTGGGATTCGTACTGTCCCGTAATGACTGCGAAGCCCTGCGAAACGAAGCGTCGCTTTTTTATCGGCGCTACATCGCGCTCTTTGTGCTCGAAGAGTTCGCCAATGTCGTGCGCGACACAGCGCATAGTCTGGCGATTTTCGACCACTGCCGCGACTACGCTTTCGATGCCGACGACCGAAATGCGCTCGAGGAGTTTCGGCCGTATGTCCTGATGATGCGGGCGCGAGCGAGCGCCTATCTGGCTCTGGAGGAAAACGAGACGTCCAGCGCGCTCGCGCACGTCAACCGCGGCATCCTCGAAATCAAGGCCCATTTCGAGGGTCAGGGTCATCCCGATCGGGCAAGCGGCTGCGAGGAAATCAAAATGCTCCGCGCCTTGGCGGCCGAACTGAACGGTCGCGTGCCCAAGGGATCGGTGTTGCTGACGCGCAAGGCTCTTCGCGACGCCGTCGAGCAGGAACGCTTCGAGGACGCCGCCCGCCTGCGCGACGAACTCAAGAACATGCAGCCGCCGCAGGAATAACAAGGCGAGAAACCTGAGCCGTACGTCTCGTTGCGGTTTGCATTCCTTCTGGATCATTCTTGCTTTTCGTGAAGCGGTTCGGCCGTCGCCTCCCCCCATTCCAAGGGGGGACACAGGGGGGTCGAACATGCGGCACCAAAACCGAGTCGACTCCAAGCGAAGGCTCCATTGTGCGTGAGAGATCGTCTCCTCCGTCCTCCCCCGATCCACTCGTCGCTGACCGTATCTTCTCCTGACCCGCACGTCACCAGCCCGACGCACCAACAGCTACCGCGGCGATGATACCGCACCTTGCAAGTCTTTAATGTGAGCTAAACGGATATTTAACGCCGATCTTGAACACCCCGAACACAAACAAGGCACCCTGTCGCGTGACGATGCGTGCGGGGGCGATGTCGACCACCCCACGGATAATGGAAGTCTTGGACTGAAATGCTAGGAGAACGCACATGCACACCGTTAAATCAACGTCGAGGGCAGGATTCACCCTGGTGGAGCTCATGGTGGTCATCGCGATCATCGCGCTCTTGATCGCCATGTTGCTGCCTTCGCTGTCGAAGGCTCGGGAAGCCGCAAAAGGGTCCGCTTGTGCTTCGCACTTGCGCACTTTTTCCTCAGCCTTTGAAATTTACGCAGCTCAGGACCGGCGACTGGCCCGGAGCAGTGGTGCCTTTGACCACCGCAGGGACGGAGATGTCCGCAACGTGGGCTGGGTCGCCGACGTAATCAATCTTAAGGTTGCGACTCCGGGGAAGATGCTGTGTCCGTCCAATCGCTGGCAAATCAACGAAAAGGTCGCCGACTACACCGGCGCCGCCGCGACCGGATCCGACAATCCCGTACGTTGGGGGTCCAACGGCGGGCGGGCTGTCGTTCCCGTGCTCGATCCGGCCTCCGACTCCGAGGGAGCGGCCGATTTTTGGGAAAAAGGCTACAACACGAACTATGCCACGACCT
Organism: uncultured Phycisphaera sp.; assembly: GCA_964486335.1. Taxonomy (GTDB): domain Bacteria; phylum Planctomycetota; class Phycisphaerae; order UBA1845; family UBA1845; genus CAZAMB01. The sequence continues at coordinate 46,772 of CAZAMB010000019.1, read as the reverse complement.
GGCACTTCTCTCGCGGCGATCCCACCGCATCCGACGGCTACGATTCAAACGGCGACCCGACCGACCCCTCCAAGTGCCCGCGTGACGGCGACGGTCCGCTCGCCGACAGCCATCTGTCCAATTCGCCGATCGCCCCGGATCGCATCGCCGTCATGGGCGATGCCCGTGCCGGCGATTCCGGAGACAGTGAGGTCACCGTTGCCTACGCCGACGCGATCAACCGCTTCGCCGGTCGCGAGGTGGTTCGCGTGGGAGAATTCACGGTCGAGTCGTTCACCGACGGAATGAGCGTGGATTATAGTTCCGTAACGGGAACCCCAGGGCGAAAGGGGCATGAGTTCAACGACATCGCACCGCTGCACAGTCCCAAGGGCGGCGATACGATCGGGGGGTATGCCAATGTCCTGTTCGCCGACGGCCACGCCGACAAGGTCTACGACACCGGGGGAGAACTGGGCTATTACGGCGATCCGGCCAATCCCAAAAGCGATATGCCCGATGGTTTCATCGGTCCGTACAAGAAATCCGGTTCGGCGTTTGAAATCAACAAGTCGGCTTTTGATGAGGTGCGCGGGTCGATGTGGTATGGGCGACTGCGACCTCGGGCCAAGGCGGGTGGCGGCAGCATCGAGTAAGGCGATGAGTGAACCACCGGAGGGGAAAACGCGGGGTCGGGAGTTCGCTTGTCATGCGCCATTTCGTGCCACGCCAAACGGCCAATTGACAACGACTCCCGGCCCCTGAAACCGGTCATCCGCCCCGGCGATAACGCGGCCAGGGAGGCTTCGATGCGCCGGAATTTGAAACCAGCAGCCTGGCCGCGAATGCGGATGTTCATGCGGTCATACTGAGGAATCGCCCGGCCAAAACCGCATGGCCACTCCAACGATCTCAGATGGAACGCTTGACTTTCGAATCTGTTTTCGAATGAGAGGGCCTGTTATCGCCGCCAAAAAACTTGAATGAACAGCGGCAATCATGATCGGCCCGCGCCTATTCAATAAACCACTCATTGCTCGACATTGGTTGACCCTCCCCGACCGTGTCAGATAATGGCCTGATGCCCACCGAACAAGGCGAGCCAAGTCGGGTGATTCAAGACGAACACTCCAACTTGGCGAGTGACCATTCGCTCCTTACCTCCGCAGTGGCCGGAGATCGGGCGGCCCTTGACACCCTGATGGGTCGATATGACCGGCTGGTTCGGTTTACGATTTACCGCTGTTCGAAGCGACAATGTCTTCGCGACCCCCAATGGCTCGATACCGTCGCCTCGGATACCTGGGTCGGAGTATTGCGTTCGTTTGGTCGAGACATTGAAAAGCGCACGCAGTCGCTTTCGGCCTACCTGACCGCGATTGCCCGGTTTCAAACATTGACCGCGATTCGCCAAGCCCGGAAACGTGGGATTCTTGAGACGATGCCTGGCGATTCCGAGCTGGGCGCAGGAGACGATGGAAAGGTTGATTCGGTGGAATCGGCGGCTACGGAATTTGAATCGATCATCGTCCTCCGGGCGGCACTGGCTGATCTCCCAGAGTCCGATAAAGTCATTCTTTCGCAGTTGGAGGCGATCACTTCACGGCGCTGGGTTGACGCTGGAAACGCCCTGGGAATGTCCGAATCCACGCTTCGATCGCGTTGGAAGCGGGTTCTGGACAGGATTCGGGGGGCCGTCGCCGGAACTTTCCACGGTCGTTTCGCGCCCGATGAGGAAAAACGCGACTAATTCGGTGGATCGACTTTTTGGTGCGCACTTGAACCGGCGGATCATTGAGCCATGACTAAGGACCTTCCCAACGAGCCATTGGACCGACTAGAGCAGGCTCTCCTGGAGCTTCGGCAAGCCGAAACGGCCGGTGTGTTTCGCTCCACTCCGTTTTTGGATGCCAAAGGCGTGTCAAGCCGGCCGTCGCCGACCGTTCGAGTTTTTTCGGTTCGGGGTTTGGCCGTCGCCGCCATGTTGATTATGGTCGTCGGCGTGTGGACAATGATGTTTCGTTCACAGATTGCATCAATTCGAGGTCGGTCAATATCGACGGTTGCCGAGCGGATGAGCGAACCCAGTACAATGCATGCGTCAATAGCCCATTGTCTTGCCGGACCGACGGGGGCGATCGGAACAGCCTGCGTAACGGTGGATTTTGACGGCGACGGCGACGTGGACCTTGGCGATGTCTCCGCGTTTCAGCGTTCGTACGTCGCCGTGTCGCAGTAGTCGCTCAAGTGTTTTCATTTCGGCAAGGCCTTCTCGCATCGCCCCATGGGCGCAGTTTCGCTGCCAGCCCGATGCCCTGACGGGCATTCCATATCGCTTGCGGATAGGAAACGGCGCTCAAGGAGCTCGATTCCCTATTCGTTTCGACGAGGTTGAACCGCATCCTTGTTCGATATCTCAACGTAACAGGAAGACAAACTCCTCGGTGAATTGGTCTCCGTTCGCTGAGGGAACTTTATCTTCTCCGCAGACGATGAATCCGCATTTTTCAAGAACGCGGATGGAGCCGATGTTGTGCTTGGCGACGTGCGCGTGGAGCGGACGAAACTCCACGAAGTCGAGGAACAAGCGGAGCGCGCGACTCGCGATGCCCATGCCCCAGTAGGGTCGTCCGATCCAGTAGCCGATTTCGCGGCGACCCTGGTTCGACCAACTGACGACGTTTCCGACCACGATGCCATTGACGACAACTGCCTTTTTAACCACGTCGGCGTCGGCGATGATTCTCGCCCAGTGCGCGTCAAACGCCTCTTTGTCCCTGGGCGCAAAGGCCGCCATCCGATGGGCGATCTCGTCACATTGATGCTCAAAAAAAGTGCCAAGATCGGAAGGCAAAACGTCCCTCAATGCAACGTTGCCCTTCGTGAAATCGGGCGTTTCCTCGGCCACGTCACGCTCCCGGTTTCTTCTCGTCGACGATTGCAGCGCTGCCACTCGATCGGTGCGTGGTTTGCTTGATGTCGCGACGGAGTTTGAACAGTTCCCGGAACGCGCGCAGAATCACGCGGAGGTTGGCCCCGGTTTGCGAACCGGCGACGCGCGGATAGTGGTGAACGCCGACCTGACCAATGGTGTACCCCAGTCGCTTGGCCCGCGCGAGCATTTCTGTATCGATCAGCGCTCCCTGCGATTTCATCTCGATGGATTCAATGAACGATCGAGGATAGATCTTGAACGCGCCGTCGATATCCCTCAGCCACAAACGGAACACGACGTTGACGAGCGTGGTCCAACAGAATGCATTGAGCTTTCGGATGACGGAGTCCTTGCGGTTGAGTCGGTAGGCGCTGGCGATGTCGAAGCGCTCCAGCAGCGGAAAAAGCTTATCGATTTCCTCGAAATCGAACTGACCGTCGCCGTCGGTGTAGAAGACCCAGTCCTTGGTTGCTTCGCGGAATCCGCGTTGCAGGGCGCCGCCGTAGCCGCGGTTGGGACGGTTATGGACGGCCCGAACGTTGGCGTGCTCGGCCGCGAGGCGATCGGCAATTTCGCCGGTGCGGTCCTTGCTGCCGTCGTTGACGATGATGATTTCATAATCGATGCCGAGTCGCCGGCAGGTCTTCAGAGCGGCCTGCGTCGTGCGCTCGACGTTGGCTTCTTCGTTGTAACAGGGAAAGAAAACCGTCAGCGATTGCACGGGCAAAGGAGGTTTGGGTTTCAAGCCGGACCCTCACGATTCAACCAACCCGACGGCTTCGCCGTTAGCGCGGCTACTCGTGCCCTTCGGGAAGCGGTCGGAATCGTAGTCCGTAATCTCCACTGACTCAACGCGCTGATGCGGCGCGATTTGCAGATTGGCCTTCCGCGGCGTCACGCGTGCCGGTTTTCCTACGCGACAGACTACTTGATGAAGGCGAGCGCGCGATCGGTTTCACCGTCCATGGCCAGGGTGAGTCGTCGACCGGCGGCGACCGAAGGGACATGAATCACGCGGACGATGCTTTCAAACTCCGCATCCTCCGGAACGATCGATTTGAGTCGGTTTGGCGATTGCAGGAGAAAGGACTCATTGAAGTGATTGCCCGGTTCATCGGGATACAACGGAAGGTAATGGATTCCTGCTTCGACAAGGTCCTGGAAGAAGTGCGTGCCGAAGGAAACCTCCGGAGAGAATCCGTCCTTTTGCCGCGCAACCTCGATAAGCACCTGGCAGCGGTTGATGTCCGCGTACCGCACCGGGACGCCAAGAAGAATGTCGTTGCTGCCCCATCGTCCCGGCCCGATGAGCACGAACGACTTGGGCGGCAGGGCGTGGTTGATTCGGCCGACAACGCGGGCGGCTTCGGTACGGCTTTGCCTTGTGGGGATGGCGTCGTATGCGGCCGGGTCGACGTAAACGATATGTTCGATTCCCTCGAACAGTCCGGTACGCACGTAGCGATTGGCGTCAAAGAGAATGTCCCGCTCTGGCACGCCCGAGGGAATGGCCACGGGGCCGGCGTCCTTAACCTGTGACTGCGTCCGGCATTGCAGCAAATAAAACTTTTCCCCGTCACAGGCGAACTCCATATCGACGGGCATGCCGTATTCCTGTTCCAGTCGCTGGAGCATTCCGCGAACGCGCGAGACAAAAGGCGTTTCGCGCAGGAGCTTGTCGAACGTGACGCAGAGTCGGTTCGGTTCGGCATCGACGTGCAACCCGGTTGGGGCGTAAAGATCGCCGTCGCGATGGATGGACACGAGCTTGTCGAGCATCGGCATGTCCATGCCTTGAGCAAACAATTCGCTGACCGTCACGGACTGCAAGCGGTTCTTCCTCAGATCGATCACGTCCAGCGTGTGCTGCGCGCAGCGCAGGATGTCCGTCACGGTCGATTCGGGTCGCAGGGTCGGATGCCCGAGCGCCACCATGCGCGGATAATCCGATCCGCTTCGATCAACCGCTCGCGTTCCGAGTCCCATCACGAGGCGGAGCAGGCCGTCCTCGCGGCGAATGCGCGGCGACCAGCGGTATTCGTTTCTCGAAAAGGCCACGCCCGCGAATGCGGGAAGGAAGAAATCGCCGAAACGAAAGCCGACGACCTTCTGGATGAGAACGGCCATTTCCTCAACGTAGTCGATAAGGTTGTGTTCCCGTCGGTAAAGAATGGGGTCCGGGGCCATGATGCTGGCGTAAACTTCGGCGATCGCGCCCAGAAGCGCCCGGAGGCGGTGCTCCAGGGTACCCTGATTGGCCACGAAGACGCTGGCATACTTTCCGCAAAAGGCGGTTCCGAGGCGGTCCTCTAGGAGACTCGACGAACGAACGATCAATGGGTGGTTTCCGATCTGGTCGAGAACTCGGCGCAGTTCATGCACGACGCGAAGCGGGAACTCTCCGTTGCGAAACACGCCGCGAATCAGCGGGTACTCGCGGGCGACGTCGTCGATGGGCTTGTACTTCTGGCTCTGATACTCGTCGAGCCGGTTGAGGCGAAGAAAGTCCTCGACCACGTCGCTGCGCAGATACCACGATTCGGGAATCGCCAACGGAAGGTAGACCTCGGGATCGTCTTCGACCGAGCGAAGGATGCGGTGGGCGAGGATCATGCCGCCGGCCTTGCCGCCGATGCGCCCGATGCCCGTATCGCTGCCGAGCATGTGCCGCGTCACGTCGTCGAAGTCACGAATCTGCAGGTGGTTTTTGGCGATTCCGATGAACTCGAGCTGGTCGCTGATGAAATGTCGCGTGAGCGCGACACGGGTTCCCATCACTTCAGCGGGGGCGAGTCGTGTTTCACCCAGCGGGAGCTTGCAGAAGCGCTGGATCATGTCGGCCATCTCCCGGAACGAGACATTGGCCCGGTTGGCGACGATTTCAAGGTTGTAGACTTCGTCGCGCTTCATCGTCAGGTTGACGAGGTCGTCGATGTCCGCGAGCGAAAAGCTTTGGCTGACCAGCTCGCGCGTGATTTGTTCGACGTAGCTTCTCTCACTTTCGTCCCATCGGTCGCGCTCGGGCTGGTTAGGATCGTGGCCACCGCCGATGTCGCAGACTTTCTCGCCGGCAAGGACGCGGGCCTTGTCGTGGATGTCGTCGATCGTGGCGATGCCGCGGCGGTGAAGCTCCATCAGAAACTCGCGATGAATCCGCTCGGCCAAATGTGGTTTGGTCTCGAGGTGCTCGCGGAGGCGCTCGGCGACCAATTGGATGGTGTCGGTTTCGTTCATTCAACGCGCTTCACTTTTCGTTTGGCAAACCGCCCTCGTCGATTGTCCACGTTCCCTTGCACGCTGCAAGGCTTTGGTTCAACCATTGGCGGCCTATCTCCTGACCGAAGGCGATTTTTCCGCTAAGATAACGGGAGATTGTTCGCAGGGCGCACCTGGGGAATTGTTCGGACCATGCCCAACACCGTTCACTCAAAGGAAGCCTGCTCGGGATCCGCTCGCGCGGCCGACGGCAATATTCGACTCGACGTCCTTCCGGCCTTTCCGAATCGTGTGAGGCCGTCGCGCATGTCGCGCTGGCGGGCACTTTCCTTAATCATCGTACACGTCCTGATGATTGTACATATTCTTCAATGGTGGATCACGGGGAAAACAGTATCTCCCGTTGAGCCGTCCGAAGCGATGTACACGCTCAACCAGGGTCACTTGAACGCCGGATTCATCTTCTTCGCGCTCGCGCTACTGGCGACTCTTGTACTCGGACGGTTCTTCTGTGGTTGGGGCTGTCACCTCGTTGCCTATCAGGATTTATGCGCTTGGTTGCTCAAAAAGGGGGGCGTCAAAGTCAGGCCGTTTCGCTCGCGTCTGCTTGTTTTCGCGCCGCTGGCGCTTGCCCTTTACATGTTTGTCTGGCCGACTGCCTATCGCGTCGCAGTCGGCGCGCCCTCACCGCAGCTTACCAACCACATGATGACCACCGAGTTTTGGAAGACGTTTCCCGGGCTGACTGTCGCGATCATTACGTTTGCGATTTGCGGATTCGGAATCGTATACATTCTGGGGTCGAAGGGATTCTGCACGTATGCATGCCCGTACGGCGGATTCTTCGCTGTGGCTGACCAGGTCGCGGTCGGACGCATTCGGGTGACCGACGCCTGCGAACATTGCGGCCACTGTACAGCAGTGTGTACTTCCAATGTGCGAGTTCACGAAGAAGTGGCGAAATTCGGCATGGTGGTCGATCCAGGATGCATGAAGTGCATGGACTGCGTCAGTGTTTGCCCGAACGAGGCCCTCTACTTCGGTTTCACGACACCGCCGCTACTGAATCGATCAACGTCGACGGAAGCTCGACCGGCACGAAATCGGCGTTTTGATCTTACTATCGGCGAAGAGCTACTCATGGTAGCCGTGGGTCTCTTTGCCTTGTTTGCGTATCGCGGCCTGTATGGCCAAATCCCGCTCCTGCTTGCGATGGGCATGGCGGCTATCACGGGGTTTGCCACGTTGAAGTTCTTTCACATGCTCCACAGTGCCAACGTGAAGTTGCAGAACCTTCAGTTCAAACGCGGCCATCGCGTCACAGCCGCGGGATGGGTCTACATTGTCGCAACCGTGGCGGTGCTGGGATTCACGGCTCACAGTTTCGCCGTGCAGTACCAGCATTGGCGCGGACAACGGCTGTTTGCGTCGGCGAACATTGGCGACGAAGTGTGGCTTCCAGGCAATGTGTGGTGGGAATCCGCCACGCCCGAGTCGCGAGCCGGCGTCGACGAGGCTATCAAATGCCTGCACCGCGTGGAAGCGTGGGGACTGCTTTCCACGCCGCCGGCGATGCAGGACTTGGCATGGCTCTACCTCGCCAAAGGAGACGTCGCCGCCGCCGAGAAAACGGTGCGCCGACTCGTTGACCAGCACCCGAATCAAGCTGACATGCGCAGAGGATTGGCGGGCGTGTTGCGGAAGGCGAGTCGATTCGCCGATGCTGAGATCGCCTATCAAAAAGCGATCGAACTCGACCCGGATTACTCCGTCGCTCGCCGGGAGCTTGCTGGTCTGCTGACGGATCAAGGTCGGTTCGACGACGCGATTTCGTTGTATCGGCAGGCATTGGAGCGTTCTGATCAACATGCCTGGCGAATGGACATCGCTCGAATGTTGATGCGAGCCGGGCGATTCGACGAAGCTGCGACCGAATGGAAAACAATGCTCGATGCCGAGGGCGAATCGGCGGCTGTGCTGGCTGAACTCGGCGCGGTGGAGCTGCAAATCGGCGAACTCGATTCAGGAATCAAACGGCTGCGCCGGGCGCTGGCGCTCGATGATTCGCTGACCGAGGCACGCTACAATCTCGCGCTTGCGATGTTGCCGCGCCGCCAGATTTCGGAAGCAATTACCCTTCTCGAAAGAGTCATTGCAGACAAACCTCACCTTGCCGAAGCCCAATACAATCTTGCGGTCGCGCTGTTCATGGCCGGTCGGCCTGCCGAGGCGCTACCCCACGCGCGGGAGGCTTTAAGGCTAGCGCCCGATGATTCGCAGGCGCGGGAGTTTCTGGACATCGTTGAGGCCAACATCTCTGGCGATTCGACGATTCATCAGCACGAGCGGTCGTCGCCGTGAGCAGCGCAACCGCGGCTCGACTTCCCATTCAATCCCTTTACCGTTGCTGTCGTTTTTTCCGGACGCAGCGACTCCGTCCAGGGTGAAAAGGCAATTCGACTAGGCTGGGACGTCCCTCGTTTCGACTTCAGGCAATGACTTCGACGTTGCGGTTTCGCGAAAGTCCAACTTGACACCACGGTCGGGTGGTCTAGCATCATTAAGCCAAGGAGACCGTCTCGAATGGCCCCTATTGAGCGCTTGAAGCATGTTCACGGGCATCGTCGAATGCACAGGTTTCATTACGTTTTCCCGCGAATCGGCGGGCGGCCGCGAACTGCGCGTTTGTGCCGATTCGTTCGCTGCTGACGCCCGGCCGGGAGACAGCATTTGCGTCAGCGGCGTCTGCCTGACCATCGCAGCCTTTCGCGACGGGAATCTCGATTTCGACGTTATCCACGAAACACTTTCCAAAACCACGTTGGGATCCAAGCGGGCGGGAGACAAGGTCAATTTGGAACGCTCGCTGCGCGTCGGAGACCGGCTTGACGGCCATTTCGTGCAGGGTCATGTGGACGGGACCGCGACGGTTGACCGGATCATTGCGACGGCGCGAGAGCACGTCGTGTGGCTCCGTCCGCAGTGGCAACTCAAGCCCTATATCATTCCCAAGGGGGCCATCACGATTGACGGCGTGTCGCTGACGATCGCGGAGACATCCGGCGAACTGTTCAGCGTTGCCCTGATACCGACCACGCTCGAGCGTACGACGCTTGGAGCGCTGCGCGCGGGTTATGCAGTGAACATCGAGTCGGATATCATCGCACGCGCGATTGTGCATCGACTCGACGCCTTGTCGGAACCGCGTGAACGCGGCATGGAAGCGCCGTCTTGCGCCGATCTTACCATGGCATCGCTTCAAAAGGCCGGTTTTGCATGAGTGCCGCCGGAAACGGTAACCTCGACGTCGCGCCCCGGACCGATCGTCCGTTGATCGGCGTCACCATGGGCGACCCAAGCGGCATCGGCGCCGAAGTGATCGTCAAGGCGCTGGCCGATTCCGCGGTGCGCTCCCTTGGCCGATTCATCATCTATGGCAGCGATGAGGTGTTGACGGCCGTCGCCGATGCGGCGTCCATCAAGCCCTATTGGTTCCGTGTCACGCCCGGTGATCCATGTCGCGTCGACTCTGGTGTGGTCGTCGTCGATTTCTCTGAATACTCTGCCGGACTATGGGTCAATGCGAGACCGACGGTCGAAGGCGGAAAGATATCGCTTCGTTACTTCAATACCGCCGTCGAAGCCGCCCGCCGGGGCGAGATTGACGCCGTGGTCACCGGTCCGATTCACAAGATCAGCTGGAAACTGGCCGGCTGCCGATTCGCCGGGCACACGGACCTGCTCGGTGACCTGTTGAACACGCGACGATTCTCCATGGCGTTTGTCGGAGGAGGGTTGCGCATCGCGCTTGCGACGGTTCACATCGGCGTGGCGCAGATTCGAGATGTGCTGTCCATCGGCGCGGTGTATCAGCCGATCGAACTGCTCCACGACGCGCTCGTGCGTTGGTACGGTCTTGAGCATCCGCGTATCGCCGTGCTCGGACTGAATCCGCATGCGGGCGAGGAGGGTCGCTTCGGTGACGAGGAACGGCGGATCATTCAGCCTGCCATGCAGATGGCTGCCCAGCATGGCATCGATGTCGACGGACCCTTTCCGGCCGACTCATTCTTCGCCCAGTTTCGACGCACGCGCTTCGACGGCGTCGTGGCGATGTACCACGATCAGGGACTCATTCCGATCAAAATGCTGGCGTTCGATTCGGCGGTCAACGTCACGCTAGGCCTGCCGATCATACGCACGAGCGTCGATCACGGCACGGCGTTCGACATTGCCGGAACCAACAGCGCCGATCCGGGGAGCATGATCGCGGCGATCCGTTTGGCCTGCCGCTTCACCGCGCGTCGGCCCCAGTCCACCGTTCCCATAGATGACTGTGAATCCGATGGCAAGAAAGATAGGGTCGCTTCCCCGATCTTGCCTCGAACGTAGGTTCGGGCAGGGCGTCGGCGTGGTCGGCACGCTCGGTGTGACGCACCAGGATCAATCGTAGCCGACGTCGTACAGGTCATCCTCATCCAACCCGAAATGATGGCCGATTTCGTGCAAAACCGTCGTGCGAATCTCCTCAATGATTTCACGTCGACTTCGGCAGATACGTTCGATGTTCTTTTGGAAGATCGTAATCCGATCAGGCATCAGCCCGGCGAATTCCACTCCGCGCTCGGTCAGCGGCGTACCATGATACAGCCCGAGCAGTTCCGTCGGATCGTCGATTTCGACTTCCGCGAGGTCTTCACGGCTCGGCATCGACTCCACGTCGACGACCACGTTGTCGAGATACTTGCGTAACGCCGGCGGGATCTCCGCCAACGCTTCGTCGACAAGCTTTCCAAATTCATCCGCCGACAGCTTCATGAAAGACTCCAAATCAAAAACAACCAATTCGACGATCAGGCTGTTACTTTGCGCCAGACTCACGATTCTTTACGGTGAGCAATCGGCAGGGTAGGCTCACTAGCAGTTCAGCGAAACGGGAGCGGTCTGTGATGGAGAACTCGTCAATGCCCAGTGTTCGAGGTCGCGGTAATCGTCGGTCGATCATTTCTATCACATTCGGCGCGTTGGCGTCCTTGTCGATCTTTCCGTCCTGTTCCGCACCAAGCCTGTTGATTACTCCCGTCTCGTCCCGTCGTGACCTCGTGGAGACTGAACTTTCCCGCGACGGCGTCTTTGCCCGTGACAAGATCGCGTTGATCGACCTCTCCGGGACCATTCAGAATGCGGAGACGGGCTTCTTTCTCAATCCCGGCGATAACCCCGTCAGCCTGCTCCTCGAACAGCTCGACGCCGCAAAGCGCGACAAGGCCGTCAAAGCGGTCATCCTTCGCATCAACTCTCCCGGCGGAACTGTCGTCGCCAGCGAACTCATGCACGACGAAATCTCACATTTCCGGAAAACGACCGGAAAACCCGTCGTCGCCGTGATGATGGATGTCGCCGCCAGCGGTGGATATTACGTCGCCTGCGCCTGCGACGAAATCGTCGCCCAGCCCTCCACGGTGACCGGCAGCATCGGGGTCATCATGCTGATGATCGACGCCACGGGAACAATGAACCTCATCGGCCTCAAGGGCGACGCCATCACGTCAGGACCACTTAAGGACGCCGGCTCGCCGTTCCGTGCCATGAAGCCGGAAGAGCGCGAGTTGTTCCACAAGATCGTGCTGGACATGTACGACCGGTTTGTCAAAGTTGTGGTCGCCGGGCGACCCATACTCGACGAAGCGGCTGTTCGAAGACTGGCTGATGGTCGGGTGTACACGGCCAATCAGGCGCTGGAAGCCGGGCTGATCGACCGGATCGCCACGATTCGGGACACGGTTGAGGCCGTTAAAACCAAGGTCAACGCCGAGAATGTACGACTTATCGGCTACCGACGTGCACACGACTATCGGCCCAACTATTATGCTTCCGCACCCGTTACGGCAGGCAACATTAATCTGTTCAGCGTCAATGTTCCGGCCTCGCTGTTTCCACCGGCGCCGCAGTTTCTCTACCTTTGGACACCGGGACGCTGATGTAAATACGTCAACCCCCTCGACGCCTGAAAACGACGACGAGCAACGGAAAGCCGGCGACGATCATGCCCGTACCGAGCAGGTTCAGCGGGTGTCCTCAGCAGAATTTCATGCGAAGTGCAAATCCGCCGAGTGCTAGTCCGCCGATGCCGATCAATTTGAGCAGTATCATGATGAGTCCTTCGCCCCCTTGTACCGTTGCGATCTGGGAATTCACCTGATTCTAGCGGAGTTCCATTGAGTTAGCGAGCGAAACACCGCAATGAGACCTTGATTTTATCCTTGCCTTCGTCCGCGTATACATTTCGGTGCGTTGCGGGGATTCAGCTCGTTTGCTAACGCAATTTGATGGACGCGAGTGCGGCGAAAGCGAACATGGCCGCAACAAGCCAGAAGCGCACGACCGTTTGCGGTTCGCTCCAGCCGCCGAGGTGAAAGTGGTGATGCACCGGGGCGCATCGGAAAATGCGCCGGCCTCCGCTCCACTTGAAATATCCGATCTGCATCAGCACCGACATGGCTTCGATCACGAAGATGCCTCCGGCGATCAGCAACATCAGTTCCTGCCGTGTCACGACAGCGACGTAGCCGATCAGCCCTCCCAACGGAAGCGAACCCGTGTCACCCATGAATACCTTGGCCGGGTGGCAGTTGTACCATAGAAACCCGAGACACGCCCCGAGTATCGCTCCGCAGAAGATGACCAACTCGTCGCTACGCGGGACGTGGTAAAACAGCAGTTTCGCCGAGAGTTCCTCCGACCCGACGACATAGGTCAGGATTGCGAAGACGAGCGCGCACAGGGCCGTGCAGCCCGACGCCAGTCCGTCCATCCCGTCCGTCAGATTCACGGCATTGGACGACCCGGTCATCACCAGCACCGTGAGGGCCATGAACGTAAAGGTGCCCAGTTGCACGCCTGCCTTGTAAAATGGAACGCCGAGTACCTTATAGGCCGGCAGGGCTTCGCCATCGGGCGGGGCGTTGAGCATGTCGAAGTTGTTTTCCCCGAATCGGTAGATGTAAAAACCCAGAACCACGCCAAGCCCGATCTGAAAGAGCAGTTTTTCGTACATCTTCAGCCCGTCGCGGCTGCGGGAGTGACGCTTGGCGGTCAGCTTGAGCCAGTCGTCGACGCCTCCCAGTGCGGTCAGCCAGGCGAGGCAGACCAACCCCATGCGAATGTAGAAATTGGTCAAGTCGGCCAGTAGCAGGACAGCCAGGGCGATGGAGGCCAGAATCATCAGGCCGCCCATCGTGGGGACGTTGGCCTTTTCGCGGGTCAGCTCGTTGAGCGACGCGTGGTCAAACTCCGGTCGGTCGCCGAGTTTCCAGCGAACGAGTCGGCGAATGAACGCGGGAAAGAACAGGACGCATAGCGCGAAACAAACGATGGCCGCGCACGCCCCGCGAAAGAGCGTGTTCTCGTAGGCGTAATGCCGACCGCCGAGCAGCAGGTGGAACAGGTGATAGAGCACGAATCATCGTCGCCGCAGGATTAGGTTTCAACTCTGCACTATTCTTCGGCTCTTGCAACCATTTGCAATGACGGAATTCGAAGCGCGCCGACAGCGGCAATCGCTTCGCATTCGACAAACCAGGATGAGGATTGCCAATGCCTACGACCCGCGCGCAGTCTTACCTATTCGCGTTTTCTTTGCCTTGGTCTTGGGCGCCACTTTCGGCCCCGAATTTGCCCTGACGGGCCGCCCCGGCGACTTTTTGGAAATGGATTGACTAGCCGGACGCTTTTTTGCCGACTGTTCTTTGCGTATTGACAGGTACCATTCAACATACTTCTTCGCCGGTACTCGCCGAATCGCCTCGCCAATAACGTCCAGCGCGATGTCCTCCAGCCGCTTGAACCTCACGCAGCACTTGCCCATGTCGAGCTTCTTGCCAGTCTTAGCCCAGGCGGCGCGGAACCACTTTTCTTGATCCGCCCCGTCGTAGATCGTCATCAGGTACACGGCCATGTGATTCTTCTGCGACGCGACGTTTGCGAACGGCAACGGCTGCGATGGATTGCAGTGGTAGCCGTCCGGAAAGATCCGATGCGGGACGTAATACCCGATCATGCCGTACGTCATGCCTTCTTCGTAGTCTTTGTCGAGGTTGCGAAGAATGACATCACGGACGGCCCGAATCGCTTCGCGGCGGTCGGCGGGCAACTCGGTCAGGTATTGTTCGACGGTTGCGGCCTTGCTTTGCATGGCAAAAGAGCCTTGTCGGCACACCGGGTTTCAGCAATCGCTCGGGTTCGCTTAACGCTTACCGGTAACGTGTGCATGCAGATATTGAAAGCAAAATGCCGCCGTCCACTGCGTTGAAATTAGATGACCCAGGAAGCTTAGGTCGCGAAGCCCCGTGCAGTTGGTTCTCCGCGAGGTTCACAAGGCGTCAGGCGATGTGCGCCTTCGCACGAATCCGAACGCTCACCACGCAAAGCAGACCCAGCCCGGCCAAAACAACGCCCGCGGGAACAGGCACTGGGTTGGACGCAACGGCATTCTGAAAGTCGTACCATTCCTGGAGACTCTTCAAGCCGCTATACGTCCATGATGATCCGTTCCACGTCGCACGAGCTCCGCTGAAAATGTTGCTTCCGATGTCGCTGAAGGCAAACAGGGAAATCGAAAACGGCTGACTTACGGGATCGGCGAAGTGCGCCCTCCAGATCACGCTGTTGGACGATGGGCCGATGGATGCGGCCACCGGCCAAACGGCCCCGGATGGCGGACCGATGACCTGAAACCAGCCCGGTGTTCCCCCGGCCGAGAAATCCATCGAAGGGGCGCCTTCCAACAGGGCAGCCCCGCCGTTTACATAAACTCCAAGGTTTGTGAACGACGTCGGCGCATAAACATAGAAATCTTGAAACCAGCTGCCGCCAGGAATCGGATTTCCAAGCGCGGCAACACGGAGAACATTCGCCTGTGCCGTCGCCGCGCTGCTGAGCACCACTGCTGCAACAACACCGCTGAAACAGCGGGAGAAAGATTTGCGAGTCATCTTCCACCTCCAACCTGACACGAGGACCAGACATGCCATCCATGGACCAAACCGCAAGCATAGCCGCTATTTGAATCGTATTCAAGGCTGTTTCCGAGGTTTTTTGTAGTGAATTGCCGATTTCGTCGTGACGATGCGCGAATCTGAAATCAGGCATCCACCGACCGAGACTGCCCAATGTTTTCAAACTGCGAACTCGGTCAGATGCTATCAAGGCCGCCGAAGAATGGTTATTATGGGACGTCATAGCTGGAGAAGTACTTTGAGTCGGCGAATTCCCAAAGTTTGGAATCGGATTCACGCAACTGCCAATCCGGTTGAGTCCAGGGTGTAGGAAGCTAGAGCCAAAATCTCGGGAGTCTCGTTGCGGCGGCGGCGATCCGTCCAAGAGTCGTCCAAACATGACACTGCCGGTTGCTGCCGCTAAATTTCGGACATTCGTTTCGGGTCTCGGTTCAAAGAGAAAGGGTCGCGGCGATGGTACGGGTACGATCTGCAAACACATTGAGTTTTCGGCTTGTCGCGACGGCAGCCATTGTCGTTGCATCACTCACCGTGGTCGGTGGCCAAGCAAACGCCGCCGATTGGGCGGGGTTTCGCGGCCCGGACGCGCAGGGCATCGCTCGAGAAGGGGAGATCTTTCCCGCGTCGGAAGCGATCGGCTTGCAGGTCGGGTGGAAGATAAAGATCGGTCACGGGTATTCGGGGATCGCCGTAGTGGGCGAAAGCGTCGTCACCGCATTTGCGGAGGGCGACCGGGACGTACTCGCCTGTTTCGACGCGGCCAGCGGTCAACGTCGTTGGACGTTCGACCTTGAGGCGATCTACAAGGGTCACGACGGTTCGCACGACGGACCGATCGCCACCCCGCTGATTGACGGCGAGCGCGTGTTCATGCTGGGCGCGCGGGGGCGGCTTGTCGGTGTCTCGCTGAAATCCGGTGAGTTGATTTGGTCGGTCGATCTTGTGGAGGAGCAAAAAGCCAAAGCGCCGTTTTACGGTTTTGCCGCATCGCCGATAGTCGTTGACGGTGTCTTGATTGTCGAAGTCGGCGCGCCCGATGGCGGCATGGTCATGGGGTTCGATCCGACGACCGGAAAGAAACTATGGTCGGCCGGCACCGACGACGTTGCCTATCAATCGCCTGTCGTTCACGAGGCCGACGGTCGTCGCATGGTGCTCGCCGGCGGTTCCAAGACCGTTATTGCCCTCAACGCCGCGGACGGAACCGTTCATTGGACGCATGAGCACAGCGGCGGCGGAGCGCGCGGGTCGGGAAGCATGGTGCCGGTTTCGACGGCGCAAAACCGCGTATTTCTCGCCAATAAGGATGACGCCTCCACGGTGCTGGAATGGAAGCCGGGCCAGGACAATACGGAGTTCAGCGCGGCCTGGGAGGGTCGTTCCATCCGCAACAGTTACAACGTACCCGTCTTCTTCAGTGGACACTTGTACGCCTATAGCGCGCGGTTTCTGACCTGCGTGAACGCCGAGAGCGGCGAAACGACCTGGAAGTCTCGCGAACCCGGAGACGGTTTTCTCATCCTTGTCGATGGTCATCTCGTGCTCGCCACCAAGAATGGAAGTGTTCATGTCATTCGGGCGATGAAAGAAAACTATCAGGAAGCGGCTTCGGTCAGTGTTTTTGACGACGTGGTCTGGTCGCATCCGAGTTTCGCCAACGGGCGAATCTACGCGCGAAGTCAAAGCGAGCTTTCTCGAATCGACGTTGTTCGCGGCAAAACCACTTCGGCAACCGCGGCGAAGGCCGTCGACGGAATATTGCCCGATTCGAAGTTCGGACAGTTCATTACTTCGCTGTCTTCGGAAACTGACAAGAAGGCCGCCATTGATCAGTTTATGGAAAAGCAAGAGAGCTTTCCCATCGTCGAAGGAGACCGCACAGTTCATTACGTTTATCGAGGGCCGGGCGCGGACCTGGCCGTGGCAGGCGATATGTTCGGCGCGCGCCAGGAACGCCGGATGCACCACGTTGCGGGCACAGATTTGTTCTACTACTCGATGCCCGTCGAATCCGATGCCCGACTGAATTATGCTTTCATGCGCGACTACGCAACCATTCCCGATCCGAACAACCCACGGACAACCATTGTCACGCTGGTCAATGACGAAATGGAAATGGCCATGGGGAACGCGGAAACGAAAATGTCGTGGTTCGCCATGCCTCAATGGCTCGAACCGGCGCACGTCAGCGCTCACGCCGAGGCGCCGAGCGGTCGTTTGGAATCGCACGAATTGGAGAGCGAAGCTCTAGGCAAAAAGCAAAAGATCGAAGTGTACGTCCCGGCGGGGTACGAGGCTTCCGCGACGCGATATCCCACCGTCTATGTGTTCGGCGGCGAGGAGGCACTAAAGCACGGGTCGTTTGTCCAATCACTGGATCGGCTCTGCGGTCACCAGGTGACGCCGCTGATTGCCGTGTTCGTGAATGAACCATCGTTTAGGCAACAGGACAAGCTCGCCAAGATGTTCGGAGAGGAACTCGTCCCCTTTGTCGACAAGACCTACCGCACCGTCGACAAGGCGAGCGCTCGTGCGGCGGTCGGCGCCGGCTTTGCAGGTACGGACGCCTGGCTGTGCGCGCTCAAAAACCCCAGCCTGATCGGCGGGATCGGCGCCCATTCGCTGTTCTTGTTTGACTCGTTTTCGCCGGACGTCAAAGGTCTGCTGAAGTCCTCATCGGAGCAGCCGCTGAACGTCTATTTGGACTGGGGAAAATACGACTTCCGCAATCCGCACGAGGCCTGGGACATGGGCGCGAAGAACCGGGATATCGCCGAGGCGCTGAAGGGCAAAGGATACAAGGTCGCCGGCGGCGAAATGAACGAAGGCACGGGCTGGCCGAGCTGGAAGAATCGAACGAATCGGTTGCTTGCCGCGTTCTTCCCGGTCGAGTCGAAGTGACGGCGGGTTTCGGTTTTGCCAACGAAGTCCAAGAGGTCGAGCGTCGCAATGCGCAGTCCTCCGCGCTTCTTGAGCGGCACGGATGCTGATCCACCACGATCTTAGCGAAACCGCGCTCATAAGGGTTCCAAGACGTTTCCGCGTTTCTCTTGGCTCGTTTGTTGTCTCAGAATTCCTAACTGGAGGAATGCGCCCTCTCGGTACCAAGCCATGTGGAACGTCGCCGTCGGAGAAGCCCGTTGTTCGTCCTCCAGTCCGCAGGCGGGGGATTCGACCGAAGTGCCGGCCGAAACCTGACGCCCCTTGATCTCATGCTCTTGGCAGTGAAGTTACTTGTTGATGAGAGGCTATCCCAAAACCGAACAACAGGCTTTCGATGGGTTGTCAAACGTGAAGGTACTCCAGCTATTCGAGGGTCCGCGCGAACTGAAGTTCGCGGCTCGCAGGGTTTTGGGATAGGTTTTAGACTCTCCTGTTCAGGAATTCGCCTTCGAATCGAATTGCTGCTGCGGGAACGGGAGAGGCATTCGTCGAGCGAAACGTTCTTTTTGGCATGTGAGGCGCAGGGAAACAAGCTCCAGCCATGAGGTGTCTGGTCACCGGCGGCAATGGGTTTCTTGGTAGCGCGATCGTCCGGATGCTGTGCGCGCGCGGCGACAAGGTCTCCGTTTATTGTCGGAGTGACGCGGAGCATGTGGCGCCGTTTGCGGCGCGGATCATCCGAGGCGACATTCGAGATGCGGCCGCGGTGCGATCGGCCTGCGATGGCGCGGACGTGGTCTACCATGTAGCCGCGCTCACCGGCATCTGGGGACCGAAGCGAGATTTTTTTTCGATCAATGTCGAGGGAACGCGAAACGTCATTGCGGCCTGCCGTGCGATGGGGGTCGGAAAACTCGTATACACGAGCTCGCCCAGCGTGGTTTTTGGGCGCGAGGCCCTCTGCGGAGTCGATGAATCCACTCCCTATCCGAAGCGATACCTGGCGTCCTACCCTGAATCGAAGGCGGCGGCGGAACGAATGGTGTTGGAGGCCAATGATAGGACACTGGCAACGGTAGCGCTTCGTCCACACCTTATCTGGGGCCCGGGCGATCCGCACCTGATTCCGCGAGTGGTGGAGCGTGCGCGTCGGAGAAAGCTGATGCAAGTCGGCGACGGCACCAACCTCGTAGATATTACCTATATCGACAACGCGGCGGAGGCGCAGGTTTTGGCGGCCGCCGCGCTTTCTCCGGGTTCGGCGTGCGCCGGGCGACCCTATTTCGTCAGCCAAGGTGAACCCGTCGTTCTTTGGAAATGGCTCGATGGCATTCTCAAGGCGATCGGCGTGGCCCCGGTCAACCGTCGAATACCTGCCCGTTTGGGATACGCAGTGGGAGGCATCTTCGAGGCGTTGTACGCCCTGTTTCGAATGAAGGAGGAACCGCGAATGACGCGATTTCTGGCATGTCAACTTGCAAAATCGCATTATTTCGATATTTCGGCGGCCCGGCGAGATTTCGGATACGAGCCCCGCGTTTCCACGACCGATGGCGTCAACGCCCTGATTGATTGGTTGCGTCATCCAGCTTCGATCGCAATTGGGTAACGACGTGGCAGGTTTCAACGGTGAGCCGATTTGCTAGGATAGGTGGTTTGGTTGCTGACTAGCCTCGCGGCAGACTGAGGCGGCGAGAATTCCCGGGCGCGGTGGAAAATGTCATTAACTGATCGGATAGTCATCACGGGCGTCGGCCTAACATCGCCGAACGGCGATTCGCTTGACGAGTATCGCCGCAATCTGCTGGCAGGCCGATCCGGGGTCCGTGTCATGGAAACCCGGTTCATGGGCAAGGTGCTGGCCGGTGTTTGCGGGTTCGACGAGCAGAAGTATCAGTCGCGCAAGGACCGCCGTCGCGGGACGCGGGCGGGAGCGATTTCGATTTACTGTGCCCATGAGGCCTTTGCCCACGCGGGGATGAACCCGGCGACGCTGAACCGATCGCGCGTGGGCACGTTTGTGGGGATCACAGAGCACGGAACGGTCGAGACGGAGAACGAAATCGACGTCATCCGGCAATACGACTACGACACGAAATACTGGTCGCATCATCACAACCCTCGAACCGTGGCCAACAACCCGGCAGGAGAAGTGACGGTCAATCTCTCGATGAGCGGTCCGCACTACACCATCGGCGCTGCATGTGCGGCGGGCAATGCGGGCTTGATTCAGGGTGTGCAAATGCTCCGCCTGGGCGAAGTGGACGTGGCGTTGGCGGGCGGCGTGTCGGAGGCGATTCACTCATTCGGGATTTTTGCGAGTTTCGCGGCGGAAAACGCCCTTGCCTGGCACGACGATCCGACGCAGGCGAGTCGGCCGTTCGACATGGCACGCAACGGAATCGTCGTATCCGAGGGAGGCTGCCTGTTTGTATTGGAGCGGCTGGGCGACGCGCGGCGGCGCGGCGCGAGAATCATCGCCGAGGTGGCCGGATATGCGATGAACTCAGACGCGATTGACCCGGTGCTTCCGAATCCGGAGCGGGTTGCGGAGTGCATGCGGCTGGCGCTGGAACGCGCGAACCTCGGTCCTGACGAGGTGGATATTGTCAGCACGCACGCGACGGCAACAGAAACGGGCGACATCCAGGAATCGACGGCGCTTCGGCAAGTGTTTGGTGATTTCAAGCGGGTTCACGTCAACAACACGAAAAGCTTTATTGGTCATGCAATGGGGGCGGCGGGCGCGCTGGAACTGGCGGGCAACCTCGGTTCGTTCGATGACGGCGTGATCCACCCGACGATCAACCTGACCAATCCGGACCCGCGATGCTTGGTGCGAAATCTCGTGATCGGGCAGCCCATAACGGTCGGGAGGGTAGACACGATTCTCAACAATTCGTTTGGGATGCTGGGGATCAACTCGGCGGTTGTCGCTCGGCGTTTTATCGATTAGAGTGCGGGGACTCGGTAGGCCGTGACTCGCCGAGCGGAAAGCCAATTGAAAGGACTAACGAAGGGATGCCCGATCAGGCCGTCAGAGACATTGTCATAGGGATCATCACTGTGGTCGCTCCGGACGCGGACGTTTCGGATGTGAAGGACGATGTGCGGCTACGCGACCAGCTTGATTTGGATTCGATGGACTTCCTGGACATTGTGATGGAGCTTCGCAAGCGGTACAAAATTGAAGTGCCCAAGGAAGACTACCCCAAGTTGGCTACCCTCGATAGTTGCGTGGAGTACCTATCTCCGAAGTTCGCTGCCCTGGCCACGGCCTGAGACTTTGATACTCCTCGGAACGGCGTCGGAACTTGTCCATCCTTACTTTCCTCTGTTAAGAACCTGCCCCAACCGTCATAATGTTGGCGGCGTTTTTATCCGCGTTTGTGGGACATTTGAAAAGGATTCGTGACATGAAGTTCCGACTGGTTGTTCGAACGTCGGTCGTCGGCGTTGTTCTGTTTTCGAGTATTCTGTCTGCTCGCGCCGACGAAGGGATGTGGCTGTTCACCAAGCCGCCGAGCAAGGAGTTGAAGGAAAAGTACGGGTTTGAACCGACGGCGCAGTGGCTTGAACACGTTCAAAAATCGGCGATACGGTTCAATACCGGGGGATCGGCGTCGTTCATTTCGGCCGACGGACTGGTGATGACCAATCACCACGTTGGTTCGGACGACCTCGAAAAGTTGAGCACGCCGGAGAAAAACCTGCTCAAGACAGGGTTCTTTGCTAAAACGCGTGACGAAGAAGTGAAGTGTCCCGATCTGGAGGTCAACGTACTATGGGCCATTGAAGACCTCACGGAGCGGATCAATGGCGCGGTGTCGCCGGGCATGTCGACGGCCGATGCCAACACCGCTCGGCGGAAGATGATCTCGACGGTCGAGAAGGAGTGCGAGGACGCGACGAAGCTCGACTGCCAAGTGGTCACGCTGTACAAGGGCGGACGGTATCATCTTTATCAGTACAAGCGATTCACCGACGTTCGGCTTGTAATGGCGCCGGAGCAGGATATCGCTTTTTTCGGCGGCGACAACGACAATTTCGAGTATCCGCGTTACGACCTCGACATGTGCTTTTTCCGTGTCTATGAGGACGGCAAGCCCTACAAGCCGGAGCATTACCTGAAATGGAGCGAGAACGGATCGTCGGACGGCGAACTGGTGTTCGTCGTCGGTCATCCGGGCCGAACCCAGCGACTAAACACGGTCGATCATCTCAAGTTCATGCGTGATTATGAAGCCCCGCTCACGATGCAACGACTGTGGCGGCGCGAGGTTCAACTTCAGACGTTTTCCGCGCGGAATTCTGAGTTCGAGCGGATCGCCAGCGGCGACCTGTTCGGCGTTCAGAATGGCCGCAAGGCACGAACCGGTATTCTCGCCGGCTTGCAGGACCCGGCGATCATGAAAAAGAAAGAAGCCGAGGAAAAGAAGCTGCGCGATGCCGTCAACGCCAATCCCGATTTCAAAGGGCAATGGGGTGATGCGTGGGATCAGGTTGCGACGACGCTGTCGAAGTATCGCGAGTTTTATCTTCGAAATCGGGTGGGCATCAGTTCCGATATGTTCGGCATTGCTCGGCATCTTGTCCGACTGGCCGAGGAGAAGCAGAAGCCCAACGCCGAGCGACTTCGGGAATATTCCGACGCCAATCTTGACTCGCTTTACCTCGATCTTTTTTCGCCCAAGCCGATCTATGAGGATCTGGAGGTTGACCGAATCGCCAGCAGCCTTTCCTACATGGTTGAGATGTTCGGCGGCGACGATCCGGCAACACAAAAGGCGCTTGGCGGGATGTCGCCGAAAGCACGGGCGGAATCACTGGTTCGCGGCACGAAGCTCAAGGACATCGCCGTTCGAAAGGCGCTTTCCGAGGGGGGAACCGCCGCAATCGCCGCGTCGACCGACCCGATGATCCAACTGGCCGTCGAACTTGATCCCGACGCCCGCAAGTGGCGAAAGAAATATGAAGATGAGATCGAAGGCGCGGAAAAGGACGCCTACGCTAAGATCGCGGCCGCGCATTTCGCGGTTAACGGGGAAGATGTTTATCCCGACGCGACGTTCACGCTGCGGTTGGCGTTCGGACCGGTGAAAGGCTACTCCGAAGGCGGCGTCACCATCGCTCCATTTACGACGTTTGATGGTTTGTACAAGCGGGCGACGGAACGGAAGGGTCAAAAGGGCTTCGATCTCCCGCAACGCTGGTGGGATCGCAAGGACAAGTTGAATCTCGATACGCCGTTCAATTTCGTCTGCACGGCCGACATCATCGGCGGCAACTCGGGGAGTCCGGTCATCAACAAGAGGGGCGAAGTCGTCGGATTGATTTTTGACGGCAACATCCAGAGCCTCGTTCTTGACATTGCGTACACCGAGGAGCAGGGCCGGGCGGTTTCGGTCGACACGAGGGCGATCATCGAGGCGTTACGCAAGGTATATGATGCGGAATCACTTGCACAAGAGATTCTGAAGCGATGAACTGACGCGTTTTTTTCATTGTCGTGGTTCGGAGTGCAGGGTCGGCCTTAGGACCTCCGTGGACAAATGAGGCGGGCGATGTGGCGTTGTTAGTGAGCGGCGATTCGGCCCCTCGTCCAGGTTTGCGGCAGCGGTCGCTGATTGCTCTTCCATCCATTACGGTTGCCAAGTCGCGCTGGGGCTTCGGACTTGCCTGAGGATGATGAAAAGCAACTTGTTATTGGAACCGGTTCAACGCAGACGACGGTGCAGCATGGCCATACACTTCGAGGCTTGAGTCCACGGGGTTCTTTCAGTAGAACCACGGACCATGGCGCGGATTGCCTACGCAGTTTCGGGAGACGGATTCGGCCACGCCGTCCGCGCGCATAGCGTCGGCGAGGGTCTCATGAAACGCGGGCATGAAGTTCGCTTCGTTTGCAGCAATCGAGCTTTGGACTACCTTCGGCCGCGCTTTCCCGATCAGGTTCATGAAGTGCTCGGCCTGATGACGATTTACCGCGAAGGTCGCGCGGAAATCGTTGAAACGATTGTCCGCAACATTCAGGCGGCGTTTTCTTCGCTGCGGGCCTCCAACGGCGCGCTCAAGCGCATGCTCTCGGCTTACGAGCCCGAACTCGTGATTACCGATTTCGAGCCGTTTACGGCCTTTTGGGCTCGTCGCCATGGCGTTCCCTACGTCAGTCTCGACAATCAGCATCTGCTGACGCATTGCGACGTAGAGCATCCGTCAGGATTCAGCGCGGATGCGCTGAACGCATACCTTGCGATTCGCATGTATTACGGGGGCGCTCGGCGATACCTCATTACATCGTTCATTCAAGCGCCGATTCGATTCCACCCGACGACCATGTTGAAGCCGATTCTGCGGCCGGAGGTGTACGCGAAGAAGCCGACTCAGGGTGGCTATCTGCTCGCGTACAAGGGAGCCGGTGGTGAAAACGTTGGCATGCAACGAGTGCTTGCTGAATACAATCGTATACCCATTCGCGCCTACGGTTTCAGCGAGATTGGTCGTCGCGGCACAACTGAATTCAATCCATTCTGCTCCGACGCATTCCTCTCCGATTTGGCAGGCTGTTCCGCGGTCATCGCATCCGCCGGGCATAGTCTGGTCTGTGAATGCCTGCACTTTGAAAAACCGATGCTGCTTATTCCCGTTGCAAGGCAATATGAGCAACTTCTCAATGCGCATTATGTCGAGAAACTCGGCGTTGGAATGGCGATTGCGCCGCTGACTACGAACGCCATCGATCGATTTGTGGAGCGGATGGAGAGCTTTCGGGGCGTCATACAACGGATGCCCAAGTCCGACATCGAGTCCGTACTTGACGCCATCGAGCGGGAGATTCCACGGGGCGTGAGGTGTTTGGCGAGTTCCACAGTTGCCAAGAGGCCGCTAGGTTCCTCCGAGCGCCTCGTGCTCAATCCGTTGTGAAACCGCGTTCATCAATTCCAGAAAATCGGCCTGGGCTTTGAGTAATTGCTTGATGACGGGGCTGCCAACGACCTTGGCGTGCAAGGCAGCCAGTTTTCGCTTGTCATCGGGCTCTATGGGCTTTCCAGCGGACTCCAGCTCATACAGCTTCTGCTGGTGGTCTTCATACTCACTCAGGAGCTGTCGATCGGAAAGGCTCTTTTCCATCGCGTCCCTGGCCGACATCATCTGCATTGCTCGCCCATCCTCGGCGATTCGTTTGCCGAGTTTCCCGGCCAGTTCTAGAATCTCGTCCATGGCGGCGTCACCTTCCTGTTCATCCATACTTGTTGATCACGTTTCGTCGGACTTCGGGAGTCATTGAATGCCGTCCGACGCATTTGCCGAGCGTATCCTCAAACTGGTGCAGGCGAAAGGGTATCAACCGGTCGCATTGGACGAGCTCGCGGAGCGACTCGGCGTCGAAGAAGGCGATCAAAACGAACTCCATGATGCCTATGAGGCGCTGTTGCGGGCCGGTCGCCTCGTCGTCGGCCCTCGGAAAACCATTCGTCTTCCTGAGCCGCCCCGTCGGTGCTTCGGCACTTTTCGAGCCCATCCCCGCGGTTTCGGTTTCGTCACGTCCGATGTTCCCTATGCGAATGGAGATATTTATGTTTCTGCGAGCGGCACGCGCGGCGCCATGACCGGAGATCGGGTCGAGGTGGAAATCCGAAAGCGTGGAAAACGCGGCGGGAAGATGCTCTATGAAGGGCGAGTCGTGACCATCGCAGAGCGCGGGCTGAACCGATTCGTCGGTGTTCTTCAGAAACAGGCGTCGCGATGGATTGTCGTACCCGATGGTTCCACTTCCCATTCGCCCGTGCAGATCGATGATCCCGGTGCGAAACGGGCTCGCTGCGGCGATCGCATCGTCGTTGAGATCATCGAGTTTCCTACAGATCGAAAGCCGGCGCGAGGGGTGATTGTCAAACGGCTCGGCCCGGAAGGGGAACCCGGAGTCGATGCCCTGAGCGTCATCGAACAGTATCAACTCCCCGGCGACTTTCCCAACGCCGTCATGGAAGCGGCGCGATCCGCGGCGACGGACTTCGATGTCAAACGCGATACAGCGGGTCGAGTCGATTTAAGCACGCTGACGGTGATTACGATCGATCCTGATGATGCAAGAGATTTTGACGACGCGATTTCACTTGAACAAATCGCCGACGGGCAAATCGAATTGGGGGTTCACATCGCGGATGTGGCACACTTTGTCGGCGAAGGAAGTCCACTCGACGTGGAAGCTCGTGAACGAGGCAACAGTGTGTACCTTCCCGGTATCGTGATTCCCATGCTGCCCGAAGTTCTGTCCAACGGCGTCTGCTCGCTACAGGAACATCAGTTACGACTTACGAAGACCGCGTTCATTACTTACGATCACCAGGGTCGCGTCTGCTCAACGCGGTTTGCCAACTCGCTGATCAGGTCCACGAAGCGCTTGACTTATCGCCAAGCGACGGCCGTCCTTGAACGACGACCGGGCCGGCTCGATCCCCGGGTGGTCCGCTTGCTGAAGGAGATGGAGACGCTGGCCCGCGCGATCCAGTCACGACGTCGCGAAGAGGGAATGCTCGCGCTTTGCCTCCCAGAAGTGGAGCTCATCCTCGATGACAGCGGACAAGCGACCGATGTCGCCGCTGCCGATACGAGCTTTTCTCATACCATCATCGAGATGTTCATGGTGGAAGCCAATGAAGCTGTCGCTCGATTGCTTTCTGAGAATCAGATTCCGTTCCTGCGGCGAATTCACGAAGAGCCGGACGCCCTGCGGCGCGATGCACTGCTTCGCCTCGTGAAATCGCTCGGGCAACAACTTCCTAAGAGGGCAAGCCGAAAGGATCTGCAACAACTGCTCGAAACAGTTCGCGAAAGTCCCGAGACCTTTGCGGTCAATCTCGCGGTCTTGCGTTCGATGCAACAGGCGAAATACGCTCCTGCGAAAGTCGGCCATTTTGCGCTCGCCAGTGAGAACTACTGCCATTTCACATCGCCGATCCGCCGATACCCGGACCTGATCATCCACCGTCTGCTTGACTCTTTAATGAGCGTTCGGAACGGGGGGCCATCGCCCGCCAAGGCATGTCCATCAGAATCCGAATTGGCGGCATTGGGTGATCATTGTAGCGCAATGGAGCGCCGCGCAGAAGCGGCAGAGCGAGAATTGAAGCTCGTATTCATTCTTCGCCTGTTGCAGGGCCGAATGGGAGAGAAGTTCCAGGGTGTCATATCAGGAATATCCCAAGCAGGACTGTTTGTTCAATTGGGATACTATCTGATAGATGGATTGGTTCGTTTTGAGAGTTTGGGCAATGATCGATGGGAACCGGACGTTGAACGTGGATGTTTATTCGGTGAGCGAACTGGTAAGGAGTTTCGCATTGGCGATAGGGTGGCCGTCGTCATTTCCGAAATAAATATACCAAAACGCCAACTCAATCTGGTGATTTCTGGATCGAACGCCGTTTGCCAAAAGGGAGATTCGAGGCCATTGGCATTGCCAAAAAAGAGAAGGCCCGGCCGGTCACGCCATTCGATTCGCAACGATGGAAGCAGAGGTCCTCGGAGTAGAAGTAGAACAATAAAAAAGAAGCGTCGTCGCGGCTGAGAATCGACGAGCGTTGCAGTGGCGCTTGCATGTTTTTGTGTGAACAGGCTTGAATAATTGTTGCAGAGAAAGTCAAAAAACACGGCAAACCGTTTGCTCTTGATTTAATGAACAAAACTCTCCTGGGCGCGTCGTTTCAATGGCAGCGGTGGTTTTCGGTGAACTTCCGAACGCGAACCAAGTGTGAATAAATTTTATCCGCATTCTTAGGAATCATTTCATAGTTACCATTGCCGACTGTGCAGCTTGGCATTGGATTGTAAGGCGAGTTCTCCGTTGACAGGAAAGGCGCTTTCGGCGAGGGGAATGTGTCTAAGTTATGTTATCAGTTAGGATGATTAGATTTGTTTTCTGTTTCGCTTGCCCATTTCTGATGCATCGAGTAATTTCGAGTATTGTTCTTTGCCAAACACAAGGAGAAAAACGAAATGGCCAAGAGTTCCTTCAAATGTACAAAATGTGACCGTGCGTTTTCAATGGCGGCGCATCTCGCTCGTCATAACAACACGATTCACGGAGCTGGTGGTGTTCGGAAGAAAGCCAAGGGCGGCAAGGTCGGACGAGGATCCGGTCGTTCGGCGCAGCTTTCAGTTTCCATCGGTTCGGGAGACGCCTCGCGCGTACTCAAGGAAATGGCGTCCTATCGAGAATCGCTGCTGATGCAGCGTTCGCACCTTGACAGTCAAATCGCCGGCATTGAGAACGCGATGGGCGTGATGGGGGGCATGTCGGTGATGCGCGCCGGCACGGGACGGCGGGGGCGACCTCCGGGCGGTGGACGCTCGGGATCATTGAAAGACATGATCGTCAAGACGCTTCGCCAGCGCGCCAAGGCGCTTTCTCCGCAGGAAATCGCCGACGCGGTCATCAAGGCGGGCTACAACACCACTTCTGCAAACCTCACCAAGGCCGTAAGCAATGCGCTTCCAACGATTGATTCTGTGAAGAAAGTGGGACGCGGCTTGTATCAGGCGTGACCAAGGAAGCCTCCCGGACGATCTGGCGTAATTCAGGACACGAAAGCGAACGATAGGCTGATGTGACCTTTGACCCCCTGTACGCACCGCTCGTCGGAGCGTGCAGGGGGACTCTTTTTCGGATCAGTCTTCGAAAGTCCTGGCAACGCCGCATCTCCGTCAGACTCCGCGTTTCTGGTCACGCAGAGCGGATTGGCTGGCGAGTGAACGAGCAATTGGTACGATGGTTTCGATGGCTGGTGACGAGCTCGAGCTGATCCGTTGGCTGAAACAGCGATCGTGTCCCGGTTCCGGTGTGCGTTTGGGAATCGGCGACGATATGGCCGCCGTTGCCACGCCCGCGAGTGAAACGCTCATTGCTTCTGACTTGCTCCTCGACGGCGTTCACTTTGATTCCACGCAGGATGAGGCAAGCGCGATCGGACGAAAGGCCGTCGCCCGATGCCTGAGCGACTGCGCGGCCATGGCCGCCCGGCCCAGGGCAATTGTCGCTTCGCTGGCCTTGCCTTCGTCAATGTCAACTGACCGGGCGAAAGCGGTGCTTGAGGGGATCATCTGTGCCGCAGGAGAGTTTCGCGTCACCCTTGTGGGCGGCGATCTCGCGAGATGGAATCAATCACTCGCCATCGACATTACGGTCATCGCCGAACCCTTTGACGATTTGAACTGCATCACGCGCAGCGGTGCGGAAGTCAATGATAGGATTTTTGTCACCGGCAGACTGGGCGGAAGCATTCTGAACCATCACATGACGTTTAGGCCGAGGATCGAAGAAGCGAGGGTCCTGGCGGAACGACTCGGCGGCAGCCTGCACGCCATGATTGACATCAGCGACGGCCTTTCACTGGACTTATCCCGTATTTGTGAAGCATCCAGCGTCGGGGCAGTTCTCGACGAACGCCTTCTGCTCAATGTTGCGAGCGATGATGCGCGTCGAGCTTCTCAATCCGATGGAGTGAGCGTCACGGATCACGTGCTCGGCGACGGCGAGGATTATGAGCTTCTTCTGGTGGTTTCGGACAGTGCTGACGTCAACGGGTTGACTCTCTGGCCCCTCGGATACATCATCGACTCGGGGTTATTTCTGAATCAGGCCGATGGCCAACGATCACCGCTCGCGGTTCGAGGATACGTTCATTGACGACAGGGGAAAGGGAAGCCACCTTTCGATCCGATTCTCCGGAAGCGACCCTTTTCATCGGCGCGGACATCGGGCATTCCATGCCGGGCGGACTGGTCATAGCCCTTGTCGGTCCCCTGGGTGCTGGAAAAACTCAGTTGGTCAAGGGCATTGCGACCGGCAATGCCAAAGGAAGCGTTTGTGAAGTCACGAGTCCGACGTTTAGCCTTGTTCAAGAGTACTCCGGCCGACTCGCGCTGTATCATCTCGACGCCTACCGATTAACCGGCTCGAAGGATTTCTCGCTGCTCGGATTTGATGAAATGATCCGGCACGATTCAGGCGTCGTGGTTGAATGGGCCGACCGCGTGACCGACATGATCCCGCCGGATGCCCTTTGGATCACAATTGAACCGATCCATTCGACATCGCGGTCGTTCCGATTGCACGCTCTCGGAGATTTGTCCCGCGTTGTATTCGACGCGATTCCAGATTCCGTTGACAACGGTCCGAGTCGCTCATAACGTCGCGCGTCCATTACCAGGACTTGGTTCATCGAACGGGAACGTGCCGAAAGGAGCAGCGACTTGCCCCGAAGGAATTCGCGCAAACCAACACAACTGCGGCCGGTCCGAATGACCCGTGGCTACACGGAGAACCCCGCCGGATCCGTACTCATTCAGTCCGGCCAAACGGTCGTGCTGTGTACCGCCAGTTGGTCAAGCGGCGTGCCCGACTGGAAAAAGGGACGAGGCAGCGGCTGGGTGACGGCCGAATACGACATGCTTCCCGCCGCGACCAACGAGCGTCGGAGAAGGAATCGAACCTCGATCGACGGACGCACTCAGGAGATTCAGCGGCTCATCGGGCGGTCGCTCCGTTCTGTAGTCGATCTGGACTTACTCGGCGAGAATTCCATTCTCGTGGATTGTGACGTCCTTCAGGCCGACGGCGGAACTCGCACCGCCAGTATCACTGGCGCCTACATCGCCCTCTGCGACGCCGTGACGTACGCT
This sequence comes from uncultured Phycisphaera sp., assembly GCA_964486335.1. Taxonomy (GTDB): domain Bacteria; phylum Planctomycetota; class Phycisphaerae; order UBA1845; family UBA1845; genus CAZAMB01. Next base: position 16,058 of record CAZAMB010000019.1, on the reverse strand, counting down.
CGAAAAAACAAACTGCTTTCTGGAACCCCAATTCGAGAGGCCGTCGCCGCCGTCAGTGTCGGGAAAGTAGCAGGTCGGATGCTGCTTGATCTCGATTACCGGGAAGACGTTGAGGCCGACGTGGACATGAACGTCGTGATGACGGCGTCCGGGCGGTTTATCGAAGTCCAGGGCACGGGCGAAGAGGCGACATTTACTCGGGACGAATTGGACAAGCTTCTGAATCTCGCCCAGCGCGGCATCCGGGAACTGCTGGCCATTCAGGAACGCGTGCTGCGAAGTCGGCGATCACGCTAACCATCCGGGCGAGGGTTCTTTTTCCGGGTTAATGCGATTCCTTCAGCGCGGTCACGATGGCCGTGATCATGGCCTTCGCGTCTCCGAAGAGCATGACGCAGTTGTCCTTGGTGAAGAGTTCGTTCTCGATGCCCGCGAAACCGGGGTTCAGGCTTCGCTTGCAGACCATCACTGTGCGGGCCTTGTCCGCGTCGAGGATGGGCATTCCATAGATCGGACTGCTCTTGTTGTGTCGGGCGGTCGGGTTCACCACGTCGTTCGCCCCAATAACCAGCGCAACGTCGCATTGTTCGAACTCAGGATTGATCGCCAGATCGCTGAGTTGTTCATAGGGTACGTTGGCCTCAGCCAGCAGGATGTTCATGTGACCGGGCATTCGACCCGCGACGGGGTGAATCGCGAAGCGAACATTCGCACCCATCTTCGTGAGCACCGCCGACATTTCGGCCACGATATGCTGCGCCTGCGCGACAGCCATACCGTACCCCGGAACGACGATCACGCTGTTGGCGCTTTCCAGCACCATGGCCGCTTCTTCGGCGTCCATGCGCCGAACCGTGACCGGAGCGCCATCCGCGCCGGGGACCGCGCCGGGCCCCGTGTCGCCCGTGCCGAACCCGCCCGCCACCACGTTGAGCAGCGAACGATTCATGGCCTTGCACATGATCATCGTGAGGATGATCCCCGACGCGCCGACGAGCGAGCCGGTGATGATCAGGGCCTTGTTGTCGAGCACGAACCCCGTACACATAGCCGCGAGGCCGGAATAGGAGTTAAGAAGGCAGATCACGACGGGCATGTCCGCGCCGCCGATCGGAATCACCAGCAGCACGCCCAAAACGGCGGCGATGGCCAGGATCACGATCACCATGGCGAATGCGGCTCCTCCGGTCGGATCCCGCGTCACCATGACGCCGAGGATCACAACGACCAGCCCCAGCCCCATGTTGATGAGGTGCTGCATCGGAAAAACAATCGGTTTGCTGAGCGAAACCCCCTTGACTTTCCAGCCCTCGAGCTTCCCAAAGGCAATCATGCTGCCCGTGAACGTTACCATGCCGATCAGCACGCTGAGGCCAATTGTAATGACGGTGTCGGTTCGCGGACTTTCAGGGAGTTTCAGAAACTCCGCGAACGCTACGATTGCCGACGCCAATCCGCCCGATCCGTTCAAGAAACCGACCATTTGCGGCATCGACGTCATTTGCACGCGAATCGCCATGATCGCACCGATCGCCGAACCGACGACAACGCCCGCAAGAATGACCCAGAATGAAACGATGTGCTTGTCCAACAGCGTGACGGCGATCGCAAGCAACATTCCGAGTGCCGATGTCAAATTCCCGCGACGTGCCGTTCGCGGATGCGACAGCCACTTGAGTCCGAAAATGAAACAGGCCGCTGCAACCAGGTAGATGAGATTCTCGATCAGCGCCCGCACCTCCGGATGCAATCCAAAGGACACGGCGACAAACGTCGGGCCGCGAAACATGGAATCAATCAATGACTGCGCGTAGTCAGACATAGCATGAAATCCGGGCTATTTTTTCTTGAACATCTTCAACATGCGGTCGGTGACCATATAGCCGCCGACCACATTGACCATGGCGCAGACGACGGCGAGGAATCCCAAGACTTTGGCCATGGTCGGTTCGCTGCCCGCGATCACGAGCGATCCAACAATGGTAATGCCTGAAATCGCGTTCGATCCCGACGTCAGCGGCGTATGCAGAATGGGCGGAACCTTGGAGATCAGTTCCATACCCAGAAACATCGCAAGCACGAATACGGCAAAGTTGTTGAGAAACAACTCCAGGACGGAAGACTCCGCGAGGATCACGTTGCCGCTCCTTTCTGCATCGCCTCGCGCGTGGCCGCGTGAAGCACTTCACCGTTGTGCGTGATGATCGCGCCTTTGATGATTTCGTCGTTCAGGTCGAGATTGAACGCGCCGTTCTTGTAGAACTCCAACAGAAACGTCGTCAGATTGCGTGAGTACATCTGGCTGGCGTGAATGGGCATTTCCGATGGAAGATTCGCCGGACCGCAGATCGTCACGCCGTGCTTAAAAACTGTTTTGCCCGGTTCCGTCAGATGGCAGTTTCCTCCGCCTTCCGCCGCCAGGTCCACGATGACCGAACCCGGACGCATCGCCTTCACCATCTCCTCGGTGATCAGCTTGGGCGCTACAGTTCCACCGATCAGCGCCGTGGTTATCACCACGTCAGCCGCCGCGACGTGCTTGGCCATCACTTCGCCTTGCCGTTTGTAGTATTCGTCGGAGAGTTTTTTGGCGTACCCTCCGGCATCCTGCGCATCTTCGCCCGTCGTCGGCACCTCAACAAACCGCGCGCCGAGACTCTGCACTTGCTCCTTCACCACCGGCCTCGTATCGAACGCCTCGACATTGGCGCCCAGTCGCCGAGCGGTGGCAATCGCCTGCAATCCTGCGACGCCGGCGCCGATCACCAGCACCTTGGCCGCCAGGATGGTTCCCGCCGCCGTCATCAGCATCGGAAACATCTTCCCGATTTCATTGGAAGCGATCAGCACCGCCTTGTATCCGGCGATCGTCGCCTGGGACGACAGCACGTCCATCGATTGTGCTCGCGTGATCCTCGGCACCGCATCCATCGAGAACGCCGCGACTTTTCCATCCATCAACATTCGAACCACGTCATGGTTTCGATGGGTGCGCAACATCGCCAGGAGAATCGCGCCGGGCTTCAAGAGCGATGCCTCGTGTTTGCCAATGTCGGAACGCATGGTCGGCGGCTGCACCTTAACCACGATGTCCGCATCACAAAGCAACTTTGCCAGATCCGCTTCGATCGTGGCACCGGCCTCGACGTACTCTGCGTCCAATGCGAACGCAGTCGATCCGGCATCGCGCTCCAGGGCGACCGATAGACCGGCCTTCACCAGCTTTTTGACCGATTCGGGAACAATGGCGACTCGGCGCTCGCCGTCCAGAACTTCCTTGGGAATCGCGAGTTTCATTGATAATCACTCACGCAGACGTGGGAATCACTCATGGTACTCTCTCGCCAAGCCGGCGCGTCTGCACGCCAGAAGAACCCTCGCATCAGGACGGGAATCCGTCGATGCGTGATTTCCCGCAGGACTCGCGCCGAATCCGCAGGAAACATCCCGAAAGGCCACGGCGACCGCATCCGTAACCCTTACGGTTGGCATCATAGCAGGTTTCGTGCCAACGCAATACGAGGGAAAGACCGGTTCAAATCGAATCCGGCTGCAATCTCGGTTCAGAGCGGACTGAAATGGGGCGCGAAGACGCCGAAACTGAGATCAATTCATGGAATAGAAAGGAGTTCTGGCAGTTGGTTGTGAAACGGTACGAAACTCACCGCGCGCAATTACATGGGCTTCGGTGTCGCGGGGACACACCCACAGAATTCGACCGGCATCAATTCGACGAAACCGGCGACAGATTTTCCAAAAAGCCTTCGAGCTTTCTCGCCCGCACCGGATGCTGCAGTTTGCGAATGGCCTTGGCCTCAACCTGTCGGACGCGCTCGCGGGTCACTTTGAAAATCTTGCCGACCTCTTCAAGCGTGTAGGTGTATCCGTCGCCGATGCCGTACCGCAGCTTGATGATTTCCCGCTCGCGATACGTCAGCGTTTTGAGGACTTCCTCGACGCGGTCCTTGAGCATTTCGCCGCCGGCCGTTCCCACTGGCGACTCAACCGAGTCGTCTTCGATGAAATCGCCGAAGTACGAATCTTCGCTTTCGCCGACGGGGCGGTCGAGCGAAATCGGATGCCGCGATATTTTCAGCACCCGCCGGCATTCGCCCAGCGGCATCTTGGCTCGTCGGGCGATCTCCTCGATGGTCGGTTCTCGGCCAAGCTCCTGCAGTAGTTCTTTGCTGATATTACGGAGCCGGCTCATCGTTTCGATCATGTGAACCGGAATACGAATCGTCCGCGCGTGGTCGGCGATGGCTCGCGTGATGGCCTGGCGAATCCACCACGTCGCATAGGTGCTGAACTTGTATCCTCGCTTGTACTCGTACTTGTCCACCGCCCGCATCAGCCCGGTGTTTCCCTCCTGAATGATGTCCAGAAACGACAATCCGCGATTGCGGTACTTCTTTGCGATACTCACGACCAGGCGCAGGTTTCCGCCCGAAAGCTTCCGCTTTGCGTCTTCATATTCACTGAAGACCCGCAGGATGCTCGTCAGTCGTTTTCCAAGTTCCGGCGAGCATTCCAGGCACAACGACTCGATACCCGCCAATTCGTCCTTCATGGCTTCCATTTCGTCATCGGGAAGCGTGCGGCGTTTTTCCTGGGATGCGATCCGACGCTCCAATTCCATCATTTTGCGGTGCAGGCCGCGGAGCTTCTTCATCAGCGGCTGAATCCGGCTCGTCCGAAGCGAAAGCTCTTCCAATAGCTTGGACATCTTCCGCCGACGATCGCGCATTTCGCGTTCGATCTTCTTCCGCGCGGAGGCCGCAAGCCGCGACGCCAGCAACTGCTGCCAGAGTTCCTCGTTTTTCTGAAGGAGCGTCCGCACGGTCACCAGATTGACCGGAATCCGCGTGCTGATCTTCGTCTTGGCCGCATGTTCCGAAGTCGAAATCTTCATCGTGCGATCGAACGGCAGCGTTCCATCGTGGACCTGCTGAAGAATATCCACAGCCAGTCCGGCGCAGTAATCGCTTTCCAGCACCTTTTGGCGAAAAGCCATTCGCGTGAGTTCGATCTTCTTTGCGAGGCGGATTTCCTCGTCTCGGGTGAGCAGGGGAATCTCACCCATTTGCGTCAGATACATGCGAACCGGATCGTCAATTCGCTTGGTTCCGACCTCCTGAACGAGTTCCACAACGTCCACATCGAGATCGACGTCGTCTCCGTCAGTCGACGGCGACGCTGCAACAGTGGGTTCCGCGCGAGAGGTTGTTTCACGCTGTTCGCGCCGGAGGGTGGGTGCCGCTTTGCGCCGCATGTCGTGGCGAGCCGCGTCCACCTCGTCTAGCGTTTCGATACTGGCTTCCTCGAGGCGAAGCAGAATCAGCTCAAGCTGGTTCGGGTCGATGGCGTCATCCGGGAGGATCGTGTTCATCTCTTCCCAGGTCACGAAACCCCGTTTCCGCCCAAGCTCCAACAGGTCGTCCACCGCGCCCTGAATGGGGTCCTGCGTTGCCGTCGTCATCTCGTTCATGTTGACTCCGTTGTGGTTGCCGATTCGGGCGCCTCGCCGCCCGTCGGGCCTGAAATCGACGCACTCGCCGTCCCGCGGATGATGCGCCGGGGACCGAAGCGCCGGTGATTTCGTAATCCGTCCTGATAGTCTGCGAGGTCCTGTCTCGCGTCTGGTCCGCTGCCTTCTTCCTTGTCCTCAAACAATCGCCGTCGCGTGCACTCCAGTTCCTCTTCTCGAACGGCCGATTGAATGCGATCCACCGCTGCTCGCAGCAAACTCGCCGGGTTTCCTCTTAGTTCGCCTCGATGCACCAATTCCGCGATTCGTTCCGAATCGGCAGGCGTATCGGACCGAACCAGAACGTCCGAAACGCCGAATTCGCCAAACTCGCGGGTCGCGTCGACCATCCACATCGCAATACGACGATTCCTCGCATCCTGAATGCGGCTTACGTCGAGTTGCGGTAAACAGTTTCCGATGAGTCCCGGTTCCTGCAACAATACCTCGAGCACCGTTTCCCACGCCGCCTGCTCGCCATCAATCGGCGTTGCCGGACGGCGCAGGTTCTGATTTTCCATTGAAAACGAAGGAACTTGATTTCGCGACGATCCAGTCGCGGCCATCAACCGACCCACCTCGTTTCGATCCATCCTCAGCAAATGGGCGACTTGATTGACCAGCAAGCCCCTCTGAATCGCATCGAGCGCCTCGGCCCCCGATGCCTCGCCGACAAGGCGGACAAAACTCACCACCGCCTCGCGTCGTTGAACGTCAGACGCATCCGCCTGAAACCGGCTGACCGTCTGCCGCCACGTCAATTCTAGCGCGTCGGGAGCGGTGTTCAATACGTCCAAAAACCGCGCTGCCGCGTCGGGACCGATAAGAAATTCGCCGGGGTCCTTGCCTTCCGGAACGTGGGCGATCCGCACCTTGATGCCGCGAGGCAGTGCCACGCGCAATGCCCGATCGGCCGCTTCAGCCCCCGCCACATCCGAATCAAAAACAAGAACGATTTCGCCACAGTAGCGGCGAAGAAGATCGACCTGTGCTTCGGTCAGCGCGGTGCCAAGAGTGGCGACCGTTTCCGTAAGGCCGGCTTGGTGGCACGCCATGCAATCGGTGTATCCTTCCACCACGATGGCTCGCCCGCGTTCCGCGATCGCCTGCCTCGCGAGATCAACGCTGTACAAGCCGCGCCCCTTGTCAAACAGTACGTTCTGCCGGGTGTTGAGGTACTTCGCGCGATCGTCAATAAGCGTGCGACCGCCGAAACCGATGACCCGCCCCGACGCATCCCGAATCGGAAAAATGATCCGATTACGAAACGTGTCGTAGAAGCGGCCATCGTCACTGGCGCGAATGAGATCGGCGGCCTCGAGCACTGGCGACGCCAGTCCCGCGGCGGCCGCATTCGATCGGAGCGATGGAGCGCCGTCAATGGCCAGGCCGAGACCAAACTGGTCAATCGTCTGGTCAGTAAACCCCCTTTGGTGAAGATATTGTCTCACGGATCGCCCCAACGACTCATGAGCGAGATTTGACCGATAATACGCTAACCCCCAAGAGCAGGCCGCGGACACCTCGGCGCGCCCTACACTATCGCCAGCCTGAGAATTACCCGACCCTTGCCTGGGTTCATCGAGCTCCACCCCGGCCCGGTCCGCGAGGATGCGCATCGACTCCATGAAGGTGACGTTTTCGCGGTATTGGATAAAAGAAAAAACATCTCCGCCCTTGCCGCATCCAAAACACTTGAACACGCCGATATCGGGTGATACGGAAAACGACGGCGTTTTTTCTGAATGGAAAGGACAGAGTCCTACCCAGCGTTTGCCGGTACGACGCAGCGTGACATGCTCGCTCACGAGAGCATGCAAGTCCACGTGATCGAGAATCTGCCGTTTCTTGCTTTCGAAGTTTACCAAGGGAGAGACTTTTCTCAGAAAAGGCAGAACCATCTCCGCCGGAACGCCAACCTGCTTTCGTTCGCCGAAAAGTTTTGCTGAATTAATTGTTATGGCATTTTACGTTTGATGCAGCTCCCAGCCCTGAAATTATACTACTTTTTCTCGGACTGTCAAATGTAACATCGCCACGCCACTCAAGACTTGATTGGTTCGATGTGCCATTCAACGCTGCGAATTCGGGGCCCTTCGAAGTGGTCTGTTCAATATATGCCGTTGCTTCAGAATCGCAAAAAAACGCTACCGTCGTGCATATCGATCGGTGAACCCTAGAAAGTTCAGAAAGACATCCTGGGTCAACACGGGAACCGCCATGGTGGCGGCTTGTGACGATGCCCGTTCGTAGCGCTGGGCCGGCGATTCGGCTCCAGAATCATTGCCGCCGCCAAAGTTGCTCGGCTTCGCGCCGAGAATCACAAAATCGGTCAACGGGGTCAGATCAGCCGTTACCGTGCCTCCCCAGTTTCGAATCAACGCTTCCACCGTGCCCGCTCCGTCGTTGTCTAGCGAGCCGTCACGATCCAGGTCGAATTCGCCCGAAACAACAAAACTCAGCGGACGATCGGGATCATAGATGGGGTTGGCGATCAGGTCGTTTTCCAAGATCACTTCGTTCGCGCCGACAGCCAAAACACGACATTCCGCCGAAGAATCAGCTATGGAAACCACTTCGATCTGCGCTTTGGCCCGACCGTCTTCCGGAATGCCGGTTTGGGCAGAATACACAGCGAACTTCAGCCCGAGCGTGAGTGCATTCCTGCGACCCAGATTGATGTACACGACGCGGTCACCGGGGATGGCGGTGAGGATTTTTCCGTCAGGGCGGCGGGCCGTCGAGAGTCGCTCCGGTCCCGGAAGCAAACCCCCGAATTTGGATTGGTAGGCCGCAAAACGCTTCTGAAAATCCGCCAGTTGCTGGTCGGCGGCCAAGCGGATCTGACGCTCGCGGGTCAGTTCGGCGTCGTGTCTTTTCTGCGCGTCTTCCGCCGCTTTCTTCAGGGATTCAATCTGAGCGTCGCGATCAGAGCGGTAGGAAGCCCGTTCGGCTTCGGCCTCTGCAAGCGAATCGCTCAAACGCTTCGATTCCTTAGCGAAGTTGTTCTTGAGCGCGGTTTCCGATTCGACCAACGTCGTTGCCTGGGATTCGAGCTGAGCCACTCGTTCCTGAGCGGCCTTTCGCTGCCCGGTCTCTGACTTGAACAACTCATACAATCGGACGAGCGCGTCATGATAGGAAACGTCGGCAAAGGTCGAAGCGTCGGGGACCAATCCATCGGTTCGAATGGTCGTCAGAAGTTGATCTCTTTTTGTTCGAACCGCCGAAGCCAGATTGGCGGCGTCGCCCGTAGCCAATTGGGCGGTGGTCGCTCGTGCTTCCTCGACCAACCCGACAATCGTCGGTCCGGACTCGCTTGCCCCCTTGATGTATTCAATGGAGCGTTCCTGTTGGGAATTGATGGTGCGAGCATAGGAGGCCCGAAGGCGAGCGTTTTCTTCGTTGAGCTTCTCTTGCCCCGTGTACAGGATAACCAGGATTATGGTCGAAGCGAGCCATAGGCCCACAAAGACGATCATCCCGACCGTCATCGTATTTGCACCCTGTTGTTTGGCCATTGCGCGGGAACCTCCGTCATAATCTATGCCGTCGCGGCTCAGCCCGGCGAAGCGGGTCGAACGCCAGCCGCAACCCCGTGCGGCGCGCTTGCCAGCGTGCTGACGGCATCGAGGGATTGCGTAGTCCGGCAATTCTTGTGTGGAAGGGTCGGGGTGTCAAGGCGAACAAATGCTACAAACGCACTTCAGATTCTAAACAACGCAGCGGACCACCGCTCGCGGGCGTACGGATTCCGAATCGGCCCTGAACAACGACGGCGTACGCACGCGGTCGGGAAATCAAGGCTGTTCACTGTAAACCCGGTTCGTATCGATGTAGTCGCGGACGGGCTCGGGAACGAGAAAGCGGATCGATCGACCTTCGACGATTCGGCGGCGAATGTCGGTCGCGGAGATGTCGATGGTGGGCGTTGGGATCACGCCCTCGCGGAGCTTTCCGACGCGATCTTCGCCAAAATGACGATACAAAGCGCTCCAATCAACGATCTTAATTCCTGGGCGTGAGACGGTAATGATCCGGCACGAGTCGATGAGATCGGCCGCCCGATGCCACTGGGGAAGTTCCGGCAGGGAATCGGCTCCGATGATCCAGCAGAGGTCGACGTCGTCGCCGAGCGAACTTCGAAAATGCCGGACGGTGTCGAAAGTATAGCACGGTCCGGAACGGGCAACATCGTGATCGCTGAAAACGAAACCGAGTTCGTCCGCGATTGCGAGCCGGACCATCTCGGCGCGGTGTTCCGCGGCCACGAGGTCGCCCTCTGATTTGTGCGGCGGTCGGCGCGACGGCAAGAATACAACGCGTTGGAGGGGAAGCTGTTCAAGGATCGCGCGAGCCGCCAGCAAATGACCGAAATGAATCGGATTGAAGCTGCCGCCGAACAGGCCGATGGTTTCGCCCATGCCGTATAGTGTACCGCGAAGCGGCATTCAGCCTACGTATTTTTTTGGGGTCGAATCGGACCGCATCGTTCGTATGATCGCGTCCGCACGCCGGGAAGGTCCCATGAAGCCCCTGTTCATCGCATAGCAGCGGAGAATTGCCTTTGGACTTGGCTTTGCGCCAAGGGACAGACAGGGGTGCCGGTCCCAAAGCGAAAAGGTTGTATTGCGATTGACGTTGCCCGGTTCACCTCGTTACCGTGAATTCACCGAATGCGGGCCTTATGAGGCGTTTCGCTGCGTTCCGTTGGTCGAGAACGTTGCTCATTGTGTTGTTTCGTTCGCGCGGCACGGAAAATGCCCGAGAGTTTGGCGAATGAAGACGATCATCGAGCCCTTTCGCATCAAATGCGTCGAACCGATTCGCATGACCACGGCTGCGCAACGTGTGAGCATTTTGCGTGAGGCCGGCTTTAACGTGTTTTCCATTCGCGCGGAAGACGTGATCATCGACCTCCTGACCGACAGCGGCACCGGGGCCATGTCGTCGGAACAGTGGGCCGGCATCATGCGCGGCGACGAGTCGTATGCCGGGGCGCGCAGCTACTATCGCTTTCAGAAGTGCGTCCAGGAGTTGACGGGGTTTGAACACATCCTGCCCACGCACCAGGGAAGAGCCAGCGAACGGATTCTGTTCGAGCTTGTCGGGGGACCGGGCAAGGTGGTGCCCAATAACGCCCACTTTGATACAACGCGCGCCAACGTGGAGCATTCCGGCGCCCAAGCCGTCGATCTTTCCATTCCCGCAGCGCGGGACCCCAAGGCCCGTCATCCGTTCAAGGGCAACATGAATGTCCCGGCGCTTGAGGAACTGATTCGCGACGTCGGAACCGAACGCATTCCTCTTGTATTTGTCACGATTACGAACAACAGCGGCGGCGGTCAGCCGGTCAGCCTGGAGAACTTGCGGGCCGTGCGGGCGGTGTGCGACCGGCACGGGTTGCCGATGTTTCTCGACGCCTGCCGATTCGCCGAGAACGCTTTTCTGATCAAACGACGGGAACCGGGAATGGAGGCGAAGGACGTCCGCTCGATCGTGCGAGAAGTTTTCGATCTGGCCGACGGGGCGACCATTAGTGCCAAGAAGGACGGCTTGGTCAACATCGGCGGATTGTTGATGTTCCGCGACAAAGCCTTGTTCGAGCGAGCGAGCAACTTGCTAATCCTTACCGAAGGATTTGTCACGTATGGCGGGCTCGCCGGACGTGACCTGGAGGCGATGGCTCAGGGGTTCGAGGAAGTCGTTCACGAAGACTATCTGACCTACCGCATTCGAAGCGTGGAGTATCTGGGAGAGAAGCTGCTCGCCGCCGGAGTGCCCATTGTCGAGCCGCCCGGCGGTCACGCCGTGTACATCGACGCGGCGGGCATGTGTCCGCATATTCCACGAGAGCAATTTCCTGGACAATCGGTGGTTTGCGGGTTGTATCGCGTCGGAGGGATTCGCGCGGTCGAGATCGGGTCGGTGATGTTCGGGGCCAAGGCCTCGGGTGATGCCAGCAAGTTGGGAGTTCCTTCGCAGCCGCGCCTCGAGCTTGTTCGACTCGCCATGCCGCGAAGGGTCTACACGCAGAGCCACATTGATTATGTCATCGAAGCGATCACCGACCTGTTTCAGCGCCGCGACCGGCTTCGGGGATTGCGCATGGTCCATGAGCCGCCAGTCTTGCGGCATTTCACCGCTCGATTCGAGGAGCTTTGACGCGGAGGATCATGTCGGGCGACGACCGACGAAGGGATGTTGGCTCCTGGATTTCACTTTTGAATTCGCGTCGGCTTGACCGGTGCCGTTCTTTTGGCCGTCGAGCGATTGCCGACTTCTACAACAACTCTTTGAGTTTGCGTTTCAGGATTTTTCCTGTTGGACCGGTGGGGAGGTCCTCGCGAATGACGATGCGGCGCGGCGTTTTGAAGCCGGCCAGTCGCTCCCGGGCAAAGGCACGAAGCGCTTCCTCGCCCGGCGTTGCATCTTTTTTTGGCATAACGAAGGCAACCGGCACCTCGCCGCGAAGGTCGTCGGGAATGCCGATCACGGCAGCCTGCATCACATCCTCGTGCAATTCCAGAACGGCCTCGATTTCGCGCGGAAAGACGTTTTCGCCGCCGATGATGAGCATTTCCTTGGCCCGGCCGGTGATGGCGAGAAAGCCATCGTCGTCTAGTCGTCCGATGTCGCCGGTGTGAAACCAACCATCGGCGTCGATCACCTTTCGCGTTTCGTCGGGCTTTCGGTAGTAGCCTTTCATCACACTTGGGCCGGCGATCAGGATTTCACCGTTTTCGCCTGCCGCCGCGTCGCGACCGTCCGCGTCGACGATGCGAACGCGCACGTTCCGAAGCGGGCGTCCGACCGTGCCGACCTTCGACGCCGCGAGCGAGCAGGCCGAAACGACCGGAGACGTTTCTGTCAGGCCATAGCCTTGGCGAAGCTCGACTCCGTATCGTTCGGCGAAGGCGCTTCGAACACTGTCGGCCAGTGGTTCGCCGCCGCTGATCGCCAAGTAGATGGACTTCATCGCGTCCTTTGACGCCGATTTTACACGCAGCATGGCCGCATACATGCTGGGTATCGCAAGAGTGATCGTGATACATTCCTGCTCGATGGTGCGGACGGCGGCGATCGGGCTGAAGCGCGGGATGGCGTAGACGGATGCGCGAAGGCAGATCGGCACGATGACGTTGGCGGTCAGCCCGAAGACGTGAAACGGCGGAAGGATGTTCAGGAACTTCTGGCGCGGATCGATGTTGAGCGATTGAATGCAATCGGTAGCGTTGCCGTGCAGATTGGAGTAGGTCAGTTCGACGCCTTTGGGTTCGGCGGTGGTTCCCGACGTATAAAGGATGACTGCCGTTCGATTGGGTTCCATAATCGGCGCGGCAGGGAGTCCGCGGAGCATCGCCCAGATCATTTTTCGTTTCAGCCCAAGGTCTTCCACGAAAACAGAACGACAAGATAGTTCGCCGACAAGCTCGGCAAACGGGCGAACGGTGATGATCCGATCGATGCCGGAATCTGCGATGATGCGTTGAAGTTCGTCGGGACGCAGGAGGAAGTTGAGCGGAATGGCGACGCGACCAGCCCAAAGCGTGCCCATGAGCGCGGCAGGAAAGAGCGATGACGCGGGCAACATCAATCCGACGCGCTCGCACGATGATTCCCGAATCATAACGCTTCGAAAGACCGAGGAAAGCCGCGCGAGCTGACGATAGGACAACGCCAGGTGCCCATCGGCGACGGCTGGTTTATTGGGGGCATTGCGGGCGGCATCCAGCAGTGCATCGACGAGCATTTGGCGGCCTCCGAAAGTACTTTTGATGTTGCGTCGCAGTTCTTGTGCGCCAGGCGCGGCCCGAAGCGTAAAGAGCGCTTTGGCGTCTGTCTAGCCGAAAGGGAGCATTTCAATGGCAAAAACCGTGGTCCGTGCGGAATGCTTGCCACGAGGGCAAGTCGTCATTCCTTCATCCCCGGCCCAAACCAGCGTTTCATGGCTGGGAACGGAATTTCGACGGCGGTTTCTAAGTGGCGGTCGCGCAACGACCGATATATCTGCGTCCATCGCGATTTCGCGGGACGGAGCGCAGGTTCCATGGCCACAAGCATGAAGAGAATTTCCGAAGACCGGTCAACGCCGAGTAGGTCTTCACCGCCCGAACTCGCTGAACGCATCCGCGCGCGATTTAAGGCCGCCGATCATGTTCGTCGAGGCGTTTGCCTCCTCAACGCGGAGCGTTTTGATGAGGCGATGGCGGAGTTCAACGCCGCCGGCCAAATCAATTCTCCGCATCTCTCGCTGGCGTCCTATCTTGCCGCGTGCCTCTTGGGCAAGGGCGACCCGAGTGGAGCGGATGTCGAGTTTGCCAAGGCCGAACTTGAGGAACCCGGTCAGTCGGTTCACGCAATCCGACGCGCGTATGCGCGGCACGCCGCAGGACTAACGGAGGCGGCCATGGACGCGCTGCGTGAGGCCATCAGTGAGAACACGGAGGACGCGGACCTGCACTTTCACCTCGGGCTCCTCTTGACTGAAGTGAATCGTTTCGATGAGGCCGAATTGCGGTTTACACAGGTCGTCAGTATCGCTCGTGATCACACCGAAGCGATGGTGAACCTGGCCATGTGTTGCGGCGTTCGTTCGGCGCCGGGAGATGCCGTTCAGCATCTGCTTCGGGCGCAGTTTATTCGACCGAATGATCCGAAGATCGGCCTACTTCTTGCCCAGGCGATCAAGGCCGCGCGGCAGCAAGGAATCAGCGTGCGCGCTCGAGCGGCGATGGTGCCGGACGACGATTCTTTCGATTCGGAAGGGATTCAGGAACTTGCGACGGTGATCGAAGCCGAGCCGGATTTTGTCGACGCCTTTCTCTCCATTCCCGCCGGCGCGGTCAACGATCGCGTCTATTCGCTTCTGGTTCAAACGCTCCAGGTCGCGTTGTCTCGCCAGCCCGAGCAGGCCGAGCTTCATTATCATTGCGGGCGATTGCTTGATCGACTGGGGCGGCGCGAGGACGCGATCGTCGAAAACGAACTTGCCGTGCAGATCGATCCGAACTGCATTCGCGCGCTGATCGAGTTGGCCAAGCTGTACCAGCAGACCGATCGCGCCGCCGACGCGACGATTCGACTCGAACAGGCCGTAAAGGCCGGTGCCGAGTATGCCGACGTGTACTACTTGCTCGGAAACCTCTATCGCGATCAAGGAAACGTCATCAAGGCTCGCTCGGCGTATCGTCGCGCGTTGCTATTGAATCAACGATATGAGGCGGCGCAACAAGCCCTTTCGGCGCTGCCCCTCTGAACCGGGAGAAACAGGACGATCCATGTCGCATTTGCTGGAAATCCTCGGTCGCGGACTCGTCGGAGAACTTGCCGCCGCGTTTTGCCGTCTGCTTCACGACGACGGCGTGACGTCCACGCGAGAATTGGAAACTTTCGTGCGCGACGACGGGGACAATCCCGGACATCACCGCCGCTTCGGACTGCGCATGCTTCAGGATGTGCAGATTGTCCGGGCGCGGGAGTCGTTTCAAGCGGCTTTGAAGCTTGATCCGCAGGATGTCATTTCCCGCATTGGACTCGCGTGCACGCTGGATTCGCTGGGATTGACCCGGCCGGCGATTGAGCAGTTGCAACTCGCGCTGGACGATCACGCGGACGACGCGCCGACGTTGTTCGCCCTCGGATTCTGCCATGAAAAACTAGGTGAAACGCAGGATGCGGTTCGATTTTACGAGGACGCCATTGATATTGCTCCTCGGCTAAGCAACGCCCATGAGCGGCTCGCGGCGATCTATCTCAAGCTCGACAACGTGTCGATGGCGATCACCCATTACGAACACCTTTGCTGGTGCATGCCGGAAGACACGGCCGCGGCACTTTCGCTGGCGAATTTGTATGTGCGGGTTGAGCGATTTGATGACGCCATCGAGCGATTCCAGTTCGCGGTGACGATCAATCCCGACAATTGGGAGGCGACCGACGATTTGGTCGCCGCATACACACGGGCGGGGCGCTATGAAGAGGCCGTGACGAAGCTGGACGAGTTGATTCGGCAGCGTCCCGAATGCGCGGATCATTATCTTCGACTCGGTGATCTGTGCGTCAAAATGTCCAAAGGATCGCAGGCGGTGGAGGCGTTCCGACGAGCGGTCGCCGCGAACCCCGAATACCTTGAGGCCGAGATCAAGCTCGGCACGGCATTGCTGCGTCTCGGCGACACGGTGGAAGCAGCCAAATCCTTCAGCCGCGCGATCGAGATCAACGATCGGATTGTATCGGCGTATGTCGGTCTCGGCGTATGTGCCCAGGCACTGGGTCGCCTGGAAGAAGCCGAGTCGAGTTTCGACGCGGCCGCCGCCATTGAACCCAACGGCACGCTCCTGTTCGGCGAACTGGCTCGACTTCAACTCAGGCTCTCCGCCGCCGAACAATCGAGCAGACACATCGCACCCAAGGCAATCGCCGCGTCGGCCAAGGGACCAAAGTCGGCGCATGTGACGGAGATGATTGAACAGCAGATCAGGAATCTGCGTTCCGCGATCGAATCGCAACCCGGTCACCCCGATCTGCA
>CAZAMB010000018.1:78482-99643 GCA_964486335.1 uncultured Phycisphaera sp. | reverse complement strand
AGATAACTCACCGACGCGCCTTCATCCGCGATAATCAGCGTCCGTTCGAATTGTCCCGTCGACGCCGCGTTGATCCGGAAATAGGTCGAAAGCTCCATCGGACAGCGCACGCCCTTGGGCACGTAGACGAACGATCCGTCGCTGAACACGGCCGAATTGAGCGTCGCGAAGAAATTGTCCGAATACGGCACGACTGACCCCAGCCACTTTTTCACCAGTTCGGGATGATGCAGCACAGCCTCCGAAAAGGAACAGAAGATGATCCCGAGCTCGCCGAGTTTGGCTTTGTACGTCGTCGCCACCGACACGCTGTCAAACACCGCATCCACGGCGACCCCCGCCAGTGCCGCCCGTTCACCCAACGGAATGCCGAGCTTCGCATACGTTTCCAGCAGCTTCGGATCAACCTCGTCGAGACTCTTGAGCCCTTCCTTCTGTTTAGGAGCCGAGTAGTAGATAGTTTTCTGATAGTCGATCGGGCCGTACTTGAAGTTCTGCCAGGTCGGCTCCTTCATCGTCAGCCAGTGCCGATAAGCCTTCAACCGCCATTCCGTCATCCACTCCGGCTCGTTCTTTTTCGCCGAAATGAACCGGACGATATCCTCACTCAATCCAGGTGGCGCGCTGTCGGACTCGATGTCCGTCACAAACCCGTACTTGTATTGCTGTTTCTCCCACCGTTCGAGCGTATCCGTCGTTGCCGTCGTCATGGCTATTCCCTGTTAATGAGCTGCAGACTTTAGTCCGCGCGGCCCTCGTCTTTTTGCGACTCGCGTCCCCTCCGCGCCGCCAATCCGTACTGCGACAGTCATGTAGCGGTCCGTCAATGCCGCCTTATCGCCACTTCACCAAATCACCACATCACGACATGTCTACGCCGAGAAGCTCGAACCGCATCCGCAGCTGCTGGTCGCATTGGGATTGCTGAAGACGAACCCCCGCCCCATCACTTCGTCCTTAAAGTCAATCTTCGTGCCGTCGAGGTACAGCATGCTCTTGCTGTCACAAATCACGTCCACGCCGTCCTGTGTCCAATGCTCGTCAGTCTCCTCGTTCATGGATTCCGTCAGGTCCAGCGCATAGCTGAATCCGCTACACCCGCCGCCTTTGACGCCGATGCGAAGAAACAACTTCTTCGGCTCCTCGCCTGCGCTCCGCGCGGTTTCATACTGCTGCTCGACGATGTTCTTCACTTCCTTTGCCGCAAGCTCTGTCAATGTAATGGCCATTTCTTTTCTTACTCCTCGACAGCCTGAAACGACTCGCCACCTATTCCGATTTCAGTCGCGCGCCGCCAAGGGCCGCGTCATCGGAACCCATATTCTTCACCATGCCGCGGTCGCCATTGATGGCCACCTGCACGGGTACAAAATCAAACGCAATATGCGACAGCGGAATCCGGCTCATGAACTCGGTGAAACAACGATGAACGCGCTGCATCGGCCCCATGATCCGGCATGACCCTTCGAGGTCGCAAGTTTCGTCCGCATCAAGCGCGGGCGACGCCTGTGAACAACACTGAGTCAGACGCGGCGGACCATCGATCGCCTCGACAATGTCCACCAGCCGAATCTCTTCGGCCGACCTCGCCAGACGATAGCCGCCCTGCACCCCTCGAATCGAAACGACGAGTTCACCGCGTACCAGATGATTCAAGACTCCTGACAACACTGGAAAACTGATTCCCGTAACTTCCGCTAATTGCCGGGCACTCAGCGTCGCGGGAAAGCTCCGTGCGAGCTCCGATAGCGCCACTAGCGCGTAATCCGTTTTTCTTGTCAGAGCGAGCATTGAATCGACTCCACTCGCCACCCAATCCAGGGGCCGCTAACCAATATACGACCGATTTGGTCTTATATCAAAGCTAAATCGTACCAACTTAGTAAGTTTTTGTATTGAGTAACGTCAAAATAATATAACTGAACTGTATTTGAACAAGAGTTGGCGATATGGCGTTGTTTTGATACCCAACGAGCCGTATATTCCGGTCAGATGCGCGATCTAAAAGGGCTTTTTGGAGGCCAACCGCTTTGGACTGGGGACTAAAAAACCGACTCGCGGGAATCATCTCACCCACCACTGGCCGATGCGTCATGCTGGCCGTGGACCACGGCTACTTCCAAGGCCCGACCACAGGCCTCGAAAAACCGGGCGACGTAGTCCGCCCGTTGTTGCCGTTTGCGGACTCGCTGATGCTGACGCGCGGCGTGCTGCGGAATTGCGTCGATGCGACCATTCGCACGCCGATCGTCCTCCGCGTCTCCGGCGGAACGAGCATTCTCAAAGATGACCTCTCGCACGAAGACATCACCGTCTCGATCGAGGACGCGATCCGGCTCAACGCGTCGTGCCTGGCGATCTCCATCTTCGTCGGCTCGCCGAACGAAAAGACTACGCTCACCAATCTCGCCCGCCTCTGCGACGAAGGCCAGCGCTACGGCATTCCGGTGCTGGCCGTCACCGCCGTCGGCAAGGAGATGGTCCGCGACGCCCGCTACCTCGGCCTCGCCTGCCGCATCGCCGCCGAACTCGGCGCGCATATCGTCAAGACCTACTACTGCGAAAGCTTCGAGAAGGTCGTCGAAGGCTGCCCGGTTCCGGTGGTCATCGCGGGCGGAAAGAAGATCGAAGAGCGCGACGCCCTCACCCTCGCGCACAAGGCCGTCTCCGCCGGGGCGGTCGGCGTCGACATGGGCCGCAACATCTTTCAGTCGAAATGGCCGGTCCCGATGATCCAAACCGTCCGCCGCATCGTCCACGACAACATCACTGACGCCGAAGCCTGGACGGAATTTAAGCGGATCGTCAGCGAAAAACGGTAGCTTTCGGCCAACATCTCGCCAGTAACGAAAAGAACTTCGCGCCGAAGGAGCGCATCTTCGTCCCCACGGGACGACGGTCTGTGGCCACGGGTGGAGCGAGCGCCGGGCGCAGCCTCCGCGAGCGTAACCCGTGGAAATGGTTGGGACTCCCTACACCTGCCCCGGCGGGGAAGAGGAAAGTTCTTTGCGCGCACGCCCGCGCCCTTTGGCAGAGTCCTCCACCCCACCGGGGTGGGAAGAGTGTAAAGAAACCTTGCCCCCACGGGTTTCGCGTCGGCGGCTTCGCCGCGCGGCCGCTACACCCGTGGCTACAACCCCACGCCCCGTTGGGGCGAATAGACCCTTTTCCAACCCGCTACGTTCCATGTCCGCGCCGTTACGTCACCCGTGGCTACAATCCCACGCCCCGTTGGGGCGGAGTAGAGAAAAGCACATTCCGTTTTTTGAGTTCTCTGTCGGCGGCTTCGCCGCGCGGCCGCTGTACTCGTAGCTACAACCCCGCGCCCCGTTGGGGCGAAGAGACCCGCTTCCAAGCCATCACATTTCGGCTCGGCACCGTCAAAGCCTACACGAGCGTAACCTGTGGAAGAAGTCGTGACTCCTGATCCTTCTCCGGCGGGGCAGAGGAAACGTCCGACCACGCAGCGGCTCAGTCAAACACGTACTTCTCGTCGCACTCTACGCCGTGAGCGCGCAACATCCGCAACAATTCCGATTCGAAGTCCTCCTTTCGATGATGCTCGGCCTGTCCGGCGATGTACTTCTTTACGGCCTCTTCCTGGGATTTGCTGACGGAGAAGGCACTGTACCCTTCCTGCCACGCAAACTCGCGAAGGGCCGCGAACTCATCGTGAATCCACTTGCTCGACCGCGACTTCACCGTGCGCATCAGGTCCGACACCGATCCATCCGGCCGCCAACGAAGATACATGTGTACGTGATCTTCCACGCCGCCGATGTCGTAGAGGACGCCCCTCTCCGCCCGCACGATGCCGCCGATGTAGGGATAGAGGCGTTCGGCGACTTCGGGCGTGATCCAGGGGTTTCGGGCCTTCGTGGAGAAGACGACGTGGAGCAGGAGTTGGGAATACGTGCCGGGAATCGTGTTTCCTTTGCCCCTCTGGGGCGACAAGAGCATCGGGAGACTTTACTTCCACGAGTTTCGCGCCGGCTTCGCCGCCGCTCCACTCGTGGCTACAGCCCCACGCCCCGTTGGGGCGGAGCAAGTAAAGCACATCCCCTTTTTTTGAGTTCTTCGTCGGCGGCTGCGCCGCCCCGCTGCTGCACTCGTTGCCACAACCCGGCGCCCCGTTGGGGCGTTTTCTGGCAACGGATCCGGACAATCAGATTCCAGTTCGGCACGAGGCGGCGGATAGCGGCTTTTTTTGCGCCGGCAGCGGATTGAGTATTCTAAAACCCTGGGATTAGCGCTTCTCTTCTTCGCGCCTTACCCCTTCCGCTTCACCATCGCATCGACCCACACCGGCACGTACGGCGGTGTGCAGCCCTTCGACACCGGCCAATCCTTGTACAGGCCGATCTTTTCGCCGATGGCGACGGCGCGCTTGCGGAGCTTCGCATCTTTGATGCCGATCGCACCGAGCGTGTTGTTCATCGTCCATTGCACTTCCGGCTTGGCCTTGGGCATTTCCTTTTCGATGCGATCGAGCAGCGCGGAAAGGTCGAGCCCGTCGGCGTCCTTGTTCACGCGACTGGCGGTGAAGTGCCAGCCCGCGCGGGCGGCCCAGCGATCCTTGTCCTTCATCCACTTCTCGCGCAGCGTTTCCTTCTCCGGATGCTGCGCGACGACGTAACTGTTCATCCAGTCGGCCACGTACGCGAAGCTCGTGGATCGCGTCAGACGGTCAACGTCCTTGGCCGAGAGCAACTTGGCGTCGATGATGAGCGTGGCCAGAAGCTGGGCCTCGACGTTGCCCGTGTCCCAGAGCTTCAGCGCGAGTTCGTGATCGGTCTTGATCTTCTTGGCCATCGCGCGGATGTCGCCGTGCTTGACGCCGAACTGGTTGTCGGGCGCCCCGGCCTTGGTGTTGTGCTTGCGGCGAGCGTCGTCGCCGAGGGATTCGAGCTTGGCGAGGATTTCTTTGACGGTCATGGCAGCAATTGTACGACAATCACGCAAAGCCTGATAGGTCGTGTACTTTGTACAGTCGGCTTCGGCCACTAATATCTTGGAACACCCGTGGACACAAGGAACTCGGACATGGCCGAGGAGAATGATGTGCAGGTTTCATCCCCCGTTGCCGACTCCGGCAAGCGATGCAAAACGTGCGGCTACAACCTGACCGGCCTGACCGAATATCGTTGCCCCGAATGCGGTTCCTTCTTCGGTCCTTATGCCCTCTACTTCAAGCGTCGACGCGGGGTAATCTGGTTTGGCGTTCGACTTTTGGTTTTGATCTTCTGTTGCCTGATCGCGTGCCTGATAACGGTGATTACGTTGGCGGATTGTTTCGACGGACGCAGTGCTCGTCCATTCGGCATGATGTCCGGTCCGAGTTCTTCCCTAGTTGTCTTGATGGTACAGCTTCCGGTTTCGGTTGTTGGGATTCTCATTGGAGCGTCGTTCGGTTCCGAGTTCGCCTCGCTTCGAAAATGGGGAATCGTCACCCTTGTTGCTTTGGGCGGAATATCCGGTTTGTCAATGACCTTGTTTTTTTGAATCGCTGCGTTTGCGATCTACTTACACTACGGGGTAGAACATTGACTCTGAGAGCCAGATAGGGCGGACTCTGCCCGCCGAGATTCGTAAGCGCAGATCGACTGGCCGAGTCCACCCACAATCCTGCGGCGGTTGAAGCGTCGCCCGCGTTCGGGAACAATGCCGCGATGAACAACCTCTGGACTGACAAGGCAGCTTCCGACGCCGTCGCATGCTGGGCCGGCGCACACGGCGAACCGCTCGCACTCCGACTCTACACCGCACGCCTCATCGGCAGCGACTCCGACCTCGTCCTCCACGGCGGCGGCAACGTCTCGCTCAAGCAGCCCGTCCGCACGATCTTCGGCGAATCCGTCGAGGCCCTGTTCATCAAGGCCACCGGCGCTGACCTCTCCACCGTCGAACCGCCGCACCTGCCCGCTGTCGACCTCAGCAGACTCCGCAGACTCCGCTCGCTCGCCTCCCTCGACGACTCCGAAATGGTCAATCAATACCGAACGAGCCTTTTCGACGCCGCCGCGCCGACCCCATCGATCGAGGCCGTGCTGCACGCCTTTCTTCCCCACCGCTACGTCGACCACTCCCACGCCGACGCGGTGCTCGTCCTGACCAACCAGACCGACGGTCCGTCGCTCATTCGAGAGGCTCTCGGCGGCCGTGTCGCGATCGTGCCCTATGTCCGGCCCGGATTCGAACTCGCCAAGGTCGTCGCTGACGCCTACGAAGCCGACGCGAAGATCGAAGGAATCGTCCTGCTGCACCACGGCCTCATCACCTTCGCCGACGACGCGAAGACTTCCTACGACCGCCACATTTCGATCGTCAACGCGTGCGAGCAATTCATCACGGCCCGCGTCTCCGGCAAACGACTCACTATTTCGTTTCGCTGTTCGGAAGATTCGCCAAGGCTCGCCGCCCGCGTCGCGCCGCTGCTTCGCGGATTGCTCTCGCGACCGACCGGCTCCGACGACAATCCCTACCACCGACCGATCCTCGACTGGCGCGGAAACGACGAGATCCTGCGATTCGCCGCCAGCGCCGAAGCCGCGACGCTCTGCGACGCCGGCCCGCTCACCGGCGACCATCTCATCCACACCAAACCGCGACCGCTCTTCGTCCCCTCGCCCAACTGGTCCGACGCCGACGCACTGAGTGCCCAGCTTCGCGACGCCATCGACGACTATAAGCGACGCTACGAGACCTATCTCGCATCCCACGGCGGAAGCGAAATGGACGTCGACCCGTCGCCGCGCGTGATCCTGCTGCCCGGCGCAGGGATGTTCTGCACCGGACCGACGCGCCGCGCCGCCCGAATCGCCGCCGACCTGGCCGAGCACACGATCCGGGCGAAAGTGCTCGCACGTCATCTGGGTCAATACGTCGCACTCACTGACGATCACCTGTTCGACATGGAGTTTCGCACCGTTCAGCAGTCGAAACTGAAGGCAGCCGACGCTTCGCCACTGGCAGGGCGAAT
The DNA here is from genome assembly GCA_964486335.1 of uncultured Phycisphaera sp. Classification (GTDB taxonomy): domain Bacteria; phylum Planctomycetota; class Phycisphaerae; order UBA1845; family UBA1845; genus CAZAMB01. The sequence goes on along the minus strand of CAZAMB010000018.1, from coordinate 92,664 downwards.
TGTCCTCGTCACCGGAGCAGCCGGTGCCATCGGATCTGCCATCGCCGAAGTTTGCGCGGAAAGCGGGGCGCACGTCGTGCTGACCGACATCATCGAAGCTCGCTTGAAATCGATTACCGAAAACATCAACGCGAAATGCGGCCCGGACCGCGCCGTCGCCGTCATCATGGACGTCACCGACGAGCAGTCCGTCCGCAGTGCGTTCGATCGAGCCGCGCTCGCCTTCGGCGGAGTCGACGTGATTGTTCCAAACGCCGGTGTAGCCCACGTCGCGCCGATCGAGAACCTCACCCCTGCCGACTTTCACCGCGTGATGGAGATCAACGCCACCGGGTATTTTCTCGTCATGCGCGAGGGTATCCGACTGCTCAAGCAGCAATCAACCGGCGGGCATATCGTCGTCATCGCCAGCAAGAACGTCTTCGCGCCGGGCAAGGACTTCGGCGCGTACAGCGCGTCGAAAGCCGCCGCCCACCAGCTCGGCAAAGTCGCCGCCCTCGAACTCGCTCCGCACGGCATTCGCGTCAATATGATCAACCCCGATGCGGTCTTCGGCGACGCGCAGATTCCCTCCGGCCTGTGGGAAACCGTCGCCGCCGACCGGGCGAAGAGTCGCAACATGAAACCCGAAGAACTCCCCGAGTTCTACCGACAACGAAACCTGCTCAAAGCGAGTGTCCACGCCCGTCACGTCGGCAACGCCGTCGTCTTTTTCGCCAGCGGCGCAACGCCGACCACCGGCGCGACGCTCCCCGTCGACGGAGGAATCCTCGAGGCCTTCCCGCGCTGATTCGACCGACGACATCGAAAACTGCGGGCATTGCACGCACTCCTCAAGGGAAATGGGTGTGGCAGGGTTTCCTCTCGCCCCTTTCCTCGATCGATCAGCGATGCGCCGCCGCAATTGAGCAGTGCGTTCCGTCGGGGCACAGACTGCACGTCGCGCGACTCCGGCCACCGAACCAAGCCGAAAAAGAAAGCCCCGCGCTGCGGATGCGATCATCCGCGCGCGGGGCAGATCAAATAATCTCTCGATTCCGCGTCGTTACGGACAAGTGAGCGGTGAACGAGGCGAGCCGTTCTGCGTCGGCCAGCCGTTGGCCCCATTGAGCATGTCAATTTCCGTCAGAATATCCGCCGGATTGCACGCACCGCTTCGATCCGTGTCGCACTGATGCAGGACCAGCGGCGGAATGCGCACGCCGTTCAAATGGTCAATCAGCGCCAGAATGTCGGCCGGCGAGGCCCCCGTATTGCCGTCGATATTTGCGGGGTGCGACACGAACACGCCAACCGACGGCGCGCCGGCGCCCGGCGTGTAGGTGATTGTCGTCGTCGAGTTCATCGTGATCGGCCGCGCCAGCGTCACCGCATAGGTGCCGGCCGGTCCTTCGACAACCGAGCTGATCGAATTGGGTCCGCCGACCTGATTGCGCTCGCACATCGACCAGCATGACGACGCCGAGGCGCCGGCCGGTCCGCTGACGGTGAACGTCCTGAATCCTTCTCGCGTGCCCGGCGTGTTGCCCGGGAACGGCCTGCGCGCATCCACCGCACCGCTGGGCGGGTTGGTGTAGGTCATGACTCCCGCCGGGCAACTCGGCGGCGGCTGACAAAGTCCCGTGCACAGCACCGCCGCGCCACATCCGTCCACAAACCCGTCGGTCGCGCAGTTGTTGTCCCACTCCGTGTCGCAGCAGAACGGATCACACGCGCACACTGCCTCGCAACAGGCCGTGTCGTTGCATCCCGGTGTTCCGTTCCCCGAACAGCAATCGCCTGCATCCGGCTGCCCGCACGTGGACCCGCATCCGCAAAGATCGGCCGCTCCGCATCCGCTGCCGCCGAAGCCGCTCGCGGCGCAGTCCGGATCCCATTCCACATTGCAGCAGAAGGGATCGCAGGCACACACGGTTTCGCAGCAGAGTTCGTCCCCGCAACCCGGTCCGCCCGTCGCTCCGCAACAGGAACCGGTGCCCGGGCACGACGGGTGATTCGGCGGTCCGCAAGTAATCTCAAATCCAATCGGACCGCCCGCCGATCCCGGAAACGATCCGATTCGCAGAAGGTACTTCTGCCCTTGCACCGTATTGAAGATGAGCATGGACTGAAGCGAACAAAGATCGTCGTTGCACGTCACTGGGCTGGTCGCCGCCGTGGGACAAGTCGTACCGTTGTACACCGCGAACTTCGTATCAATGTCCGTGCGATCGCAAGCCCGAATCACGACACGACCGTTACATGCGGAGGTCCACTCATACCAAACGTCCTTGTCAATGCCCGACTCTCCGGAAAAAAGACAGGCGGAATGAGACGGACCGCTTGTGGTGGCGGCCGTGTTGTCCGCGAGAAACTCCCCGGTACCTGTAATCGGCGAGGCGTTCTCGCAATGATCGTTGGTCGGCGCTGGGGGAAGGCAACTCGTACCGCCGTCCGCGATCGCGAGATTGACGCAAAACGCCATGTCGCCGAACACGCCGTCTTCAATCGTGTAACCGTCCGGCGGCGGCGTCGGAAAACCATCCTGCATCGCCCACGAATCGCCGTTCAAGGCAACTTCCCAGAACCAGTTGCACCCGGTCAGTGCGTTGGAGATTTCGATCCACAGACATTCGCCCGCGATGACAGGCAACGGCGCATGGGTCGCATGGAATTCGTATTCCGGCGCGGTGAGATTGATCGCCAACCCCGTCGGCACGGGACCCTCGACGATCAGCGTTCCGAGACTCTGGGAATACGTCGCGATCAGCGAATCCGGCACGCCGGAAGTGTCCGTGAAATAGCGAATCTCGAACGAATCCGGCGACTGCCCCTGGCAATTCCCTGTATCCGGATTCACATACGTTCCCCACCAGCATACGCCGTCGATGCTTCCGCTTTCCGTCGGCGTGAATCCATCGGCCACGCGAAATGAAGTTCGATTGCTGTTGAAGGCATCGGTCTGGTCGCCAATCTGGCAATGGCTGGCCGGTTCCGTGCAAGGAGTGGCGTCCTCGCAGGAAATCGTGAATTCGCCGGTACCGCCGTTTTCACCCGGAAACGTGCCAAGGCGAATCAGGTACGACTGACCCGGAAGCGCGGTGAAAACAGCGCGGGTTTGCGTGCCGCAATCATCGTCCCGACAGGCCTGAAGGTTTTCGGCGGCGGGCGGACAGGAGCAACCCTTGTATACGCCGATCTTCGTATCAACACCGGTCAAACCGCATGTTTCGACGACATAGTTGCCCGGACATACTTCCGCCGGCGCGGTCCAGCAGTACCAAACGTCACGACCGAACTGGACTTGATTGAAGAAGTTGCAAGCACTATGCGCCGGTCCGTCGAGCGTCGCCGCGGTATTGTCAAAAGCAAACGGACCGGCACCGCTGATGGGCGGCGCGGTGATGCAATCATCGTTATTGACGGTGCCCGAAACCGATCCGGCATCGGCATCGCGATCGAGCCCCGGCTGGACGACCTTGGTCAATCCCTTGAGGTCCGAAAGCCGCGACGCTTCGCCACGCCGCGCGCCGGGCTCGGCGTGCGCCAAACTGATCAACAGGGCCCACCCCGCCAGCCCTACTGTCCACGCCAACAAATTTCTTCGATTTCGCCGATTTCGCATTGTTTCCACCTCGCAAGGACGCGCTCCGCGTCCGGCCAAGAGAGCGGTCAAACCCGACGACATGCCGGCGGACCGCAATAAATGACGCCTTTGGAGGAAGGTTCAGATCGAGATCATTGTGAAAAGACAGGACCGCGAAATCCATCGACAGAATGAAACTGTCTGCGACAAGCGGCGTACCCCAAGGACGAACCCTTCCCCCCCTTCACGGGCCAACTCCGCACCATCCTGCAGACAAACGCGTTACAGCGACAAACATCGCGTCATCTTCATGTGCATGACTTCGTGAAGAACTTGGGAGTCGAGAAATCACCCCTGACTCCCGAAGTGCCGGATTTTAGGCCGAATCACCTGCCGGTTCAAGCGCGGCATGTTGCCCCGATCCAACCCCGCAGAGTCCAAAAAAAAGCCCGGCCAAAGCCGGGCTCTTAAGTTTGAGTTGAATTCGAACGTCCCGTTACCCGTTCTTGCGAACTCGGCGGAACGCCGCAAGCGCTCCAACCGCAAGCAACGACAACGTCATCGGCTCGGGAACATAGGTGCCTCTGAGCGTGAACGATTCCAGCCCTCCCTGATCGCCCGGCGAGTCGTCAATAATCAAGAGAATCCAGGCATCGGTTCCGCCTGACCCGCCATTATACTTCGAAAAACCACCAGTGTTTGCCGTATCCTCGGGTAGATACGATCCACTGACGATTTGACCGTTTTCCACGGGAAGGCCGGCGGCAAGATCGTTGAACGTCAAAGTGGCATTCACAATGCCAGAACCATTGCCTCGATCCGTCATCACTTCAAGCGTTGTACCGAACGGATCGATCAGATAAACGTCGAGATCGCCACCATTGCCGTGCGTCAAACCCGTAAGAACAAGCTCGAGAGACGAGATCGCTGGAAGAGGATAAGCAGGCGCAGGCAGAATGTCGCTGCTCGCCGGGTTCATCGTCAACGGGAAAATTGATATGCCGGCCGTTTTTTCGCCAATCGTCGGAATCGCACCACCATCCGCCGTAAAACTGAACGGCAGATCGGCCTTGACGACCGATGATTGAAACGCCGCTGCCACCCCACAGCAGACAGCCAAGAAACCCATTCGCTTCATTCTTTCAACCTCCTAAGGCTGCAACAGTCAAGCGAGTATAGACTCGGTCGCTGTCAAAGGCAACCCGACATCAGGCGCAAACAAAGCGGCTCTCGCCGCCCGCACCTCTGCAGGCTGCTACCCCGATTTAACAACATCATAGTGGCTGAAGGCTTTCGTTTCAAGTCCATTGGTCGTTTTTGCCGATTTTCTTTTCCGCCAATCGCCCAACCGACTTAGTTCCTATAACTTCACGGTTTTCGAGAAAATAAAGGCCGATAAGCAAAGAAAAGTATCATCAGACCGGTTCCTACTCTCCATCTAAACGTCCGGTAACCATGACTTCCATTGTTGGAGTTTCAAACATTCAATTCGTCTGGCGAAATGAGCGAGATCTTTAGGCGGTGGGACGGTTCGCAGTATGGCTCGCAATCATGGCACTTTTTGGGTGCCAGAGCGCCCCTTTGGCAATATGGCCACTGCTTCAATCTCGACAAGAAGCTCAGGTCGACAAAGGAGAGCCTGGATACAGGTGCTGGCCGGGTATGGGTCGAGTCCCAAGCCATCGTAAAAGGCGTTTCGCACGCGATTGAATTCATCATAATAGGCAAAATCAACAAGATAGCAGGTTGTTCGCATTATGTCGTGCCAGTCGGCGCCTTCGCTCGCCAGGAGTCCGGAAATATTGGCAAAAACGCGGTTGGCTTGGGCGGAAAAGTCGTTGATGTGAACCGATTTTCCGTTTTCGTCGACGCTGGCCGTCCCGGAAATCAGCAAAACGGAACAATTGTCCAGATCGATGCGCATTCCGCGCGAGAACGAAACTTGTTTCGGATACTGGTAGGCTTCGTTCAGCACTTTCGGACTTTGAATAGCACTTCTGCGCACTCGCTGGGTCATTTGGCACTTTCTCCGGCATCGCCGACAGCTTAGAAAACCAGCAAGCCAATCCAAGCGCGAACCAACGCTCAAGGCACTGGCAAGGAGCAAACGTGCCAGCAAGCCGCGCGCCGCGAGACCAATAGAACCCGACGCTAAAACAGCTGTTGGGATGGCGCGAGATTTGCAGCCGGGTCGAGAATGCCGGGATCGCCATGGTTAAATCTTGAGGGCAATAAATCCAAGTCTAATCGGACGATGCCTTGGTTCGTCGCCACGCTGGCGCCGGCCTTCTTCATGGTCCTTGATCTGTCGCGGCCGGCACGACTTTTTGGACAGGAATCCGCGATCGAATCTGACAGATCGATGCCATTGTTGGCATGGCAGATCCCAGTTGAAAGCAATGGAGATTCGGAATCGCCCTGGGGGACCCCACTGCAAATGGGGCGGATTCCCATGGGCAGCCGAATCATCCTCCGAGACGAGCCGGGATCGGGCCACGTTCTTACGCCGCAGTTTTGGGCGGCCGGTTTCCCAGACCTCGCGCATGACGCCAAGCGACTGATGTTCGTCGGGCGGCTTCAAGAAGGCGATCCCTGGGCGATGTGGGAGCTGACGTTGTCGGACCGGTCTGTTCGAAGAATCTTGTCATGCCCCAGCGCTTGCGATCGCGTCATTTTTTTATCGAAGTTGTATTCGATCGGGGGGGAAGGACCGATTCCGCAAATCGCGTTCCGCGCCATCGATGAGATGACCGGCGTGCCGGCGATCTTCCGCTGTCGCTTCGACGGAAGCGACGTCCAGCAGATCACGTTTTCGCCAAACGGCGCCGCGGACATGTTGTCCATCAGCGACGGGCGGCTGCTGTTCTTCTCGGCCAATCGGACGGATGGTCCGCGTGAGAGTGAGCGAGATCGGAGTCCTAGCCTGGCATCGGGTTTAACCACCATGTTCACGATCAATATCGATGGCACGGACCTTTTCCCGTTTTCCTCCGGAACTGCCATCCAGCGAGACCCATCGGAATCGACGAATGGCCGAATCATCTTTGTTGAGGAACGGGAAGACGATTCGCGTGTCAAACTCATAGCCGGGATGCGCACTAACGGGTCGACCAGCGCGGATGTGCTCATCGAAACGGAGTCCGACCTAAGGCGACCGTTGGCGATCACGAATCGACGGATCATCGCGGCAAGACGGACAAATTCACCGTCAACGTCTGCGTACCACGTCGGTCAATACGATTCCGCCTCAGATCGATGGACCATCGTGGTCGAGGATCCCATGTTTCACAGTTTTCCGGCGGCGAGGGTCGAACCGCGCGTGCCACCACAAGGCCGATCGTCTGTCGTCAAGTCCGGCGTCGACGTCGGTCAGCTTTACTGCCTCAATGCGTCCCTCCACGATGGCAATGTCGTGTCCACTGAGCGCGGCGAGATTCGGCGCGTCCGCGTTCGCACGCCCGTGTCCGCTCACTTTCCCACAGGAATCCTGGGCGATATCGAAGTGGAATCAGACGGGTCGTTCTTCGCAGAGATGCCGGCGCGACTGCCCATCGCGCTTGAAACGTTGGACGAAAAAGGAAAGAGTCTCCAGCGGATGCGGTCGTGGTTCTGGGTCATGCCCATGGAACGGCGCGGGTGTATCGGCTGCCACGAAGACCGCGAGATGACGCCGCCCAACCGCCACGTGTTCGCACTTCGGAAGCCGCCTCAGCGAATCGGCGTGCGCTCCGAAGTCGAGGTTGAGAAGGAATGAACCTCTCGCTCGGCATGATCCTGTTTTCCATGATTTGGGTTCCGGCGGCGGAACCGGGCGAGCGCGTCGCGGCTTCGGCGGGGCCGCATGATTCCACTTTTCCTCGATATGTCGGCGTTTCAGGTTGTCAGGAATGCCATGGCGGAGATCCGAAAGAAAGCGTTGGGCCATTTCCCGGCAAACTCTGCCCGTCCGAGGGATTGATAGAACATGCCCTGGCGTTCCAGCGACTGACCACCAACACGGCATTGAGCATCGCGAAACTCAGCGGCGAGATCGCGCTGCCGACGCAAAGTCGAATCTGTTTGAGTTGCCATTCCACGGCGGCCGACGAGGGTGCGCGCTGGACGACCGAAACATTTCGATTCGAGAACGGCGTGCAATGCGAAGCGTGTCACGGCCCCGGCGAGATGCACGTGGCGAATGCTCGTGCAGGGAGGTTCAGCGGCGCACCACCAGGGCCCCTCCAGATTCGTCGCGGTGATGCGAATGAATGCAAAATCTGCCACTGGGAAAAACCTTCGCACGTGGAAGTGGTGCGGCGCGGTTTTCGACTGGAACCGGCGGACAGCCTCTACAAGACACCGGTCGGACTGGCCGTTTCGCCCGATGGCGGGCACCTGTTCGTCGTCTGCCAGAACGCGAATTCGATCGTCAAGATGGATTTGAAGACGCGTCGCCTTGTCGCGGAAGCGCCGGTCGGGCGACGGCCGCACGCGGTCGCGCTGAGTCCTGACGGCGCGACGGCCTACGTCGCCAACAGAATGTCGGGAACGATGACGATTCTGGAAACACGGAATCTGGCACTCATTCGTGAAATCGTTGTAGGCCGCGAACCGCACGGGGTCGCAGTGGACGCGGTCACCGGTCGAGTTCTGGTCGCCAATACCGGCGAAGACACGTTGGCCGATGTCGATCCGGACTTGTTCCGCGTGAAACGTCGCTTTTTGATGGGATCGAGCCCATGGTCCGTTGCTGTCGATTCCACGGCGCGGCGGGCCTATGTCACCAATGTGCGACCGCGGCTCGGGGCATTTCGTGAGTCCCATGTATCCGAACTGACAATCGTTGATCTCGACAGTGAAACGGTTGTCGACCGAATCAGCGTTCGCGACGCCAACATGCTGCAAGGCATCGGAGTGGCAAAGAACGGCACGCCTGCCTTGTTCACGTTGATGCGGACCAAGAACCTGATCCCGACCACCCGAACGGCTCAAGGGTGGGTGACCACGCACGGACTTGGGGTCCTTGGGCCGGACGGACGGGTGGATCAGGTGCTCCTTGATGCACGCGCCGACGCCTTCGCGGACATTTTCGACGTCGCCATGAGTCCCGATGGCGCCACGGCCGTCGCCGTCAGCGGTGGATGCAATGAGGCTGCATTGATCGACGTTGGCGAACTTCTGGCCTTTCTGCAAGAAACACCTGAGCCGGAGCGATCGGTTGATTTGCCGAATCGTCTCGGGGTCAGTCGGCGGTTCATTCGCGGCCGAATCCCCGTGGGGCGCAATCCGCGAGCGGTTGCTTTCTCGCCGGACGGTCGATTCGCCTACACGACCAATGCGCTGGACGACAGCGTGTCGGTGCTCGATGTGGCAGCGGCGTCCGTCATTGCGACGATTCCACTTGGCGGCCCTTCGGAGATCACGACGCTGCGCAAGGGCGAACAATTGTTTCACGACGCGGGCATCACCGTTGGGCGTCAGTTTTCGTGCCAGAGTTGCCATCCGGACGGCCATCTCAACGGCCTGACGTTTGATATCGAGGCGGACGGCGTCGGACTGCACCCCGCCGACAATCGCACGCTTCAGGGGATCTTCGACACGGTGCCCTTCAAATGGGAGGGAACGAACCCGTCGCTGCAACATCAGTGCGGGCCTCGATTCGCGGTGTTTTTCACGCGACAGTTGCCGTATACGCCGGGCGACCTGAACGCTCTGGTGCTTTACATGACGACGATTGAACGACCGCCCAATCGCTTCCGCGAGCCCGACGGTCTGACGCTCGCCCAACGACACGGCAAGGAAGTCTTCGAAAGGACCCATCGAAACAACGGAGAGCCGATCCCCGAAGTTCATCGCTGCACTCATTGCCACAACGGCGCGTATCGAACCAACCGGGAGACGAGCATGGTGTCGACGACGATGTGGTTCGATTCGTTCGTTGACGTGGACCTTTCCGAACACCTGCTCAACAGCGAAGACTTCGGCGAACTGGGGAGCTATTACTTCATCGACGCCGGAGTGAAACCGAAGGTGCTTGATGCTCCGCACCTGACGAACATCGCCGACGGGCCGCCATTCCTGCACAACGGCGCGGCGAATACTCTTGAGGAAGTCTGGACACGCTTCAACATGACCGATCGCCACGGCGCGACGGCGGACCTGACGAGGCAACAACTCAATGACCTTATTGCTTATCTCAAGGCACAGTAGCCTCGTTCGAGGCATTTTGCAGGCATCGTTGATCGCGCTGGCGGGCGCGACCTCGACCGGCGCGGAGGCGATCTCTCCACAAGAGTCATCGGGCAATCAACCGACCGGACTCCGTGTCTATACGCAGTGGAAGACCCATACGATCGTCGACGGACTGCCGTCGAACCGGATTCGGAGCGTCCATGTTGTCGGCGAGAACGTATGGGTCGGTACCGAATCCGGGCTGGCCGCTTTCGACGGCACTTCGTTCATGGGGTGGCGCCCGGAGCAAGGGTTGCCGGCCTATCCGATCGAAGCCGTGAGTTCCGATCCCAGCACCGGAGACCTGTGGATCGCCACGTTCGGCGGAGGATTGGTGCGGATGTCGGGCGGGCGTTTCTTTGTTTTCAATCAGATCAACAGCGGGTTGGCCGGTGACATCGTGTTCGACGTCGAAGTGGTCGGCGACCGGGTGTTGGCCGCGACCAACGGCGGGTTGAGCGTTTACCAGCCGCAGTCGGAGCGTTGGGAGCTTTGCAATCCGCGCACTGCTGAACACTGGTCGGTCGTCACGAACATCGCAGTTGAAAAGGGAACGCTGTTTGGACTCGTGTGGAAAAAGGGCGTTGCCGAACTTATCGTCGCGGAGAATTCTTGTCGTCACCGATGTCCCCCTTGGAACGACTTTGTCTTGCCGTTTACGGAAGGTGTCGCCGTCAACGCGATTGAACGCGGGTGGTTGATATCGAACCGGGTAAGCGTTCGCCGAATGCGCGCCGGTGTGATCAAGGAGATTGCGCCGCGCTGGCTGAATCACAACGAGTCCATCACCGCGGTCGCGGAGGACGGTCTCGAAGCCGTTTGGGTCGGGACCACGAAGGGGCTTCACCAATATGCGGCCGATGGAGAAAACGCCGTAACTTATCAGTTCGCAAACGACGGGTCCGCAATCCACCTGCACGGCGTGAGTGACGGCGGTTACGGACTTGACGGCGCGGCGCCGCGCGGTCCGATTCGGGCGATCGCGCGGGATGGCAAGGTGATCTGGATCGGCACGGATGGAGGATTGGTTCGGGGGTCGGCGGAGTGCGGCCTGGAGGAGTTCATCCGGCGTAGTTCTCCACGTTTGGCGAAAGACGACTCGACGCTTCCAACGCCAACGACATGGAAGGGCGGCGGTCGCGCGGCGATCGCCGTGTATGGACCGCGAAGCCGAACCATTAGCTTGCCGACCGCAGGTCCATTGCGGGAGCCATTTCGTCCTGACCTGACGGCCGTCGAGGTCGCTGTCGAACTGGAGAATGCACGTCGCGCCGAGGGTAATCGAATCAGGTTTGAAACGAGAACAGCGGCCTCCGGCTATGCCCGTTATGGATGGGGGTTGCCTGAGGACGACGTCCTTGTGTTTGACCGAGACCGGCTTGTTGTCGGCATCATCGGACATATTCCCAGGGACGATGCGATTACCGACGCCGTGGCGGCGCGGGCGCGGTTGCCTTGGATCAACACCGCGCCGCCGTCGCAATCGGTCGAATCTCTCGGTGCCGAGACCAACCCGATGGTTTTTCGCTGCTTTGGAGAGCTTCCCCGACAGCATCGCTTGCTTTTTGACTTTGTCGCGCGAAGAGCCGGGGCGAAACGCGTCGCCTTCGTCGCCGCCGGCGATGTGGTCAGCCGGCGACACGTCGGGTGGTGGATCGACCACGCCAAACGGCAAGGCAGCGTGACCGTGACTTCGCCCGCGCAGGTCGCCCTATCCGTGGAACCATCCCCAGACGCCGCCGCTTTCGTCGCCCAAAGACCGGACGTTGTCTTCGCCTGGGGGGACGCAGAGTTCCTGGTGTCATCGATACGGACGCTTCGAGAGGCCGGTCTGGAGTCTCCGGTAGTCACCGGTCCCGCGCTGTTCACCTCCGACAGGGTCCCGGAGCAGGTCAGGTCCGAGCTTGGGCACGTGATTGCTTTGCTACCCGATCCCGTCAAGGAACAATGCCCGTCGGTTCATGCTGAATTCCGAAAGACCTACGGGGAGCGTCGAATGCCAGCGGACGACCGACTTCGCGACGATGAAGCGATCGCCGGGCTGCACGCGGCGAACCATCTGATGCACGCGGTCCACATGGCCGGGGCGGATCGAGAGGCCGTTCAACGTGTGCTCACGCTTCTGAGTCAGAGCTGTTACGGCGAGGACCACTACGAGCGGGAACATGCGCCGTCAACCGTGTCGATCGCAGAACTGCGCGACGGCGAGTGGCAGGTGCGACAAATCTCACCGTGAATGTATCAAGGCCGGTGTGATTCGACTTGGTCGGTTCAGTCTATCGAGTGGGCGACGTGCGCGAAGGGTTGCCTTCGGGCATAGGTCAACGAGCGCCAGAGCCATTCGAGCGGGCCGAAACGAAACCGCCGCAGCCACCACGGCGATGCGATCAACTGAAACAGAAACACGGCGAAGACAATCAATATCTGATGCCGGCGTTCCACTCGTCCGAATAGTCCGAGCCCGTGGCCGTAAAAGACAAACGTACAGATGACGGTTTGGAGAATGTAGTTGGTAAAGGCCATTTGTCCGACGGCCGCAAGAGAACGAGTCAACGGGCGGACGAGGCCGTGCTTGCACAGTAGCATGATGCATCCGACCCAGCCCATGCTGACGAGCAGACTCCCCCAATAATTGAACTGCATCCCCATGAAAAAGCACGATTTCATGTCCCAGCCAAGCGCTTCGTTGCGACGAACGCCATAGAGGATGAGCGGCAGTCCAACAGTCACCGCCAGGAGGATGAACAAGGCGTAGGTCTTGGTTGATCGGCCGGCGCTGAACACTCCGAGCTTGTGCAGTCCCATGCCCACGAGCATCAGCCCACCGGCACGCCACAGGAACTCCATGAGGAACAAGAACGTCTCGAAGAAGAACGCTGCCTTCGCCCGATGGGCAAACTGCCCAAGATAGCTGCCGGTGTAGGCGGCGATTTCGGTCGCCATCTTTTCGGCGTTCGGCCGCCAGTCCTGTTCGAGTTCCTGAATCGCTTCGGGCGGCCAATGGGGCATGGAATAGTGAATGAGCACCGAGATGGCGGATCCAACGGCGACGACCAGCAATCCGAGAACGATCAGTGTCGTCGCCCGGAACTTGCGAAACAGATACACGATCATTCCACACAATGCGTAGGTGAAAAGGATATCGCCGTACCAGAGCAGATAGGCGTGGAGGAGTCCAAACAGAAGCAGCCAGGCCATGCGGCGATAGTGCAGACCGGCTGACCCGCCGGAAGTGTTTTCCTTTCGGCGCGTGCTCAACACGATCCCGGCGCCGAACAACATGCTGAAAATGGTCATGAACTTCATGTCCGCCAGGAGGTGGCTGAGAAACCACACGGTGTAATTCACCCCGGTGAGATCGCCGAAGCAGGTGGGGTTGAGGTAGGCCGATCCGATCATGGCGAAGGACTGGATGTTCATCACGAGGATGCCAAGCACGGCAAACCCGCGCAGGACGTCGATGGACTCGATGCGCTCCTGCTGAGGTACTGGTGAGAGCGGCGAATCGAGTGTCGCGGCGGTCATGTCGGCATGGTACGCGGCCGCGCGACCATCGTCGAACCGACCGGCGTCGGTCGCCGTGACTTCGGTGGACACTCGCGATTGAGCAAGTTCACTTCTTGACGGAGCGCGTAAGTAACATTTCTTCCTCTTTTCTTGAGTCGGAACCTCAGGATTATCAGACGGTTGGATGGGCAGCGCTTTCCATGTGATCGAATTGCAATATCGGATTCTCGCATTGGGAGGCTATAATCCCCCATCCCATCGTATGGGCCAAGCGCGCGAGTTGAGCCGCGAAGTCCGTCGACGTGCGAATTCTTCCTGGGGGGCATTTGTATGCGAGTTGCGGTTGCTTTCGTCGCGCTGATCACTTTCCTATCGCCGGTTCGAGCAGACTTCGGCGCGTGCTGTTGGGCTGAGTCGCAATGCTTCGGCCCGATCGATCGGTTGAGCTGCAAGGTTGAGTTTCAGGGGCAGTATCAGGGCGACGGTACGAGTTGCAACGACGTCAACTGTTGGGGGTGTCCTGCCGGTTGCGACGACAACAACGACTGCACCGACGATATGTGCGATGCCAAGACCGGCACCTGCGTTTTCACGGATCGAATTGGCGCTTGCGATGACAACGACCCTTGTACGCAAGGTGACGAGTGCATTGAGGGTTCGTGCATCGGAACCCCACTGGTTTGCGATGATGACAATCTGTGCAATGGACTGGAAATTTGCGACAACGGTGTATGCGCACCCGGCGACCCCGTCACTTGTAACAACCCGCCGATCTGCCGATCCTCGTTGGGCGCTTCATGCGATCCGCAAACTGGACAGTGCAACTATCCGCTTGCCTCGAACGGAACGTCGTGCAGCGACGGCAACGCGTGCAACGGACTGGAAACCTGCGTGAACGGC
>CAZAMB010000018.1:0-78382 GCA_964486335.1 uncultured Phycisphaera sp. | reverse complement strand
TCGTGCAGCGACGGCAACGCGTGCAACGGACTGGAAACCTGCGTGAACGGCTCATGCACGGCCGGTGAACCGGTCATCTGCGACGACCCACCGCCGTGTCGAACAGTTCTGGGCGCTTCATGCGATCCGCAGACCGGGCAGTGCAACTATCCGATCACACCCAACGGTACTTCTTGCAGCGACGGCAACGCATGCAACGGACTGGAAACCTGCGTGAACGGCGCATGCACGGCCGGTGAACCCGTCACTTGCGACAACCCGCCGATCTGCCGATCCTCGTTGGGCGCTTCATGCGATCCGCAGACGGGGCAGTGCAACTATCCGATCACACCCAACGGTACTTCTTGCAGCGACGGCAACGCATGCAACGGACTGGAAACCTGCGTGAACGGCGCATGCACGGCCGGCGATCCCATCATCTGCGACAACCCGCCGATCTGCCGATCCTCGTTGGGCGCTTCGTGCGATCCGCAGCGCGGACAATGCAACTATCCGCTTGTCTCGAATGGAACGTCGTGCAGCGACGGCAACGCGTGCGATGGACTGGAAATCTGCGTAAACGGCGCGTGCACGGCCGGTAATCCCGTCACCTGCGACAACGCGCCGATCTGCCGATCCTCGCTGGGCGCTTCGTGTGATCCGCAGACCGGATTTTGCAACTATCCGCTGAGTTCCGACGGTTCGCCGTGCGAGGATTCTGACGTTTGCACCATTCAAGAAGCGTGTCATTCGGGAGAGTGTTTCGGGGTGGCCAACCCGCTCTGCGGATTCTGGCAGGAGTTCGCGAATTGCGTTGCCGGACCCGGAGTGCAGGTCTCGGCCTTCTGTAGCGAGTTTGATTCCAACGGGGACCGGGTCATCGATCTTTCCGACGTCGCCGCGTATTTGGCCGGGCTATGACGTTGCTGAAAACAAGCCGAAACGCAACGCCAAAACAAAAACGATCATTTGAGGCGACAGATTTCCGCGTGGCGGAAGCAAACGACGAGGTGGTCGTTGACCATGCCGGCGGCCTGCATGAAGGCGTAGCAGATCGTCGAGCCGACGAAGTTGAACCCGCGACTCTTGAGGTCCTTGCTCATGGTGTCGGAGGTCGGCGTCGTGGCGGGAATCTGCTTGTGCGTTCGGAAGCGGTTGATCTTTGGCTTTCCGTCGACGAATCGCCAGATGTAGTCATCGAACGAGCCGGACTCTTCCTGAAGGGCAAGAAAGGCCTTGGCGTTTCTCACGGCCGACTCAACCTTGAGCCTGTTGCGAATGATGCCCGGATCGGCGAGGAGTCGTTCGATCTTGCGGCGGTCGTAGCGGGCGATTTTTTGCGGATCGAATGCATCAAAGGCCGCCCGGTAGTTTTCTCGCTTTTTGAGGATCGTGTCCCAACTCAGGCCGGCCTGCGCCCCGTCGAGCACGATGAACTCGAACCACTTGCGGTCATCGTGGACAGGAACGCCCCATTCCTCGTCGTGGTAGCGAACGGCCAGTTCGATCTTTGGCCAGGCACAGCGACGAATGGCTGATTCCGGCGGCGCAGCGCCTGGAGAAGTTGACTTGCGTTTCACCCTGGTTGAAGCGGTAACCGGCATGGTCCGAGATATTCGTGGCGGCGTTGGAACTCGTCAATCAGGGGGGAACCGAGGCAGCCGGGCGAGGTCGGACGTGTATGAATGAAGGGGACGCAAAAAAGACCCTTGCCGGACGGACAATTGGTCGAATAATAGAGGTGAGGCGGCCTGGTCGGTCGCGGTCGCCGAGCGGACTCATGACGGGTTGGCGAATTGCGCGGGTTGGAGTGATTTTGATGCACACAATAACGAGATGGCGTTCGACAGCACCCTTCGTTCTGATCCTGTTGATCGCCACCGAAGTTGTCGGGCAAGTGTCGGGTCCAAGCTTCCCTTCGATCAATACCGGTTTTCCACCGTCGGCGAGCGTCGCGGCATCGCCGAACCGGTCGCCGGGCTTGATGGTGTCGGCCGGCGTTTCGCGGGCGCAGAATGCGATTACGCTCCCGCGCCCCGCTTACAATATCACGGAAGTGCTCCCGCCGATTTCACGGCGCGCACTGTTCCTTTCGGCGGCGATTGATTCGATTTTTCAGCAAGTGGACGGCCTGATCACGTTCTTTAATGACCTGCTTCTGGAAAGAGCGGGGCTGGAAGATACATCTCCCACCGTTCCGCCAACGACCGAAACCGAGAATCCTCGAAATCCAGGGGTGCGAAAGAAAGCTTCATGAAGTAGTTCATCCGTTCTCAAATATGGATTCTGCATCGAACGGCTCTGCGCTCTGAATCGCGGTAAGTAAGCCGGTGTTTCCGTTCGCCAAGAAGACATTCCCGCTCTCTTGCCCTGCGTCTCGCCACGCGGCGAGACTTCGGGGACAGAGCTCCCGCCCTGGTCGCTTTGTCGGTCGCGGTTCGGATCGTGCTTCGGTCGCCCCATCACGACATCATCATTATTGCGAAACGCTTACGCTCGCTTGCGCTTGGCGTCGGGTTCTTTGGTCTTTCCCTTGGCGGCAGGCGATTCGGCATCGGCATCCGTCGACTTCTTCGACTTGTCGGCCTCTTTTGCTTCCGCCGGAGGCGGCATGCGCTTGGCGATCACGGCCAAACGAATCTCCTCGAACAGATCAGGATTGTCGCGGAGGAATTGCTTGACGTTTTCGCGTCCCTGGCCGAGGCGCACGTCCTTGTAACTCAGCCAGGCCCCGCTCTTGGTGATGACGTTGTCGGCGACAGCGAGGTCCATCAAATCGCCCTCGGCACTGATGCCGCTGTCGAACATGATGTCAAACTCGGCCTCGCGGAACGGCGCGGCCACCTTATTTTTGACTACTTTGGCCTTCACGCGGTTGCCGACGGCGACCTCACCTTCCTTGATCGACGAGATGCGACGAATGTCGAGCCGGATCGATGAATAGAACTTGAGCGCCCGTCCGCCGGGCGTCGTCTCCGGATTGCCGAACATCACGCCGATCTTCATGCGAATCTGGTTGATGAAGATGACCATGCAGCGCGTCTTGCCGATCGCGGCGGTGAGCTTGCGCAGCGCCTGACTCATCAGTCGCGCCTGCAATGCCACGTGGGTGTCACCCATTTCGCCCTCGATCTCAGCCTTGGGAATCAGCGCCGCCACCGAATCCACCACGATGACGTCGACGGCCCCGCTGCGAACGAGCATTTCGGTGATTTCCAGGGCTTCCTCGCCCGATTCCGGCTGGCTGACGAGCAGCTTTTCGAGGTCCACTCCGCACTTGCGCGCCCACACGGGACTCATCGCGTGTTCGGCGTCGATCACCGCGGCCATTCCGCCGGCCTTTTGCGCTGCGGCCGCGACGTGCAGCGCCAGGGTCGTCTTGCCCGACGATTCGGGCCCGAACATTTCGACGATCCGCCCGCGCGGCAGCCCCCGCCCGCCCAGGGCAAGATCGAGGGAAAGCGCTCCGGTCGAAATGCCTTCGACCTCGGCGCGCATTTTGTCGAGATTCATGATCGCGCCCTTGCCGAACGCCTTCTCGATTTGTTGCAAGGCGCGACCCAGCGCTTCCGTTCGCTTTTCCGCAGTTTGATCGTTCATGATGACACGCATTGTAATCCTCCACTTCGCTTATCCAAACACGGGTCGCCGATTTTCGGCCCGTCCCCGTTTGATGTTCCACTGGAGCGGACCGCTCCATCGACCCGCAGTCACTGTCCAAAAAACGCCCGACTCACCACGGCATAGGTCGGTCCCTTTGGCGACAATTCCGACGACATCACCGCCATGGAACCGACGACCTGTTTGGTCGCTGAAAGCCGGGCGCTCGCCACGGCCGCCCGAAGTCGGCCTGCCGTTCGATCCTCGCGAACGCGCCCAATGGTGACGTGAGGCGAAAACGCTCGCGCCTCGCGTGGAAAGCCCAGCGCTTCCAGTTCTCCATCGATCGCAGCGGCACACCGCGCCAACTCACCATCTTCCTCCCTGATGCCGGCCCACACGATTCGGACCGGACCCCTCTCCGGAAAGCACCCACAGCTTTCAACCGTCATGGAAAACGGGGCGGTTCCCGAGGCAATGCATGAAACCGCGTCGCACACGCTCGGCACGTCGTGATCGCGCACGTCACCCAGAAATTTCAATGTCAAATGCAGCAGTTCGGGTGGTACCCAGCGCACACCGTCACCCAGCGGTCGCAAACCGGTTTGCGCCGACTTGAGCATGGACTTCACCAGGTCCGACAGCTCGATCGCAATAAAAAGCCGCATCCGTCACCAGTTCCCAAAAGACCTGCCGCACTTAAACGCCATCACGGATCAGGCAAATTGGAGCATACCAATGAACTCCGCGACGCGTTTTTCGATGTCCTTGCGCGTTAATCGCTCAAGCCGGCGGAGCGAAAAATCTTCGATTGTAAACGACGCCGCCACCGTACCGCGCACCATGGCCTGCCGAAGCGTGTGCCAGTCGAATTTCCCTTCGGCGGCCAGATACCCCATGACACCTCCGGCGAAGCTATCCCCCGCGCCGGTCGGATCATGTACGACCTTGGTCGGAAAAGCAGGAAGCCCGACGGCGCCATCCCGTGCGACGAGAACGGCTCCATGTTCGCCCTTCTTGATCATGACAAATCGCGGACCGTAGCCAAGGATGGTTTCTCCGGCCTCGATCAGATTCATTCGCCCGGTCAGCATTCGCGCCTCGCCGTCGTTGAGAATCACGCCGCCGACCTTGCCGAGCGTCTCGATCAACGAATCGCGTTCTGTCGTGATCCAGAGATTCATCGTGTCGCAAACCACCAGCCGCGGCGACTTCACCTGGGACAGTAATTCGCGTTGCAACGTGGGATGCGTGTTGGCAAGAAAAACAAAGGCACTATCGACGAAAGCGTGCGGCATTTTCGGACCGCGTTCGGCCAGGACGTTTAGATCGACCTCGACCGTTTCGGCCTCGTTCATCGCCCCCTCGAAACGGCCGGTCCATCGAAACGTCCGGCTGCCTTTGCGGACTTCGAGCCCGGCCAGGTCAATCTCTCGTCGAGTCAGGACGTTTCGAAAGACATCTGGAAAGTCCTCACCCACAACGCCCACCAGTCGCACCGGCGAAAAAAACGAAGCGATATAGGAAAAGTAAACGGCGGAACCGCCCAGAACGCCCTCGGCCTGACCGTATGGCGAACTCACCGTGTCAATTCCGATACTGCCCGTGACGACTAATGACACGCCGGTCCGTTCCTTTCATGCAAAACCGCAGCGGCGAATAAGCGACGAATGCTCTCGTTTTGGCGACGCGCTGCCCTTCAAGCCTACGACTGTAACGAGTCATCGACCGGAAATCAAGAAAAAAGTTAGCAAAAAGTTAGGTATCGCGAAAACAACCCTAAGTGCTTACTACAAAAAGAGGTACGTACTATCCATTGTCCACTTGAGACCAACGCAACCGCGTGATTGCTGATTCGCCGAGGTTTGAACGACCGGCCAATACGACACCACAAGCGGATCGGCCTGAGTGGCCGATATCGGCTGATATGTCGCCGAAGCCGTTACCCCGAGTCTTCAGCCTTCTTGCCACCGAGCGGTCCCGTGCGGCGGACGAGGCCCTGATTGAATCGCTGCCCCATGTCGACTTCGATGTTCGGGCCGCATCTCTGGAGCTGCTGAGCAAGTTCGGTCGGCCGGAGAGTCTTTCGGTTCTCATCTCGCGGCTGCCGTTTTATGACACGGATTTGCAAGACGCCGTGCTGGCAAGAATCGGAAGTTTTCATTCCGGCGTCCGTCTGGCGATTGAATCGACGAGTTTTGAGGATCGCGCGGCGGCGATTGAGGCGATTGCGGCAGCACAGGATGACAAGTCGGCTTATCTGTTGGGCGACGCGCTGCGCAGCACTTGCCCCCGGACGCGCGAGCTGTCCGCCAAGGCCGTGCATCGGATGGTCGCCGCGCATCTCGAACGACGCGACGCGGGCGTCGCACCGGATCAAGCGGCCGCGTTTGCCTCGATCACGAAGCGACTCGTGGAACTTCTCCGAGCGGTCGTTGGGCACTGGGAACTGCACCTGCACACGCAAGCGCTGGAAGCGGCGCTTTGGATGTTTGACGAAACCGAAGATGCTTTCAGCAAGAAATTCGAGCAACCGCACACGAAGATTCTACATGCGCTCCGCGACATTCTAGAAGGCGCGAGCGACCGTCGTCTGGCGGGGTTCGCGGTTCGGGCGCTGTCCATCGCGGATCTGCGCGCTTCGGCGGTGGTGGCGATTTCGAAGGCTCGCCATCGGGACTTCATCAGCTCGATCATCGACGAAGGATGGTTGCTTTGCGACCCGACGATTGAACACGGATGTCGATATATACGGGAATCAAAAGCCGTGGAAGGCTGGCTGGTCGAAACGGCGGGGATCGACAGGCGACGAGCGGCGAGCGCGGCGCGATGGATCGGCACGGCCGGCGGTTCGCGAGAGCGCACGCTGACGGCTTTTTCGGAGTTGATCGGGGTCAACAGCGATCCGCTGCGGCGGGCGGTCGTATGGCGTCTTGTGGACGACGAATCGGACGGAGCTACGGAGCTGCTGGGCAAGTTATCGTCGCGGTATCGCGACGGCGTGGGTGAGATCGCGGAACGAGAGTTTCGTCGTCGCCGACCGGCGCCGGTCGGTCGCGCAAAGGGGTCAACCGCTTCGCGGGGTGATCTGCGGCCCGCGTTCGCCCACGCGTTTGAACGGTACTTCGCGGAGTTTGAGCGATTGCGTCCGGATGAGCGTGTTTCACTGGGGCGCCAACTGGTCGAAGTTGTGCCCGACCTAGCCGCGAGAATGAACTCGAAACTCGACTCATCGAATCCGCTCGATCGGGCGACGGCATTGAGATTGGTCGCCACGCTGGGATTGACCGACACTTTGCGCGAGCGGATCTACCGTTGCGTAAACGACGCGGACGCCATCGTTCGATCGGCTGCCGTCGCCGTGCTTGAATGTGATGGAAGCACAACGTCGCGGCGATTGATTCGCAACGCCATCCACGATTGCGATCCGCGCGTGCAGGCGACGGCCGTCGAGTCGCTGGGGCGGATCGACCCCAAGGAGCACGCTCGATCGATCGACGGGAAGCTCGATTCCAAGGACAACCGGGTTCGCGCCAATGCAATCAAAGCGCTGATCGAACTTCGGCTTGACAAGGCGTCGAAAGCGCTTCTCGACATGCTGGCGCACTCGTCATACGCCCATCGCCTCAGCGCGTTGTGGGTCGTGGAACGATTGGGAATGCGGGACATGATGGAGCGCGTGGCGGCCATGGGCCGGAGCGACGACGATCATCGAGTTCGGACGCGGGCTCGGCGCGTCATCCGACAATTGCTGGACGGCCCCATTGTGCCCGATACTGGCGGGCACGCCGCGGGAAAGGAAGGGGCGGCATGAGCCAATGGATCGCGCAGTCGTCGGAGTTCGAGGTCTGGCAACAGGCCGTTAAGAACCAGTTTCAAAAAGGCGGATCGATCACTGTCGCGTTCATGGTGCTGCTCGCCATCATCGTCGCCGTGCTCGTTGTTGGATGGATATCGCGACTGCAGGGTCGGCTACGAGACACCTCGAACGTAGTGGTCGGCAATTCGAACCCCCAGCGCTTGTATACGCACCTGCTCTGCAACCTCGGCTTGACCGTACCACAGCGGCAGTTTCTGGAAAAAGTCGCCCGGGATTTGGAGATCCCGCACCCGGCATCTCTGCTTATCAGCTCCGTGTTATTTGACCAAACGGTGGAACGCTGGATGGGTGCACCGAAATCTCAAGCTGCCGGCGAACGCGCTTCGGCTGTTCAACTTGCGGCAAAAGCGAGGAGCCGGCTGTTCCCGGAAGGAGCAGGAATGGTCTTTACCACGGGCGCACCAAGTCAAGGCGCACCCTCTCGGTCTTGATCCCTGAACAACGGTCAAGGCTGTTCAGGCTGCGGTTCGGGCTGCGGATGCGGTTGAGGAATCGGTCGCACGCCACCTTCTCGTCCTTCGACAGGTTGCTCCTCCTCGCCCTCTTCCTTATAGACTTTGACTGATGCCATATCGATGTACAGCAGGCCGTCCTTGTCGTAGAGCATGCCGTTCATCTCAACTTCCTGATAGGCCAGCGGAAGGAGCAGCCGAGCCGGTCCCTTGTCGCTCGTGCCAATGACGATGAGGCCGTCATCGGATACGAGGGCGGCCGGCACGCCCGCACGAATGTTGTCGCGCGTGCAGCGTGCAAAATCCTCACCGGAACACTTTTCCGTCATGTAGGTCTGAAGATCGACGAGTTGACCGATGAGAGTCACTTCCTCCGGACGCGGCGCACCGCGCCGACCGTCCGCATGGAGGCTGGTCACGCCGACGACCGCCACCAGGGTCAAACCGCCCGAAACCGCCATCCACTTTCCGCATTTCATATGGTGTCTTCTCCGTTCAACCCAAAAAACCGCATTCTGATTATCGGCAGGCGCGGACGATCGCTTCGCCGTATGCATTGCCGCAATGCGCGACTTGCTCCCCATGAGTCTACAGAGCAATCGATCGAGGCTTCATTGCCTCGACGCCGCGACCGCGTCGCGGCATTCGTGACTGCCGGCGGCGCCCGGAATTTCGAGAATCGATCAACTTTCCGCGACGCTCGCTAATCCCAATCGTATTCTACCGAGGCCATTTCCACGGGCAAAGGCGATCCATAGGCAGTAGGAACCTACCAATCAATGATGTGCCAATTGTAACAAATCGCATCGGCAAACCGGTTTTCCCGACCTCAAGGAGCACCCAATAACGTCCGAATATCCATTGCGGACCGCTCGAACGCCTTTCAAAGGCTTGGACGGACCGGGCCCGACATTCAGCTTGTTTACGTGGGATTTTCATGAACACGGCAACACCTCAAGAACTGGTATGCCCTGACACACTGTCCCCCTTGACGCTGCGCGCCGCCGAAAGATCGGGAGGACAGATCGTCGCAGGGGAATTGAGACGGGATGAGTCTGTCGCCTTCGCCATTCGGCAAGGCATCCCAAGCTTCGTCGCCGAAGAAGCAAAGGACGACCAGACCATCCACTCGTTCGCACAGAAATGGGCCAAGCATCGGTACTATCGAGAACATACACGGCGGTTCTACACACAATGGTATCTGGACCGTTACGGTTTTTTTGAGGCGGAGAACCTCCGGCTGTTTCTTAGCGGCAGCGCGCGCATCCTTGATGCCGGAACGGGTTCTGGACGCGACGCAGTGAACTTCGCGGAGCACTCCACGGCGACGGTGTATGCCGTGGACACAGCCTGGGAGGCGCTTGAAGTTGCGCGCAAACAGATTGCGGAGCAGAGAATCGTGTTCGTTCACGCCGACCTGCACCGGTTGCCTTTTCCCGACAACTTTTTCGATTTCATCAATTGCGATCAAGTGATTCACCACACGCCCGATCCACGCGCGGCGTTTGACATCCTTGGGCGAAAGCTGCGGCCGGGCGGGCAGATGTGCTGCTACGTCTATCGAAAGAAGGGACCGATCCGCGAATTCACGGATGATCTCGTTCGCGCGCAAATCAGCGGCTTGCCGGCCGATGAAGCCCTGGCAACGTGCGAATCGATTACCAAACTGGGTCAGACGCTCGCGAACCTTCGAATCAACGTTGAGATTCCTGAGGACATTCCGTCGCTGGGAATCAAGAAGGGCCCGATCGATCTTCAGCGGCTGTTTCACTGGCATGTTTTCAAATGCTTCTGGAATGATGAGTTCGACTTCTTCACGAACAACATCGTGAATTTCGACTGGTACCACCCGGAACACTGCTTTCGGTTCGAGCCGGATGAGTTTCGGGCGTGGTTCGCCGAAGGCTGGGACGTGCAGGCGTGGGACGTCCAGGAAGCGGGCATCAGCTGCCGGGCAAGGAAGATCTGACCATGTGCGGAATCCTCGGCGGAATCAATACGCGATTCGATGAAAACAGCCTTCGAAATCTGCGCCATCGCGGTCCGGATCAACAGGCCTTCGAGACCATCAACGCCGACCCTTACGGCGTCATTGCGCTGGGTCAGACACGTCTGAACATCGTCGATCGCCGACCCATCAAGCTTCCGTTGCGCGTCGGCAATGCGACGATCGTCTTTAACGGGCAGGTGTACAACCACCTTGAACTTCGATCGGAGCTGCGAACGCTCGGCTGGCGATTTACGACGCAGACGGACACGGAAGTCGTTCTGACCGCCTACCTTCAATGGGGCGCGGAATGTCTGCACCGGTTTAACGGGATGTTCGCGTTTGCGATCTGGGACGGTCGGCGCTTTTTCTGCGCCCGCGATCGGATGGGGCAAAAGCCGTTTTTCTATCGCTGCCGGCGCGAGTCGTTCGAGTTCGCGTCGGAAATCAAGGCATTCAGCCAACTCGAATTCACGACGCACGAACTATTCGAACTGTTCGAGTTCTGTTTCAACGAACATACGCTGTATCGCGACATTCTCTCACTGCGGCCGGGACACTACCTTTCCTATGACCTCGAGCGCGGCACCTGCCGAACGCAGGCCTATTGGGACATCGGCGATTCCATCGGCGAGCGGATCACCGACGAACGCCAGGCCGTCGACCGCTTCATCGAGCTATTGGAAGACTCGGTTCGGTTGCGGATGCGCGCCGACGCCCCGATCACGCTGTTTCTTGCCGGCGGTCTCGATTCGTCACTGATCGCACGATTGAGCGGCATCGGACGCTCCTTCACGTGCCAGTTCGATGAGTTTCGTGAAACGATCAACGAAGAATCGTACGTCGATGACCTCGTCGGGCGGCTAGGCGTGGAGACGCACTATGTAAGGCCCTCGCGCAACCAGTTTCTGCGCGACCTTCCCGCCATGAGTCGTCATCTCGAGATGCCGACGGGTTCCTTCAGCGTCTTTCCATTGTATCGACTGGCCAAGGCGGCGAACGAAAGCGGATTCAAGGTCGTGCTCTCAGGGGAGGGATCGGACGAGCTGTTCGGTGGTTACGCGCGTACGGAGTTTCTGATGGGCGACCGCTCCTTCAGTGACGATCCTCGTCAGCGGCATTATTCCTCGATGCTCAACCGCTATCACGGGTCGGACCTCGATCGGTTTTGCCGAATGGCGTCGCGGTCGGGACTGGTCGGGGCGGGCCTTATGAAGTTGTACCTGACCGACCATTGGAGCGCACGGCGATCGACGCTCGAAAACCTCTGTTACATTGAAAGCCGCGTGTTCCTCCAGCCGCTGCTGCAAATGGCGGATCGGATGTGCATGGCCCACAGCCTGGAGAATCGGTGCCCGTTTCTCGATCATCGACTCGTGGAGTTCGCGTTCTCGCTGGATGACTCGCTTCGATTCCGCGATGGACGCGGCAAGTGGATCGTCCACAAGGCCGCCGAAGCGCTTTTGCCGAAAGGATCGCTGGTGCTGCGACGGCCGGTCAAGGACGGCTTGCCGACTCCGGTCAACGCATGGATGCACGGCTCGCACAGCTTTGATCGCAAGCACTGGAACGCCGTCATGACGGCCGAGTGCATTCGCAACATGCTGGGCCGGACGGATGTGGAAGAGCCGAAAACCGTCCCGCTTCGCAACATCGCCGCGCCCGGACCCGAAACCCACACTGCAACGTCGTCGACCACATGGAGGGCGTTGCGATGAGCTCCAGTTTTCCTTTCAACTCGATCGGTCCAATGGGAGACGTCGTCCTGTCGGTCATCGCGCCCTGCTTCAACGAGGAAGGCAATATCGAAGCGCTTGTTGATCGAACGCTTGCGACGTTCGACAGTCTTGGCATAGCCGGACAACTGTTTCTGGTGGACGACGGAAGCCGCGACGAAACATGGAACAGGATTACGGCTCGCGTTCAGGCCGATTCCCGCGTTCACGGCATCCGCCACCAGTCCAATCGCGGGATCGAGGCGGCGTGGCAAAGCGGACTGGAGCAATCCGCCGGTCGATTGGTTTGCCTGATCGACGCGGACCTTCAGAATCGCCCGGAGGATATCGAAAAACTTTACCGGGCGTATCTTCGGGACGTTCCGGAACTGGTGCAGGCCGTGCGTCATCCCGTGCGCGGCGTGCGGCGCTGCCGTCTCTTCAGCCGGGGGCTGAACCTCTTGTTGAACTTCGTTTTCGGAATGCGGCTGCGCGACAACAAATCCGGTTTTCTGCTGGCTCGGCGCGAAGTCATGAATGAACTTCTTCGCAATGACGGCGGGTACCGATATTTCCAGAGCTTTGTCGGCGCGGCGGCGGGCGTGCGCGGATACGGAATTACGGAAGTGGACACGGAATTCGACGCGCGGCACGCGGGAACTTCGTTCCTGAGCCGGTTCCCGATTCTCGTTTCCCTGCGCATCATTCGCGAGATGATCCGATTCCGCCGTGAGACCTGGCACCTTTCGCGTTCGATGCGAAAGCAACGCGACTGGTTCCTGGCCGCCTCGATGACGGACAGCGCCGGAGCGAATGCGTGATCGCGGGAAAGCCCATCACCACGTCGAACGTCGAAGAGTGGAACGATGCGTTCTCGCGCGAACACGACATCGACGATTATTACGCTCGATCGGGGCTTTTGATTCGCTGGATTGAGAGCATTCGGCTTCGGCGCATTCGCGATCTGCTCGCCGCTCGTCCCGGCGATCGAGTGCTCGAAGTCGGATGCGGTGGCGGGCACGTCCTTCGAATGTTTCCGCAATGCGCGCTAACCGGCGTTGACGTTTCGGGAGAAATGCTGGCCAAGGCGCGGCGAAACCTCGACGGCTACCCTGTTCGACTGCTGAAAGGCGAGCTTCATACGCTCGGTCTTGCGGACGCATCGTTCGATCGAATCATCTGTTCGGAGGTGCTGGAGCACGTGATCGATCCGGAATCGGTGCTGTCGGAGATGCGAAGACTTCTCGCGCCGAGCGGGCGGGTCGTGGTCACGTTTCCGAATGATGCCCTCGTGAACCGGCTGAAGGGATTGATCCGTGCGACCGGTCTGACGGCCCTGCCGCCGTTTCGTCGCATCTCGTGGGGAGGCGATCATTATCACCTCCACGCCTGGGGCGTTCGAGAAATGCGCGAGCTGCTTGCGCGATACTTCACTCCGGTGGCTAAACGATATGCACCCTCCGTCCTATTGCCCATCCGCTGCTGCTTCGCTTGCGAAAGCTCGGATTCCGATCCTACCTGACCACATCACCATTCGACTGGCCGACCCCATCCGCGTACCATTAGACAAAATCGTAAACTGGTGCTTTGGCGATGGACTTATCCGGCGTGGTTCAAAATCTGAAGGGCAAAGCTGCATGCGCCGCGCGGCAGAATGACAACTTCAGATTGATTCGAAGTAATAAGCTGCTGATAGTTCCGGAGTTTGAGCCAATCCTTCGATCCAACGGGCTGGATTCGCTGGATGCCATCTGCTCAACGACGCAGGGCGAGCCTTTGCACAAGCCCGGACTTCCATCCTGGCGGCAGCGTCGGAGGATTGAGGTGCAATGCGGGGCATCCACTCGGACTTTCTATCTAAAGAGATTTCTGAACGCGCCCCCTGCCGCACGGCGCGAAGTGCGACAGTCGGGCTCAGAGGCACGAAGCGTGGCCGGCGTCGAATGGGAGTGGATGAACCAGCTCGCTCGCGAGGGCATTTCGGCGGTGCAGCCCGTGGCATTTGGAGAGGAGTTCCACGGCCGCCGGGAGATACGAAGTGCGATTCTGACGGCGGCAGTGCCCGGCGAATCGCTGGAACGATGGTCCGGCCGGTGGTCGGCGGGCGACCGACAACGGATTCGAGTGTTGCTGCGACCGCTCGCCCGGTTGGTTGCGCGACTTCATGGACGCGGCTTCGCGCATCGCGACCTTTACCTCTGCCATGTCTTTCACGATCCAGCCGTCAATGGCGATGATTCTCTTCGACTCATCGACCTTCAACGGATGATCCGGCCGCGTCACGGCATGAGGCGCTGGGTCATCAAAGACCTTGCGGCATTGAATTACTCCGCACCGGCACGGCTGGTCAGTCGAGCGGACAGGATTCGATGGTTGAAACTTTACCTAGGGGTGGGGACACTTGACGGTTCGGCGCGGCGGCTGGTCTATCGGATCGCCGGGAAGTCGCTGAGCATGGAGAGGCGCGATCGCCGCCGCGGCCGATTTGGCGAAAACCAGTGAAGGTTGCAATCATTTCGGAGTGGATGGACTCCTGGCGCGGCGGAGCGGAAACCTCGACCCGGCAATTCACGCACCACCTGATGGACGCGGGCGTCGAACTTCATTTGTTCACGCGGAGCCGTCCGTCGCCCGCGCCGGAGCTGCACGTTCATTCGATGAACGGAGCGGCGATGTCGCGCACGCGACGTAGCATGACCTTCGCCATTCGCGTCGAGAGAATGCTTCGAGAACAACGGTTCGACGTGGTCCATGCCATTTCGCCGTGCAGGGGCGCGGATATCTACCAGCCTCGCGGTGGAACGGTGGCCGAAACGGTCGAGCGAAACGTCGCGCTGCGCGAAAGCAATGCCGGTCGACAGCTGAAGCGCATTGCGAATCGGTTTAACATCAAGCAGCGATATATGCTTCGACTGGAACGCGAATTGATGGGCGAGCAGGACGGGCCGACGATCGTCGCCATTTCCGACTACGTCGTTCGGCAGCTCAAACGGCATTACTCGCTCGCGGATGAACGAATCCGCCTTATTTACAACGGCGTTGACCCGGACCCCACGCAGCCCACGCAACGTGCGGCCCACCGCCGATCCATACGAGCCGAGTTCGGAATTCCTTCAACTGCACTGCTCGTGCTGGAAGTCGCCCACAACTTTCGGCTGAAGGGCGTTGGTCAGTGGCTGCAAGCCATGGCGATGCTGCACCGAAAGCAGGCCGGCGAGCTTTACTCGATTGTGATCGGGCGCGGTGATACGCCCCAATGGCATCGACGGGCGGAAACGCTTGGACTCTCGAAAACGCTGACGTTCATCGGACCGAGCGATCGCGTGCGCGAGTTCTACCACGCCGCCGACGTGCTCGTTCACCCGACCTATTACGATCCGTGCAGCCGCGTCGTGCTCGAAGCGCTCGTGTCCAACCTGCCCTGTATCACGACGCGATGGGATGGCGCGTCCGAAATGATCCGCGACGGCGTGAACGGATTCGTTCTCGACGAACCCGACGCCGACGAATTGTCGGAGCGCGTGGAGCGCCTTTTTGACCCGGGACTCCGAACACAAATGATTCGGTCGGAATCAAACCCAGGTCAACGAATCAGTATGGCCCGACACGCGGCCGACATGTTGCGCCTTTACGAGGAGGTTCGAAGCCAGGACGGGGAGTATCGATGACTTTCTGGATGGTCTTCGCCGCATGCCTGGTCGGGAGTTTCCTCTTGGGAGGAATGCCGTTCGGGTTATGGGTTGGGAAGCTGCACCGATTGGACGTGCGAGCCATCGGCAGCGGCAACGTCGGAGCGATGAATGTCGGCCGAATTCTGGGAAGGAAATGGTTCTTTGTCGTATTCCTGCTCGACCTGCTCAAGGGGCTGTTTCCGACGATCATTGGCGGAATTGCGATTTTATCATTTTCGGACGCTGGCCCCGGCGATACCCTTGTCATGATTTGCCGATTGCTGGTCGGGCTGGCGTCGATCCTCGGTCACAATTACTCGCCCCTTCTTGGTTTCAAGGGAGGCAAGGGGGTTTCGACTTCTCTGGGCGTCACATTGGGCATTTTTCCGGACTTCACTTATCCAGGGCTCTTATCTTTTGGAATGTGGGTATTAGGATTCGGCCTCACACGAATGAGCTCCGTAGGATCGCTCGCCGGCGGAGTGTCTTTCCCCGTTTTCTATATCTTGCTCCTTTTCCGGCGCGGCGGTTCCACAGGGGAAAACCTGCCGTTCGTGGTTTTTGCACTCCTAGTAGCCCTTATGGTGGTTGTGCGGCACCGTTCGAACATCACGAGGATCCTGGCCGGTACGGAAACGCGAGTAGGACGACCGAAAGCGGTGAACGAGCGTCGCTGATCGGTGAATTGCTTGGACATTTGGTTCAGTGAATCTTCACTCCGCCGAAAGGCCGACTCCCGGCGATGGGAAAAACGGAGCTTACCACTTGTTTTGTAGGGGCTTGTGCGATTATCCTAGCAGGTTCATGCCGAAAATGGGGTAGAGGGCGTGGTAGAGGAGACGGACGACATTGGCGCCTACAATCCAGATGATGGCGGCAGGGGAAGTTGTGTAGAAGATTAAAGCATGACGACCTTAAGTGAGACACGATTGTTCAAGATTCTCGTCGTCGGTGAAGACCTCGCCGCGGACGAGATGATGGGTTTCGCTGATATCGGCGCGCAAATCGAACGCGCCGAAACGCTTGATGCGGTTTTGTACACGCTTCGGTTGTGCGATTTTGATGCGGTTGTGTCCGGATCCGAGTCTCTGTCGGCCCTTTGCAGCTCGTCCCCCGCGCAGGAAGCGCAGTCGGCGCTGGCGTCGATGCCTCAGGGAGTGTGCCTGGTCGCCGACAACGGTGCCCTGGCATGGATGAACCCGCGTTTCCTTGAACTTGCGCAATCCGTGCGGGAGCAGACACGGCGGCATTGTCTCGACTCCATTCTCCGGGCAGGAGAAAGCATCTCTTCCAGCGCTCCACCGGCACGTCGACGTCACCGATTGACCACGGACGCGGGCGGGCGATATGAGATTACGACCACGCCGATCATCGATGGACAACGGCGGGTGACGCACGTCGTCGCGGTGGTGTGGGATGTCACTGGGGCCGAGCGATGGCGCGAGAGAGTCGACTCGATCGACCGCGCCGGTCGGGACCTCCTGAGCCTTGATGGTGAACAATTCTCCCGCCTTGAACCCCACGAACGCCTTTCGCTGTTGGAACAAAAGATACTCCGCTGCACTCGTGATCTGCTTCAATTCGAGCACTTCGAGATTCGCCTTCTCGATCCTCAATCCAACCGATTGGATTTCGTGCTCGGTTCAGGCACGCCGTGCGACGCCCCCGGCGGGGAGTTGTTTGCTTGTGCCGAAGGAAACGGCATTTGCGGATTTGTCGCGGCCCGCCGCAAGAGCCATATCTGCACTGACGTGACGCGTGATCCGCGTTATCGCCCGGGCCTGGAAGGGGCGAGGTCGTCGCTGACGATTCCGCTCTTTCTGCACGAACAACTGGTGGGCGTCGCGAACTTCGAAAGTGCGACGCCCGCGGCGTTTTCGGATGAAGACCGCCAGCTTGCCGAGATTTATGGGCGATACGTGGCACTCGCACTGCATTTCCTGACGCTGCTCGTTTCCGAGCGACAGGCGACGACGGGACAAATTGGCCGAAACGTCATGGCCGAGATCACCGCGCCGGTCAACGACATCCTGACCGACATCGAAAGTCTGGTCGAGGATTACATCGGCCATGATGACTTGCGCCATCGGCTACGCACCATCTCGGAAAACGCGGTGAAAATCCGCGACACGATTAAGACCCTGACGCAGCCACGTCCCGGCGTCATCGTGGAACGCTCCGGACCCCAGCGACGCCGCGACCCGATTCTCGACACGCGCCGCGTCCTGCTGGTCGACGACGAAGACGTGATCCGCGAGACGATTCGAGACGTCCTCACCGGATATGGATGTCTTGTTCAGACGGCTTCGGACGGCGCGACGGCCATCGAGCTGTTGCAGTCCGAATCGTTTGACCTGGTACTGAGTGACATCAAGATGCCGATCAAGAACGGGTATGAGGTGTTTGCGGCCGCCAAGATCGCCAATCCCAAGACCCCCGTGATCCTGACGACCGGCTTCGGATATGACCCCAACCATTCGATCGTGCGGGCCCGGCGCGAAGGGTTGGCCGCGGTCCTCTTCAAGCCGTTCAAAGTCGATCAGCTCTTGCAGGAAATCCGCATCGCGCTGAAACCCTCCCCGGAATGACGCGGCGCCGTCTCGCCCTCTTCGTTTCAGATTCGTAACGTTCCTGGAAGCATCCGGATTTCTGACCGGAACGGCGACCGCCTTGCGTCTGTAGAAACCCATCGCTAGATTCGCGCCGACGCGGGCGCGGATATGAAATCCGCCGGGTAACCCATGAGGAGTATGCGGACCATGATTGTAGCGGAACTGGACGTCAAACAAATCGGCTCGAAGGTCGCCAGGGCCAGCGAGCCGTTTCAACGACTGCTCGAGCAATTGCACCGAGTCATCGTGGGACAGGACGTACTCTTGCACCGAATGCTCGTGGGATTGCTTTCTCGCGGGCATTTGCTGGTCGAGGGCGTGCCGGGACTTGCGAAGACGACGGCCGTCGCCTGTCTGGCGCGTGCCATCGACACGACGTTTCATCGAATTCAGTTCACGCCGGACCTGCTTCCCGCGGACTTGATCGGAACGTTGATCTACCGCGCGAGCGACGGCGTGTTTGTCGCGCAAAGGGGCCCGATTTTCGCCAACATCATCCTCGCGGATGAGATCAACCGTGCGCCCGCGAAAGTACAGTCCGCGCTGCTCGAAGCGATGCAGGAGCGGCAGGTCACGATCGGCAAGGAGACGTTCAGGCTCGACGAGCCGTTTCACGTCCTGGCGACCCAGAACCCCATCGAGCAGGAGGGAACCTATCCGCTTCCCGAAGCCCAGGTGGATCGCTTCATGTTAAAAGTCGTCGTGGAGTATCCGACGAAGGAGGAAGAGCGTCGCATTCTGGATCGAATGGCCGTCACGAATCCGATACTTTCGATTTCGCCGGTGCTTTCGCCCGCCGAGATTCGTACCGCGCACACGGTGGTCGATGAAATCTACATCGATGACAAGATCAAGGACTACATTGTCGACATCGTGCTCGCGACGCGCGATCCTGCCGCCTACAAGATTCCCATTACCGACTGGATCGAATACGGCGCCTCGCCGCGCGCGACGCTTGCGTTGACAATCGGCGCCAAGGCAACCGCCTTTTTGGCCGGTCGCGGCTACGTTACACCGCAGGACGTCAAGACCATCGCCATGGACGTGCTGCGTCACCGGATCATCGTGACCTACGAGGCCGAAGCCGAGGAAAAAACCAGCGCGGACGTGGTAAAGACGGTGTTGGAACACGTTGCGGTCCCATAGGAAATGTCGAATTGCGATTGTCGAATGTCGATTGTTTGAACACAACGGTAGTTGCCCGAAATGACCGCGAGCGAACTCAAAGCGCGTACCAAACAACTCGCGATTCGCATCATCCGCCTTTGCATGTCGCTCCCAACGCGCGGCATCGCGGAATCCATGGCAAAGCAACTGATTCGATGCGGAACGTCGGTTGGCGCCAATTACCGCTCGGCCTGTCGCGCCCGATCACGCGCGGATTTCGTGGCCAAACTGGCAATTGTCGAAGAAGAGGCCGACGAGTGCAGCTATTGGATTGAACTGCTCGTTGAGACGGGATTCATTGAAACAAAACGAGTTTCCGCATTGCTCAAGGATTTGAATGAGATCACGGCGATCGTCTCGGCGTCACGAAAGACCGCGCGAGGACGATCCAATCGACAATCGACAATCGGCAGTCGAAAATCTCCATGATTCCCAAGGAACTACTCAAGAAAGTCCGCCAGATCCAGATTCGCACGTCGCGAATGGTCAACGACGTGCTGGCTGGACAGTATCACTCCGCCTTTCGCGGTCGCGGCATGGAGTTCGAGGAGGTTAGTCCGTACCAGATCGGCGATGACGTTCGACTGATCGATTGGAACGTATCGGCCCGATACGGCGAACCGTTTATCAAAAAGTTTCGCGAGGAGCGCGAACTGACCGTCATGCTCGTGGTGGACGCCAGTCGATCCGGGCTGTTTGGCAGCGTCGGACAGTTCAAGCTCGATGTGGCCGCCGAACTGTGCGCCGTGCTGGCGTTTTCCGCGATCCGCAGCAACGACAAAGTCGGCCTGATACTGTTCACGGATACCGTCGAAAAATACGTCCCGGCGAAGAAGGGGACGCACCATGTGCTGCGGATCATTCGGGAACTGCTCTATCACCAGCCGCGCGGACGAGGCACGGACATCGGCGAGGCCATCGCGTTTCTCAATCGCGTCACGCTTCGCAAGGCGGTCTGTTTTCTCGTGAGCGATTTCCTTTCCGGAGAATTCGACGCGGCCCTGCGCATCGCCCGACGGCGGCATGATCTGATTCCCATCGTGGTCAGCGATCCGCGAGAGTGCGAACTTCCCGACGCGGGCATCGTCGAATTGGAAGACGCGGAAACGGGCGAACGATCGTGGGTCGATACGTCCAGTCGTGGTGTGCGTGAGCATTATGCTCTTCGCTGCCAGGCAATGGTCGAAGCGCGCGAAAAGCTCTTTCGGCGGATGGATACCGAAACGATCGCCATCCGCACGGACCGATCGTATGTCGAGCCGCTGGTGCGGTTTTTTCGCAAGAGGGAGCAAAGGCGCTGAATCACGGAATCGAACGGGAATGACGCCGAATCGCACATTGCGAATGCTCGCCGACCGACAGCCGCGTTTCGGCTGCATGCCCCGCGCCCTCAGCCGGTGGTTCCTGCTCGCCGCATGCATCGCCGGAGTTTTCTTCGCAGGCTGCGATCGACAGCCGGAAACAGCGCGATCTAGCGAAGCAAACTCCGGAGTGAGCCGAACGGCACAGGCCGGTCCAATCACACTGTCGTTGACCGTTCATCCGGTCGAAACGCCGTTCGATCGCCGCGCGGAGTTGATTGTCGAGGCGACCGCCGACGCGGATTCCGCCGTCGATTTCGCGGATTACTCCGCGTCACTCGAAGGCGGCGAACATCAATATGAGTATCGATTGCACATGAAGGAGCGCCGCGCGGCCGAGCCGATCACCAACGGCGGTCGGACTTGGAAGCAGAGATATGAAATCGAGTTTTTTCTGCCCGGCGAGTACGAGCTTCCGCCCGCTAAACTTACTTATACCGAATCTGCCCTAGGCAAACCGCCGGTCCCTTCAACAGAAACACCTCAAGTAGTTCCGAGCACAACGCCCGAATCCGAGCGGAAAGTGTTGAAAACGGAGTCCATCCGGATCGTCGCCCTCGAGACGCAGCAAGCCAAACTTTCACCCGAGGAACTTGCAAACATTCCCGTTCTCCCGCCCGTGGAACTTCGAGAACCGTGGAGTCGATGGTGGCTGCTGTTGCCGGCGGTGTTGATCGCGGCCGTTGTCCTGCTCCTTCGATGGAGTCGTCGCGCTCGCGTTGGTCGTGTCGAACCAGTCGAAGTCATCTCGGCCCACGAATGGGCGAGGCGCCAGTTTGCCGCGCTGGTCGCGGCCGATCTGATCGCCCGCGGATCGGTACAGGAATTCTATTACCGCATCAGCGCGATTGTTCGCGGCTATATCGAACGTAGATACCGTGTGAGCGCGCCGGAGATGACGACGGAGGAGTTTCTTTCGGCCGCCTCCAACGATGATCGTTTTCAGACGACCGCCGCGAGCCGGCTACACGATTTTCTCACCGCCTGTGACCTCGTGAAATACGCGCGGCATCGTCCGGCGGCGGGCGAGTGGGATGATCTGATGCGGACCGCGCGGGATTTCGTGGAGCGCACGCGGGAGATTGAGGTCGTAGGCAGCGGGAGTGCTTCATCCACGATTGCGGAGGCTGTCGGCGCATGATCGAGTGGCTGGATGAACGTTTCGCTCCGGGACCCATCTTTGTCTGGGTATGTCTCGGACTGCTCCTTTTGATTCCCTTCGTTTGGATACGAGCCGTGCGCCCCGGTCGAAAGCCGACGCTGCGGTTCAGTTCGCTGCGACTGCTCGACGGACTGCCCACGTCGTGGACGATGCGTTTATGGTTTTTGCCGCCCTTGTTCAGAACGCTCGCGCTGTTGAGTCTGGTCGTCGCACTCGCTCGACCCCAATCGGGAGGGGAGTACCGCGATTTCAGCGAAGGCATCGCGATCCAAATGGTTCTCGACGTTTCAGGAAGCATGCAAGAGGACGACTTCGTGATGAACGGCCGGCGAGTCCGGCGACTCGATGCGGTCAAGAAGGTCTTTTCCGATTTCGTGCTCGGCAAGGGAAGCTTGTCGGGCCGCCGGGGCGATCTGATCGGGATGACCACGTTCGCGATGTTTGCCGACACGGTTTGCCCGCTGACGCTCGATCACGGCAGCCTGGCCGATCTACTCCAGCAGGCGGAGATTCCCGGCTTCGTGAATGGTCAACAGGTTCGGCAGGAGGAAGAAGCGGGATACACGTCACTCGGCGACGCGATCACGCTGGCGACCGATGATCTTCGCCGCGCCGGAGAACAAGCCGTCGCGGGCGTGCCCGGAGCGGAAGCAGCCAAGAGCCGAGTCATGATCCTTCTCACTGACGGGGCCGACAATCCTCCGCGCATTCCGGGGATGACTCCTCCTTCACCACTTGAAACCGCGCGGGTCGCGGCAACGCTTGGAATCAAGATTTACACGATCGGCGCGGGGTCCGACGCCTCGCAGCGCGGTGGGTTCTTCGCCATTCGCCGCCCGGAGTTTGACGAAGGTGCGCTGCGCGAAATCGCCGCCGCGACGGGTGGAAAGTATTTTCGCGCGACCGACACGGATTCACTGGTGACGATCTACGACGAAATTGACAAACTCGAACGGCGCAAGACCGGAGAACGTACGTTTTATGACAACGTAGCGGCGGCCAGAACGGCGATGCTCGTTGGGCTTGGGCTGCTTTTTGGTGAGCTGTTGTTGATAAGCACGAGATTTCGGCGAATTCCATGAAGCGACGCAAGCTCTATTCCATGCGACTCTGGGCGACAGCCGTCCTCGCAGTGCCCATGGGGCTCGGCGTTTTGGCGGTTGTCGTCGCTACCACGGCCGATCCTTCGGCGCTGGCGTTTGACAACGCTCACTTGTGGTGGCTTGGTGCAGCCGCGCCGCTGGCGGGACTTGTCGCGCTAATCGGCGCTGCCCGACGGTGCCGCTCGCTTCAACGCTTCGCGTCGGCCGAGCTTGCGCCCCTGCTGTGTGACCGAGTCAGTCCCCCCCGCCAAGCCGTTCGCGGAATGCTGCTGATTGTGGCCATTCTGTTCGTGATTTGCGCGATCATCGGACCGCGATGGGGGATGTACCTCGAAAAGCAAAAGCTCCGGGGCGTGGATATTGTCGTAGCGCTCGACGTGTCGCGTTCCATGCTCGCACGCGACCTTGACCCCAATCGAATCGAACGGGCCAAGCTCGAGCTCCGTCAGCAACTGACCGAGCGAGGCGCCTTTCAGGGCGCCAATCGGCTCGCTCTGCTTGCCTTCGCGGGCGGAACGTCGCTGCGCATGCCGCTGACATCGGATCACGCGGCCTTTCGGACCAAACTGGAACAGTTGCGCGTCAGTTCGGTTCCTCGAGGGGGCACGCACATCGCCAAGGCCGTCGACGCCGCGACGGATTTGTTCGCCGCGTCGCCACCCGACGCGACAAGATTAATCCTCTTGGTCACCGACGGCGAGAATCACGAAGGTGACGCCGTCGAGGCGGCTCTTTCGGCCTACAAGGAAAAAGGCATCCGCGTCTACGGCGTCGGCGTGGGTGACCCGGCATCCACCGCGGGAGCACAGGTTCCATTTGGCGACGCTCCGGGCGCTCAGCCCTTGTTGCACGACGGTCAAATCGTGTTCTCAAAGGTAGATGTTCCCGGCCTGCGCGCGCTCGCCGAGGCGGGCGGCGGCGAATATGCTCCTGTGGAGTCGCTGAATCGGCTCGTGGACAAGATATCCAATATGCGCGGCACGGAGCTGACCACCGAGGAGCGAATGCGCCGCCAGCCGCAATACCAGTGGTTCCTGGCGATCGCGCTCATCCTGCTGATGATGGAGACGGTGATGCGAGAATCTCGCCCCGTCGCCGGCAATGCTCCCCTGCGAATCTGGCAACAGGAGGTCACGACCCCATGAACCGGTGTCCCCAGTTAAGTCCGCCGAGCCATTGTGCGTTTCGACGATTCGTCATTGCAATGACGATGGGTCTTTTGTCTATGCCTTTGCGTTCCATCGGCCAAGAAGCGCCCTCGCATTTGACACTCACTGATTCGGGTTCATCAGCTTCAACCATTAAGCAGAATGCGACGCAAATCGTGCGTGAGGCCAACCGGCTCCTGCTCGACCAGAAAGCAAGGGAGGCGCTGGACAAATATCAAGAAGCACAGACGATCAAGCCGGATGCGCGGGAAATCGCATTCGGTGAGGGACTGGCGAATTTTCGCCTCGGCGAGTTCGACAAGGCCCGCGAGGCGTTCAACCGCGCGGCCGGTGGCGCGGCGGACGGGCTGGCCGACGACGCGATGTACAGTCTCGGAACCTGCGACCACGCCGAAGCGCTGGCCACCCAGGATCCGAACCAATCGCTTGCCAAACTGGAAAGCGCTATGCGCAACTATCAGGGGGTTCTTGCGGATCGCCCCGAACATCCCGCGGCACGCGAAGCCAATTTGAAGGCGGCGTCTTATTGGCGGCAGCTCAAACAACAGTTGGAGCAGCAAAAGCAAGAGCAGCAGCAAAACTCCGATCAGAACAAGGACGAACAGAACAACGAGCAGCAACAGCAACAGGATCAAAAACCCGACGATCAGCAGCAAAAGGAAGATTCGGAACAACAGCAGCAACAATCTCAACAGAATCAGGACCAGGAGCAAAACGAAGAGCAGAAACAACAGCAATCCGCTGATGAGCAAAAGGAACCAAAAGAACAAGAGCAGGAGGAACAGCAACAACAAACCAAGGAAGAAAACGTGTCCCGCGAGCAGGCGGAACGTAAACTCCGTGAGATGATGCAGGCGTTGCGCGACCGAAAGAAACTTCGTCGCGAGGAGGTCAAGGCACCCGTTTATCGACCGTCGGAGAAAGACTGGTAAATGCGAAGCGCTTGGACCACCGTCATTGTATTCATCCTTTTCGTGCCGTCCGTTCTGGGACAGCAACCGGCGGGCGTGGAATTGCGCATCGACGCACGAACCCTGGAAGAAGGCGAATCCATCGATGCCCAGTTGATCTGTACCAATACCGGCGATCCCGAATCGCCGCAGTTCATCCCCCCGGACGGTCTCGACCTTCGGCTGGTAAGCTCGACGCCTGCCCGTTCCTCGATGGTCAGTATCGTCAACGGCCGTCGTTCCGACACCACCACGATCACTTATGCTTTCAGACTGACAGCGCGCAAGGCCGGGAATTACACACTCGGACCATTTGAAGTCGCCGCAGGCGGCACGACTTACGCGACCAACCCGATCCCGCTCGTGGTTCGCAAGAGCGCGCCCGACACTCAGCGAGACGGCGACCGTCTTGTCTTCGCACGCATCAGTGTTCAGCCCGTTTCGCTCTATGTCACGCAGAATCTGGAAGCGACGCTAACGTTTGCGATTCGCAAGGTGGAATCGGAGGGCCGGCCGATCGACGTGGGAAACCTGCTTCAGTTCGTCGATGGCGGTGGATCGGACCTGTCGGTCTTCGGAACGCGGTTTACGCCTAGCGAAACAACGCTCGTCGATTCGGCCGGGAATCGTCATAGTTATGTTGTTTATCGCCAGACGCGGGATATCCGCGCCGAGCAGGTCGGCACGATGTCCATCGGTCCGGTTTTTCTCAAGGTCAACTATCCTGTGTCGCTTCGGCGTTCCTGGCTCGGTGGGTTGGAGGCGGCCGAGTCGCGACGGGAAATCGCCCGCGCCGAAGCAATCACCGTTGAGGTCAAGGCTCCTCCGACCGAGGGTCGCCCCGCGGATTTCACCGGCGCGATCGGAAGTTATTCTCTCAACGCTCTGGTCAAACCCACGAACGTGGAGCTGGGCCAACCCGTGACACTCACGATCGTCATAAAGGGTCAGCCGCTGGAAGGCGTCGCGGGACCAAACCTTAGCCGGTTTCCCGATCTGGTCTCGCGGTTTGACTTCACCAAAGACGAACTGACCGGTGATATCGAGGCCCAGGCGCGGGTGTTCCGCCGGGCGATCTTTCCGAAGCAGATCGGCGAGCAGACCATCCCGCCGATCACTTGGTCCTACTTCGATCCGGCGACGCAACAATATGTCTCATTGGCCACGCAACCGATACCGATTGTCGTGAACCCTTCCAGTTCGCCTATGTCTCTCAGCGATTCAACCAACCGGACGAACCACGCCTCGCCGACCTCGCTGACCCCGCTGTCCGGCGGAATCTCGCCCAATTATGTCGAGGCGAACGTCGTGCTGGCGAATCAGTCATGGCTCGCCGGTCCTACAGCTCTGGCGGGTTCGTTGGCCGCGCCGCCCATCCTCTGTTTTCTCGCAGCGTTGATCGCCAGACGCCGCGAACGCTTGCGCACGGACCCAAATTACGGGCGACGCCTGGGTGCGACACGCAAGGCGCGCGCTCGAATCTCTCGAGCGTTGCGCGCCTGCGACCCTGCCGCCCAGTGGCAAGGCTTGGCGGACGTCCTGACAGGTTTTCTTTCGGATCGGTTCGGACTTCCTCCGGGCGAATTGACGCCCAACGACGTTCGCCTTCTGCTTCGCATCCGCCCGCCCGTTGCCGATATTGCCGAAGAAGTCGCCGCGTTTCTGGAAACTCGCGACGCGGTTCGCTTTGCGCCCGGTATGACCGAGGGCACGACGGCCGCGGATGCCGCGGCGCGAGTACACCAATGGATTGCTCGAATCGACAAATCACCATGACAAGAGGGCAAGCAGTCTACTTTCTGGTACTTTTCAGCACGGCGCATGTGTCATGCGCCCGCGCTGACGTCTCACGAACCGGCGAGTTCGATCGCGCGCTCGCCGAGTTTGACGATGGACAGCGTCTGCGGACAGAGCAGCCCGACAAGGCTCGGCCGCTTTTTCGATCGGCCGCTGAGCGGCTTGAAAGCCTCGCCGCGACCATCGACAACGGCTTTCTGGAATACAACCTCGGCAATTGTCATCTCCAGGCCGGCGATGTGGGGCGAGCGGTCCTTCACTACCTGCGTGCCGAGCGTCTCATTCCGCGTAATCCCTGGCTGGCCGACAATCTCACCGTTGCCCGAAGCCGTTGTCTGCTCACCATCCCTTCCACACGGACCAGCGCAGTTCTTCGTGGTGTGTTCTTTTGGCATTT
Organism: uncultured Phycisphaera sp.; assembly: GCA_964486335.1. GTDB lineage: Bacteria > Planctomycetota > Phycisphaerae > UBA1845 > UBA1845 > CAZAMB01. The sequence goes on along the minus strand of CAZAMB010000018.1, from coordinate 51,380 downwards.
CCAGACATCACTGCCGGGTCGGGCGAAAACCGCCGCGATCGCTTACGCGCTGTTTTGGACGTTGCTGGCGGTCTGGTTTTGGTTCCATCGCCGTGGTGTCCTGATCGCCGCGCTGCTCAGCGCCATCGTGGCCGCAGGGAGCGGGGGATCGTACGCGGCCCAGCGCTGGCTCGACCGCAACGCGCCGCAAGCCGTCGTTGTTGCAAACGATGTTACCGTCTACAAGGGACCCGCAACGACCTATCAACGGCAGTTCGAGCAACCCCTCCAGCCGGGGCTCGAAGTCTCTGTCCACCAGCGCCGGTCCGGCTGGAGTCAAATCGAACTGCCCGACGGCAACCGTGGCTGGGTGGAATCGAACGCGATCGAGGTCGTTCCCGTTCTTCGTTCCGAAAGCAACACCGCTTTTTTGCAGATGCAATGACTTGGCCGCCGGAGATTTCCCGTGGATTTGCGCCAAACGTCAATCGCTTTGGCAGGAGTTTCTTGCGGCATGGCCGATGAATTCGGTATGATGCACTTGACGGTGCTGTGACCATGAAAGCGTGCCGCGGCGGACCGTCGCAAAGGAACCCTCGATGTTTGCCAAATCGCTCGCGGTGCTTTCGCTCATCTTGCTCCCGCTGAGCATTGCGTTCTGGCACCGCAGTTACGCCCAGCCCTTCCGGTACCGTTTCGATGTGACGCTTTACAAATCGCTGGATGTGTACCTTAAAGACGGAATCTGCGGCCTTCATCTGCTTTCCATGCCGACACAAACCGCGTCGAGAACAGAATTTCGGTCGCCAATCACCTACGATCCCACGCCAAACAGAGCTTCGCTCCTGTTCTCAACGGCACAAACGGGACCACTCCGCCGCACCTGGCTGGTCTTTCCGTTCTGGCTGCTTACTGGGCTGATGATGGTCGCGGGGGCAACGCCGATCGCACAAGGCCCCATCCGAGTGTGGTGGAGGCGGCGTGCAGGACGCTGTGAAGTGTGCGGCTACGACCTTACCGGCAACCCAAGCGGCCGGTGTTCCGAATGCGGCCATGCGTTTTCGAATGACAATGCGACGAAAAGAAGCAGGCCCGCTTTGCACCGACGGCGATAATCGAGGCGTCGCGTACGCGCACTTACCATGTTGCATAAGTGGTCCGACGCGTTTGGGCGTTACAGGAATTCCTAGTTCGGCAACCGTCAGAGCGACGAGTCACCGCCGCCAAAAATCGCCGAAATGATCAGTTGAAACAGAAGGGGCAGGAATGAACTGATAAGCGAACCAATGAGGCTGGAAAACATGGAACAATCCTCCACATCGCGCCGAATCCAATGTTCGTGCGCTTGGTTGAATCACCAAGCCCGGTCCGACCGCGCCGTGCATTCCCAAGCCTGGTTCGCGCATGAAAATACCCGCCGAAGCGGGTATTTTCAAAAAGTGCGGCAATCACCTACTCTCGCCTGACGACTACCATCGGCCGTGCGGACTTCACTTCCGTGTTCGGAATGGTAACGGGTGTTTCCCCGCACGTAACGTCACCGCAAAGACAATCGTACCATTGGATCCCGACGCGTCAAGGGGCACAAGCCCAGAAGAAAACGAAAAACGGCCACAATCGATTCCGTCAGCGATTCAGATTCGGCGATGGAAAGAAGCGATCGAACCCATGAATCCTAACCTCCTAAGTTTCCGTCAGTTACGTTCACAAGTTTGAATTCAATTGGCGGAGGAACCTCGGTCATTTCGACACCCTTGGGAAGGTGGTATTCGGGTGTCAGCAACTTGAAAACTCCCATTTGCTCAAAATCGTCTTCCTTGAGTTGAATCAACCCGAACGCGCGGGTTTCACCGCGGACTAGCCGAGCCACGTCCTCTGGGGAACCGGTCACCGTGATGGTCTGCGTGACCAAGGAGAGGTGATTCCCATCGCGCGTAACTGCGCTGAACGGCCTCTGCAAGTTGGAGAAACTGATCGCGATCAACACCGGAACGGTCGGAATGCTCTCGGTGGTACGCCGACTCTTCACCGTCGCGACCACATCCACGGAGGGCGGTACGATTTCCGCATCGGGTCCAAAAGGTCGCTGATCAATCACGACCGAGACTGTTAACGGTTTGCCCACTGGCTGATCGCGCAACAATCGCTCGAAGTCCGAGGAAAGGTCCATCGTCGACGGCGCTTGTCCCTCGGATGAACTGAGCGCGCTCTCTCTCATCCGGACCCTCAGTCGAGTTGACTGCAATTGCGGCTCGACGTCATAGGCCATTTTCAATCGTTTCAATGTCACTTCCACGTCGCGATTCACCAGATGATCCACGAACACCGGCAGAGAATCCGGTTGAACCGCCACCACGGCAAATCGCTCGAATTCCCGCGACAATGCGGCGAGCGCCGCCTGTATCGATAATCGATCGAGAATGATGAGCGAGCTGCCGGTCGGCCGCTCGGCAACCGGAATCCGAATGCGTCGCGTTCCCTTGGCCTGAAGTGCCTCGATCGAACGGCGCGGACCGGACACCTTCACCTCGACGGCATCCGCATTTCCCTCGAGCCGGACCAACATTCCCTGGGATTGGGACGACGGAACCAATTGCACGCCGACAGTCAGCGTCGCCTCCTCGGTGACGAGGCTGTCCGCGCTGGCCCAGATCAGCAGTGTCAGAATCAAAGTCGAGCTAAGCAGCCTGATCTGCGCCATCGACCGCGCCCTCCTGGTGAACTTGAGCGCCAGGCCTTTCATCGGGCAGGTGCGCGGCGCTGAGCGTCGGGCGAGCGGGAGGATTCACGACTTCCGCGACTGATTTACCCTCTGAATCCACTTCTTCGGTTGAACTCTCGTCCGAGGACGCTCCCAGTTCGCGTACCAGCAACTCTCGCAGGGTGTCCGCCGAAAGTCCTCGGCGCAATCGACCGTTGATCGCCACCGAAATCGTACCCGTTTCCTCGCTGACGATGACCACCACGGCGTCGGTTTCCTCGCTCATCCCGATCGCGGCGCGATGACGGCTGCCCAGCGTCTTTTCAAGGTCCTGGGCTTCGGTCAGCGGAAACTGGCAGCCGGCCGCGCGAACCCGCGTTTGATTGATCAGCACGCCTAGGTCGTGCAGCGCGCTACCGGGCCAGAAAATCGTCTCCAAAAGCTCAGCGCTGACTTCCGCATCCAGCGAAATGCCGGATTCGGCAATGACCGCTGATTCGTCGCTTCGCTCCATGGCAATCAGGGCTCCGATCCGCTTTTGAGCAAGAGCCTCGACGGCCGCGACGACGGAATCAATCACTTCGGACGACCCGCCCAGCAATCGTCGAAACAACCGTCCCTCGCTCAATCGGAGCATGGCCCGGCGCAAATCGGCCTGAAACGCGACGAGGGACGCGAAGAAAACCGCCAATATGAAATAAGGATAGAGGGCGTTAACCCGGTCTAGCTGAAATCGTTCGGTCAAGAGCCAGACAACCGAAAAGCTCAACACCAGGACGGTCAGGATGATGCGGATCAGTCTCGCGCCTCGCGTCCCTTCCAGGGACCGAAGCACGACGTACACGACGCCGCCGATCAGCAACAACTCGATCAGCGACACCCATGGTCGGGCCGCTGCCTGCTCCACAAAGAAGCGGATGCCTCGGAGGAGATCGGATTGAGGTAGAACGGGCGCGATCACGGCGTAAGATCCGTTTTGAAAGGACGGCAAATCCTCTTTTTTCGGTCAGCCGCAGTATAGGTTGAAGATCTCGACACGGCAAACAAACGGACTTGCCCGCAGACGCAATCAAAACTCAAACGCCGCTTCACGGATTCCGGGAAGCGGCGTTCAAGTTTTTGGGAATAGGAAAAGGAGGCCACGCGATTCACGCTTTGCGACCATCCCGAACTCGGCAACCGTCGCAAGGCTCGATTCGCAACAGACAATTAGCACTTCGCGTGCCAGGACGCGAGATCACCGGCCGCATTCCGGTACTTCGTCACCAATCGAGTTTTCAAGTCTGTTCAGGGCGTTTGACACCAACGAAAGAGATTGCGTGCATCGTCGGACCATTCGAATCACGGGTCAGATCGCCCCAACATCATTCTACTTGCCGTGGCAGTGAGGCAGGTTGCCTCGCACCGTCGCGGTTGCATTCAATCTCCCGATGCCTCAGGTCGCGTCCGGCCGAGGCGCTGCCGCCAATGAATAAGAAATCTCAAAAAACGCCGCGAGCCTCCGAACAGTGATGTTCAAAGGCTCGCGACTACGGCAGGGTCGGATCAGGAAACTGGAAAGCGCCGCACGGGCGCGTTCAATGTTTGTTTACGAGGATTCCTCCTCAAGACGCACATCCTCCCCTTGGTCGGACTCTCGGGCCGGTAAGGGAAGAATGCCGCGGACATAGTCACATAGTTCATCGAGATCGAGCGGCTTATCAAAAAAGGCAGCCGCTCCCAATCGCGCCGCACGGCGATAGGCTTCTTGATCGCCGAAAGCGGTGATCAAGATGACGAGTGGGGCCGGAACGGAGGATCCCAGGCCGCCCAACGCCTCGATCCCGGTCAATCCCGGCATGCGCACATCGGACACAACCAGGTCGAAATCATATCGATCCCTAAAAAAGGACCTGGAGTATTCCAGCCGATCGCGAAGCTGGAGACCGTCGCGAACCTCGATCACTTCGCATCCGATACCTCGCAGCGCCTCGGCGATAAGTCGGCGCAATTCGTAGTCGTCCTCGGCCACCAGAATCCGCGGCAAGCGCTGATGAATGGGCAACATGCAGGCCGCCCTATCTTCGGCAACTCGCGGCGGACCGAGCGTTCTCCAAGTCTCTTCATGGCCTAGAAGACTTCGGCAATCAGCACCGGATTCGGCGCCTACCCGCTTATTGCCGTCCGATTGGATTGTCTCGAGCAGTACCATGAACTCTCAGCCTCGTGTCTTCGCTTGGTTCGCCATTACGAGTCTTCGTGACGAAGTAGCGAATAGCAAGGCCTGTGCCAAACCCGGTGAGATCGAAAAAACAAACGGAATTTGCGGAAATCGCCTGATACGTAACAGCTTTGGTGATTCTCGGTCGTTCCAAGTCAAAGCCGGTTCCGGGCGCTTCCAGACCAGACTTCGGCGCGGCGCTTTACCCCACCGCGCGCCTTTTTGCCACGATTCAGGATGAACAGAGGATGATCACCTAACACGTGGAATCGTCATTCTGACGTAGACTTTGGCGGCGCGTAGGCATCAAGCTTTCGATAGAGAGTCTTGCGATCGAAACCCAGGATGCGAGCGGCGAGCGTCTTGTTGCCGTTGACCGATTCAAGCACCCGAAGCACGTATCGCCGCTCGACCTCCTCCATGGTCACGAGCTCCGTCGGATCATCGCTCGCGACGACGACATGAGACGGTGTGTATCCGCGGATCTTTTCCGGCAAGTCGCCGACCGTGATCTGATCGCAATCGGCCAGCGCCACCGCCCTCTCGATGCAGTTTTGAAGCTCGCGGACATTGCCGGGCCAGGAATAGGCCAGCAACTTCTGCGCGACGGGCGTCGACAGGCCGACAATGGCCTTCTTGGCGCGTCCCGAGAACTCGCGGATGAAATGTTGGGCCAACAGAAGCACGTCGTGTCCGCGTGCCCGCAACGGCGGCAAATCCACGTGCACGACGTTGATCCGAAAGTAAAGATCCTCGCGAAACATCTCGTCGGCGACGGCGGATTCAAGGTCGCGATTCGTGGCGGAAATGAGGCGGACGTCAAAAGCCGCTTCCGTGTCGCCCCCCACGGGTCGAACCTTCCGGTCTTGAAGGACCCGGAGCAGCTTGGGTTGGATGGCGAACGGCATGGTGCCGATCTCGTCGAGAAACAGTGTTCCGCCGTCGGCCTGAAGGAAGAGTCCCTTTCGTTGAGATTTGGCGTCGGTATAGGCACCCTTGGTGTGACCGAAGAGCTCGCTTTCCAGGAGAGTCTCGGGTACGGCCGCACAGTTCACCGCCACAAACGGACTGTCGCAGCGGCGGCTGGCGTTGTGCAGCGCACGCGCGACGACTTCCTTTCCCGTACCGGTTTCACCAGTAATGAGAACGGAAGCCTCCGAATCACAAATCCGCGCCAGGAAAGCGCAAAGTTTTCGCATTTGCGGGCTTTCGCCGAGTAGCGATGAAAAACCCTCGGTCTGATCGAGGGCCACTCGGAGGCGTTTCACTTCTTCGCGAAGCACGCGGTACTGAATGGCTCGCTCGAGGATGAGCGCTAATTCGTCGGTGTCGAGCGGCTTCGTGACGAAGTCATAGGCGCCCGCGCGAATCGCCGCGACGGCGGTTTCGAGGCTGCCGAACGCCGTGATCACAATCACGGGAATGTTCGGATTGTTGGTCGTGACATGCCCGCAGAGGTCAATGCCGCCCATCCCGCGCATGCAAAGATCGGTCACGATGACGGCGAACTCCCGATCTTTTAGACGCAGCAGCGCCTCATCAGCGGAGGTCGTGAATTCCGGTTCGAACCCACGCGCCGCCAGACCGGCCGCGAGAACCTCGCACATCGCCGGATCGTCGTCAACGATCAGGACTCGTCCTTGCATGACTGCATCTCCTTCGGCAGATACACAGTGAAGCACGATCCCTCTCCAACGACACTTTCCACGTCGATCCAGCCGCCGTGCTCTCTGACAATGCCCAGCGATATCGACAATCCCAAACCGGTGCCCTGACCAACGTCCTTGGTCGTATAAAACGGCTCAAAAACGCGAGCCCTGTCGTCACCGGCGATGCCACAACCGGAATCGCGCACGCTGAAAAATGCGAAAACGCCTGCATCGCCGTTCACGCCGGCCGGAGGATGGGCGTGCCGTTCGCCAACCGAAACCGTCACCGTTCCGCCGCCGGCCATCGCGTGGGAGGCATTGAGTATCAGATTTGACGCGACTTGCTGCATTTGGTCCACATCCACCATGGTCTCCACCTCAGCACTGGGTTCTCTAATCTCAACAGTCACACGGCGACCCTCAAGAGCCGGCCGTAGCAGACTCACTGTTTGGCGCATCACCTGGATCAGGTTGATCTTACTCTTTTTCGGTCTTGCGGGGCGAGAAAAATCGAGTAACTGGCGGATGATCTTGGTCATTCTCGCCGATTGTTCCACTACAACTTTGGCGCCGTTGCAGATTTCCGGCGTGGCATTCGCGTCGCCCGCGATCAGCTTGGCTCGCGCCCAGACGACGTTGAGCGGCGTACCCAGCTCATGGGCGATGCCGCTCGTGAGTTGGCCGACGGTACGAAGCCGATCGGCGTGCCGCAGTTGTTCAATGGCCTCGATGCGCGCGGCGGTCTCGGCGGCAATTCGCCGCGTCGCCTCAGCCAATTGCTCGGACATCGTGTTGATCTCAACCGCCAGATCGCCAAGCTCGTCCGATTGCCGAAGCTCAATGCGGCCTGCAAAATCCCCCCCCGCGATCCGTTGCGCCCGCGCCACGAGCAATCGCACCGGTCGCCCCACGAACCACACGCCCAGCACCAGCGCAATAAACCCCGTCACGGCCACGATGATGGTCGTGGCGACGATCTGCCGAATGATCGTGGTTTGAATGTACTCCTGGGCGTCCGCCAAGGATTCGCTTAACTCCAGTGCGCCCAACCACTGCCCGTTGTCAATCACCGGCACATACGTCTGGAGGACTTTTTTGTTGTTTGTTCCCGTGAGTTCTGAAAGCACCGAACCGTCGTTGGTCAGCACCGCCAATTGCCGCGCCGATATATTCGTTGGAGCACTCGAGTTCTCGCTCAACCCCGTTCCAATCCAACGGATACTGATCTGACTCTTGCTGGCATTCGCCTCCTCGACGAAAGACAAAGCGGACGCCTCTCCGGACACTTTCCAAATGCGCAAGACCGCGGCGGCCAGGTCGCGCCCCATCGACTCGTGGTCGCTTCGAAAATCTTCATCGAATAGCGCGAGTTCTCGCTGCACGCGAAGGTAAAAATGAACCGCGAGCACCGCACCCATCCCCAGGAGAAAAAACGCGGTGAACTTGAATGCGAGTTTCATGGCTTGCTCAACGCAGGGACCGGTCGGCGACTTCTACGTCGTCCGGACTCTGGAAGACCTGGATTGCAGATTGAAACGGAAACGGCGGCTCGCAAATCCGGGCAAAAGGAAGATAAATTGCTCTCTGCGTGGTTTCTAGCAGAGAGCAACAAAACGCGCCTGAACGTACAGCAGACGATCAACGGTTAGAAGAAATTCGCAAGGAACACCAGGATGATCGCGATGATGGCCGTATTGACGAACGTGGTATTCAGAAAAGATCCGATTGTGTTCATCCTCAGTCTCCGTGCTTTAAGTGCCTTATTGACGCGTCCTGATCGCCAACTACGAAATTTCCGTCCGTTGCTCGTTGGGCACAAATCCGCTCCGTAGGGTGTTCTCGGTGATACACCGGGCGTCCATAAAGTGCAACAGGTAATCCTGCGAACCCGCCTTGACCCCTGTCCCGCTCAATCGGAATCCACCGAAAGGTTGAGCATCAACCTGCGAGCCGGTGACCCGCCGGTTGATATACAAGTTGCCGACCGCGAAGTCGCGTCGGGCCTGTTCGATGTGCACCGGACTCCGCGAAAAAACGCCGCCGGTCAGCGCAAACCGCGTGTTGTTGGCGATCTCCATCGCGTCGTCAAAGCTGCCCGCCCGCATGACCGCCAGCACTGGCCCGAAAATCTCTTCTTGAGCGATGCGCGAATCGGGACTTGGATCGACGATGATCGTCGGTGGAACAAAATATCCGTCGGTGCATTCGGAAGGCAGCTTGGCCTGACAAGCAACTCTGCCTTCGCGCCGCCCCAGCGCGATGTACTCGTTAATCCGCAAGACCGCCGGTTCGTCAATCACCGGACCGACGATCGTCAGCGGACTCTCGGCCGGTCCGATCGGCACGCTCTCCGCCGCTTCGCAAAGTCGCGACATCAAGTCCTCATGCGCTCCATCGACCACAATCACCCGGCTGCAACTGCTGCACTTCTGTCCCGCAAAGGCGAAGGCCGATTCGATGATCGCCTGCACCGCGCCGTCGAGATCGGCATCATCATCGACGATGATCGCGTTCTTGCCGCCCATTTCCACAATCATCTTCTTAATGAACGGCTGTCCCGCCCGTACGCTGGCTCCCGCGCGAATCACAGACGTTCCCACCTCCGCGGACCCGGTAAACGCCACGACGTTCACATCTCCGTGCTCCACAATATGCAATCCGATCCGCTCCCCCGCGCCGGAAACGAGATTCACCACGCCAGCCGGAAACCCGACGTCGTGCAACAGGTCCACAAACTTGGCGGCCACCACGGACGCCTGCCTCGCTGGTTTCATCACGACCGTATTGCCTGCCGCCAGCGCCGCCGTGGTCATTCCCGTCAGGATCGCCAGCGGAAACGCCCACGGTGAAATCACGCCGCAAACGCCTTTCGGAGAATAGGTCAGCATGTTCGCTTCGCCCGGGATGTTGCGAAGACGCGGGCGGCTTTCGATGCGCTCCATCTGTTCGGCGTAATAGCGACAATGATCGATGGCTTCGGTCACGTCGGCGTCGGCCTCGCGCCACGGCTTGCCGACTTCCAGAATCATGGTCGCGGCCAGCTCGAACCGTCGCATCTCCATTCGGTCCGCTGTTTTTCGGAGCAGCTCCGCCCGCTCGACTGCGGATGTCGTTCGCCAGCGAACAAACGCCTTTCGTGCCGCTGCGACGGCCCGATCAACATCGGCCGTTGTTCCCAGCGCGACTCGACCGATCGACTCCGACCGCCGCGACGGATTGTGCGATGTGAACGATTCGATGGTCGTCACCGACCGCCCGTCGATCAACAGCGGATAGGTCCGTCCAACCTCGCCGCGAACGTAACTTAGTGCTCCGATCATCTTCTGCCGATTGGCGGCATTTGTGAAACTCGTGTTTACCGCGTTCTTGAAATCGGACATGGATTCTCCTTCTGCGGGGTCGACGTAGTCACGTCGAGGCGGCGGCGCGCTGACCGGCTTGGCCACGGATGGAACGGCAAGGAGTCGCGCGCGCCCCACGCGATCACCAAAGCTCTGCTTGAGAAACCCGTCGTTCGACGTGTTCTCCAGCAACCGTCGAATCAAATACCCCATGCCGGGCATGAGGTCGCCATAGGGGCAATACACCCGCACGCACCTCCCCAGTCCAACCATGGCTGACTTCAGGGCGTCACCCATGCCGTACAACATCTGAAGTTCGTACGCTTTCGGCGAAAGCCGCAGTTGTTCCGCTCTCGCGCAAATCACCGCGAGCGAGCGCACGTTGTGACTCGCAAAACAGGGCCTTGCAAGTTGCGAGTTCGCAAGCAGCGTTTGCGTCATTCTTTCGTAGCACGCATCCGTCTCCCATTTCTGAGTCCAAACCGGCGGCTCAGCATAATGGCGAACCGCGTTGGCGGTCTCCGCGTCCCAATAGGCGCCCTTGACCAACCGAATGGCGAATCGCGTCCCGCGCCGTTTGGCCCAGTCCAGCAAGTCAGCGAGGTCTTGTTCTCCGGTCTTCAGGTAAGCCTGAAGCACGATCCCGACGTCGATCCAATCGCGCAGATCAGGCTCCATCATTAAACGCTTGAACAAGTCCAGCGTGATTTCGCGGTGCTTCGAAGACTCCATATCGATATTGACCAGCGTGCCTGCGCGGCGAGCGCTGAGCAGCAACGGCCGAAGCCGCGAACAAACTTCCGCAATGGAGCGATCGGCATCGATCGGATCGAAATAGGGATTCAGCCCGGTCAGCTTGATCGACAGGTTCACTCGCGGCATCGGCCCGTGTTCGTCTTCATCCAGCAGCGGAATGCTGCGCCACGTTTGAGCGATCGGCGGAAGACGTTTGATCAAATCGGCATACACCTCGGCATATCGGTCGGCCTGCGCGTAGCTCGTGGTCGATTCGCCGAGTACGTCGAGCGTAAACGCCATGCTCTGGCGACGCAGTCGCTCGATCGTTCGGATCGCGCTGGGTACGTCGAATCCGGTAATGAACCGACCGGCCATCTGCATGGCCCCCATCCGCGCAGCTCGCCCGGTGATATCGTCGCGAAATCTTCTCAGTCGCCCTTCCCCAAGCCACGCGTGGGCCGGTGCCGGAAGCTTGACGACCCGCGGATCGAAGTATTCGCCAAGGTGACGGGCGATGTCCGCGTGCGCGCGAAGCCCCGGCAGACAATCCACGAACTGAAACGCGCGCGTACGCAGTCGTTCGTCGCAGTCCAGCATGCGAGTCGTCTGTTCCAGCCACCACGACTTTTGCCAAACGCGTGGTTTGGCCTGATCGGCGAGTTCAAAAATCTCCCGGCCGATCCGCTGAACGCGATCTTCAAACAACTGACTCGTTCCTTTCGGAATCATTGCGTCCGCCCTCGATCCGCCGCTCAGTCAGCGAATCCCTTGAGAATCGAAAGGTATTCTCTCCACGGTCCGACCGCCCGCCGGAACTGATACGCCATCGATTTGGCGATCTGCGATACATGATTCAGATCGTGGACCACCCACGTCGCCAGGAGATTCTCGAGCGTCACTGATCCCAGCGTCGGATGTGTGCCGCGAAGCGAAAGCTTCGGCATGGAAACATCTGCGGCACGAAGCTTGACAATGCTTGCATGACGCAGTCGTTCAAACTCAATGAGCAATTCGTCAATTGACTTGCCCTGACTGGTCGCAAACATTGCGTATCGATCGAAAGGCTCGAATGGACGGTCCGGGCCGTGCCTCAGAATCGTCTCCATTCTCGGTATCCAGTCGGTCCGCTCACCGTGAATCAGATGGCCGATCACGTCGAACGGGCTGAACGTATCGGGTCCGCAGTTCGCCTTCGACCACGCGTCGCTGATGCCCGCCAACATTCCTCGAAGCGCGCGCGGCGTGCGCTCCAGCACCTCAATCGCCTGATCCATTTCAAACGTCATGAAACCGATCCGTCGGCAAGCTCTAGCGTCTCGATCACTCGCGGTGCCAGAAAGACCAAACGGCATTTCCGCACCGGACGCTTCCAAAGTCGCCCGACCGCACGGGCATAAAGCATCATCTGCGGACGATAATGTTCCGTTCGCGCCGCGACGTCGACCGGCGAGATCGCGTCGGTCTTGTAATCCACGATCTCCAAGCCGTCGCCAGTCGAAAGGATACCGTCCACGATGCCCCGCACCAACACGCGATCTTCCTCCGGCGCGGCGACCGTTGCATCAACAAACGTCAACGGTTCCGTCGTAAGAAAGCGCAATTCGCGCCGATACGTCGCCCCGACCCGTCGGATCGATTCCGCAAGCGGCATGGACAGGAACCATTCCAAGCTCTCTCGGTTCACGAGCGCGACGTCATCCACCGCCAACAGTCCTTCTTCCGTCATTCGGTGCAATTCGGATGCCAGACCTATCTCATCAACGGCCTTGCCGAAATCCAGGAATTGCAGGACGCGATGCGTCGCCACTCCGCGCCGCGCGGCTTCGTCACGATTCCCTGTCGTCACTTCGAACGGGTCGGCGCCCATCGGCCCATTTGGCAGGAATCCACCAACGCCATCGATCTCGAACCTAACATGGTCATACGTACGTTTCCATTCACTGGCCGCCACCGTCGCGCGAACGGAGGACGACGCCAGCCACGGATAGGGCGTGCGCAGGCGGGTCATCACCGAGGCGACTTCGGAGTCGCCATTCGTCGTCACTTCGTAGGTAGGGAGTGCTTCCAACCGCGCTACCGCGCGACGCGCCTCCGCATCGCTCGCGCGATCGGACGCCGCAAACCGCCAGCCGTTCATCTCCGCGCGACCGCGCACAACAACCGCGAAAACCGGCCGGCTGGCTTGCCGGCCGCAGAGCCCCGCAACCGCGCCGTCCGGCGCACTGGTCAGCGCCGGCAGCAGCCAGTCGAGAGGCGTTCGAGCCGTGGCAACTTGAAACCGATTCGACGGAATCACGACCGCTGAGGACTCCACCGATCCGGTGTATTGCTCGATTCGCGGAATTGAACCGACCAGGAAGAGTCGATCTCGCGCGCGCGTCATCGCCACATACAGGATGCGAGCCTCTTCATCTCGGGCGGTTCGGTCGATTTCAGCCGCGGCGGCCAGATGGGTCGCGGACGGGTATTCGACCATTGCGTCGGTATCGACAACGCGAAGTCCGATGCCCGCCTTTCGCTCAAAAATCATCCGCCCCGAACGATCTCCGAGGTTGAACTTCGTGCCTAACCCGGCCACGAACACGATCGGAAACTCCAGCCCTTTCGCGTGGTGAATGCTCATGATCCGGACGGCCTGACCTGCCTCGCCGCCTTCCGTCGCGACGCCCAGATCAAGTTCGCCGTCGATCATCGCATCGACGAAGCGTAGAAACCGGTGCAGCCCCTGTCGTCGAAACGTGCTATGGGTCCGCGCCAAATCGTGAAGCTTGAGCAGGTTCGCCCGGCGATGAACGCCGTTGGGGAGTCCGCATGCGTAGGTGAGATATCCGTGCCGATCCAACAAGGACCACAGCGTGTCCGGCAACGGACGAAGTCGCGCGTCGGATCGAAGCTCCTCGATTCGCTGAAGCAACAGGAAGATGCGCTCGCGCAACGCCGCATCGTCCCCGCGCTCAGCATATTGCCGGACGGCTGCGTGAAACGGAATCTCGCGGTCGATCAGCCGAAACTCCACCAGTTCATCCGCATTGAAACGGTCGCCGAAGATTCCGCTTCGCAACACGCCCGCCAGCGGAATGTCCTGCTGAAAGTTGTCCAGCACCCGAAGCGCCGACAGCACGTCTCGAATCTCCAGCGTCTTAAAAAAGGAACCTCCCGCCTCGGCATGAACCGGGATGCCCATGGCGACCAGCGCCGCCGACATTCGATCCGCGTTAAACTTAGTCGCCCGAAGCAAGATCGCGATGTCGCCGTATCCGGAACGCGATTCCCCCTCTCGCGGAAGTTCAGAAGTCTCCGCAACCAGTTCCCGAATGCGCGATCCGATGACATAGGCCTCTCGCTCCACCCACGTCCACCGTGACGCATCGTTCAGATCCGATGCTGTTTCCTCGATCGGATCATCCAACCCGCGCTCCTCATCGTCACCCGTGAAACCATCGTCGGTTTCCTCCGCGTCGTCGGATTCGGCGGCGACGGCGGCAGGTCCTCTGACCTCACGTTCGACTAAATGCAATTCCACCGGATCACAATCGTCCATCGCGCGCGCTGTTCGTCCCGGCCGAAGTTCAGCTTCCTCGTCGTAGCTGATTCCGCCATCCGGACGATTCATCAAACACCGGAAGATCAGATTGACCGCGTCGAGAATGACCGGCCGACTTCGAAAGTTATATTGAAGATGCACCGCGATTCCGCGACCTCCGCCCGACGTGGCCGCCGCCGAGCCGAACTGCCGAAACCGCGCAAGTCGATCAAGGAATACGCCGGGTTCGGCCAGTCGAAACCGGTAGATGCTCTGTTTCACATCTCCTACGGTGAAAAAATTGGCAGGGCGGTCGTCATCCCGTTCGCGGCTCACGCGCTCAAGAATAGCCTGTTGAAGCGGATTGATGTCCTGAAACTCGTCAACCATGACATAGGAGAATCGATCGCGCAGCGCGCCCGCGACGTCGCCCGGCTCGTTTCCCGAATCGGTTGCGTCTCCCCTCAACAACGCAAACGCCAATCGTTCAAGATCGGAGAAATCAAGGACGTTCATTCTCCGCTTCTTCGCGGAGTAGTCTTGGGTAAACTGACGCACCAGGGAGACGATGGTCGTTACGAAGGGCGCGATTCGCTGCAACCCTGAACGCCACTCCTCAACCGAAAAACTTCCGAAGCGGCAGAGCAGCCGTTCCTTGAATAGTTTTCTCTTGACGCTCGAAAAGGTCTTGCTCGCTTCGTCGCGCATCGCCCGTGTTTCGTCCGGTGCTCCTTTGGGAAGCCGCGGAGCGCGGGCTTTTCCAAGGTCAAACGCCGAGATCGCCTTGCGCAATCCATCAAATCGTTCCAATGAGAATTCCGCGGGCCCGCCAAGTTCCTCACACCAGCGATCCAACTGTAGGGCGTACGCCGCGATTCCTTCTGCATATAACTTGCACACCGGTGACGCCGCCGCCCACGCCTTGGCGAGGGCCGCGCAGTACACGCTTTGAACCGCCAGCTCCTCGCGCAGTTCCGCAGCAAGCGTCGCAATGACTCTTCCGGCCTGCTCGCACAGCGACGCCGTCGCCTGCCCAAGCCACTCCTCCGGATCGGGCAGCGACGTCGTGAATTCATGCAGCCGCAACACGAACGGCGCGATGTCCCGGTCTTCGCCGAGTCCATACACGTCAACGAGTCGTCGAAACGCCGAGCCGCTGTCGGGTGCATCATCAGGTCCGTTCGTATGCGCGGCCTTCGCCTCAAGCCCATCCACGCCCAAGGGATCGCCAACGGTTTGCCCGTCGGCGTATCGCCGCTCGAACAATTCCTCAAGCACCTCGCGACGTATGAGTGCCGCTTCTTCGGCATCCAGAAGGTCGACCGTTGGATCGACGCCCGCAAGATGAAACCACCGACGGATCACCCAAAGGCAAAACGAATGAATCGTCGAAATGCGCGCCGACTCCGCCAGCAAGGCTTGCTCCGCCAACCGCGAATCGCCCGGCCTCGCCTCGCTTCGACGTCGAATCGCCGACACGATCCTCGATCGCATCTCCGCCGCCGCCGCGTCGGTAAACGTCAGCACCAGCAACTCATCCACGTCGCATCGCGCGTCCGGCGGAGCTTCACACACAAGGTAAGCGCAGCGTTCGGCCAGAACCGTCGTCTTTCCCGAACCGGCCGCCGCCGTCACGATCACGCTACGCCCCGTAGCGCGAACGGCTTCGAGTTGTTCAGAAGTCAGTTGACGCGCGTCGGCAGTCATGGCGATCGCGATTATAGCGACAACAGATCAGCACGACCCGTTCTCCCGTTCGCAACCCGTAGTGAATCGCCGCTCGTGCGAAGTAAATGTAGCGTCACCCCTCGTGGGTGACGCGCGAACGCGATTTCCGCCGCCCACAGGGCGTAGGGGCCCGCGCCTGCATCATCTTGACCGCCCGCGGCAATCCTCCGTATGGTAGACATCATGGCAACCAATAACGGACAACTGGCGCTGGTCACCGGCGCGACAGGACTCCTCGGCAGCCACATCGCCG
The DNA here is from genome assembly GCA_964486335.1 of uncultured Phycisphaera sp. Lineage (GTDB taxonomy): Bacteria > Planctomycetota > Phycisphaerae > UBA1845 > UBA1845 > CAZAMB01. The sequence goes on along the minus strand of CAZAMB010000018.1, from coordinate 35,268 downwards.
AACAGCTTCACAAGCGCGGCCGCCGCGTTCGCGCCCTTTGCCGCGCGGGTAGCGATGATGGTTTTCTTCGTTCGATCAACGCCGAAATCGTCCCCGGCGACATCACCGACGCTGCTAGCTGCCGCGTCGCCATGAACGGCGTGGACACCGTCTATCACGCCGCCGCCCGGGTCGGGGATTGGGGCCCCTGGTCAGATTTTGTCCGCGTCTCCATCGACGGCACGCGAAACCTCGTGGAAGCCGCCGCGAGCGCTCGCGTTCGCCGTTTCCTGCACATCAGTTCCATCAGCGTATACGGTCACGTCGACGGCGAGGGCAAGGTCTTCGACGAATCCGCTCCCCTCGGCGTCAACCTGCACCGCTGGAGTTATTACACACGAGCGAAAATCGAAGCTGAAAAGCTGGTGTGGGAAGCCCACAAGTCCGGTCGCATCGCTGTCACCGTGATCCGTCCAAGCTGGTTGTACGGTCCGCGCGATCGCGCCACACTTCCGCGACTCATCGACTCCATCCGCCGCAGAAAGCTAAAGATCATCGGCGACGGCCAGAACCGCCTCAATGTCGTCCACGCCGGCAACGTCGCCGAAGGCGCGATCCTCGCCGTCGACAGCGAAAAAGCGATCGGCGAAGCTTACAACTGCTGCCACGATGGAGTGCTGACCCAGAAGCGCTATTTCGACCTCGTTTGTGACGCCTTAGGCTCGCCTCGCGTAACGGCTTCGGTTCCTTACTCTGTCGCCTACAATGCGGCGTTCCTCATGGAATGCTTTGGGCATCTTTTCCGCACGAAGAACCCGCCGCTCGTCACCCGGTACGCCGTCTGGCTGATGGGTCGACGCTGTTTCTTCGAGTGCGAGAAACTCAAACAGCACGTCGGCTGGTCTTCAACCGTCGGCTATGAGGAGGGCATCGCCGCCGCCGTTGCCGACCTGACCGGAGGGCCGTGCCCCAATCAGCAACCGACCCGCACGCGCCGCCCCGAACCTTCTACCGTCGGCGCTGGTTCATAACGGTCTGTCGAAAACCCAACCCAAAGGAATGTGGCTCCAGTTTTCAACGGTGCGAGCACAGGTTGGAAACCCAAACCCGCGCATTCCTCGTCTTTTTAGCTTGCTGCCTCTTTGCCTTATTGCCTGTTTGCCTTGTTGCCTTGCCTCTCTCGTTGCCTCCTTGCCTTGTTGCCTCGTTGCCTTCTTGTTTTTTTGCCTCCTTCCATCGACCATATCCCCATGCGATGGTTCTGGATTGACGCCTTCGTCGAGTTCGAGTCGGGCAAGCGCGCCGCGGCCGTCAAAAACGTCACGCTCGCCGAGGAACACCTGCACGACCACTTCCCCGGCTGCCCGGTCATGCCGGCGACCCTTTTGATCGAGGGCATGGCCCAGACGGCCGGCATCCTCGTCGGCGAAGCCCGAGGCTTTAAGGAAAACGTCATTCTTGCTAAGATTCGCAAGGCCGAGTTCGACGGATTCGCTGTGCCGGGAGATCAGGTTCGCTATGAAGCGACAATCGAATCGATTGACGAACGGGCGGCGATGACCGTTGGTACGATTACGAAAAATGGAGAATCGCTGGGACGGGTCGATCTGATCTTCTCGCATGTGAATCAAGCCGAGAAGACGCTGGACCTGCCGGACCACAACTTTGTGTTCACCGAACAGTTTCTCGGCTTACTCGCGGGCTTCCGAAGCGACCAACAAGAGCGACGGGGATCATGAGACCGACCGACATTCAGGATCAGCTTCGGAAAGGACCGTTTCCGCTTCGGCTTTGCTTTTCGGACGGTTCCGACTTTGTGCTGGCTCATCCCGAGCTCCTGATGGTATCCCGTTCCGCGCAGGCGCTGACGATTATGGGGTCTCCTAAGTCGAAGCTCGCGGATAGGATCATTCTGCTGGACCCGGTACGTTTGGTTCGTATCGAACCAACCAACGGCAACGGTGTTCGCAGGCGCAAACCGAAAAAATCGTGACCGAGATCAATGGCAGGTAAACATCGAGTCGTCATCACCGGACTGGGGGTTGCTTCGCCGATCGGCATCGGCATCGACGCCTTTTGGGAGGGCCTCCTCCAACGCCGCTGCGGAATCCGCCGCGTCGCGGCGTTCGACCCGTCGGGCCTGCCCGTCCAAATCGCCGGCGAACTGCCCGATTTCCAGCTCGGCGACTACATCCCCAAGGGTTATCGTAAAAGCGCCAAGGTCATGGCCCGCGACATCACGATCGCTGTCGTCTGTGCCTACCACGCCGTCACCGACGCGAAGCTCGTCACCAAGTGCATCATCGATCGCGGCGAACACGCCGGCCCGCCCAACGTCGACAGCACCCGATTCGGCGCCAACATCGGCGCCGGTCTGATTTGCGCTGACCTTGGTGAACTCGCCGGCGCGCTTGCCTCTGCCGCCGACAACACTGGCCAATTCGACTTAAAACGCTGGGGCACCGAGGGCATGAACAACCTCACGCCTCTGTGGTTGCTGAAGTTCCTACCCAACATGCTCGCCTGCCACGTCACCATCGTGCACGACGCGCAGGCCCCGTCCAACACGATCACCTGTTCCGAGGCATCGAGCCACCTCGCCATCGGCGAAGCCTTTCGCACTATCGCCCGCGGCGACGCCGACGTCTGCATCTGCGGCGGTGCGGAGAGCAAGACCAATCCGATGGCCATGACCCGTCCCCTGCTCTTCGGTCGCGTCAATACGTCGGACAATGACACACCCGAACGCGCCTCGCGGCCGTTCGCTGTCGATGCCGCCGGGTCCATTCCCGCCGAGGGCGGCGGACTCGCAATCCTCGAATCGCTCGACCACGCGCGGGCTCGGGGCGCAAAGATCTACGCGGAACTCGTCGGCTTCGGCGCGGCCTGCAACGTGAACTCCTGGTCGCATCCCGACCCCACAGGTCGCGCGACGGCGATGGCTCTGCAAAAAGCTCTCGCCGACGCGGGCACGACGCCCGACAGCGTTGGTCTGGTCAATCCGTTCGGCACGGGCGCCGCCGCTTTCGACGCCGCAGAATCCGCCGCCTGGACATCGGTTTTTGGCGACAAGCTCGCCGCCATCCCCGCCTTGACGACTCGCGGTTCGCTCGGCATCAATGGCGCGGGCACCGGCGCCATCGACTTCGCCGCCACCGTCTTGGCCCTCTCACAAAACACCGTGCCGCCGTCCCTCAACACGTCGCCTCCAGCGCCAACCGCCCGGTTTCAGTTTGTGCGCGACGATCCCAGGGACGCCCGGATCAACACCGCCGTCACCGCCGCTTACGCCCTCGCCGGCGGCCAGACCGCGGCCCTCGTCATTCGAAAGGTGGAAAACTAACCATGCAGCGTCGCGTCGTCATCACCGGCATGGGCTGGGTCACTCCCCTCGGCAACGACATCGACTCCGTCTGGAAGCGAATGCTCGCAGGCGATTGCGGCGTCGCACCGACGACCATCTTCGACGCAAGCGCTTTCCCGACTTCGTTCTCCGCACAGGTCGCCGATTTCAACCTCGCCGATTTTCTCGGCCAAGACGCCGAGCGCCACCTTGGCGCAAGCCGCAACAGTCGATTTGCCCTCGCGGCCGCTTCCCGCGCCTGGGCCAACGCCGGACTGAACAACGCCGATCCGCTCGACCGTACCCGCATCGGCGTCTATCTCGGCGGCGGCGAAGGTCCGCTCGACTTTACGCCCTTCGCTCAGGCCGCCCTCGCCGGTTGTCGCAACGAACGAGGTGAATCCATTCCTCTCGATACCATCCGGTGGGCGGACACCGCCCTTCGTGTCCTTGATGCATCCAGGGAACTCGAGCAGGATCCCAATCTCGCCGGCGGGCATTTGGCGGTCCAGTTCCGCGCCGAAGGTCCCAACATCAACACTCTCACCGCCTGCGCCGCCAGCACCCAGGCCATCGGAGAAGCCACCCGCGTCATCCAATATGGCGATGCCGACGCCATGATCTCCGGCGGAACGCACAGCATGATTCACCCGCTCGGCGTCACCGGGTTCAGCCGCCTCACCGCATTGTCCACTCGCAACGACTCCTGTTTGACCGCGTCGCGCCCCTTCGACCGCTCGCGCGACGGCTTCGTCCTCGGCGAGGGTTCCGGCATCCTCATTCTCGAGGAACTCGAACACGCCCGCCGACGCAATGCGAACATCCTCGCCGAAATCGTCGGCTACGGCTCCACCGCCGACGCGTTTCGCATCACCGACATTCACGAGGATGGCCGCGGCGCCATTGCTGCCATGCGCCGCGCACTCCACAGCGCCGGTCTTCAGCCCGCCGACATCGACTACGTCTCCGCCCACGGGACCGGAACCGAGGAAAACGACAAGATCGAGACCCTCGCCATTCGCGGCGTCTTCGGCGACAACGCGAAAAACGTCGCCATCAGCAGCATCAAGAGCATGGTCGGCCACCTCATCGCCGCCGCCGGCGCGGTCGAGTTGATCACGTGCGTGCTCGCAATCCGCGACGGCGTCGTTCCGCCGACGATCAACTACTCAACTCCCGACCCGAATTGCGACCTCGATTATGTGCCCAACAAAGCTCGAAAAATGAACGTCCGCGCCTGCCTTTCCAACTCCTTCGGTTTCGGAGGACAAAACGACACCCTGGCCGTCAAGGCGTGGAAAGCTGACTGAGTTAAAGTAGACATGCGAAGGGTTTAGTCGCCAGAAATGTTCACCGTCAATCGAAACCCGACACACGTCGAATTGGCCCGATTCGGTTCGGCCATGCTCCTCGGTTTCAGCGGTCTCGCTGCGGCGCTTTGGATCATCGCCGCACTGAAAGCGGACGCGTCCATCCTCGCCTGGAGAGACGCCTCGGCGCAGGTCCTTGCCATCGCGCTCGTCGGCCTGGGCGCAACCTTGTTCGTCATCTCGAAATCGTCGGTTCCGGCGACCCGAACCATCTACGTCGCGTGGATGACCGCCACCGTTCCCGTCGGGGTAGCCATGTCGACGGTCATGCTGACGTTGCTGTTCGTCTTGTTGCTGCCGGTCTTTTCATTCATCGTGCGGCTGGGCGATCCCCTCCGCAAAAAGTTGCGAGGATCAACCTATTGGGAAGATTACAAACCCCACGAACCGACCCTGGAACGAATGAAACGACCGTTTTGACGAACCACTCGCTTGCGATGCCGCGCCGGTCGGCGCACGAATCATCCATCCTGCCCGGCCCCAAACCACGCATCCAGCAGACTGTTCGACCAATCCTCCACTGCGGCCGCCGCGCCGTCGATCGCCGCGTCCCGAAACGACTGCGCCACCAGCGTCCCGCACGAATACGTTGTCGAAACCGATCCACTGATCGCCACCAGCATCATCCACCGCTTCCAGCACTTTTTCATGAGTTTCTCCCAATCACCCGATCGTTGACTGTGTCCCTTGAAACCCGCGAATCGAGCGCACCGAATCACTCGCACGTTTCGGAGTTCCTCTGCTTAAAACCGATACGCGTATTGCACATACAGCATGTCCGCGTCTTCGCTGCTGCCCGTTTGAATGATGAAATCACTGTCCCAAAGATGCGACCATCCGATCAACAGGTCCGAATGCCGGTCAATCTTCCAGGTGAGCGTCACATCCACCTCGTGGCCCACCTCGCGTCCCGCGGCGCCCGTCGGGTCGCGTCGAACGACGCCTCCACCCGCGTTGTACAGCGCATCCCGATCATCCGTCACCCAGAACACGTGATACCACAGCCCCGCCTTCACTTTCTTCGCTACCGGCCACGCCGAAAGGTTTGCATTCCACGCCGTGATGTTCTGACGACCCACGAGATCGAGGTATCCCAGGTACTTGTGTCCCAACGGAAACAGTTGATCAAACGTCCCAACTTTGCCGTCGGTCGGCTTCTCATCGCCGCTGGCCCAGTCAAACCCGGTCCCCAATCGAGGCTTCCAGGCCACATTCTCAAACGTGTATCCGCCGTCCAGCGACCAACTCCAAGCCTGCACCGTGTCGCCCGCCCAGTGCCCCCACTGTCCGGCCAATTCCGCTTCATAATCGAAATCGGCCGTCTTGCCCCAAAACCGCGAACCGAGCGTATAGATGTTTCGGTCGCCTCGTTTGCCGTTGGGGTTTCGCGCGTTTCCGGTGTCATCGATCGCAAAAGCGTATACGTCAACGCCATGCCGCGGAATTCCCTTGTAGGTGACGTACCCGCCGTAAAAATCAACGTCCTCATCGTACCGATCGCGCTGTTTCCGCTGCACTAAGACGGGCTTGACATACCAGAAATCCACGTCCCATTGTTCGGTGTGCGCGAATAGTTTGACGCCATCGAACCGCCGCCGAACGTTAACCCATTCCAGCGGCGAAACCAGCCGTTCATTGCCGTACAAAAGCTCCTGACGCCCAACCCGCAGCGTCAACGGGTTCTCCTCCCCAAGAACGCGCACGTCGAAGAACAACTGATGTGCGTCCCAACGGTTTTCGTCGATCGGACGCAGTGCCAGGTCCCGGTCTTCGTCAAACGCCGCAACCCCCTGCGCGAAAACACGAAACAGCTTCCTATACCGAAGGTCCGCATGGATAAAATAGCGAAACAGGGTAAACGTATCCTGTGCTGGCTCCGTGGCGCCGAACGCCTTGTTCGTCTCGGCCTCCATGCGAAACCGAAACTCTCCACCCAGCGTCAATCGCCAGTCATCGCCGAAGTGAATGTTCTTGATCGGATCGAAGAAGTCGCGCCCATACGAATCCTCCGGGCCGTCGAGGTAGCTGAAGTCCTCGTCATAGCGTAATCCAAGGTATTTCGGCGCCTTTTTCGGCGCAGCCTCCTTCGACGGCGGCTCGGCTTCAATCTGCTGTTCCGCCGCGACGGGCGGGTCTTGTTGTGCCTGCTTCGGGTGTTCCAAGGCCGATTGTTCCGATTGGGCGCGAGCAACACTCACCGCGCACACGATGCCGAGAAGGATAATACATCGTTTCATGCCATTCTCCCGGAGACGCCCGCGAACAAGCCACGCCGATAAGTAACGTGCAATTCCCATGCCGAGGTCCTCATTTCTCTCCGTCAACCCTCTTTGCCCTGTTTTTTGTCCGGTTCAGTCCCTTTCACCCTGCCAAAAAACGACTCGTGAACCGCTTTGGGAAAGGTTTTCCAATCCACGGAGGTCGTCCAAGCTCAAACCCCCCATGTTTCGCAATCAGGTCATTTGTATTATCGGGCGTTTGTTTCCGCAAAAAAAAGTCACAAAACAAACCTCAGTCACTTGACTCCGACCGGGTGCCTCGCTTAAATTAGCCATGAATGCAGCGCAGGCTGCCTTGCGGGCGAGTGCCAATCGGGGTAGGTCCGCAAGAGCGTGTGTTGTGGGGAGGGGTAACCCGCCCGCTCGGCACGGTGCCGAGCACACACCAGAAAAAATGAGGGGAAGGGTCGTCCCAGTTATCAAACGACTTTTCCGGGTGAACTGGGTCGACAGGACTTGTTTGTGAGGAGGTAGAGGTAATGTTTCGACGTGGATTGGCTCTCTGTGCGGTGATGGCGATGGCGACGGTGGCGAATGCCGGCGTGGCCGTGAGTTTGGTTCCTGCTAACCCCGGTGTTGGCGGCGTTTACAATGGCGGCGAGACGTTCAATGTTGACGTCATGGCGCAGATCGACGGCGCTGGTCCGGCGAGCTTCCGGGTTCGCTTGTTGACGCTCGACATGAACAACTCATCGCCGGGCATCGGCATCTCTGGTGCGTCGACGCACCCGGGTACGGATGTCGGCGACATTTTCTTCTGGGATTTCGGCTCAACGCCGACGTGCAGCGGCGATCCCGCGGCCTGCGGCGATCTCTGGTTCATCGATAGCGACCTTGGCGACAAGGTTGCTAACATCACCTACACCGGTTTGACCACGAGCAGCTCGCGCCAGATCACGTTGACGCAAGCCGCTGCCAAGCGCGTCGGCGTGATGACCATCACGCTGCCCGCCGTTCAAGGCGAATATCTGCTCGACGTGCTCAATGCTGGCGAGCAGGACCCCAACAAGGGCGGTGCGCTCACCTACGGCTTCGGCACGACGCCGGATCCCCGCGTTGACCTGCGGGCGTTCACCGGCGGCATGACGGGCGGCCAGGCTCGCTTCGTCGTCATCCCCGAGCCGGCGACTTTGATGTTGCTCGGTCTGGGTGGCGTCGCGGCGGCGATCCGTCGTCGCAAGACGGCCTAAGCGTCGAACAAGCCAACTACCTCATCAGCATACTCCGCCGGGCGGCCTTCACGGGTCGCCCGGTTTTTTTTGCGCGCAAGCGCTATCGGACCGGACTATAATTTGGCAGGCGGCAATAGGCCGCCGGGCGGATCGGCATTCCAGCGGGGGCGGCAGATCACCGGCGGCATCGTCCAAGAAGGTGACCTCATGTTGCTTCGCCGATCACACCGGTTGTTTGCGGTTCTCGTCATGGTCTGGGCGACGCACACTGATGCGGGTGTGGTCATTTGGCTGGTTCCATCCAGTCTGGGACCGTACGACATCGCAAACCCGTCCAGCTTGACCTTCAACGTCGACGTCTTCGCCCAACTCGACGCGAATGGTCCTGCAACTTTTCGGGCTCGCTTTTTTCAATTTGACTTAGCGGATTCGTCACCAGCGATCCGGATTGCGCCGGTGCTTACTCACCCCGGCACGGACGTCGGTGACATCTACTTCTGGGATTTCAGCTCGCTCAGCCAGTGCAGCGGCGATCCCGCAGCGTGCGGCGATCTCTGGAACATCGACAGCGACTTTTCCGAAAATTTGGTCAAAATGACTTTTCTCGGTCTAAACCCCGCCCTGCGAGACTTCCCGTTAACGCAATCGGTTGCGAGGCGCGTCGGCGTCATGCAGATCACATTGCCTGCGGATTTGGGCGCCTATCCGGTTGTTCTCGACGTGCTCAATGCCGACGACCCAGACCCCGCACGGGGGGCCGCAATCTCGTACGGCCGCGGCACCACGCAGGACCCGCGCGTTGACCTCCGCGCGTTCAACGGCCAGATCACGGGCGGGCGGATTTATTTTGTCCCTGAACCGGCGACCCTAATGTTGCTCTGCCTGGGCGGCGTCGCGGCGCTGAAAAGCAAGCGGCGCTGGCACCGCTTGAGCCATTTATTGGAGCGAGCCGCGGGCTTCAGCCCGCGCGGACGCGCGGCGTGCGACAATCTCTCGAAATCAGTCGGCCGCTACACTTGATCGACATCGACCATAGTTTCGCAGGGCAAGGCGGGAAACGCTGGCAGCCCGTACCCCGATGTGCCGTAGGCGCGGCCGGCCCCTCTTGATTCGCCCCTCGATTGATCGAGAATGGGAAGTCAGGAACCGTGTTTATGAATGCGAACCCTTCGAACGTACTCATCGTCGGCCAGTGCGACTTCGACCACGGCAACATCAGCCGCATGTTGCAAGAGGTCTTTCGCGCGACCACGAGCCGCGCCGCCACCGCCAAGGAAACGTTCAAGGCCGTCCGCGCCGATCGATTCGACCTCGTGCTGGTCAACCGTATCCTCGACGCCGACGGGACGGAGGGTCTCGATCTGATCGCGAAACTCAAGTCCGACGCCGAAACGCGATCGACGCCTGTCGCGCTGGTGAGCAACTACGCCGACGCGCAGGATGCGGCCGTCGCCATCGGCGCGGAACGCGGTTTCGGCAAGGATGCCCTGACCAGTCCCGCGACGCGCGATCGACTGGCCGCGCTGCTGGGTGGCTGACATGACCGAAATCGATCTGTCCCCCGTCACGCGACGCCCCGAAGAGCCACCGCCCGACGAATACCGGCGGTACATTCTCGACGAAGTTCGCGCGTCCGGCGAAATGTTGACGCTGGTCTACGGCGGGCACATCTTCGGCGGTGTGGTGCGCTGTCTGCTCGATCCGAACGGAGTGGAAGCGGCCTTGCAACCCGGCAACGAAATCTACGTTCGCTACCACGACGAGGATACCGGCGCGCCGGGCCAGATCGCGCAAATCATCATCCGCCACCCGCGCGATGACGGCTGGGCGGAGGTCTTTTCAGACGAGGTCTGACGCCTGCCGCTTGCACGCCTATACAACATCAAATGAGGATTAAGCGACCTGTTACGGTGTATGCCATTCCTCGCTTTGTTTCGGCCCGCGGCCCAGCGATTCCCGAACGGACGACCACAGCCACGCCCTCTGCCACTTGTCGCCCACTCCGATCCATCCGTGAAACGCGAGGTAGACAAGCACCCGCTTCCGTGTGTCTTCCGAAACCCCGTCGCCGAAGAGCCCTGACGTCTCCATGCCGCCCTCGACACCGGCCAGCCGCATCAAGACGCGGCCCGCTGTTTCGCGATCAACCTCGCCGAGTCGTTTGCCAAGGCGCAGCTTCTGATATCCGAATAACATTGCTCGCGGACCCAGCAGAAAAAACCCCGTGAAGATCGTCGCGATCGTGCGAAAGTTGATCGTCGTCGCCGCCGCGCTATAAGGAAAAACGAGAAAGCCCGGCGTGGCGAAACCGCCACGCCCCACATCGACCAGCTGATCGACACCTTCCTCTCCATACCGCCCTTTCGTCCGCCATTCCAGAAGAAAAAGCAGCGGGATCATCACGACCAGCATAAGTATGAAAAGCTCTCGCCATGACCACTCGCTCAAAACGCCCCAAGGCAACCGGGACCGAAAGGTTACGTACCGGAAGATGCTCGCCACCACCAACGGCCCAACCGGCAGCAGGATCAGCCCGCCAATCACCGCTCCGATCGCTTTCCAGCGATTTGCCGTCTCTCGTTCGCGGATTCGCACCACAATCCCCGCCAGTCGATCGAACCCGCATTCCGGACACCGGCCCGATACATTGCCGGTCAGGTCATACCCACAGCTGACGCACAATCCGCAGCGCCTGCGGTGCGCGATTGGCCAGCGACCTCGCAGGCCGACCGCCCTAACGGCACAAGCGAGCAGGAATACCAGAACGCAATAGAGGAGAATGGACGACATCAGTTCATCAGAGACCCACACCGCTGTCCGCGACCGGCATTACGAAAGAAACGAATCCGTCGAGAAATCGCCTGCAACATCAAGGTTCCTCAGGACAGTACAACGCTGTTTCCGGATCATAGGACGGGTCCGTTCCCATGTTCAGCAGTTCCACGGCCAGCCCGGACGAAAACGACCCGGCCTGGGCAATGACGAACGGACCCGACCAGACCAACCCCGTGGAAGAATAAACTGGTTCCTGAATGAGCACCGGACAAAAACAGTCCGGCCGATCCAACGGGCATGGGTGGAAATCGGGGCTGATTCGGTATTCAATCGTGTGCGTCACGACTTCGCGAACGTCCGGGTCGGGCAAGCTGAAATACAACGGAGAGAAACCCGTGAGGCACGTGGAGCGCAGGGGCCGGAAGTTCGCATCGGCGGGATCGCCGCCTATGCCCGTAACGAACTCCGTGGTATTTACGTTGGGCGGACCGGATTGGCCGTCCAACCTGAGAGTGGAGCGGTCCTCCTGCGTGCAGATGCAGCGCCGTTCCGGGTTCCAGCAGAAACTGCATCCCAAAGGAAGGTAGACGTTCACTCCCGCAGAGGACGACGAATCGGCTCCGGCCGCGCTGAAATCGTAATCAATCGTAACTGTCACGGTATCGCCCGGCAGAACCGTGCGCGGCGAGACACGCAGCGTGATTGGCCCGGGCACGTTATACCGATCCGGATCGAAACTGGTGGCCACGCAGGCGTCGTCGCGCTCGTCGCCTTCGATCGTCGCAGTGGCCGAGCCGATCAGCACGCCAGACGCCGCGTTGGCATTGCAGTCGCCGTTTCCACCCGCACTGGTCACATCGTACACCTCCACCGTGACTGAATCGAGATCGTCCGTCTTGGAAATTCCGCCCGGATCAGCCACATAGTCCACATTGTCTCCCGACGAGCTGAAGGCCGTTCCGCTGTCGTCGGTTTCCGTGCCGACCAGCGTACCGATCCGCCCGGTCGTGCTCCAGCGATAGCAAAACTGCCGGTCGCTCGACCCGTTCACTTGCGCGACCAAGCGTTCAATCGGGTACTTCTCGGTCACGACCGGCTTGGACGGCAGCAATCTCACGGCCGAAACCGTCGCCCGCCATACGGCAATGGGCTCGCTCGACTGGAGCTGCTCGGTGACGCTGCCCAATGAAACCTTGCCGATGCCGTATTGCACGGACGCCATCAATGAAAACGTCGTGGCCATGTTGTAGAGACTTTGTTCCATCCTTGAAAAATTGAGAAACGCCGTGTTGTTCACCCCGTAGGCGCGATACAAAATGTCCGTGAGTGCCCCGCGAAACGTAGCATCGGTTCCCGCTTTGTTGAGAATCGCCGCCAGCCCCTGTGAATAGCCGGATGCCGTATCGAGGTTAATGCCGCCGCTCGTCAAGACGGGGTCGCACAACGCCCGCGTTGCATCGAGCATGGCTGTGCGGGTCGTGTCGGGAAGCCCAAGTATTGTTGTTTGACCGGACTGGTCGGGCTTGTCCGGCTGGTTGTCAATGAATGGAATGTCGGGAATGTCGTCGGGCAGCATGCCTGCGCCCACGGCCCACGTTTCGGCGACGGGAATCAGGTAATCAATATAAAAGGTCTCGGCGCGCAGGTCGTCCAGCCTTGTACGCCAGCCTTCCCGCTCCAGAACGTATTTCGGGTCATCGAACAGTGTCGAAGAGGGCGTCTTGTCCAGTGTCGAGCTCAACAGCAGCAAGTCATAGTGAGTCACCGATGCGCCGTCGCGCATGCCTAGCGAGAATGCCTCCGTCGCGATCTTTTTCCACGGGTACCCTCCGTCCAGTTGAGTTTCGATATTGGAAAACAGGCCGTTCGACGTGCCTGTCGTATAAGCGGACGGGACAATGATCTCGCCGCCCACAAGTTCTACGGGCGAGAGATCGGTGCGTGTTCCTCCCGACTCATAACCCGTTTGGTAGCGCAGAATTACGCCTCGGCGCGGCGCTTGATTGAGCGCATAGAGTCCGCCTGTGGTGGCGTCACTCCGCATGATGACGCCATTCTGCGCTGTCGTTTGACCGGGAGACGTCGTGATGAACCCGCCTGCGGAACTCGACTGATAATGGGCGGTGGAGATTTTTTCGGGTCCGGCCGTGGTCTTGAGGGATTCTGATACCTGCGCGAGCAGTGAATCCTGAGCGGCCCGGATCGCATTCAGTATCCGTTCGTCTCCGTCGGCCAGCGCGCCAGGATCATCTGCAAGCGCCTCATCCAGCGTGGCAGTAATCAGGGCAACCGATTCGGAATAATCGTATTTGATCGTGTTGTACATTTCATCAAATGTATCCTGCGGCGTGGTCCACCCGCCCAGTGCGAAATAGAGAAGGGCAATGGCGGTCGACTCGGTATTGATCGGGTTGCGCGAATTATCGTAAGGATAAATATGCCCCAGCAGGACGACGCGACGCCGGCTGTCGATCACCGCCGTCAGTGTCCGCGTGCCCGACAATACAGAGAGTTCCGTGTCGTACGACCCGTCATCCGTCGGCGAGGTTTCGCCTGCCATCGTAACGAGTTTCAATTGTGACGCCTTGAGCGAAAACCCGTCGGGCAACTCCACTTTTCCGTACGCAGTAACCGGGTTTTGAAAGAGCGCCGAAATCTCATCGGAATCCGGAAATGGGTCGTTGCTCGGCTGCGGCGCGGCCCCTCCATCACCATCGCCAGGCGCGTTGCCAGTCCCGCCACCGCCGCCGTTGTCATTTCCACCTCCGCTCGGCCCGCCATTGCCGCTTCCACCCGGTGCGGGACATCCGATCACCAATGATAGAGTGACCACGATAGGCAGTAGAATCCCTGCGTGACGGGCCCAACGGTTCATTGAATGCTCTCCCATCCTCATCCTGTTCCATGACTGTGAAGATAACTTTAGAATTGGTCAGAAATTGTAGCGATGGGGTTCGCCCCATTCAAGACGCGGTGATCCTAATTCGCTTCAGGACCCATCCGAAAACGCGCCGCATGTCCCTTCATCGGGGCGACGCGAACGTCGCGCCATCCCTGGTGAACGCCGAGTTGAGCAACTCAAACGAAACCGCGTCATCAAAGCAAGTGAAGGTCCCCTTCTCGGCGATCTCCTTTGCTGCGCGGAGGAACCCGCCCCACGCCGCACGCGCCAGCGCCGACCCAACGCTGATGCGACGGACGCCCAGGTCGGCCAGTTCCGAAACCCGAAACCCTGTGTTCGAACTCATCAACACGTTGACCGGCTTGGGTGCGACGCAGGCCGCGATGTCGCGGATGTCCTTGGGATCGGTCGGTCCCGGCGCGTACAGGACATCGGCCCCCGCTTCGGCATAGGCCTGCAACCGGCGGATGGACTCGCGCAGCGGGTCAGGATGATCCACCAGGTAACACTCGGCCCGCCCCGTCAGCAGCACGTCCGCTCCGGTCGAATCGATCGCGGCGCGAGCGGCCTTGATCCGCTCCACGGCCTCGAAAAGCTCATACAAGGGGCGGGTGGCGTCGCCCGTGGCGTCCTCAATGGAAAGACCGGCCACGCCCATGGCGACGCAGCGCCGCACGTTGTCGGCGACTCCTTCGGCATCGTCAGCGTACCCCGACTGAAAATCGGCATTCACGGGCAGGTCCGTAGCCCCCACGATGTCGGCGACGTGCTGAAGCACCAGGTCGTGCGACATCACCCGCACCGAATCAGACAAGCCTCGTGCAAATCCAAATCCCGCGCTCGTCGTGGCCAGCGCCTTGAACCCGAGTTTCTTCAGAAACTTCGCGGTGCCGATATCCCACGGATTGGGAATCACGAAGCACCCGGATTCATGCAGTTTTCGAAAAACAACCCGCCGTGCGGCGACATCGGACATGGAAGACTCCTACCGGGAATCGAGCCTAAACCCTCAGCGAACGCCCAACCAGTCAGGCTCGCAATCCGGAATGGGCGATCGGTTACATTTGAGTGCGCCATCCCATATCATTGACATCAAGGCGATCGAGACGCGAAAGCAACCTTGGCGCGGCGACGCTTTCCCAATTCACCACGACTCATGGGCCAATCCGGACAAGAATTCGTATTGTTCATTTGAAACGATAGTTTTTCCTTTCTCCACGACCGCAAGAAGCATGCGAGCGTAATAGCCCATGACCAGTTGGAAAACTGTCGCTGCATCGCAAAAGGGATCGGAAAAAGTCGCAGTGGTTGAAGCCGGATCCCCGTGCGCCCATGCACTGGTTAACGCGTACACAAAACGGTACGCGCCGTCTCGGTTCAAATCTTGCGCCGCTAGGTTTCGCAGTTTCTTTCCGTACCAGTTGTCCCAGATTCGATCTCTGCCCTGCTTGTCTTTGCGTGAGAATCGTGGGCGAACGCGTTCATATTCCGCTTGATTCCGTTTCTCACCCTCCGCCCTCTTCGGCGAAGACGAGAGGCGGCGGCTTACGTACCCAGCGGGATTCTCAACGATTGCTTGCATCTTTTCGTGCCTCGTAATATGCGAAAACTCGCAATACTGTTCGCCGCGCAGCTCCGGTTCCTGCATGAGGTACTCAAACTGCAGTGAAATCTCAAACATCGCCCGAATCAATGCCGGGCCGCCATAACAACGATTCTGGCGCACCATGGCGTATGCGCTCGCGATGATCTGTTCGCCGCGGCGAATGAAGCTACGAATTGCCTTCTTGGCGAAATCGGACAGCTCGATATCAGGAAACCGAGAAAGAACATGCTCCTCGGTTTCGAGCAGGAACTCCCAAACGCGCCGTGCGGAAGGACTCAGCCAAGGCGGTCGGATTTCGGTTTGGGTCAAAGTTGCATCAAAATCGACCTGCAGTTGATCGAACACGCCGAGCCGTCCAAGCAAGTTAGGAACTCTTTCCGAGTCCGCAAAAGCGAAGGGAACGGGGAAGGCGATGTTGTCCGCAAACTTAGTCTGAACCGAAAAAACGTGTGCGGCCGTCAAACCGCCGCCCACGCTTCCGAGTTCGACTTTTTGTCCTTTTTCGAGTCTAAGCCCAAGCAAATCAGCGACGGATCGTCGAAGTATGGAAACAACGGCCCCGGAATCGATTTGTAGAGCCAGCGGTTGAAATCCCCCGCCGACAGATTGTAATTCGATCTGGGCATAGGGAACCCAAACTGTTCCGAAATGCCGTGATTCCCTTTGTCGCCATTTATGCGTCGCCATAAATGACGTCCGCTTCGGCGTCGATCGCTTCGAGGATGAACCCACCATCGGGAGCGTTTTCGCGGGCCTCTTGCGCTGCCTCGGGCGCGGTGTCGCCAATGCCAATCACCTCGCCGTCACGAACGGCAATCCACTTGCCAGCGTACTCGGCAAATAGCCGCGTTCCTTGCTCAACTAGCCAGGCGAAATCATCGTCGCGCATGAGATTCACCGCCTAAATCATAGCAAACTGTGCCGGCAACGCCAAACTGACGTACTACGCTGTTTCGCGGACGACGCTATTTCAAAAACCCCTCCGCCACGCCGACCAGTTCCTTAACGTGCGAAACGCTCGTCGCCAGCAGCTTCTTCTCGTCGTCGTTGAGCTTAACTTCGATCACCTTCTCGACCCCGCCCGCGCCCAGCACGCACGGCACGCCGACGAAGTACCCGCCGATGCCGTACTCCTTCGTGCAGTAGGCCGCACAAGGCAGAATGCGCTTCTTGTCCTTGATGATCGCCTCGGCCATCTGGATCGTCCCCGACGCCGGAGCGTAGTACGCGCTCGTCCCCATCAGCTTGACGATCTCGCCACCGCCGACTTTGGCCCTTTCGATGATGGCGGACAATCGATCAGCCGAGAGGAGCTGCGTCACCGGTATGCCCGCGACCGACGTGTACGACGGCAGCGGAACCATGTCATCGCCGTGGCCGCCCATCAGCAGCGCGGTGATGTCCTCGACGCTGCACCCGAGTTCCATAGCAATGAACGTTCGATAACGGGCGATGTCGAGGCAGCCGGCCTGTCCGACCACGCGATTCGTCGGAAACCCTGTCTTTTTCCACGCGGTGTACACCATCGCATCAAGCGGATTGGAAACGACGATCAGCACCGCGTTGGGCGCGACCTTGGCGATCTGCGTCGAGACGTCGCCGACGATCTTGACGTTGGTTTGAATCAGATCGTCGCGGCTCATGCCCGGCTTGCGCGGAATCCCCGCCGTCACGATGACGACATGGCTGTCCTTCGCTTCCGCATAGTCGGACGTACCGACGATCTTGCAGTCGAACCGCTCGATCGGTCCGCACTGCGCCAGGTCCAGCGCCTTGCCCGCGGTCTTGTCCGAAAAGTCAGGAATGTCGATCAGCACAATGTCGCCGAGTTCCTTCGCCGCCGCCCACACGGCGCAGCTCGCCCCGACGTTTCCCGCTCCGACGATCGTGATCTTGGCTCGTTTCATGGTCGCTCCTTGGGGCCGGTTTCGTCGGTTCGCCGACGGAATTCATAGGCCCGAGTTGTCCTCGCTCCGAAACCGAAACATGCGGACCACCATGATACGATACGAATCTCGCAAGGAAAAGAATCGCTCTAAGCGATCAGATCGGCGAGCCCAAGGCCATGACGCAGCATGGCGGGAGACCGTCGGGCTAGCGTCCGTTGCCGTTGGTTCCGCGGTTGAAACGAAGGTGACGAGTGTGTGCGGGTGGGACATTGGCGAACACCGAATGGCGTTCGATTTCGTGCTCCCGGATGTTGCGACTGAGAAAAGCGCTGACGGCCCGGAGCCGCGCGCGACTGCGACCGACCGATAGAACGGCCGACGTCCGCCGCAACCAGGTGTATTCAAAGTAGCTGAACACCCCGTCCGGCTTGAGCAGCCGGCGCACCGTCGCATACACCTGCTCGACATCCGACAATTCAAAGGCCGTCATGGGCAGACCGGAAATGACGAAATCGTAAACGCCTTCGCCCTCGATGCGCTGCAGCGGCATGCACAGAAGCCGTACGCGACCGGCATCCACATGCGGGCGAAACACGGGCTTGCTCAGTACGTCACGCTCGAGGATGGAGGCGAACTCCGGCTGAATCTCACAAATATCCAGGTGATCCTCGACCGATAGGATCGTCCCCAGATAGCGCGTGATCGGACCAGTGCCCGCGCCCACTTCCAGCACTCGAACAGGGCGCGGCGATCGCCGAAATGGCTCGGCAATGGCTGCCGCCAGGGATCGGGAGCTGGGCAAAACCGCACCGGTGACGTTTGGTTTCTGCAAGTAGTTTCGAAGAAAGCGCCAGCGTTGCTCGATTTCGGTACGCAGCCCTTTGGTTTGGGTTCGCAAGCGGAGTTCGCTCTTTGTTAGAAATTACGCGCCGCCCTCCACCGCGCCCGATGGGAGACGATCCACCGTAATCCTAACAACTCTCGACTTAGTATTCCAGTGCTCACGCACCTTTCCCTGTTGAATCATGTCAAACATACTCGGACCAAGCGACGCTTTAGGTCTGTCAGAGACTTTTTGATGGAAATCGGACCACTCGGACGATAAACTGAAGATAGCCGGAACCGCACTTTCGGGCGTCGGATTGCAAAACCGGGCAATCGACGACGGAACGCAGCGGCCCGGCCGAGCGCTTGGCGAATCGCTCGGTTTGCCGGCGCGCGATGTTCCCGCAAGCGACGGCTTGCGGGATGGGCTGAGCCGGAATGCGGGGTGGGCCCATCTGCCCCCGCCGGGAGTCCCGTCGTGAAAGGAGGTGGTTCGTTGTCTAGTCACATAGGTGGGCTGCCGTAGGGCAGCAGACGATGCTGCTCACGGCAGCGTTGCCAGAATCGGCCCGTGCGGGTTCGCTCGCGCGGGCCACTTTTTTTGCTTCACGGCACTTCCGCGTTTGCCTGCGAACATGCGGCCTTTCATCGTTCACCGTACACGGTCCCGTCATCTTAGGTTCAAGCCTCGATTGCTCATGACGATCAAATGTAGCGTCACCCCTTGTGGGTGACGTGATACCCGATGCCACATGCCCTGGTTCCCGTTCAATTGCGGGTCGTCTTTGCCCCTTGTACGATCGACCGCGAGATTCCGACGGACGCTTTGGGAGCAAACCAAATTCAATCGTAGCGAGCCGCCAACTTCAGTTCATGCGGACGCACGCAGAGTTGAAAGGCTCGTCGGCTACGGCTGCACTGGAAATGCACTAGCGCACGTGCGATCAAGATTTGATGGTTGAACAACCGATGTCCAACGACGACGAACTGAAATTCCAACGAATCCGAAAACGAGAAGCGCTGGCGTCGATGGGTGTCGATCCCTATGGACGGCGATTCGAGGGCGTCCGACCGATCGCTGAACTTCGCGAGGAGGCGGATCGACTGACCATCCCAGCCGGGGAGCGCGCGGATCTCCGCGCCCGCGTGGCAGGCCGCATCGCCCTGTTGCGAATCATGGGCAAACTCGCCTTCGCCACCATCCGGGATGAGCGGGGATCGCTCCAACTCGGATTGAGCAAGGCCGACCTCGGCAATCGCGGATGGGAAATCCTCAAGCATCTTGATCTCGGCGACATCATCGGCGCCGAAGGGGTCATCGGTCGAACCAAGACCGGCGAACTCACCCTCTGGTGCCATGAACTGACGGTGCTGTCCAAGTCGTTGCTCCCGCCGCCGGAGAAGTGGCACGGCCTGACCGATGTCGATCTGCGCTACCGCCGTCGGTACGTGGACCTGTTCACCAATCCCGATGTACGCGACGTATTTCGGATGCGCAGCGCGATCATCGGAGCGATCCGAAAGACGCTCACGGACCTCGGTTATCACGAAGTGGATACGCCCGTGCTCCAGCCGATCTACGGCGGGGCGGCCGCTCGACCCTTCACCACGCACCACAATACACTGGACATGCAACTCTACCTGCGCATTAGCCCGGAGTTGTACCTCAAACGGTTGCTCGTCGGTGGACTGGAACGGGTCTTCGAAATCAGCCGAAACTTCCGCAACGAGGGCATCAGCACCAGGCACAATCCCGAGTTCACCATGATCGAACTGTACGAGGCCTACGCCGACTACAACGTGATGATGGAACGCGTCGAACAGATGGTCGCGGCGGCGTATGCCGTCTCGACGAAGGAAGCACTTCCTCGACGAGTCGCGGCCATTGAGGCGGAATGCGTGCGCCTTCGCCAGGAAAAGTCTGAATCCGAAGCCGCGGAGTTCGCCCGGCAGCAACATCTCGATGCCTATCAAGACGCGGCACGCTGGATCGAATCCGGTCGGCTTACGGCCGTATACCATGGAAAAGTCGTCGATTTCACACCGCCCTGGCCGAGGCGCAAATACGCCGACCTGATCCGCGAATACGCTCACGTCGAGATGTCCGACATTTCCGCCGTCCGCAAAAAGGCGACAGAACTCGGATTGGAAACGAAAGGCAAAGACGATGCCGTCGCAGTAAACGAGGTCTTCGAGGCCACGGTCGAGCACCATCTGATTCAGCCGACGTTTGTGTACGACTACCCGGCGGCGATCTGTCCGCTCACGCGGCGACACCCGGACGATCCGTCGATCGCGCTGCGCTTCGAGGCCTTCGTCGCCGGGATGGAACTTGGCAACGCCTACACCGAACTCAACGATCCGGACATCCAGCGGACAACGCTGGGAACGACGATCGCCGGCGAGGGTGATGAGACCATGGCCGTCATGGACGAGGATTTTGTCATGGCCCTGGAATACGGCATGCCTCCCGCCGGCGGACTTGGTGTCGGAATCGACCGGCTAGTCATGCTGCTCACCGACAGCCACAGCATCCGCGACGTGATCCTGTTCCCGTTACAGCGAACGCTTTGATGAGGACGAATCGTGACTGCGGTCATCGAAACCAAACCAACGAACTCTGTTGCGCTGGTTCCGCTCGACGTAGTTGGCTGCAGACAACTTGCTGATGACCCTCGGCAACTGGAATCGCATCTTGGCGTGCGTTTCGGAGCCGAACTGGAGAGTCTGCAAGAAATCGCGAGGCAGTGTCTATCGCTTTATGAGCGGTCGCCACGACCGGCTCCATGGACGGGTTACCTCATCATCGATCCGCCTCCCCCCCGACAGGTTGTGGGAACGTGCGCTTTTGCACACGCACCGCAGAACGGCGCAGTTGAGATTGCGTATTTTACGTTTCCGCCATATGAAGGCCGTGGTGTGACGACTGCGGCGGCGGCCGAACTGACGAGAATAGCGTCACCACTTGTGCGGACAATATTCGCCAACACCCTCCCGAAATACAATGCATCGACGCGAGTGCTTCAAAAAAACGGATTCACATTGATGGGCGAGATCATGCACCCCGACGACGGCCGTGTCTGGCGATGGGAATTGCCCGTTCAGCAAACCGAAGCCGCCCACGAAAGGAGCGACCGCGGTGTATAAGTGGTTTCTCGCCTGGCGATACTTGCACACCAAGCTGATCGCCCTCATCGGCATCGCCAGCGTCATGCTCTGCGTGGCCATGGTGCTCGTCGTCCTCAGCGTGATGGGCGGCTTCCTCGACACCGTCCGATCGCGGTCACGAGGCCTGCACAGCGAAATCGTGCTCGAAGGCGGGACGCTCCAGGGTTTTCCCTATTACGCTGGGTTTCAGGAACATCTGGCGTCGTCCCTGCCCGATGTCGTGCGCGTCTCCACGCCGGTGATTTTCACCTACGGTATTTTTCGCGTGCCCGCGACTACATACACCAAGCCCGCCCGCGTTCTCGGCGTGCGCCTCGACGGCTACGTTCAGGTCAACGACTTCGAGAAAGGGCTTTTCTACGAAAAATATTTTCCCGGCACGACGAAACTCGGCAAACAGTCCATGCCAGTGGCCGGTTTTGACACCCAGGGCCGACTCCGCCTTCCTGACGATCTGGAAGCCGCACTGCGAGCATGGCGAGAACGTGAAGCCGACCCCAAGGCAATCGATTCCTTCGACCGCGACCCCTTCGCCAAGGCGTTCTATCCCGATATTCAACCGGTGGTCGCCGCCGAACGCGTTTTCGCGGTGGGTCCGGGCAAGCCATCGTACGAAGGCCCGGCGCAGTTCGGCATCATCGTTGGCGCTGACCTTCTCAACATCCGTCGCCCCGACGGAAATTTTGACCGCGTCATCGCCCGCGGAGGCGACGTCGCGCTCACCTTGATGCCGCTCAGCCCGACCGGCAACCCCCTCGGCGAGCCGCCTGTGCGCTTGCCACTCCGCTACGCCGACGACTCGCGCACCGGCATCTTTGAAATCGACAGCCTCAGCGTCTATGTCGATTTCGACATGCTTCAGCAGCAACTGGCGATGGACCCCCAGCCGCTCGTCGACGGTGGATTCACCGCCGCGCGAGCCAACCAGCTCTTGATCGGCCTGCGTCCCGGTGTCGATCTTGATTCCGCCAAAGAGCGCATCAACGACGCCTGGGTCGAATTCGTCGCCTCTCTCAGCGATGAACTGCCCACGGCTGACATGAGATCACTTTCCCACGTCGAAGTCATGACCTGGGAGGACATGCAGCGACAGTTCATCCAGGCCGTCGAAAAAGAAAAAGTCCTCGTGACCTTTCTCTTCGGACTCATCAGCCTCGTGGCCGTCGTCCTCGTCGTCTGCATCTTCTACATGATCGTCGAGAAGAAGACGAAGGATATCGGAATCCTAAAGGCGCTCGGCGCGACCAGCGGCGGCGTCGGGTCGATCTTCATCGTCTATGCGATGGCCGTCGGCGTGATCGGATCAGCATTGGGCATTGGCCTCGGCTCTCTGTTCGTCTGGAACATCAACGCCATTCAGGACGCACTGGCCCGGCTCAACCCTCAGCTTCGCATGTGGAGTCCCGACGTCTATTCCTTCGACCGCATCCCGGAAATCGTCAAGAGCACGGATGCACTGTGGATCGCCGTTCTCGCCGTCATCTGCACGCTGCTGGGTTCGTTGATTCCCGCCTACATCGCCGGTAGGGTCTGGCCGGTAAAGGCGCTGCGCTATGAATAAGCCGATCCTGGTCGCTCGCAACATTCATAAGTCCTACCGAATGGGCCGGGCCGACGTCCGCGTGCTCCGCGGCGCATCGCTCACCGTGGCGGATGGTGAATTCCTCGTCGTCATGGGTTCCAGTGGTTCGGGCAAAAGCACCCTGTTGCATATTCTTGGCGCACTGGACGCACCCGACGACGGATCCGTGCAGTTTCGCGGTCAGACGGTCATCCAAAGTTTTCCGCGATCGAAGAGCGGCCGAACGCTCGATCGCCTGTTCGGCGGTTTTGCCGAATACGGCCTGCTCCGAATGGCCCTCGACCCGTCCGAACGCCAACGAGCAACCTACCGCAACCGCGACGTCGGGTTCGTCTTCCAGTTTTATCATCTCCTTCCCGAATTGACCGTCCTCGAAAACGTTTTGATGGCTCGGATGATCGGACGTTCATTCCTGGGTTGGCGTGGTGTTCGCGTGGAATCGCGCAATTCCGCCTGTGAAATTCTGGACCGGGTAGGGCTCCAGGATCGCATTCGGCATCGACCCAGCGAACTTTCCGGCGGGGAACGCCAAAGAGCCGCCATCGCGCGGGCTTTGGTCAATCAACCGGCCCTCTTGCTCGCGGACGAGCCGACAGGTAATCTGGACGAGGCAACCGGGGCGGGCATCCTTCGGCTCCTCACCGAATTGAACGCCGCCGGGCAGACCATCGTAATGGTCACGCATGACGCAAAAGTCGCCTCACTGGCGGACCGCCGCGTGCAACTCAGCGACGGCGTTGTGCGTGAAATGGGAGACGCACCGGACACGCGGCAACGCCTGTCCAAACCCGCAAGCGAGGTGGCCTGATGACAACCGCGACGATCGACGTGAAGGAACGAGCGATGCAGACAAATCCGGTAAATCCTTTTGCCCCGCGCCCCGGAATGAAGGTCTGGGTCGGCAATGATATCGTGCCCGTCGAAGAAGCCAGAATCAGCGTCTTTGACCACGGCCTGCTCTATGGCGACGGCGTTTTTGAGGGCATTCGGATCTACAATGGCCGCATTTTTAAGGAAAAGGAGCACATCAAGCGCTTCTTCGAGTCGGCCAAGGCCATCCGGCTCGAACTTCCCATGAC
This sequence comes from uncultured Phycisphaera sp., assembly GCA_964486335.1. Lineage (GTDB taxonomy): Bacteria > Planctomycetota > Phycisphaerae > UBA1845 > UBA1845 > CAZAMB01. Next base: position 11,299 of record CAZAMB010000018.1, on the reverse strand, counting down.
CGGCGACGCCATCAGCGACGCCATGTACAAGACCATGGAGGCCAACGCCATCGCCGGCGACGGGTACATTCGCCTCCTGGCCACACGGGGCATTGGCTTACTGGGCATTTCGGTGCTTCACACGGCCTGTCCGTCGATCATCGTCATCGCGGACAAGATCGCGCTCTACGCGCCCGAAGTGTACGACCGCGGGCTGCGCTGCATCGTGTCGAGCCTTGTTCGCAACCATCCCAACAGCACGCCGCCGCGCATCAAGTCGCTCAACTACCTGAACAACGTCATGGCCAAGCTCGAAGCCAAAGATGCAGGTGCCGACGAAGCGATCATGCTCAACTTCGAGGGTCGCGTGGCTGAGTGCACCGGCGACAACCTCTTCATCGTTCGCGATGGTGAGGTGTTCACTCCGCCTACGTGCGAAGGGATTCTGGAAGGAATCACGCGAAATCTCGTGATGGAACTGGTCCGCAAGCGCGGCTATCCCATGTATGAGAAGACGCTCGTTCGCCACGATCTGTACATCGCCGATGAGTGTTTCGCCACCGGCACCGCCGCCGAAGTTGTGCCGATCGTTGAAATCAACAAGCGAATCGTCGGCAATGGAAAACCCGGTCCGATCACGAAACAGCTCATGGCTGATTTCGTCGAATATCGAAACTCATTGACCAAGAACCGTAAGTGATTGGCTTGCCGAACGACGTTTCGGTCGTTCATGGCCTGAAGTTGATGGAGCGATTCGCGTGACCGAGCCTGCGTATCGTTGCTCTTGGGCTGTGGCGACATTGTTGTAATCACGCCTATTTGCTACGCGACGGCCGCCTTCGGTCCCCAGCGACCTTCGAGATGCCGCACCAGTCGATCCAATCCCACCGCCCGTGAACCCTTGATCCACACCACGTCTCTCGGGCGCACGATCGAATCGACTTGCCCGCACGATGCCTCAGCATTGTCGCATGCCATCGTTTCCGTTCGCCGACACTGATCTCCCACCGCCCGAACGGCCTCGCTCATCGCCGCACCGACCCCGACCAGCACGTCGATCCCAACCCGGTCCGCGGCCGCGATGATTTGCTCATGCAACCCCGCCGTGAACGATCCGAGTTCGAGCATGTCCCCCAACACGAATACCCGACGACCCGCGCCCGCCGCCGCCAGCGCATCGATCGCCGCACCGACCGACCCCGGATTCGCGTTGTACGCGTCGTCCACGATCGTAATACCGCCCGTCTCGATCACTCGCGTCCGACCCTCTGGCGGGATAAACGTGCTCAACTGTTCGATGATCTGCTCGCAGGGCATTCCGAACCATCGCCCCACGGCGAATGCCGCCGTGGCGTTGGTCGCATGATGCGCCCCCGGCAGCGGCATCTCCACGCGAAATCGACCGTCCAGCAAGAACGAACTGCCGTGGATCGACGAGCGCCGCTCTGCGACGCTCAGCCGAGCCGACGGATCGACGCCGATCGTCAGCAACCGCGCTCGCTGCACCCGACCGAGAAACGGCATGATCTCCGCGCGATCAATGTTGACCACCGCCAGTCCGCCCAGCCGAACGTGCTCCAGCAGCGACGATTTCTCGTCGGCCACACCGTGGATGTCGCCAAGGCCCTCCAGATGCGCCTCGCCGATCGACGTGATGACCGCCACTTCCGGCGAGGCGATACCGGACAGCGCCGCGATTTCGCCCCGCGCGTTCGTTCCGATTTCCGTCACCAGATACTGATCGTCCGACTCTGTCGAGAGAATCGTCAGCGGCAGGCCGTACTTGTTGTTGAAGCTCTTCGGCGACGCCCGGCCCTTGAACGACGCCGAAAGCACATGGTCGATCATGCACTTCGTCGTCGTCTTGCCGTTGCTGCCGGTCACCGCGATGACCACCGTTCCCACGGGCATCACTGCTCGTCGATAATGATTCGCAAGTCGTCCCAGTGCCGCCGTCGTGTCATCGACGACAAGACACGCGATTCCCGCGCCGCGGCCGAACGTCTCGAATCCTTCTCGATCGCACACTGCCGCCACCGCGCCGCCACTCTTGGCCGCCTCGATGAACTTGTGCCCGTCGTGCGTGGGCCCGCGAATGCCGAAAAACAGATCGCCCGATCGAATGTCCCGCGAGTCAATGGTAACTCGTCGAACCGCCGACCCTTCCACCGCCGACTCGCACTTCGCGGCCAGCGCGCTCGCGACCTCCCGCAGCGTCATCGGAATCATGCCACCCGCTCCTTCCTTGGCGGCTCGGTTGAACGTTTTTCATTGAACTGTGGCACCGGTTTCCAACCCGTGAAAAACGGAGACGCCAAGAAATGTCGCATGGGCTTCACCGGACCGCTGCGACTTCCGCTTTTGCCGCCGCCAGCGCCACCCTCGCCTCTTCCACGTCGTCAAAGTGCAGCACTCGACCGCCCACAAGTTGATAGTCCTCGTGACCTTTGCCCGCGATCAGAACCGAATCCCCGGCTCTCGCTTCCGCGATCGCCAACCCGATCGCCTCGCGCCGATCCGACTCGACTACCACTCGGCATCCCTTGCCGCGAGGGAATCCCGGAAGAATCTCGCGGATGATCTCTTCCGGGTCCTCCATCCGGGAGTTGTCGCTGGTCACGACCGCCACGTCGGCCAGGTCCCCCACCACCGCCGCCATGCGTGGACGCTTCGTCCGATCCCGATCGCCGCCGCAGCCGAACACACAGATCACCCGTCCCGGCGTCAGCGGCCGAATAGCCGTGAGAACATTCCGTAATGCGTCGTCCGTATGCGCGTAATCCACCATCACCGAAAACGGCCAGCCGTCCGGCTCAACCCGCTCCAGCCGACCACGCACCCCGGAAACGCTCTCCAACCCTGTGCGAATCGCATCAACACTTACCCCCAGCGCTTCGGCCGTCGCCGCCGCCGCGAGAAGATTGGATGCATTATGCTTTCCTACCAGCGGCGATCGAATCTCATAGGACGCGCTTCGACAGAGAACGCTCAGTGTCATGCCCGATCGATCCATTCTGGCGATGTCGCAACGAACGTCCGCCGACTTGGATTGAATTCCGAACATCGTCACCGGCGCGCCCGACGCCCCGGCGAAATAAGCCGCATGGGCGTCGTCGGCGTTGATCACCGCATGCGCGGTCGGCGACAGCATCTCAAACAAACGCCGCTTAGCGGCCGCGTATGCCTCCATCGTCTGATGATAGTCAAGATGGTCTTGCGTCAGATTTGTGAACACCCCCGCCGCAAACGTCAATCCGTCGCATCGCCGCTGCTCCAGCGCATGCGACGACACCTCGAACACCGCGTGCGACGCCCCCGCGTCCCGCGCCGTAGCAAGATGTTGACAAAGTGCGATTGCACCCGGCGTCGTCAGCGGGGCGGCGCTTTGCCCACGCAGCAAATCATATTCAATCGTTCCCAGCAGCGCCGGCCGATGACCTGCCGCCCGCAGGATTGATCGAATCAGCCACGTCACCGTCGTCTTGCCGTTCGTACCCGTCACGCCGACCAACGGCAGAAACGCCTCACCTCCGCGCAAGCCATAATACGCCGCGGCCAGTTTCGCCAGCGCTTCCCGCGCGTTCGCCACACGGACAACCGCAACGCCGTCTCGGATCGCTGTTTGCGAATCCGCGTCAACGACAATCGCGCACGCTCCCGCTTCGATCGCAGCGTCGATAAATGTCGCGCCGTCGCGCACCGTCCCCGACACGGCAACAAAGCATGCCCCACGGGTCACCTGCCGCGAATCATCCGTCAGTCCTTCGACCGCGACGCCCGGAACCGATGCTCCTTCGGCGGGACTCACCTCGGCCTTCTGAAAAAGTCTGGAAAGGGAAATCCAATTGATCGTCATCGGCTTCGATCCACCCCGCTCGCGTCCCCGCCTTGTGCTTCCGCACATTGTGCAACGACACTCGCATTTTGTGCCACTGCTCTTGAGCAATGGCGATCACAGTTGCACACTTTTCGATTGTAACCGTTGGGGCTTCGGTGTCATGCCTTTGGGCACGACCGGCCATCACGGTGCCGACGTGTCGGCAACCGCCTCCGAACTCGGCGGCACGCCCATATACGCCAGAGATCGCTGAATGATCTCACCTGCCACCGGAGCCGCCACCGCGCCGCCATAATACCCCAGCGACGGGTCAGGTCGCCGAATCATCACCACGACCGCAACATCGGGAACGCCCGCCTCGCGCAGCGGTGCCGCCGCTAGAAACGCACCCATGTACTGGCCCGGTTCATATCCCGGGCGGTCCTTGAACGCCAGTTTGGCCGTCCCGGTCTTGCCAAGCACGCGGTAGTCCTCCAGCCGGGCCGCCTTGCCGCTGCCGTCTTCGACCACCGCAGGAAGAATCTCACGCGTCATCCTCCGTGCCGTTTCCGACGAAATTGCGCGGTCCACCACGACAGGAAGCTCGTTGTTCCGAACGACTTTTCCATCAGCGCCGAGCAATTGCCGCATTAGTTTCGGCTTCAACAGCATTCCATCGTTGACGATCGCCGAAAACGCCGACGCCAGTTGCAGCGGCGTCACCAGAAGCTCGTACCCCATCGCCACCGAGTGCGTCGAGAAGTTCCCCCACTTGCGAAGTGGATACACCAGACCGTCACTCTCGCCCGGATACTCAATGCCCGTTTTCGTCCCGAACCCGAACTTCCGAACCGTATGATGCAGCGCTGGGTTCCCCATGCGCAGCGCGATCGTCACCATCCCGATATTGCTGCTGAATGTCAGAATCCCCTTCAGGTCGAGCATCCCGTGCGGATGGACGTCCTTGATCTCCCGCCTCCCGAAAAACGTGTGACCCAGCTTGCAGTCGATCTTCTCGGTCAGCGAAACGAACGAACCGTCCATCGCCCCTCCGGCGATGAACACCTTAAAAGTGCTGCCCGGCTCTATCGGATCCGTCACGGCTCGATTTCGACGAACGTCCGCCGGAGTTTGCGACGCCTCCGCCGGATCAAACGTCGGATAGCTCGCCATCGCCAGAATCTCACCCGTCGCCGGCGCCATCACCACCGCAACGCCGCTCTGCGCCCGCACCGTCTCCACGCTCCGCGCCAGGGCGACCTCCGCGATCCGCTGAATCTCCGCGTCGATCGTCAACAAGACGTGACCGCCGTCCACCGGCGCGACCGCCTCGTCATCTGCGGCCATGATCCCGCGCCGACGAGCGTCCCGTATCGTCCCCCGGCGACCATCTTTGCCGTGCAGGTGTTGATCGAACGAAAGCTCGATCCCTTCCATTCCGGTTCCGTCGCGACCCGCCCAGCCGATCACGTGCGCCATGGACGTGCCCAACGGGTAGCTTCGCACTGGCTTCTCGTCGAGTCCCACGGCGCGCTCGTTCAAAGATTGAATCGCATTGACCGTCACCTCATCCACTCGCGTGGCAAGCACCACGTATTGCGAACCGGCCCGCGCGAGAATCTTCTCCTTGATCCGCTCCGGAGGAAGGTTCAGCGGCGGTCCCAGCTTCGCCGACAGCGCCTCCGCGTCCTCGACCCTCGTCGTGTCCACGAACACATCCGGCAGGAACTCCGTTGCAGCCACGACTCGCCCGCGCCGGTCCAGGATCATTCCGCGACGCGCGGGCGCCACGCTTGAACCGCGACGCTGCTGCTCCGCTCTGCTCAAAAGTCTGTCACGCAGTTCAATATTGATGTAGGCAATCCGGCCGCCCAGACCGACGAGCAGAACCATCACGCAGACCAGCAGAAACGCCGCCGTTTTTCGACGAACGGCGGATTCCTGCGGATGCTCCACCAGAGCCATGAACAGTTACTCCCGCTTGGGATTCTTGCGCCGGTTTGGCTTGGTCTTGGTTGATTTGACGCTTTCGGCGGGCTTCCGCCGCGCGGAATCATTCGCCACTACCTTTTCAATCTTTTCGCCCGCGTCGACCGCCCGCACGCCGGGCGGCAGCAATCCCGTTGCCAGATAGGTCGCCCGATCATGAATGCGGTCCGGCGCTCTCATCCGCGCGATGCGCGTCTGCAAGCCCCAAAGGTCCCCGCGCAGACGAACCCAATCCGATTCTATGCGCAGCACCGCCGCCGCGCAGCGCGTTCGCTCCCCGCGCAAGTGCACGACGCCGAGCGCCAGCGCCGCGAAAACGCCCAACAACATGCATCCGCGACCGACCGTCATCGGCGCGAACCTCTTTCCGTCACCGCTGTTTGCGGCGGAAGCTTGATCCGCACGCCCTCCCGAATTCGCTGGGCATCCGGGAACTTGTCCTTGTTCAGTTCATAGATTTCCTTCCAACGGCTCTCATCGCCGAGTTGCTCACGCGCGATACCGGCGTAGCGGTCGTTCTTCTTGACCTGATACCAGCGGATCGCCCCGTCCGTCGGCGGGACCGGAAGCTTTTCCACGGGCTTGGCCGCTTCGATCGGATGGCTCGATGCCGAAGGCGTTGCCGACGACAGCGAGGGAAGGACGAGCACCGCCCCTTGTCGGACGTGATCGGGGTCAGTCATCACACTTCGATTGGCGTCAAATATCGCCTGAATCACGCTGTGCGACTTCGTTCCGTAGTGCTCCGCCGCGATGCTCGAAAGCGTATCCTGCGCCTGAACGGTGTATTCACGACCGCCCGGCGCCTGTTGGCGATCCGGCATTCGCGGCTCTTCTGGCGTGCGGTCCGCTGGGGGTGCGGCGACGCTGTTCGCTCGACCGGTAATCACCGGAGGAATAATGGTCGAACCAGCCGGAGTGGCCGGAGCCGGAATCTCTCTCGTAACCACCGAAGGCTGTTCGGTTATTGCGGTCGGTTGCGACCTCGACGCCAGAATACGCTCCAACGCCTCGCGGTTCGGATCAGAAACGGGACCGGACGATTCTCTCGGCGTCATGGGAACAGGGCTGGAAGTCAGTCGCTCGCCCGGCAGCTCGCTGCCGCTCACCGGCGTTCCCTCGGTCGTGCGAAGTGTGTTCGCCGCCGGAACTGCCGCGACGTTCGGTCGCGCCGGCGCAGTGGATGTCCCCGTCGGTTTTTGCGGAGAAAAGGGAACGGCAATCCCCGAGTTGGTCAGAATCGAATCGGAAAGTCCCGGAGGACCGTTTCGGCCGCGATTGGCAAGAATCACCGCGAAGCAGACGATGAATGCCAGCCCCGCCAGCAGACCCACCTTGGTTTCACGCGCCATTCCCGAAAGCCCTCCCTGACTTCGAGGTCGCTCGTTCGAATTGAATCGAGCGTTGTTTCTATCTGTTCGGCGTAGTGTAACGACCTTTGCAAAGAGTCAAGGGCCGATTCACTCTCGCCCCTTCGCCGTCATCCATTCGATTTCGTATGCCGCATCTGATCCGCGCTTACTGTGCCGAGCTTACAGAGCCGCGACCGCAAGGGAGCGGTCAACCGTTAACGAGCCGCGAGAGCCTGCCTTTGACGCGAAGCGTCAAGGGAGCGGTCAATCACAATCCGCCGGCATCACCTTGCGCGACCCTCGACTCATTCGATCACGAAATCACCATATCGCCAATTCGCCCAATCCATCCTTTGCCGGCGATCTTGAGCGGCGGTTCAACAATCTCACCCAACCCGCTTCGCCACACGCAGCTTCGCGCTCCGCGAACGCGGATTCGAATCTCGCTCCTCCGCGCCGGCCACCACAGGTTTTTTCGTCAGAATCTCATAGATTTCTTCGCTCTTCCGCCGTCGAAAATCCATTTTAACCGGCTTATCCTCCACGCTGTGAAACGCGATCACGCCGAATCGTCCCCCGGATCGAAGCACGCCCGGAGCAACCTCCAGCAGCGCTTCCAGGTTTCCGATTTCGTTGTTGACCGCCATGCGCAACGCCTGAAACGTCCGCGTCGCCGGATGAATCTTGCTCTTTCGAGACTCGGGATCGACGCCCAGCGCCGAGGCCACCACCTCCGCCAGCCGCGTTGTGGTCGAAATGCGCGAATTACGCCGCGCTTCGCAAATGCGCCGAGCGATGCGCCGACCGGCCATCTCCTGCGCATTAAAAAAAAGCAGGTCGCCCAATTCCTGTTCCCGCAATCCGTTGACCAGTTCGAGCGCCGTGGTTGAAAGGCGAGGGTCGAGCCGCATGTCCAGCGGCCCCTCTCGACGAAACGACAGCCCGCGCGAGGCGTCTTCAAGTTGCGGTGAACTGACCCCGAGATCGGCGAACAGCACGTCAACCTGTCCGATGCCCAGCGACCTCAACACCTCGGCTACGTCGCTGAAATTCGCATGCACCGTTTCGACTCGGTACGGCAAGCCTTTCTCCGCCAGCGCCGCTCGAGCCAATGCGAGATTGCTCGGGTCCATGTCCAAGGCAATCAGGGTGCCCGAAGGTCCCAGTTGCTCGGCCAGAATGCGCGCATGACCGCCCAGGCCGACCGTGACATCCACGACGGTGTCGCCTTCGCGGACCGCCAGCAATTCGCTGACCTCGCGCACCAGCACCGGCGTGTGCCCGCCGATGTCTTCCGGAGTTTCGTCAATGTCCAACGGAGGAATTTCCAACCAAAGCGGGGGGTCGTCACGCATCCATGATGACAAACTCACCCCCGACCCGAGCCTGCACGCGCGCCACGCGTTCTTGCGTGACGTCTTTCGAGAGCCTAACATGGGTGAACGAATCCCCCAAGGCATGAAGCCGTCGAACCCTTGCCTCCAGCGCCGCGATGTCCCGCGACGTGGTGCGGTCGGCGGTTCGGACCGAGCCGTTAGTCCGAAACCGCTCTTGAATCCGCCCGACAAGGCGGTCCGTTCGGTCTTTCATGCACCGCTCCCTTCACGTGCGCCCGACCGCGACGGCGCGGCGAATCCTTTCGCTTCAGCCGCCGCCACGATGGTTGTTCCTTGTTGCCTCGCAGCTTGTCTTCCACTCGCTGCGTACGACCTACTTCGAAACTAGTGCAGTGAGCCGCGAACTTCAGTTCGCGCGGATTTTAATTTCCTAATCGCTACACCTGATCGTTCAATGCCCCAGCCGTTTGCCCTTTTCGAGCCGCCACCGTCAGGGAGTGGGGCCTTTCCCTGGATTGCGAAAACCACGCTCATTGACGCGCCGCCCAAGACGGCATTGACTGCTATTCTCCCTTTCCGTTGCTAGGCCGGTTCCGGCGAAAACTCAGCAGGTCCGGCCAATCGTCGCCATCCCAGTTGATCCCCAGCGACCGCTCCAGATCACCCGGATTCCAAATGTCGATTCGGTTGCCCTGCCCGACGAGGACGATCTCCGGTCCCAACCGCGCCTTTTTCAGCAACCTTTCCGGCAAAACGAACCGCCCTTGTTTGTCCAACTCAACAACCGCCGTCAATCCGTAAAACTGAAGTTCAAACTGCAATGCCTCCCGCGTCGGCTTAAACTCCGATTCCGACCGCGAAGCCAGTTCATTGAACGCTCGTTCCGTAAAAAGCGAGAGCGTTCCGCGATGCTCGCCAAAGGTAACGTAGACCAAATCACCATCCGTTTCGGGGTCGATGGCCCCACGCAATGGCGAAGGCAATTGGATGCGGTTTTTGGCGTCAATCGTGCGTTCAAACTGACCTGTGAAGAGTCGCATCGCATCTGTTTCATCAACCACTTCGTGGGATTAGTCGGCACAAATTACCACTTCCTTCCACCGAATGCAACCAAAAAATCTTTTTTGCATCAAGAAATATTCAAGAACATGCCGCCATGCGGCGCAAAGGGACTAGCTGTTGCGGTTTGGTCTTCAAATCCCCACAAGGCAGCGGCCCAAACCGCGCTTTCGGCAATTCTTGCGCCACCTCGGCAATCAACTTCGATCCGTTGAAACGAATTTACTGTTTTAACAGTTGGTGATGCCGGGCCGGGGGAGGGTTTGATGGTACAAAGCTTCGTATTCATCGAAGGTTGCGCGCAGCGACCAGCGTGCGACGGCACGTAGAGCGGCACTGCCCAGACGATGGGCTTCCACGCGGTTCAACAAGAGTCGACTCATAGCGGACGCCAGTGATGAAGTGTCATCGAATGGCACTAACAGGCCGGTCGAATCATGGGAAATCATGTCGCGGCATCCGGGAACATCGGTGGTTACGATGGGCAGTCCGGCCGCCATGGCCTCGAGCAAAGCGTTGGGCCAGCCTTCGGTTCGAGAGGGAAACGCAAAAAGATCGGCGGCCCCAAGCAGCGAGGGCACGTCGGTTCGCGGACCGAGGAACCGCACCCGGTCGCCGACGCCAAGCCGTACGGCCAAGCGCTGGAGATCATCCCGCAGCGGACCGCCGCCGACCAGAACAAGAAATGATCCGGTTTCCTTCGACAAGGACGCGAAGGCGCGGATGAGCAGGTCCAGCCCCTTCACGGGGTCGAGACGCCCGACCCAAAGGATCATTCGATCATTCGGACCCAATCCCATCGACGCTCGGTCGATGGGGTCTGCCGCCTGCATTCGATCGACGTCCACCCCGCCCGGCACGAGGCGCAATCGATCGAAAGGGACTCGCGCCCGGCGGTGCAGGTGTTCGATAACCGACGCCGAATTGCCCACGGTGAGTCGGCAAAGTCGGTGCGTCCATCGATCGACCGAAAGGTGCCACGGCCGTTCGACTTCCACCGTCTGAATCTCGCAGAGCAGGCGATCGTGAGGGAAACCGGCGGAAAGGGCCGCGAAACGAGCCGCGAGATTCGCATGAAACAGCATTGAATGCACGACGACCGGACGCTCGGCTTCGATGATCTCTGCGAGCCGCCCGAAGACATGGACATCCCATCGGCAGCAGGCATTGCAGGAAAGCACCGGCAAGTTCGCTCTGCGGAGCATTTCGCCGACCGGGCCGGGCTTTGCCAACGAAACAACGGTCACTTGCCAGCCACGGTCGCGCATGGCAGGCGCGAGCCTCGCGAGGTGGAGCGGCACGCCGCCGAGTTCGAGATCGGTGATGACGTACAGCACGTGCGGAGCGGCAGTGCGGAGTTTCGGTTTGGCGGTCACGTGCGATGTCGACATGGCTGCGGATTGTCGATTGGCGATTGGCGATTGTCGAATGGCGGTCCTTGTTTCTTTGCGCAAAATGAGCTGAAGAAACGGCGACAATAGGGGTGGGACACGTGCGTGTCGCTGGGCGATCGACAGGCCGATCACGCCTCCGCCGATCAGGATTCAATCCGTTCGATCGGTCATGGTTGTTTGGGACCTCGGCCGGGTCAGGCGCACATGGAGAGCCGAATCCAAAGTACGGTCGGATATACGACTAAGTAGGAACGCAGAATGATTTACGCAATCGGCACGGGGCGAACCATGAGTTCCGCTGGTTTTCCTGTGCACTGGGGTCCGCGCGGGCTGAAGAAACTATGAGCGTGTTCTCCGGTGTGGGATACTTGA
>CAZAMB010000017.1:0-99777 GCA_964486335.1 uncultured Phycisphaera sp. | reverse complement strand
GCCTAGGACACCGGCTTTTCATGCCGGCGACAGGGGTTCGAATCCCCTTGGGGGTATGTTTTTCGCTGTGGCGCGGAGTGCGCCGCCGTTCGCGTTCATGCCCGTCGAAGCACCGTAAGTACCTGTCTTTTTCAAGGGTTGCGAATCATCGTCGTTGCGATGATTGATTGCACCGCCGCGAACCGCGTTGAGCTGTTTTGTGCCGTCTCGCGATCCACGGCCATTTGGAATTGATCCGCCTTGAACTGTATTCACACAATCAGCATCGCATCACCGAAACTGTAAAAGCGGTATTTCTGCGCGACGGCATAGGCGTAGGCGCGGCGCACGCGATCCACGCCGGCGAAGGCCATCACGAGGGCGAGCAGCGTGCTGCGCGGAAGATGAAAGTTTGTCAGAAGGGCATCGACCACGCGAAACTTGAACGGCGGGTAAATGAAGATTCCGGTCGATCCGTGCCCGGGCGCAATCGCATCCGGGGCGACCGCGATTCGTGCGGCGGTTTCGAGAACGCGCACGGTTGTCGTGCCCACGGCCACAACGCGTCCGCCGAGAGCGCGACAGCGGTTGATCGCTGATGCGGTTTCTTCGGACAGCTCAAATGGTTCTTTGTGCATGACGTGATCGGTGAGGCAATCGACGGCCAGCGGTTTAAAGGTCCCAAGACCGACGTGAAGCGTGACGAACGCGATGTCAACGCCGCGCGTCCGAATGCGGTTCAGCAGTTCCTCGGTGAAGTGCAGTCCGGCTGTCGGAGCCGCCACCGAGCCAGGGGCGCGAGCGTACACGGTTTGATAGCGGGTCCGGTCGCTGTCATCGAGCGCGGCATCGAGATCTCGATGGATGTAGGGAGGCAGCGGTGTCCGTCCGACTTGCTCCAACAGTTCGACAGCTGATCCGCCGGTGCTTAACCGCAAATGCCATTGTCCTTCGCCGAGTGATTCAATCAGCGTCGCGGTGAGCGGCGACGATGAGCCCTGGGCGAATGACAGCAATTCTCCGACTCGAAGCCTCTTTGACCCCTCCAGCATCACGCGCCATACGCAAGCCCTGGATTCCTCTAGGAAGAGTCCGGGCACGAGGCCGCCTGTCGCCCGGCGAGCCTGAAACCGGGCGGGCAAGACACGTGTGTCATTCAATACGAGCAGGTCGTTGGGCTGAAGCAACGCGGGAAGCGACTGAATCGTTTGGTCTTGCAGTGAGTCCGTATTGCGATCGACAACCAGCAGGCGAGCCATAGCGCGCTGCGGCGCCGGCGATTGAGCGATCAGCTCGCGCGGCAGCCCGTAATCGAGCGTCTGCACGTCGAACGCGGCGCCCGAATCCACTGCATCCTGAAGCGGCTCCATGGACCGAGGTATCCTCGCGCCGCAAGCATCGGTCAAGTGCGGTCGGTCGCGTCGGTCCATCGGGTTCGATACGATGATTGCATGAAGGGCTCGGGGCCGATCGCCTGGCTTGTTTACCTTGCCGTCCGCGTGGTCTTCGCCGTCATGCAGGTTTTTCCGATCGACTGGAACCTGCGGACAGCGAGACTCATCGCGCGAATCTGGGTGTATATCATGCCGCGACATCGCCGGCGGGCCGTCGACCACCTTCGGCAATCGCTGGGCCCGCAGGAATCAACCGCTCGAATCGAACGGCTGGCTGATCGCTGCCTCGAAAGCGTCGCCATGTTCGCGGTCGAGGCGATCTGCCTTCCGCGACTCATCAACGCCTTCACCTGGAGCCGCTACATCACGGTTGTCGAATTCGATGAAGCGCTTCGCGTGTTTGTCGACGGGCGGGGAGCGGTGCTGGTCACGGGGCACTACGGCTCATTCGAGATCATCGGCCACTTGCTCGCGGCACTGGGCTTCGACACCGCCGCCGTCATGCGACCGCTCGACAACGCCTATCTCAATCGATTCATTGTGGCGAGTCGCAAGACGCACGGCCTGACATTGCTCGACAAGAAGGGCGCGGCCGCGGAGGCGGAAGATAGCCTGCACCATGGGGCGCTGGTTGGGTTTATTGGAGATCAGGACGCGGGTCGCAAGGGGATGTTTGTTGACTTTTTCGGGCGACCGGCCTCGACCTACAAATCGATCGGATTGCTCGCCATGTCCGCCGGCGTGCCAATCATTGTCGGCTACGCGCGCAGACAGGGCAACGTAGCGCGGTACGAAGTCGGCGTGAAGCGGATCATCCGGCCTGAGGAATGGGAGCGGCAGGCCGACCCGCTTTGCTGGATTACACAGGAGTACACTTCAGCGATTGAGGCCTTCGTTCGCGAAGCGCCCGAGCAATACCTTTGGATTCATCGACGATGGAAGTCGCAGCCGCGAACGATCGCGCGACACAAGAACGCAACGGTGGAGGTGGATGTGAGATGATCGACAAAGTCAGTTTGTCGGAGGCGTTCGCACGGTTTCAAAATCACTGGTGTCCGAAGATCGCCGGCGAACTCAACGATTCCTACGTGAAGCTCGCAAAGCTCAAGGGCGAATTCGTCTGGCATCATCATGAAAACGAGGACGAATTGTTTCTCGTCGTTCGCGGCCGCCTCACCATGCGATTTCGTGATCGCGAAGTCATGGCGAACGAAGGCGAATTCATCATAGTACCGCGCGGGGTCGATCACCTGCCCGTGGCCGACGAAGAAACTCACGTAATGCTGATCGAACCCAAAACAACGCTCAATACCGGAAATATTCGCAATGATCGAACCGTAGAACAACTAGAACGATTGTAGAAACGGCGAAATGCGCCTCAGCGCATCGGCCTGCAATAGTCGCGAAGGTAGTCGGGCAGTTCCAGACCCGGTGTCAGGCGCGGATCGGGTTGCGGCGCGCCGGCCTGTAAGACAAGCGGAATGACACCCGCCCAAACCGGTAGATCGTAATCCTCTTCATCATCTTTCGGCGGACCGGTTCGAACCTTTGCGGAGCACTCATCCAGCGAAAAACCGACGACCGCCGTCGCGTTCAGTTCCTTTTCGGTCGGCTGCCGAGCGTCATCCCATCGGCCTCTCGCGACGTGCTCGACGAGTCGGCCCAGCACTCGCGTCTTCTCGGCGGAATCGCTTACTTCAGTGGCGGAACCGAGGATCACGACGGAGCGATAGTTAAGCGAATGATGAAACGCCGAGCGCGCCATCACAAGTCCATCGAGCAGCGTCACGGTCACGCACGCCGGCACGCCCTCGGCCAATCGCCGAAACGCCCTGCTCGCGACCGAGCCGTGCATGTAGAGTCGATCGTCGATCCGCACATGAAGCATTGGAATGACAAACGGTTGGCCGTCGTCAACGAATCCGACGTGACAGACCAACGCCTCGTCGAGTATCGCACCGATAGCCGCACGGTCGTACACTCCGCGCGCTGGAATGCGATGGACGGTGCTTCGATGGGTGACACCGGTGGAGTTGTCTTGCCTGTTTGTCGCCATGACACTCCTTGAACAAAGAGTTAATGCAGGAAAGCAGATTGCTGCTGGTTGAGTTGGTTGCAACGAGCGCGATGCGCCACCACGCGCGCGCCAACGAGTATCAACGAAGCAAACAGAATGACCACGCCTGCTTCCGATACAGTTGGAACAACGGTCGCGCACGAGGAAACGGAATACACATGGCCAATGCCCGCGCCATCAAGCATTGCCGACGCCTGCGGCGCTCCGGCCAATATGAATCCCGACCCGATCGCTACCAATGATCCGAAACCATCGTTGCCCAGGGGCGGGTCGGCGTTCATGAATGACTCCTGCCTCCAGGTCCCCGCCAATCTTGTGAACACATAAACGCGCTGCCGAAAATCGGCACCTACGACCAAATGATCGCGCATAAGCGCCACCGACCACCCGAAATGGTCGAGCGACTGGCCGCCAATTGAACTGAACTTGGTCTGGAACGACCAGATTCCTGCTGTGCGTTTGAAAACGTAGACGTTCCCACGATGCGTGTTTTCGTGGATCGCGGAAACCGCCAGATCGTCGCCATCGAGTGCCATGCCGGTTCCGAAGCCTGATTCTCCATTGGGGTCGTTGATGGCAGAAAGCATGTCAACTTGTGGC
This sequence comes from uncultured Phycisphaera sp., assembly GCA_964486335.1. GTDB lineage: Bacteria > Planctomycetota > Phycisphaerae > UBA1845 > UBA1845 > CAZAMB01. The sequence continues at coordinate 95,727 of CAZAMB010000017.1, read as the reverse complement.
CAGTTTGAGGATTGTCGCTCATACAAGTAAACCTGTGCGGCGGTATTAGCGCTGACGGCAACGGTATTGCCGCTGACGGCCACGACATGCCCGTACCGTGCCGACGTCGATGGTGTTGTCGAAGTGAGTTTGTTCGTTTGCGACCAAGATGAACCGCTTCGCATAAAGATGAACGCCGCACCTGAGTCCGTCGCTCCTTCGTCGTCATTGATTGCGCTGACGACCGCTACGTCGCCGCCAACCCCGACGGAATGTCCGAACCGGTCGCCGGGCGCACCATCCAAGGCTACCAGCTTGATTTCTGCCGACCACGATTCGTTCAAACGACGAAAGACGTATACCGCGCCGGCGTTATCACCGCGATCATCATCACCCGTCGCGCCGACCAACAGCGTGTCATCATCCACGGCCAATGCCTCTCCGAAAAGGTCGCCCGCTTCACCATCTGGCGCTGTGATTTTCTGCTCGGCGACCCATGACGCCCCTGTTCGGCGAAAAACGTAAACTGCCCCAGCGGAGGCCCCGTTCCCGGAATCGCCGACCGCACCGAACGCAATGAATCCGTTTCCGGCTGCCGCTCCCGCTCCCAAGGCCTGACCCTCAGCTGCGTCCCACGCCAGAAGCTGGATTCCCAGGCACTCGGCACGGACGACCGGTAATAACAGTAAAAAACCGCCCGCCGCGACAGCAAGGCGTGTAGCAACTTGGGCTCTGAAACAAATCGTGGAAGAGGCTATGATGTCGCCAAAATGCAGCATCGGGTACATGCTATCGAATCAGTCGAGCGTCACCAAGAAAAATCCGTTTACGCGGATGCCAATGCGGATGACAATCTTGCCAGATGATTATATTCAGTAGAATAGAAAAGAGGATCGTTGCGGGCACTTACCAACTCGGCCTGGATGCGATCTCGTAAGCAAGCGAAAGGAAAACCCAATGTCCGAATTGGCAAACAAGGAATGCGTGCCATGCCGCGGCGGTCACCCGCCGCTCAATCCCGGCCAGTTTGCGCCCCTTCTCAAGCAGCTTTCGGGTTGGACGGTCGAGCGAGACCACCACCTGACGAAGACCTATTCTTTTCCGGATTTCGTTTCGGCGCTGGCTTTCGTCAACCGCGTCGGCGAGTTGGCCGAACAGCAGGGGCATCATCCTGACGTCTACCTGGCTTGGGGCAAGGTTCGCCTGGACATCTGGACACACAAAATCGACGGTTTGACCGAGAGTGATTTTGTCTTCGCGGCCAAAGCAGACCGATGCCTCAAGCATGAATGAAGCCTGGCAAACCGTCGCCGCCTATCACGATCGCACCAAGCACCATTTCGGTCGGTTTGCCCGCTCGAGCGGATATCTTGACTGGGCGACCCAACCCGATCCGTTTCGTCGGTTTGAAGGCGCGCCGCTGATTTCGCTGCCGTTCCGCCGCAGTGGGGTCGGTCCAAACTTTGATGACCTATTCATTCCGGGCGCCGTCGAGCCTGCTTTGGTGTCACTCGAATCGATCGCCTCTCTGTTCGAGCTTTCCCTCGGTCTTTCCGCGTGGAAGGAGTTCCAGGGATCGCGTTGGGCTCTGCGGGTCAATCCTTCGAGTGGCAATCTGCATCCAACAGTTGGATACCTCGTCACCAGATCGCTTCCGGGCTCGGAGGGCCAAGGCGGCGTTTTTCATTACGCACCAAAGGAGCATGCGCTGGAGCGCCGCGCGGAGTGGACGACATCCGCAAGTTTGAAAAGCGACTATTTGGGGTCGGCCGAGATGATCTTTATCGCGCTGACATCTATCCACTGGCGCGAAGCGTGGAAATACGGCGAGCGCGCCTACCGCTATTGCCAGCACGACGTAGGACATGCACTGGCAGCCGTTTCGCTTTCCGCAGCGGTGCTCGGCTGGCGGGCGCGATGGCTTTGGCATGTAGCAGACGACGTAATCTCTGCACTCCTTGGCATCGATCGCGAGACCGAATTCCGAGACGCAGAGTGCGAGCACCCCGATCTCCTGATCGCCATCGATCCGACTGGCCATGCGCGAGAGATTGATCGCACTATTGATGTTCGTGAGTCCCATCCGACCGAGCGGTTCATCGATTGGTCACGGTCGGCCCGCTGGTTCGGTCGCGCAAACCGCCTCAGTGCCGGCCATGTTCATTGGGAGGTCATCGATGAAGTTGCGCGGGCGTGCCGGCATGCATCGGAATTCAGTGACCAGAGGACGATCGTAGAAATCCCCGCGCCCCGTCCAATGGCCTCTCATCGTCTCGCGCCCGCGACCGGGCTGATCCGCCAACGGCGGAGCGCGGTGGCCTTTGACGGTCAAACTTCTATTTCCGCCGATCAGTTGTACCTGATGCTCGATCGCACGCTGCCGCGCCACGATCGGCCACCGTGGAATTCGCTCGGCCCGCCGACATGCGTTCACCTCGGCTTGTTCGTGCATCGAGTCGACGACTTGGAATCGGGATTGTACTTCTTTGTGAGAGCAGTCGACCATTTTGACGCTCTGCAATCGGCGATGTCACCATCGTTTGCCTGGGAAAGACCATGCCAATGTCCGGAGTCCTTGCCGTTGTATCTGCTTGAAAGGGGCGACGCCCGAAGCCTCGCCGTTCAAGTAAGCTGTGGCCAGGGCATCGCCGGTCAAGGCGCGTTTTCGCTTGGGATGATCGCCGAGTTTGAGAAGCCGCTGCGCGATTTCGGCGCGTGGTACTACCGGCGACTCTTCTGGGAAACCGGCGTGATCGGCCAGGTGCTCTACCTGGAAGCCGAAGCAGCGGGTGTGCGAGGCACTGGAATCGGCTGCTTTTTTGACGATCCGGTTCACGAGCTATTCGGGTTGTCCGGGCGAGCCTTTCAATCCCTTTACCATTTCACGATAGGAAATCCCGTCGAAGACGCGAGACTTACCTCTTTGCCGCCCTATCCGGAGGCTAACGGAACGAAACGAAAACCGTCTCCTCAATGTTGAATTGTTGTCTCGCTGTAGGTTCAAAGCTATGATTCTCAGCGACAGACCGAGGTAGAGATGAAACTTTTCGTTGGGATTTCGGCTGAACGCACATCGATCCTTGCCGGTTCCATGGAGGAAGCCCGGAGATTATTGCGTGACGATCCTTGAGCGTCAGATTCACAGAGCGCAACGGCGGCTTTGGATAAACCGATGGCTCGGGCAATCGTGCCTGCTACTGGCGATTGCCGGTCTCGTTCTTGCCGTCGTCGTCTTGACGCAGCGATTGTATGACCTTCCACTTCCCGTGTGGTGGATCGGCGGCGGCGTCGCACTGACTGCGTCTGTCGGCTCGTTACTTTGGACGGTACTGACTCGCGAGGACTCGACCGTGGCGGCGGCGCGCCTGGATGAAGCGGCCGGACTGCGCGAACGGATCAGCAGCGGTCGATATTGTCTTTCGAGCGACGACCCGTTCGCTCGGGCGGTGGTTGCCGATGCCGAGCGTATGGGAGCGCTCGTCACCGTACGGCAACACATTCGACTTAAGACACCGGTGCCGCTCGGCTGGACGATCGGCTCGTGGGTGTTGTGCGCCGCGATGTTTTTGATCACGCCGGGGTTGCTCAAATCGAAAGAGGCCGAGGCACGCGACGAACGGCGCGAGGCGATGGAGACGACCCACGTTGCGGTCAAGCGGCAAATGGACCAGATTCGGCAGATGACGGAGAGCGTTCCGGCGCTGGAAGAACTCAAACCACAGCTGGCCGACATGAGCAACGTGGCGGGCAAGGCCGACACGCCGACCGACATACGACATGAAGCGCTGAAGAAAATCGACCGCCTGGAGGATGCGGTGAAACAGAAGCGGGCGTCGGATCGCCATGATACGATTCCGGAAATGCAGAAGCGGCTACGGGGACTGCAGGCGCCGGGATCGGAAGACGCGCCGACGCAGAAACTCGCCAAATCGCTGAACGAGGGAGATTTCAAGGCCGCCAAGGAGGAGGTACAGAAACTTCAGGAAATGCTCGCGACGTTGAAGTCCGACGAGGACAAGGAGACCGTTGCGAAGCTGAGCAAGCAACTCGACGATCTTGCGAAACAACTGGAGAAGCTTGCTCGCGATGAAAAGCTTGTCCAAAAGCTTGAGCAATCGGGTCTGACCAAGGAAGAAGTCGAGCGCATGCTGGAGCGCTTGAGCAAGAAGGACCTTGAACAACTTCAAAAGAAACTCGAAGAGAGCGGAATGAGCCGCGAGCAGATTGAGAAAATCGCCAAGCAACTTCAACAGAACAAGGGTGCGGGCTCGGCGGCCAAGAAACTGGCCCAGTCGATGAAACAAGGGGCAAAGGCGGCCGATGCCGGCGAATTGGGCAACGCGATGGAGGGTCTATCCCAGGCGGCCGAGCAACTCAGTGAGTTGGAGCAACTTGAGCAGGAAATGAGTCAACTGGAAGCAACCGCGGACGCTCTGCAACAGGCGAAGAGCGACATCGACAAACCGTGCCCTACCTGAGGAGGTTCCGGAAAGCAGGGCGGTCAGCCCTGCAACTCGTGCGATGGATCCGGTGGCCAGGGTGGACAAGGTGGTCGTGGTGGGGGCATGGGCCGAACCGCGGGGCAAGGCCGTGGCGGTCGCGCCGAGTCCGAGCAGACCGATGTGGCCTTCAAAACGGAACGTCAAAAAGTGCATACCGGCAAGGGTGCGATCATCGGGCAGTTCTTGTTCGAGGGGGAGCAGATTCCCGGCGAAGCGACGTCAAAACTGTCGGAATTGATGTCGGCGACGGAGCGAGAGGCAAGCGACCTGATCGATCGTGACCGCGTCCCTCGCCAATATCACAAAGCCATCAAGGCCTATTTCTCGAACCTGAAACGAGACACCGGCGGTAAAGACGCTGGAACGGATGGCGACAAGTCCGGCTCAACAGAGGACGCTACGGAATCAAAGCCAAGCGCGGACCGTTCTGACGCCGCAAAGCAAAACCGAGACAACGAATAGGATTTCGTGGGCAACGCGGGTCAGGCATGGGAATCGAATGCTCGCTTCCATTCGTACCAGTCATTTCCCGCTCTGGCATGTGCGTCTTGGCCGTACTTCGTCGTCAAATCTTCGGTATTCTTTCGCAGCTTCATTTTCCTCGAGTTTCGGTTGCGATGGCCGCGATGCTCGGCGTGGTCGTGAGTGCATGCGATCCGCCTCCTCTCACCGCTACAGGCGTCGTTGGCGTGTTTGGGGGTGTCGGGCTGGCCAACGGATCGTTCAGCTACCCTCGCGCCTTGGCGGCGGAACCGAACGGCTCGGTCTTTGTCGTCGACAAGACGGGTCGTATTCAGCGGTTCGATGCCAACGGGCGGTTTGAAACCGTCTGGTCGATGCCGGAATCGGAAAAGGGCAAGCCGGTTGGGCTTTCCGTGCATCCTGACGGCCGGTTGTTCGTCGCGGACACACATTATCATCGGGTGATGATCTTTGATCGTAATGGACGCCTGTTGGACTTCTTTGGGCAGGAAGGCAACGGCGACGGCCAATTTCAGCTGCCGACGGATGTGGCGTTCGACGCCGCCGGGTTTATCTATGTGAGCGAATACGGTGGCAACGATCGCATCACGAAATGGTCGCCCGATTTGCAGTTCGTTGCGACACTCGGGGCAGAGCCGATTGAAGGCGAACGTCTAAGCAGACCGGCCGGAATCGTCGTCGACAATGAGCAGACACTTTGGATCGCCGACGCCTGCAATCATCGGATCATACGACTGACGCTTCGCGGAGCGATCCTGCGCGTTTTCGGTCGCTTCGGAACCGCTCCGGGAGAAGTTCGGTATCCCTACGATATTGACATCGCTCCAGATGGGTCCGTCATGGTCTGTGAGTACGAGGGAAATCGATTGCAATGGTTCGATCGCGATGGGCGTTCGTTACGGGTTTGGGGTCGGGCTGGTCGCGCGCCCGGCGAGTTGTTTGCGCCGTGGGGGGCGTCCTTCGGACCGAAGGGGCGCCTCTACATAGTGGACGCACTCAATAGTCGCGTGCAGATTGTACAACCATGAGCGTCCCCGCGATCGCGATACCCTTCGACTTTGAGCAGCCGGCCGGGCTTTGGCTGGCACTTCTCGTTCCGTTGATGATCGCGCTATCCCTGCGAAACCTGTCCGGGCTCGACCCCGCCCGACGGGTCATGGCGATCGCCGTTCGATGTCTGTTGATCGTGCTCGCGGTTTGCTGTCTCGCGGACGTGCAGCGCGTTCGTCGCAACGACGACCTGGCTGTGTTGTTTTTAATGGACCGATCGTACAGCGTTCAGTCGCAGGAGCGAACCGCGGAGGATTTTGTTCGCGATGCGGCAGATACAATGAATCCGAAAGATCGACTCGGACTCATCGGTTTCGCGAAGCATGCGTATCTGGAACAACTTCCCATGCCCGGCGGTTTTTTCATACCTCCGGGTCGCCTCGCGGCCATGCCCGGCACGGATCACACCGATATCGGTTCGGCGATTCGGCTGGCGATGGCGATGTTCCCACACGACACGGCCAAACGCATTGTGCTTTTGTCCGACGGCAACGACAACGTCGGCAACGTATTGTCCGAAGCGCGACGAGCCGGAGCCGACGGAATCCCGATCGATATTGTTCCTTTGCGCTACGAGTATACCAATGAGGTTTTTTTTGATCGCATGATCGCGCCAAGTCACGCCGAACTCGGTGAACAAGTCCCATTGCGCATGGTTCTGCGGTCGTACCGTCGGGCAAAGGGTACGATTTCGCTCTTTCACAACGGAACACTCGTCCAGTTGCCGCCTGAATACTCCCGCGTCGAGCTGGTTCCCGGCGCGAACACGTTTTCCATCCGGCTGCCGATCAATACGCACGGAACACAAACGTACGAAGCCACGTTTCACCCCGATGACGCCGCGATGGACGCCATCGCCGTCAACAACAGGGCGGAAGCGTTTACTTTCGTCGCCGGTTCGAGTTCCGCGCTGCTGATTTGCGCCAATCCCTCCGACGAAGCCGAATTTGTGCAGGCTCTTCAACGGGAAAACGTGGACATCGTGGTTCGCTCCGACGTCGATTTGGGCGAATTCTCGCTTGTGCAGATGATGAACCACTCCACGATTTTGCTTTCCAACGTCCCGGCTGCTTCGTTCACCGACGATCAGCAAAAGCAACTCGCGGCGTTCGTCCGGGATGCCGGCGGCGGGCTGATCATGATGGGCGGACCGGACAGCTTCGGTGCCGGCGGATGGATCGGTAGTCCCATTGAAGACGTGATGCCGGTTACGTTTGAAATTAAGCACAAGCGCGTGATTCCTCGCGGGGCGCTTGTCCTGATACTCCACAGTTGCGAGGCAGCGCGAGGGAATTACTGGGCCGCCGAAATGGCCAAGAAAAGCGTCGATACGATCAGTTCGCAGGACTACATCGGCGTTCTGGCGTATACCTATTCGCCCGGCGGCGTGAATTGGGAGGTGCCGCTGGATCTGAACAGCAATCGGAACGCGGTCAAGGCCAAGATCGATCGCATCCAGATCGGCGACATGCCCGACTTCGGTTCGGCGATGGATGTCGCCTATCGAGAATTGACTGCGGGAAAGGGCAAGGACGCGGCGCAGAAACATGTGTTGATCTTCAGCGACGGCGATCCGCAGGGTCCCTCTGCGAGACAGATCCAGGATTATGTGCAATCCAAGATCACCGTCAGCACCATCGGCATCGGCTGGGGGGCCCACGTCATGGAACCCACGCTGCGCAGCATTGCCCAAAGCACGGGAGGGCGATATTACCCGGCCCGCGACCCTTCGCAGTTGCCTCAGATTTTCGCCAAAGAGTCAAAGGTCGTTCGCCGGCCGCTCATCGTCGAAGAACCATTTCGTCCTCAAATTGTTGATCCCACGAGCGATTTGCTCGGCGGGCTGGATGCGACGACGGATATTCCTCCGCTCGGCGGACTGGTGCTCAGCTCGGTCCGGCAAAATCCCAACGTCGTCATGCCGATTGTTCGCATGACGGATGATGGTGAAGATCCTGTGCTCGCCCATTGGCAAATCGAACTCGGCAAGACGGCCGCGTTTACGAGCGGGTACTGGCCGGCATGGGGAACGTCGTGGACGAATTGGCCGCGCTTCGCCAAGTTCTTCGCCCAGATCGTTCGTTGGACCATGCGGCAGGATATGCCCGCAAACTTCGACACGACGACCAGAATCGAAGGCAATCGCGGGCGCATCGTGGTGGACGCGCTGGACAAGGACGCCAGCTACTTGAACGATCTTCAGCTTCGCACGAGGCTCATTGGTCCCGACCAGAGGGTCGTGGACCAGACCTTTCGACAGACCGGACCGGGGCATTATGAGGCCGAGTTTGAACTCGATCAGTCCGGGACATTTCTCGCGAATGTACAGATCATGAGCGAAGGCAAGAACGTCGGCACGCTTCGCACCGGGCTTTCCGCGCCCTTTTCCGCGGAATACCGAGATCTGACGCCGAATGAAGCCGTGCTTCGACAGGTGGCCGAAGTCTCCGGAGGGCGATGGCTCGACATGACTCCCGACAAAGCCGGCGTCTTCAACCACGACCTTCCGCCGAGTGTGTCGCGGCGACCGGCGTGGGATTGGGTTCTGGCGTGGCTTTTCCTTCCAGCGTTTCTGATGGACGTGGCCGTGCGGCGGCTGGCGAGCTGGCTGGCACTCTCCCTTGCGATTGAATTGGTCGTCGTCGTCGTGCTCCTCTTTGGATTCGATCTAAGATATGCTCCCTGGTGGGGGATCGTGGGAACGCTCGCACTTGCAGAATTGATCGGCTGGACGATTCGATTCCGATCGATCGGTCCGCTATTCGACTACCTGACGCACGGGGCAACTGTTCTCGCCCAGACCGGAACGCGAAGCGAGGCCGCGCTGGAAACGCTCAAAAGCAAGCGCGAACAGGTCAAGGACGAATTATCCGCTCCCTCGCAGCGCGTTGGCACGGACATTTCGGAAGACGTCGAACCCGTATCCCGACGAGCGACGAAGCGCCGCTTCGAGTCGAAAGTTGGACAAGAGCGCAATCTCGGCGGCGATCTTTCCGCGGCCCTCGGTGGAGCAGAACAAGCGGACACGCCGTCCGCTCCGTTCGGTCGGGACAGCGAACCGTCCGAATCGACCGAATCCGCGACAAGTCGATTGTTGCGTGCCAAGAAACGTACTCGAGACAGAGGAGGAAACCAGGAATGAAACTGTCGTTTCGTCATGGATTGACCCAGCTTCTGGTCGCGCTGGCGCTGTTAATTGCCGTTGGTTCACCTAACAAATCGAGAGCCGCCGATCCGAGTGCTGTTCCGGAACGCGTGCAACTCGACAACGGGGTTACCTTGCTGCTGGGTCCGCTGAAAGAGGCCAAAGTCGTCGCGGTGGAAATGTTCTACCCGGTTGGCTTTGTCGACGAACCGGAACGGATGACCCAATCCACACATCTGTTGGAGCATCTGATGTGTCAGGGCGAGACGCGGAGCTATCGGCCCGGCGAGTCGTTCAGCTTGATTCGCGGAATGGGCATGGCCAACGCCGAAACGCTTCCGACGTTCACGCATTTTGACTACGTGGCGCCGCCGAGCGAACTCGGCACGATCTTCAAGATCGAATCGGAGCGGTTGGAAACACTGCACATCACCAGCGACGTCGTGGACGAAGAGATCGACAAGTGCAAAGAGGAAACGTCGTTCGTGCAGGCCAATCCACAGAGCGGAATGCTCAAACATGCCATGATGGCGCTATGTCAGTTCTGGCGGCATGACGCCCGCGAAGTCCGCGTCCGAAGGGGATTGGAGGACATCTCGGTGGAGAAACTGGAAACCCTGCACCGCGAACTGTATCGCCCCGACGAATTGATCGTCGCGGTCGTCGGCAACTTCGAGAAGTCCGAAGCGATTGAACTCGCGAAGAAACATCTTGGCCCGTTGAAGTCGCCGGATCGGTCGAAACGAAATGCCGTGAACTGGCCGGCGGTTTCGTCGGCGGCTTCGGTTGTTTGGGATGTCGAAATGCACGCCGTGTGCATCGCCGCGCCGCCGCCCGAAAGCGCGGAAGATCGCATCATCATTTCGCTCTGGGGAACGCTGCTCGCCCAGCGATTGAGCATGGACGCGGAAATCAAAGGCGTTTCTCACATGGTTTTTTCCTCCAATACCACCTGGCCCGTCGGAAGGATTCCATTCTTTGTCTATGCGGCCGCGACCTCGGAGGAAAACGTTCCGAAGCTGCGGGAATTGATCGCGAAGCGGCTTGCGGAAACCGTGACCACGTTTCCCGCCACGGACGGAATGCAGGTGCGGATGCTTGCCGCGCAGTACAGCGGACCGCCGGTTCCGTCTTGGAGCGAGGTCCAAAAGCAGGCCGCAACGCTCGCCAAAACAATTGGGCAGGACGCCGAAAGCGTCACGTCGATGGTCCTTGGCAATCTGGCCCTGCAATGGGGCTTGCGGGAAATGTTCGGACTCGGCGGATCGGGGGCGAAGCTGTCCTCCGAATCCTTGACTGACGAACGAATTGCAAAGGTCGTCCGGGAAACCCTCGAAGCGTCACGGCTTCGGGTCGTGACGCTATCACCGCCGAAGGGTCCGGAAGGGGAGTAATGTGTAGAAGCCTCGTAGGAGTTTGCGGCTTCGCGCGGACCGAAGTCCGCGGCTTGCAAAGATAGGGCATCACCTTTGGCCATTTGCAACAGGAAACACGACGATGACGACACACATTGATCCAGCCGTCGAAAAAGCGACCGAGGAGTTTCGCCGAAAGCACAAGGACCTGCGCGATGAGATTGGCAAGGCGATCGTCGGCCACAATGACATCGTCGATGGCGTGTTGACCGCGCTGCTGGTAGGCGGCCATGTACTCATCGAAGGCGTGCCCGGACTGGGAAAAACGTATCTCGTCCGCACGCTGGCCGAGGCCGTCGAACTCAAGTTCTCGCGCATCCAGTTCACGCCCGACCTGATGCCCGCGGACATCATCGGCACGAACATCATCAACGAAGACCCGGCGACCGGGCGGCGGCAATTTCAGTTTCAGAAGGGACCGCTGTTCGCGCAGATTGTGTTGGCCGACGAAATCAACCGCGCGACGCCGAAGACCCAATCGGCCCTTCTCGAAGCCATGCAGGAACACTCGATCACGGTCGGCGGCACGCGTTACCAGCTCGACGAGCCGTTCTTCGTCATGGCCACGCAGAATCCGATCGAGCAGGAAGGCACCTATCCGCTGCCGGAAGCCCAGCTCGACCGCTTTATGTTTAAGCTCATCGTGAACTACTCGAGCAAGGACGAACTCAAAACGATCATGGATCGCACCACGACCGGCTACAAACCGACGATCAAGCGGGTGATGACCGGCGACGAGATTCTCGGCACGCAGCACCTCGTCCGCCGGGTGGTGATGGCCCCGCACGTGCAGGATTATGCGATTCGCGCGGCGATGGCGTCGCACCCCGGCGGGCAGTTTGCCATCGATGCGACCAACAAGTACGTCCGCTGGGGCGTGAGTCCGCGGGCGGTGCAGACGCTGACGCTCGGAGCCAAACTGCACGCGCTGCTCGACGGGCGGTTCAACACGAGTTTTTCCGATGTGCGCAAGGTCTATCTGCCCGCGATGCGGCACCGCGTCCTGCTCAACTTCGAGGGCGAGGCCGAAGGCGTCTCCATCGACGACGTGCTCAAGGAAATCCTCGACAAAACGCCGACGATGGCCGAAGCCGCTGCATGAGGGAATGTAGAATGCGGAATTGTGAATGGTGAATGACGATCGCCGAAGATCGTACGATAATATTCGTAGCGAGCCGCGAACTTCAGTTCGCGCGGCCCGAAGGAAAACCGATTGTGACGAAATATCGATCCGAGCTGAGAGAGCCTGCCTTTTACGCCTAGCGCAAGGGTGAGGGAGCGGAACGTTGTGGGTCGTTGACGGATTCCTGACGGGCGCAGCTCGGAAAAGGCGTATGCCGAATGCGGTGATTCAAATGACCGAACTTTGGGGAATTGATGATGCTGAGACAAGACGCGAAATCCGGCAAGAGGCGAGTCGTAAGACATCGCTCATTCGGAGACTTGTGACGGCATTCGTAATTGGCGCTGCACTTGGCCCGGTTACACCCTTGCTCTCTGGATTACTGAGCGTCCGATCTGGGGTGGCGGCGGGCGCAGTAGTCGGATTACTTATTGCATTCGTGATTGCGGTCTTGGAGCGGAGGCGCACGAAACGATGGATACCAGATGTACTTGCCGCTCAGAATAGATGTCGTCGCTGTGGATATGATTTGAAGCTCAACGAAGACGGATGTTGTCCCGAATGCGGCCTTGAATTCAAAAAAAAACATGGCCCCAGTCATTGAACGACCACAATCGACCGACTTCCTCGACCCCGCCTTCATGGCCCGGCTGGATCGGCTTGCGCTGGTGAGCAGGAAGATCTTCGCGGGCAAGATGCGCGGGGAGCGATTGACCAAGCGTCGCGGGCAGTCGGCCGAATTCGCTGACCATCGCAACTACGTCGTCGGCGACGACCTCCGCTTCCTCGACTGGAACATCTACGCCCGGCTCGAAAAGCTTTTCATCAAACTTTTCCTTCAAGAGGAAGACCTTCACGTCAGCATCCTGATCGACGCCTCGAAGAGCATGAACTGGGGCGAGCCGAACAAGGGGTTGTACACCCGCCGCGTCGCCGCCGCCCTCGCCTACGTCGGCCTGATCAACTTCGACCGCGTCAGCCTCTACACCTACGCCAACGGCCTGAAATACGAACTCGCGGGCATTCGCGGGCGACGCTGGATGCACAAGGTCGTCAGTTTCCTAAGCGAAATCGAATACGACGGCCCGAGCAACCTGCCCGCGGCCGGCAAACAGTTTGCCATTCGCCATCCGCAGCCGGGGATCGTGCTGATTCTCAGCGACTTCTTCGAGAAGGGCGGATACGACGCCGGGCTGCGGTATCTGCTCGGGCGCAATTACGACGTGTATGCGTTGCAGGTCCTCAGCCCGGAGGAGATCGACCCCGTGCTGGCGGGCGATCTGCGGCTGACCGACGTGGAAGACGACGACACGGCCGAGGTGACTGTGAGTCGAGCGCTGTTGAATCGGTACAAGCAGACGCTTCAAGCCTATTGCGAGTCGATCAAGGAATACTGCTCGCGTCGCGGCGTTAACTATTTGTTTACCAGCACGCAGGTCCCGTTCGATCAGATTGTGCTTTCGTACTTTCGGCAGCGAGGGCTGATCCACTGATGGAGCGACGCCGGTGACATTCCTCGATCCGACCACCATCGCCGTCGCCGCGGGCCTCACGATTCCGCCGCTGGTGGCGCTCTACTTTCTCAAGCTAAAGCGTGCCGTGCGATTGGTACCATCGACACTCCTCTGGAAGAAAGCGGTCGAAGACCTTCGCGTCAACGCTCCCTTTCAGCGCTTGCGAAAGAGCCTGCTGCTGTTGCTCCAATTGCTGGTGCTCATCCTCGCCGCGATCGCGCTCGGCAAACCCATGTTCCATGCCGCCGAATCACACATGGGCACGCTGATTCTGCTCGTCGACCAGTCGGCGTCGATGAACGTGATGGAGCAGGGGGGGCGCACCCGGCTTGATCTGGCCAGAGAGCAGGCCAAGCAGATGATCGACGCGATGGCCGACGACGCCCGCGCGATGATCATCGCCTTCTGCGATCGCGCGACCGTCGTGTCTTCATTCGACACTGACAAACAAGCCCTCAAGCGAAAGATCGACTCGATCGAGCCGACGCAGAGCACGTCATCGCTCACCGAAGCCATTGCGCTCGCGGAAGCCCACTCCCAGAATCTCATCATCGGGGGCGAGACACCCGGAAGCGATATCGCTCCGATCTCGGCTGCTCCCACGGCGTCCGTGTTCATGTTCACCGATGGCCGAATCGAGGACGCCGCCAAAACACCCTTTCGCATTCTCGACCCCGCCGCGATTCGTGTGACGACCGTCGGTGCTCGCCGGGACAACATCGCCATTCTCAACATGGCCGCCCGCCGCAATTACGAGCGTCCCGAAATGCTCGAAGTCACCGCGACAGTCCGCAATTACGGCGAGCGGTCCGCGGAAATCGATGCGACTTTGCACATCAACGGTCGGCACATCGACGTGCGCACCCTATCACTGGACGGCATTTCGTCGCCGCGCCGCACGGGGGACGCGCGCAATCCGCCCGCGCCCGTGAGCAGACGCTCCGCCGGCGATGAAACAAATGCCGATGTCGGCGACGTCCGCCTCGTCGTTTTCGACAACATCGAGTTCGGAGGCGGTGGACTCATCGAGGTTGCCCTCAACGTTGACGATGCGCTTTCCGCCGACGATCGCGCATGGACTGTTATCGAGCCGCCGCGCAATGTCCGCGTCCTGCTGGTCTCGTCGGACGATTATTTCCTGCCGGGCGTGCTCGCCACGCTCGACCTCGAATTGGTCAGAATGACGCCGACAGAATACGAATCGGCCCCCGATGACAAACTGACGGCCGACAAGAGAAGCCTTTTTGATGTCGTGGTGTTCAATCGCCACTCCACGAAGCGCCTGCCGCAGGGCAACTACTTTTTCTGGGCCGGCGTGCCGTTGATCGACGGCGTCGCGCAGGGTCCGCCGATTAAGGACGAGATCATCTTCGATTGGGACGAAACGCACCCGGTGCTTCGATATGTTGCCGTCAAGGCGATCGACGTGCTCGAATGGCACAAGCTGACGCTCCCGGCAGCGGCCAAATCCATCATCGACGGCCAGACGTCTCCCGTGCTGGCCTATCTGACGCGTGATGCCAGTCAATTTCTGATCAGTGCGTTTTCCCTTGTGATTGTCGATGATCGCGGAGCGGCCCGTTTCAACACCGACTGGGCCGTCAAACTCGACTTCGTCGCCTTCATGCAGAACGCCGTGCAATACCTTTCTTCCAATCTCGCGATTTCTGGAAAAAAAAGCGTCGCCACTGGTGAGCCCGTCGTACTCAGCGTTCCATCGCGACAAGAATCCGTGAACGTCATTCGCCCCGATGGCGCAATCGACATTCAACCGACTGCTCAATATCAGTCCGTCAACTATTCGAATACGCGCGCGGTCGGCGCGTACCGTGTCGAACCCGGCCTGACCGGCCAGGACGTCTTCGCTGTGAATCTTTTCAACCCCGTTGAAAGTGATGTGACCCCGACGGCGTCGCTCGCCCTGGGGTCGGGCGAGGTGGCAACGAGAGCCGCCGCCGTGGAGATCAGCCGACCGGCGTGGAATTACCTTCTTCTTTTCATCGTGGCGGTACTCCTCATCGAGTGGATTGTCTACAATCACCGCGTAATGGTGTAAGCGCATTGTCCGAGC
Source organism: uncultured Phycisphaera sp. (assembly GCA_964486335.1). Lineage (GTDB taxonomy): Bacteria > Planctomycetota > Phycisphaerae > UBA1845 > UBA1845 > CAZAMB01. Next base: position 80,445 of record CAZAMB010000017.1, on the reverse strand, counting down.
CGCGGCGCTTATCATTCAAGAACATGGCATCAACCAGTTTTGACAATCTTTCCGTCAAGCTTTCGATTCCCGCGTCGCGATCCCGCGCCTCGGTCCGAGGACTACTATGCCTCGTTCCCGCGTTGTTGCTCGGCGCGGCCAGCGCGCTGATCTACGGCGGACTCCGATTCGATCCGTCCGCCGGTAGCGGTCGAATCATTGCTTTCAGCGTTGCCGCGGCGGCGCTGCCTTGCCCAATGGCAGCGCTCATCTTTGGCTATCGCGGGCTGCGGTGGTTGCTGTTGGCCGGATGGCCGGATCGCGTCGGCGTGGAAGCCGAGGAGGCTACGTTGACGCTTCGACTCGGCCCGTTCGGCACCCGGTCGTTTGACGCATCGAGACTCGATGTGAGCTACCCTTTCGAGCAAGGCGATGATTCGGACGACGCGGGATTCGAAGCCCACCTTCCCGAAGACGAGCAGCTTGCCCGGTTCCTGCCGCGCATCTCGCATCCAGAATCGCCAGAACCGTTGAATCGGGTGATTCTTCGACATGCTGTCGGATCGGAAGCGGAGATCGCGACTGCGTTGCGTCCCGCCGTGGACTGCTGGCGATCGCAACGCGTCGGTGGAGATTCACCAAACGCGCGGGTATAACACGCTCGTGCCGGTCACTCGCAAACAACTCGTCTTCTTCATCCTCGGAGGGTTCTTCCTGACCAATGCGATATTGGGCGAGCTCACCGGCGGAAAGCTGTTTTCCTTGCCTGGCCTCGACCTCGGTCCGTTTTCACTCCCCGGTGTAGTTCTCTCGATCGGCGTGATTCCCTGGCCCGTGGTTTTCATCACGACTGACCTGGTCAATGAGTACTTCGGAAAGCGTGGCGTTCGTCAACTGACGTTTCTGGCCGTCGCAATGATCAGCTACGCGTTCGTGATTCTCTATCTGGCCATGTTCGTCCCCGCGTGGAACCAATCGCCCATTTCCGGCGAAATGTTCGCGAAAGTGTTTGGACAATCGATGTGGATTATCGGTGGTTCACTTGCCGCGTTTCTTACCTCGCAACTCGTTGATGTATTTGTGTTCCATTTTCTCAGGAATCGAACCGGCCACAGACTCCTCTGGCTTCGCGCAACCGGGAGCACCTTCGTCAGCCAGTTGTTTGACAGCTTCATCGTCGGGTTCATCGCATTTCGCCTCCCGGCCATTCTGAACGTGTCGGGATACAACTTGACCGGTGAAGATTTCCTTCGAATCGCCGCCGGAAACTATCTCTACAAGGTGTTCATTGCGATCCTGATCACGCCGCTGATCTACCTCGCTCACGGTGCGATTGATCGTTTTCTCGAAAAAGAACATGGGATGGACGCAACATGAATGCCGCCGACAGGACAGGAAAAAACGCGGGCGACATGGCCGGCGGCGATGCCTCCGATCGCGTCGTTAAAGCGTTGCCGAACCGCACGGTGCATGGCGAAAAGCCTCGACGCCTTCATCGGCGAATGTATGACTGGGTTTTGCACTGGGCAAAGACGCCTTACGGGTCCGCCGCTCTATTTTTGCTCGCTTTCACCGAATCGAGTTTCTTTCCAATTCCGCCCGACGTGTTGCTTATCGCGCTCGTGCTCGGGTCGCTGTCCCGATGGTGGCGATTCGCGGCGATCTGCACCTTTGGAAGCGTTCTGGGCGGCGTGGCCGGCTACGGCATCGGCTGGGGGATGATGGACGTGGTCGGCATGAGAATCATCCGATTCTATCACGCCGAGGAACACTTCGAATACGTCAAGGACCTTTATTTGCGCTATGACTATTGGATCGTTTTCGTGGCCGCATTTACGCCCATTCCGTACAAGGTTTTCACAATCACTTCCGGCGTGATGCACATGAACCTGCTCGGTTTTGCAGCCGTTTCAGCCGTCGGGCGCGGAGCAAGGTTCTTTCTTGTCGCGGGTTTGCTCTACAATTTCGGGCCGCCGATGCATCGCTTCATCGACCGATGGTTCGACTGGCTGTGCCTGGCGTTCGCTGTCCTCCTCGTCGGCGGATTTGCGCTCCTCGCATTGATTTGACGACCGCCCGGGCTTTTCGTGTAATCAATTCACCATCCAGGTTTCGCCGTCATCGAAGAGGTCGTCCAGGTTGCCCTTGCCCTTGGCTGCAACCGCGTCGCGAACCTGCCGAAGCATCATGTCCTCATAGGTCGGACGCTCAACACAGCGAAATACGCCCATCGGTTCGGGAAACGCCGGATGGTGCATGCGACTCAGCAGGTAAGCGAGACTCGGTTCAGCCTGCCGTTCGTCGTGGAACAGCAGGTCGTCTTCGGTTACATCGCCGCCGACGTTGACGATTTCGGGATCCATACCGTTCAGCCGGATTCCCTTCTTGCGATCCTTTCCAAAAAGTAAAGGTTTGCCGTGTTCCAGCAACAGCGTCGTATCGTCTTTTGTTTCCTTGCCCGATGCGTACTCAAAAGCGCCGTCGTTAAAAATGTTGCAGTTCTGATAAATCTCGATAAATGCGGTTCCCTTGTGCTTGGACGCGCGCTCCAAAACGTGTTCGAGGTGTTTCGTATTAATATCCATCGAACGCGCCACGAATGTCGCTTCGGCCCCGATCGCAACAGAAATCGGATGCAGCGGGTAATCGACCGATCCCATCGGCGTCGACTTGGTCTTCTTACCCAACGGTGACGTCGGTGAATACTGCCCTTTCGTCAAACCGTAGATACGGTTGTTGAACAACAGAATCTTGAAGTCCATGTTGCGCCGTATGGCGTGCAACAAGTGATTGCCGCCGATGCTCAGTCCGTCGCCGTCGCCCGTCACGAGCCAAACGTCGAGTTCCGGGTTGGATGCCTTGATCCCCGTGGCCAATGCCGGCGCGCGTCCGTGAATGCTGTGGAACCCGTACGTCGCCATGTAGTACGGAAAGCGGCTCGAACACCCGATGCCCGAAACAAACACGGTCTTTTCGCGCGTCGCGCCGATGCCGGCCATCACTTTCTTGACCTGCGCGAGAATGGAATAGTCGCCGCACCCCGGACACCAGCGAACGTCCTGGTCGCTGGCATAGTCCTTCGCGGTCAATTGAACGAGTCCTGAGTCACTGCTCATTGTGTTGCTCTCTTAACGGAAGTATTCGTCCCCGTTTCACCGACACCATGACGGTCAACTGCTTGGCAACCGTCCACTATTTGCTCTTCAAGACCTCCTCGATCCTCGCCTGCACCTCGTGAATCATGAACGGCTTGCCCTCGACCTTGTTCAATCCGATGGCGTCAACGAGGAACCGGGCCCGAATCAGAGTGATCAACTGCCCGAGGTTCATCTCCGGAATCAGCACTTTCTTGAATGCCCGCAAGACGTCGCCCGTGTTCTTCGGCATCGGGTCCAGGTATCGCAGATGAGCATTGGACACCTTCATTCCTTTCGCCCGACATCGCTCGACTGCGGTCGTGATGGCGCCGTAAGTGCTGCCCCATCCCAGCACGAGCAGGTCGCCCGAAGGATCGCCGTGAACGGCAAGCGGCGGAATCGTCTCTACGATATTGTCGATCTTCTTACGCCGCGTCAGAATCATATGCTGATGATTGTCCGGATCGTAGCAAACGTCTCCCGTCACATCCCGCTTTTCCAATCCGCCGATCCGATGTTCCAGACCGGGCGTCCCCGGAATCGCCCACGGACGCGCGAGTTTTCCGTCGCGCTGGTACGGATGAAACAGCCCGCCCTCATTATTGTTCGTCGTGGGGTGGCTGATCTTGAATCGTGGGAGCTTGCTCACGTCCGGAATCATCCACGGCTCCGCGCCGTTGGCCAGATAGCCGTCGCTCAGAAGCATCACCGGAGTCATGAACTCCACCGCGATGCGAAACGCCTCGATGGCCATATGGAAGCAGTCGCCGGGCGTGCACGGGGCAATGACGCAGAGCGGCGCTTCTCCGTTGCGTCCAAGAACGGCCTGAAATAAATCCGCTTGCTCCGTTTTGGTTGGCAGTCCGGTGCTCGGCCCGCCACGCTGGACGTTGACGATGACCATCGGAAGTTCCGTCATCACCGCCAACCCGATGGCTTCCTGCTTGAGCGCGACGCCCGGACCGCTTGTGCCTGTCACCGCGAACGCACCCGCGAAGGCTGCGCCTACCACCGAGGTCATCGCCGCGATTTCGTCCTCCGCCTGAAACGTGCGCACGTCGAAATTCTTGTGCCGAGCAAGTTCGTGCAGAATATCGCTCGCCGGAGTAATGGGATACGTTCCGTAGAAAAGCGGCTTGCCCGCAAGCGAGGCCGCCGACACAAGCCCCATCGCGACCGCCTCGTTGCCCGTCACCTTGCGATACCGCCCAGGTACCAGCTTCGCCGGCGGCACAAGAAACCGCACGGGAAACATCTCTGTGGTTTCCCCGAAATAGTACCCCGCTCGCAGCGCCTTGGCGTTCGCTTCTGCCACCGCGGGCTTGGAGGAAAATTTGTCCTGAATCCAGCGATTCGTCGCCTCCATCGATCGGCCGAACAACCAATACGTCAAGCCCAGAGCGAAAAAGTTCTTGCAACGACCCACCGCCCGACCGGTCAGACCCGTATCCGCGCAAGCATCGTTGTTGAGTTTGTCAATCGGAATGCGATACAGCTGATACCGACTCAGACTCCCATCATCCAATGGATTGGCCGAATACCCTGCCTTCGTGAGGTTTTGCTTATTGAACGCATCCTCATTTACTACAAGGATGCCTCCTTGCTCCAAGTCCTCAACGTTGGCCTTCAGCCCGGCCGGATTCATGGCAATCAGCGCGTTCACACGATCGCCGGCTGTTCGCAACTTGTGCGCACCGAAGTTCAGCTGGTATCCGCTGACCCCGGCCAGCGTCCCCGCCGGCGCGCGAATCTCCGCCGGAAAGTCCGGAAACGTACTCACGTCGTTGCCGAAGATCGCGGACGTATTCGTCATCTGCGTGCCGACGAGCTGCATTCCATCGCCGGAATCTCCAACAAATCGCACAGTGACCTCTTCGCGTTCGACGACTTGGGGCGGCTTTCTGGTGGGTGCTTCGGCCTGCGGTGAAACGACCATGGCGGTATCTACGCTCCTGAAGTTTTCACAACTCCGACCGGCCAACGATACATGCGCTTGCCGTTCGAAGCGGTTTGCTATTCATCGGGCTTTATGCATGAGGGCATCCGTCCCGCATTCGCAAAAACTTAAAACGCCTATCTTATAACGTTTCCTGTCCGAAAACAACTAGGTGCAATTGCAGGAATCAAGGTATCGCTTCCTCCCGGTATCTTGATTCCCAGGCAGCCGATAACGCGATTCCGGCCCGGCGGTGGCGGCCTGAAAACTGTCTCGAAAGTGTGGTTCGGAGCAGAGCCACGAGAGCCCGCCCTTGACGCAAAGCGTCAAGAGTGAAGGAGCGGATTTTTGGCCGAGAATCGCGGTCACCGCTTGTTCACGCGCGCGGCTCGGCTCAAAGTTGACCAGTACCGCAGGTCCATTGGCAACGAATGGGCGATCTGCGATCGATGGATGTGCGTTTTGGCCGTTCCCAAGTCGTTACCCATGATGGATTCAGCGCCGCACATGACGGTTTTGTACATAACGCTTTGCCACAACGGCGTTTGAGTCGCATTCGGTTTTCGTATAGGATGGATGGGCTTCGCGAATCAGGCTCTCGGCCTGCGGCGACGGGGGAACCTGCCTCATGACCACCTTGCTGTCCGATCATCCGAGAAAAGCCTCTCCACGCGATCCCGCAAATCGCGGGCAGGCCGTTGGTACAACCGTCGGTCTCCGCGCTAAGCAGTCTGGAACGCTTAAGTGGTTGTTAGCCGGTTTGGTTGTCGTTTTGGGCTTGGTGGCTTGGCGGCCCCTTACGGGGAAAGTGACGACAGGCCTGTCGGGTGGCGCGACGACCGCGGTTGTCGAAGCAAGGACTTTCAATGTGGTCCTCAAGGAAAAAGGCGAACTCAAGGCCGCCAAATCCACGGACATTAAGTCCGAAGTGGAAGGTCGTTCGACGATCATCAGCCTCATTCCCGAGGGTACGCCCGTCCAACAAGGCGATCTTCTGGTGGTTCTGGCGAGCGATCAGATCGAAAACCGCATTCGTGAAGAGGAACTCAAAGAGTCCAACGCCATCACCGCATTCGAGGCCGCCAAGGCCGAACTCGATATTCAGCGGGACAAAAACGCCAGCGACATTCGCAAGGCGCAATTGCAGATCGAATTGAAACGACTGGAACTGGATAAGTACGAAAAGGGCGATTGGGAGCAGCGTTTGAAGGACGCCCAGATTGCCATCGACCAGGCCGAGATTTCGTTGGACCGTCGTGAACAGGATTTCAAGGCGTCCAAGGAGCTCTACGCCAAGAACTACACAACGCAGACCGAGTACGAAGAAGCCGAGTTCAACTTCAAGAAGGCTGGTTGGGAGCTAGAAAAAGCCAAAATGGCGCTCGATGTGCTCAACCGCTATACGCATGTCGCCGACCTGAAGCAACGACAATCGGACGTTGAAGAAGCAATCAAGGAAGCCGACCGCGTCGGAAAGAACGCCAGCGCGGAGGAAATCAAGAAACTTCGCAACGTCGAAGGGAAGGAAAAAGAACTTGCCCTGATTCAGGATCAACTGGCGAAGTTGCGCACCCAAAAAGAAAAGTGCCGCATCGTGGCGCCCACCCAGGGTTTTGTCGTGTATTATCAGGGTGGCGGCGGCCGATGGGGCATGTCCAACGATCAGCAGATCAAGGAAGGCGCCGAGGTCTTCGAACGACAGGTTCTCCTCCAGCTTCCCGACACTTCGTCGATGATGGTTGTTGTGCGCGTCCACGAAGCCAAGACCGACAAGCTTCGAACCGACCAGCCGGTCGCCGTCTCCATCGAAGGATTACCGGGTCGGACGTTTTCCGGGCACGTCCGAAAGATCGCCGCGCTCGCCGACAGTCAAAGCGGCTGGCTCAATCCCGATCTGAAGGAATATGAAACGGAAATTCTGCTCGATCCAACCGACGTTCCGTTGAAGCCCGGCGTGACCGCCCACGCGGAAATACTCGTCGAATCCGTCCAGGATCGGCTTGCCGTTCCGGTTCAGGCGATCTACGCCAAGGCTGGTAAGCGCTATTTGTTCGCCAGCGACTCCGGCGAAGTGCGACCCGTGGTCGTCGACGTCGGTGCGATCGGCGCGGAATGGGCCGAGATCACGTCAGGAGTTGAGTCGGGTCGCCGGGTCTTGCTCGCCTTCGGCGACGAATACCGGAGGCTCATCCCCGATGCCGGCCCAACAGGCGAGTCAAACGAGGCTCAAGGGCGGCGCGGCACTCCCGGTGGTCGCCGGCCGGGCGGTCGCGGCGACTCTGCCGATCGTGCTTCCAATACAAAACCCGGCAATGAACCGCAACCAAGCGGAACGAAGCCTTCTGACGTCAAACCCAATTCCAAGGAGCCTGAAAAGGTCGACTCGTCCGCGGCCGAATCGACCGCCGACAAGAAGGACCAGCCGACCGAAGGCGGCCGATCGACCGTCGGAAAGGCTCCGTAACCGTCCCGTGGTCATCGCTTCTGTTCAAGACTTGACCAAGGACTACCGCAAGCCCGGAAGCGATGTCAACGTGCGCGCGCTTCGTGGCGTGTCTCTCGACTTCTTGGAAGGTGAGTCCGTTGCCATTCGCGGGCAAAGCGGATCAGGCAAGAGCACGCTGATGAATGTCCTGGGATGCCTCGATCGACCCACGTCGGGAACCTATCTGCTCGGCGAAACCGACGTATCGATGATGGACGACGACGAGCTGTCGGACGTGCGCGGCCGGATGATTGGATTCGTCTTTCAGAGTTTCAACTTGATTGCACAGCTTACCATTCTTGAGAACCTCGAAGTGCCGTTGTTCTATCAAGGTGTGAATCCGCAGTTGCGCCGCGAAAAAGCGCGCGAGCTGATTGCCATGGTCGGCCTCGGCGATCGCGGCCACCACCGACCCAATGAACTCTCCGGCGGTCAGCAGCAGCGCGCCGCCATCGCTCGAGCGCTCATCAACGATCCGCTGATCCTGCTCGCCGACGAGCCCACCGGAAACCTCGACACCGCAACGGGCGAGATGATCCTCTCCATTTTCGACCGCCTGCATGACAACGGCAAAACCATTGTCATGGTCACCCACGAGCCGTCCGTCTCCGCCCGATGCGATCGTCAGATCACCCTTCGAGACGGACTCGTCGTGGAAGACTTGCGAACCGAAACCGGCAGCCGCCGACCGGCACGCCCGGCCATGGTTGCTGAGTAAAACGTATTCCAAGACCCTGCGAGCCGCGAAATTCAGTTCGCGCGGAGCCTCGAATTCCCGGTAACGTCATCCGATTTTGACTTCTCCGCGAGGTCCGGTGGTTCGGTCTTGGAATAGGTTTTAGGAACCGGCACCGTCGATACGCGGTCCTCACGGGCGTTCGCGATGTGTCGTTGCAATCCAAGGGGACAAGCACTACAGACATCTTACCTAATCGGCCGATAGCGTTTCGGTTTGCCGACGGGAGGTGTTCAACGGTATCTCGACTGGTTCCAAAATCGATCGTATGCCTTCGGGAAGGTTACGACCTTGGCAAGATAGTCTCCGACGTCCTCGCGGGCCTTACCGTGGGGATCATTGCCCTTCCGTTGGCAATGGCCTTTGGAATCGCGTCCATTCCGGCCGATGTCGCCGCCGCCGCCGGCGTCTCGCCACCCGCCATGGGATTGTATACCGCCGTCATCGCCGGGTTCCTGATTTCGGCGCTGGGCGGCAGTCGTGTGCAGATTGGCGGCCCTACCGGCGCGTTCATCGTCATAGTTTACAGCATCGCCTCGCATCACGGATACGCCGGACTCGCCACGGCCACCTTCATGGCCGGCGGGATCATCATTATCATGGGCGTCTCCGGCATCGGTGCGGCCATCAAATACATTCCCTATCCGGTAACCACCGGTTTTACCTCGGGCATCGCGATCATCATTGCATCATCGCAGATCAAAGATCTGTTCGGTTTACAGATGGGCGGCGTTCCGGCTGAGTTTCTGGAAAAATGGCGCGCCTACGGCGAACATGTCAATACGTGGAATCCGACCACGCTCGGTGTCGGTGCCGGTTCCCTGGCACTTCTCATCATCGTTCGAAAGGTCGCTCCCCGGCTGCCGTGGGGAATCGTTGCCGTCATCGTCGGTTCACTGGCCGTGCATCTGTTCAAGCTCCCCGTCGAGACGATCGGATCCCGCTACGGGGAGATTCCCAGAACGCTGCCCACGCCGCACCTCCCGCCGTTCAGCTTTGAATTGGCGCGGAATCTGATCCCCGAAGCCACGACGATCGCCATCCTCGCCGCCATCGAGTCGCTTCTGTCGGCGGTGGTGGCCGACGGCATGACCGGCAGACGCCACAAGGCCGATTGCGAACTGGTCGCTCAGGGGGTGGCCAACATCGGCTCGGTGATGTTCGGCGGCATTCCCGCCACCGGCGCGATTGCTCGAACCACGGCCAACGTCAAGAGCGGCGGAAAAACGCCCTTGGCGGGTATGGTTCACGCGCTGACCCTTCTGGCGGTCATGGCGTTACTTGCGCCTTTGGCGAGCACAATCCCGCTCGCCACGCTGGCGGCGGTCCTGCTCATGGTGTCGTGGAACATGAGCGAAATCGATCACTTCCGATACCTTCTGAAAGCACCGAAAAGCGACATCGCCGTGCTGCTTACGACGTTCGGCCTTACGGTGCTCACCGACCTGACGATCGCGGTGGGCGTGGGAATGGTGCTGGCGTCGATGCTCTTCATGAAGCGAATGGCCGCCGTGTCCAACATCAGTGCGCTAACCGGCAACGGCACGAGCGACGATGATGAATCCGACAATGCCGATCCAAATGCGATCGCTCGCTGGACCATTCCTCCGGGCGTCGAAGTGTATGAGGTCAACGGCCCGTTCTTTTTCGGCGTGGCCGATCGATTGCAAGATACGCTTCGCGGACTGGAGAAACCGCCGAAGGTGTTCATCCTGCGGATGCGCCGCGTGCCGGCGATCGACGCGACAGGATTGCATGCCCTCGAGGAGTTTCACAAGAAGTGCAGGGCACAAGGAACGACGCTGCTGCTGTCGGGCGTCCATGCCCAGCCGCTGTCGGCATTTCTTTCCGTTGGCTTCGACAAGGTTCTGGGTATGGAAAACATGTTCGGCAATATCGCCGCGGCACTGAACCGTGCCTGCGAGATCGTCGGACATCCGCCGATCACGCCGCCCCCGGGTTCTTTCTCCGAGGTCCGCCGCGAGCAGCGAACCTGACCAGCAAAGGTATTTTGGGCGCATCCCATGACCTGACGCCCCTTTCCGGTTGTGGGCGGAGGAGACGGAATCGGTGATCTCAGGATAGCGAGTGCCTTGCGACGTCAATTGCGGACGGCGACCAAGAGTGCCACCGGAAAGTCCGCCAGCAGCGAGCCAAGAGGTTGTTTCCCGCCGTCATTTGTCGCGCTGGTCAGTTCATTTCGCCATTGGCCCGGCGGCAGTTCGACGGTCGTTTCCAACCGGCGATGGTCGACGTGAAGCCCCAGACGAGGCACAACCATCGCCACCAGCCCGCCGCGGACAAATGCCACCATGTGTTGCCGGCTCGACCCCTGCGTCACAAGCGGCCGATAGTCGCCGTCCTTGCCGAACGCATGCGGAAACCTCCGACGTACATCCAGTACCCGACGAATCAACCACAGTTTCGAAAATCCGTCGTCGTCCCAACGGTCGCTCAGCTTCGGCGGTCCCAAACCCTCGTGCCCAAGCATGCGGCGCCGAATCGAATAGTTCACGGGGCGGCGATTATCCGGGTCCACCAGACTCAAATCCCAAAGCTCCGTTCCCTGATAAATGTCCGGAATGCCGGGCGCGGTCAGCTTGACGAACGCTTGCGCGAGCGAATTGACTCGACCCGGCAGAACCAACGGCCTGACGAACGCCTCCATGTCCTTGAGGAACACCGCGTCCTTCAGAATCTGCTCCACGAAACGAGACAACGCGTTCTCATACTCAGCGTGTTGCTCCGTCCACGACGTGAACTGCTTGGACTCGCGGACAGCCTTTTGCATATACGCCGTCATTCGTTCAACGCTGATCGGCCAGGCGCCGACCAACGACTGATAGAGCAGGTATTCGGCGTTCCTATCCGGAAAGTCGCCTGTCTTGTGTCGCTCGTTCCGGGCGGCCCAGCGGCGAACGGCCTCACGCCATTGTGCGGGAATCTCTGAGAGCAACGCCAATCGCGCGCGAACATCCTCGCTCCGCTTGGTGTCATGCGTGGATGTCGCCAGCATGGTCGCGGGCCAATGTTGCTGCATCTGGGCGCAGGCTTCGTGAAACTGCTCGACCGTGATTCCAAAATGCTCCGGCGCGCCACCCACCTCGTTCAACGCGACGAACCGATTGAAGCAGTAGAACGACGTGTCCTCGACGCCCTTGGCCATCGACGGAGCGGACAACTGCTGAAACCGCAAAACAAACTCCATCTCCTGTTCGCCCTGAAACCGTCCGTTCAACAGGTCGCTGAGATAGGCGAACAATGCTCCATCGAGATCAGGCCGGCGACGCTGCGCCGAGGACGCGGCCTGCTGAATGTAGGCGGCGTCCCGATCCGTCGGAGTCGGCGCGTCGGGCGCGACATACGTGCGATAGACGGGAAACTCGGCCAGCATCGCCCGCAACGCTTCGTGCAATTCGTGTCGCGTGAAGTCCTGCGAATCGGCTCGGTTTGCGGCAATATCGACGAGTAGAGTCGTCAGCCGGTTGACGTCCGAACCCAAGCTCGTGCTGAGCATGTGAATCTTGCGACCCTGCGAGATCTCATCGAAGTCCGTTTTTTCACCCGTAAACTCCGCATAAAACCTCGTCAGCGGATCCTCTCCGTCAGGATGAATGAACAAGCCGCCAACCAGATTGAGAAAGTCATATCCCGTCGTCCCCGCAATCGGCCAACTACCGGGAAGCGTTTCATTTGTTTGAAGAATCTTTTCGACGACGATCCATGCTTGAGGAGCAGCCTCGCGCAGTCGGTTGAGATACACGGCGGGGTCACGAAGCCCGTCGACGTGATCGACACGGAGGCCGTCCACTTTGCCCTCATTGACCCATCGAAGAATGACGTCATGCGTGTCCCTGAACACTTGCTTGTTCTCAACGCGCAATCCGATCAACGAGTTGATATCGAAGAACCGGCGATAGCCGAGCTCTCGCTCCGAGTTTCGCCAATAAGCGACCCGATAGTTCTGCCGCTGCAAAAACGCATGCATCAATTCGGGAGACTGATTCCATTCGGCCAGCACGCCATCGATCGCGTCGGCGACCTCCGACCGCTCGCGGCAAAGCCGCTCCAGCAGGTCGCGGAGCACTTCCTTGTCGCGGTGCCGTTGCCGGAGGCTGACCGGATCGGTTTGTGTGGGCCGAGGAAGCCGCTCGAACGCATCGGCCAGAAAAACAAGTTCTTTGCATTTCAATCGCTCGTCGGCGGCGCGGAGCAGTCCTTCAAGAGAACGAGGAGCAACCGGCAATTCATGATCGTGGTAGCGAAGCACGAACGCGCCGCCGGTCCGCAGCACCTTGAGCTCACAAGACTCCAGGATTCGGCCATATCGATCGCCCAGAATCGGAAGCTGGATCAGATTGCGAAATTTGTTCTCGGGCGGGTCCCAGTCCACGTCGAAGTGCCCCGCGTACAGGCTGGCCGGTCCGTTCTCCAGCACGTCCCACCACCACGAGTTCTCGCGCCCGCCGATCGCCATATGGTTGGGCACGATGTCGAGCACCAGACCCATCCCAGCGCGATCCAGCGCCCCGCACAATCGAGCAAACCCGGCTTCGCCGCCCAGCTCCGAGTTTACTCGGGTCGGGTCAACGACATCGTAACCATGCGTGCTGCCCGTAGCGGCCTGCAAGCACGGTGAACAATAGAGGTGACTGACGCCCAATTCCGCCAGATAGTCGACGATCGATGCGGCGGCTTCGAAATCGAATCCCGCGTGCAACTGCACTCGGTAGGTTGCCACCAGCTCAGTTGCCATGCGTTAGGCCGTCCTGAAATGGAATTTCTCACCCAGCGCGTCAAACTGCCGACACCACTCGCTGGTGCCCGAGTCTCCTGCGACTGCCGCCGTTCGGCGCTGGCTCGTCTCCGAACGCCGGATTCGATCGTACAGGTTTTGAGACTCCGCGAGGTTCACCGGAAGCGACGTCTCGCGGACGAACTCCGCAATGGCATGACAGTTCGTGAGCAACTCAGCGTTGCACGGTTCAACGGACAATCGCTCCATCGCGCCCCGCAGCGCGTCGCCGAGAACGAATCCCAGCGTTTCGACATCCAGGTGAACGCCCGGACACGCCGTTGTCTCCGCCCAAAGCGAGGCCGCTCGTTTGAGATCGGGGTCCGGTGCGCCCAAAGCCGCACAAAGCTCCGCGTTCAAAACCGACTCCGCCACGGAAAGAAACGCCCTTGGCAACGGGAGCGAATGATCGACCAGGAAGCGAAGCAACGGCGCGTTGTTCTCAAAGAGATGCCGAAGCTGGGTCTGCATTTCGGCCACGCGATCCTCGACGATGCGACCGACGACTCTCCGCTGTTCGTCTCGAAACAGAGTGGCAAGAGAATAGATCGACGCGCCGAACTGCTCATTGAGAAAGGCCATGAGTCCGCCGAAGTCGGCTCGCTGATACAACGCCATCGCTTGCGCACGGAGCGATTCAAAGGCCTCTTCGCCTTGAAACTCGCGAACACCGCCGACCAGGCTGTGATCACCCATGTGCAAAACCGCATAGCTCAAGGTTGTGCGGGCACGCGTGATGCGCGAAGAAAACTCCGCGCGGCCCAAAAGGAACCGCGTCTTGCCCACCTCCGAAAGCTCATGGCGCTCCCGTCGAATATCATACGAATGTACGGTGGCGACCTCGCTGTAGCTGTCAAATAGACTGCTGAATGCAAAATGCACGCCGAGTCGTCGAAGATCGACCCGCGCCGGCTTGATCCACATTTCGTAGATCTTTCTTCCGTTTTCAAACTCCGCGATATTGCTGCGCGCGGCTTCGAGGCGCTCTAGAAAAGCCGATTCCAGTTGAAGGTCGAGGACTTCTTCGGCGAGCTGAATGGCGCGAGCGGCGTATTGGAGCACCTGAACCGTTTCCAGTCCCGAAATCTCGTCGAAAAACCAGCCACAACTTGTGAACATCAGCATGGCATGCCGCTGAAGTTCCAGCAATCGCAGGGCGTCAACGACCTGATCATCTGAAAGTACACCCGCGGCGTGTCGCTCAAAGAAGCGCTTCTGCGATTCGTCACCGCGGTCCAGAATCAAATGGATGTATTCATCTCGAGCCGCCCACGGATCTTTCAGTACATCCTTGGCTCGCTGCTCGAACGGTCCGGCCAGTTCGTCCCGAAGCCAGTTCAACGCCGACCGTAGCGGCTCTCGCCAGGACTGGTTCCAACCGTCCCGTCCTCCAGAATTGCATCCGCAATCACGTTCCCAGCGCCCCACGCCATGCACGCAACTCCAGGCCGTGTTCTCTACGATCTCGGCCTGATGATCCGGCGGGTGTTTCTCCAGGTACTCGCCGTAGTTGGTCAGCTTGGCCAGATGGTTCGTCTCGATGTGATGCAGTGCATAGGCCAGCGCCATTTCTCCGCCGCGATGGTGATGCCCGTAACTTTCGCCGTCCGTCGCGATGTGCATCAGTTGCGGCCAATCCCGCTGGTCGTCGAATCCGCTCACCAATCGATGCGCGAATCCTTCGCCGTTGTCCAGCAGTTTTTCAAACGCCACGGCCTTTGATATGAGTCCATCGTAGAAAAAAACAACCATGTCCCGCTTTGAAGGAAGCTTGATCAGATAAGGCCTCGAAGGATCAATCTTTCCGCCCGTCCCGTCGCGCCAATGCCGTGAACCGATCTTCCGAAAGCGCGCCGCCTGATAGGGAGACAGAATCGAATACTTCAATCCGAGTTCGGCCATGACATCCAGCGTTTCCAGATCGACCGCCGTCTCGGCAAGCCACATCCCTTCCGCCGGACGCTGGAACCGATGTTCAAAGTCGCGAATGCCCCAGACGATCTGGGTTTGTTTGTCGCGACGATTCGCCAGCGGCAGGATCATGTGGTTGTAGGCCTGCGCGATGGCCGAACCGTGCCCCGAAAAGCGCTCACGACTCTGCCCATCGCCCTCCAGGATGGCTGCGTACACCTTGGGTGCGTGTTGCTCCAGCCAACTGAGCAGCGTCGGACCGAAGTTGTAGCTGATCCACTGATAGTTGTTGATGATCTGCGCGATCCGACCTTCTCCGTTAAGGATCCGCGCCCAGGCGTTGGGTCCGTAACACTCGGCCGTGATGCGCTCGTTCCAGTCGTGATAAGGATGAGCGGAATCCTGGACCTCCACGGACTCCAGCCATGCGTTCTCCCGCGGCGGCTGGTAAAAGTGACCATGAATACAGACGTAGCGATCCATTTACGCTCCCTCCCTGTCGACAAGCAACTTCAACGAATGCGGCGATAGCTGCACCTCCTGAAGCGACCCTATGTTGTCTGACACGACATCGTCCGCGTCCGGCCCACCCCAGCGCGCCGCGGCCGAGTTCATCGAAATGGACCACCGTCCGCCGATGTGCCCAAGGGAAACGGCGCCTTCCACGTCAGCGAAGTTCATCAGCACGATTGCTTTCTCGACGCCCCTCCGACGCGTAAGCATGATGACCGAGGTTCCATCGACAACGCGCACGTCGTGCGCCGTTCCTTCCGTCGGCATCAATACCGAAGTAACCGAGCGCAGCCGTAACAGCTCGCGGTAATAATCACGAAGCGCGGCATGTCGTCCGTTCTCGGCCAGCGAATGGTTCAGCCGCGAACGTCGAAACGTCGCCGCATCTTGCGGATCCGGCGGCTTCCCCTTCCAGGCGAAAGCCGAAAACTCCTCTCGGCGACCGCGGCGCACCGCGTCAATCAATCCCGGATCGGAATGATCCACGAAGTACTGAAACGGTGCGGTCTCGCCATATTCCTCTCCCATGAAGAGCAATGGAATGTACGGCGATAGGATGACGGCCCCCGCGACGAGCTTCGACGCCTCAAACGATATCGAGGCTGACAGCCGATCACCCATCATGCGATTGCCCACCTGATCGTGGTTTTGACTGCATACGACGAATCGCGAAGGCGGCAGGCCTTTCGGCACGCTGCCGTGACGACGCCGCCGAAACGGCGAGTACTGACCCTGAAAGATGAACCCTTCCCGCAAACCCGATACAACTTGATCCAGCGATCCGAAATCGGCGTAGTAACCGCCACGCTCCCCGGTCATAAACGCGTGAAGGGCGTGATGAAGGTCATCGCTCCATTGCCCGTCGTAGCCCAGACCGCCAAGTTCCGCGGAACCGCAAACTCGAACATCGTTCGCATCCGTTTCCGCAATTACAAACACCTGCCGCCGAAGCGCTCGCGCCCGCACATGCACCGCGTCGGCCAGCTCTCGCAGAAACGGATGGGCGGAATTGTCCGCGATCGCATGGACGGCATCGAGCCGGAGCGCATCAAAGTGAAACTCATCCACCCATTGCAAGGCGTTCTCGATAAAGAAACGGCGCACCTCATCGCTGTCGGGGCCGTCGAAGTTCAGCGCCGCTCCCCACGGCGTTTGATATCGCGAAGTGAAATACGGGCCGAAATCGGAAAGGTAGTTCCCTTCCGGTCCCAGGTGGTTGTAGACAACGTCAAGAATGACGGCCAGTCCGGCGGCGTGCGCGGCATTCACCAGCCGCTTGAGTCCTTCAGCCCCCCCATACGAGTCCTGAACGGCAAACGGGAACACCCCGTCGTACCCCCAGTTCCGCGCGCCGGGAAACTGGGCGACAGGCATCAATTCAATCGCCGTGACCCCTAGGTCTCGAAGCGACGCAAGGTGACGCTCGACGCCGCCAAACGTCCCCTCCTCGGTGAATGTGCCCACATGCAGTTCATAAATGACGTACCGTTCAAGAGGAATCCCTCGCCAGCCCTCATCCGTCCATCCAAACGAAGGATCAACAACTGCCGACGGGCCGTGAACGCCGTTCGGTTGCCAATGGGACGCCGGATCGGGCCTTGCAAAGCGCCCATCCAGTTGAAATCGATACCGCTCGCCGGGTCCGACGCCGGCCACCGTGCCCTCGTGGTAACCGCGCTCCCCTTGCGCAAGTGACATTGTTCGCGTGGGCGGGTCGCCAATCTGCACTTCGACGCATTTGACTTTCGGCGCCCAGACGACGAACCGGCAATCGCCGTTTCCCAATAAGGTGGCCCCCAGTCCCGTCGAACCCGTCATCGCGAGGATTCCGGGCTTTTGAACATCACAATCGCCAGGGGCGGAACCGTGACGTTGAGGGATAGCTGCTGGCCATGCCACGCGATCGGTCCCGCTTCAACGCCGCCGAGATTGCCCTGACCGCTTCCTCCATACGTCTCCGCGTCGCTATTGAGCAATTCGCGCCAGTAACCGTTGATCGACACGCCCACACGATAGTTCGCTCGAACCACCGGCGTGAAATTGGCGATGACCACGATCTGCTCCTCGGGCACGCTTCCGCGCCGCAAAAAGCTCAAGACGCTTTGTTGCGAATCGTCGGCGTCGATCCATGCAAATCCCTCGTGCCGACAATCACCTTCGTGCAGCGCCGGTTCGTTTCGATACGCGCGATTCAGATCGCTCACCCATCGTCGTATGCCTTCGTGCATCGGAAAATCCAAAAGCCTCCAATCCACCGAGCCGTCGTGGTTCCATTCCCGCCATTGACCGATCTCGCCGCCCATGAACAGCAGCTTCTTTCCCGGTTGGGCATACATGTAACCGAAGAGCAGTCGAAGGTTCGCGAACTTCTGCCAGTCGTCACCCGGCATCTTGCCGATCAGCGACCCCTTGCCGTGTACCACTTCGTCATGGGATAGCGGCATCACGAAATTTTCCGTTTGTGCGTAAAGCCCGCGAAACGTCAGTTCATTGTGATGATGGCTCCGAAACACCGGATCGCGAGACAGGTACCGCAGCGTGTCGTGCATCCACCCCATGTCCCACTTGAACCCGAATCCCAGCCCGCCGATGTAGGTCGGCCTCGAAACCGCCGGCCACGCCGTCGATTCTTCCGCGATGGTCTGCACGCCCGGATACTTGGCATAAACGGTCTCGTTGAACTGCTTGAGAAAATCCACCGCTTCCAGTTCTTCGCGCCCGCCGAACTTATTCGGAATCCATTCTCCGGGACCGCGCGAATAATCCAGATAGAGCATCGAAGCCACGGCATCGACGCGAAACCCGTCCACGTGGAATTGGTCGAGCCAATACATCGCGCTGCTGATGAGAAAGCTCCGTACCTCGTTTCGGCCGTAGTTGAAGACCAGCGTATCCCAGTCCCGGTGCACGCCTCGTCGAGGGTCCGCGTGCTCGTAAAGGTGCGTTCCGTCAAAATAAGCAAGCCCATGCTCATCGCTCGGAAAATGAGACGGGACCCAGTCGAGAATGACGCCGATGCCGGCCTGGTGCAGTTGATCGATCAGAAACTTCAGGTCGTCCGGCTCGCCGAACCGCCGAGTCGGGGCGAAATACGATCCGGTCTGATATCCCCAGGAACCGTAAAACGGATGCTCCATGAGCGGAAGAAACTCGACGTGAGTGAATCCGGTCTCCTTCAAGTACCCAATCAGAGGCTCCGCGATGTCGCGGTAACTGAGTGAGTAACCCGTATTGGGATCGTGCCGCCAGGAGCCGAAGTGCATTTCGTAGATGCTCATCGGCGCGGCATGCATCTGCTCTGTGGCGCGGTTCGACATCCAGGCGCGATCACGCCATTCATACGCACTTTCCCAAACCACCGACGCGGTTCCCGGCGGCATCTCCGTGCACCGCGCGAACGGGTCGGCCTTGTCCACCCGGTATCCGCGTTCACGCGACCGGATGTGGTATTTGTACGAGCAACCATGACCCACCTTCGGCACGAAAACCTCCCAGATGCCCGATTCGTCGCGAGATTGAAGGAGAGTGGCCGTCGGCGTCCAATCGTTGAAATCGCCGATTACCGACACCTGTTCCGCGTTGGGCGCCCAAACAGCAAAACGGGTTCCGCCCTGCCGTTCGTCCTCAACAATGTGAGCGCCGAGCTTGTCGTACAAGTTGAAATGTCGGCCTTCGTTAAAAAGATACAGGTCGTCCGCGCTCAAGAGCGAGCCACGCGCTCCTGTGGGTCGATCGCTTGTCTGAATCATGTTACTTTTTCTGGGCATGGAAACCTCCTTCAGTCCTTGAGCCATCGAGCCCATCCAGCAATCGAAGCATTCCGCGGATCGGAATCCACGCCCAGTCGGGGCGATTGTTGAACTCGTATCGAATCTCGTAGCAAACTTTTTCCAGCAAATAACAGTTGACCAACAACTGCTGTTCCACGGCCGTCTTCGGAAGCAGGCCGCCGACACTCGCCTTGCGCAAATAGCCGGACAGGAATGACGCTTCCACCCAGCGGGTCCAATAGCGAATCGCGCGGTCGGAAACGCCGCTTTGTTCGACGCCCGACGTCTGCCGGTGCGTCGAGCGTTGCAGCGCCGTCTGAGCGGCGTAGTCAAAGGAGCGAAGCATCCCCGCCACGTCCACAAGCGGCGATCGCTTGATCCGCCGTTCACTGACGGGACGAGCCGGCTCTCCCTCGAAATCGATGATCACGAAATCAGTGCCCGTGAACAGCACCTGGCCGAGGTGATAGTCGCCGTGAATGCGAATTCTCTTACAGACAATCCGCTCGCCGATCAGCGGACGCAGCAGCGCCGAAAGTTTCGACGCCTCGTCAAGGAGTCGTCGGGCGCCGGCAATCGTCGCACCGTCGGAAAACGCCCCGATCCGTTTTCGAACCAGTTCCATGGACTCGTTGAAGCGGCCGAGGATGGCTTGATACAACGACCGCCGATAGTGATCCGTGAACGGCTCCGGAGCAAAACCGGATGATTCCGCGTCCCCGGCCAACGCAGAATGAAGTTCGGCCGTCCGTACGCCAAGTCGCTGCGAGAGTTCCAGATACCGACCGACCAGCTCCATGGCTTTCGTCGTGGGTTGAAGTTCGTCGGATGCAAGCTCTTCGAAATCAAATTCGGGTGGAGCGTCCAGTTCATTTTCGTCGGCCTGCGCCTGCTCCAGGAATGCCGACGCCGCGTCCAGCGTCAGATTCCAGGCGTCCCCTTCGTTGGGAACAAATCGGTGCGCGACCGCCAACGTCAATGGTTCTCCAGCGCCTTGAAACTCGATCGCGCCGACCAGCGACGGCACGGCGTCGAATCGCCGTTGCTCGGAAAGGTGGCGGCCGATCTCCAGCTCGGGGTTTTCACCGGGCTGCAATCGACGCATGAGCTTGAGGGTCATCCGATTCGCACCGTCCGGCGCGCGATACACCAGCAGGCTGTTGCTCTGTTCCGCTCCCAGCAACGTGGAACTCAGGGCATCGTCTGTTCCGATGAGCCGTTTCATTGACGGGTGCCGTATACCGGTCAGGCGGATGCCTTCGCCGCGAATGGTGCGCCGCCGCCGAATCAGATCAAACAGGACTTCTCCAAAGCGCGGCAGGGCAAAGGCGTCGGCCAGCACGCCGGCCTCCTGACCATCCGCGTGCTTCAGCGTCGCAAGAATCGACTGCGGCGCTCTCTTGGCCAGCTCAGCCGCGTCGCCGCCCATCGCCTGGACCAATGCCAGCAAATAGGACTCGGCCTCGCCATCAGCATAGGCGACGCTCACGATGGAAACACATAGAGAACCTGCCCCATCGAGCGACAGCGTGCCCGCGGGAGTCACCTCGCGAATGCGCCGACCCTTGCCTCCGAACCACCGGGCATTGGATAGGAACTGAATGATCGCCCGTTCCAATGCGCGATTCGAAGGAGCCGCCATCAGCGAGCTGACGTTCTTGTCCAGGACAATCATGTGCTGTTCGACCGACCCGCCCGATTCGACCTGTCGCATCTGAGCGGATGGCTCAAGCAACAACCAGAAAAAGGAATGGGGGCCGAGGGTCAGCATGTACGGCTCATCGCGAATCACCCGAAAGTGCGCGGACCCGAACATCTCCATCGGTTCGCACCCGATGAACCGCCGAAGGTCAAGTTCGACGCACTGCGCGAAACGCGACAGATTCGCCACCACCAGCACGTGCTCCCCCTCGTCGCTGCGCAAGAACGCCAGAACCTTTCGATTGTCCGGATGCAGAAACTCCAGCGATCCCGACCCGAAAACCCGATGCTTCTTTCGCAGCGCGATGATCCGCTTCATCCACCAGAGCAGCGATCCCGGATTGTGTTGCTGCACCTCGACGTTCGTCGCCTCATAGTTGTATTCCGGGTCCGCGATGACCGGCAGGTACAGTTGCTGCGGATTGGCCGAGGAAAAACCGGCATTACGATCGGGACTCCACTGCATCGGCGTGCGCACGCCGTTGCGGTCCCCAAGAAAAATGTTGTCCCCCATGCCGATTTCGTCGCCGTAGTACATCACCGGCGTCCCGGGCAGCGAGAACAGCAAACTGTTCATCAATTCAAGGCGACGGCGGTTGTTTCCCAGCAGCGGCGCCAATCGGCGGCGAATGCCCAGATTGATTCGTGCTCGACCTTGGGCGGCATAGGCGCGGTACATGTAGTCGCGCTCTTCGTCCGTCACCATTTCAAGCGTCAACTCATCGTGGTTTCTCAAGAACATCGCCCATTGACACACCTCGGGAATCGCCGGCGTCTGATTCATGATGTCCACGATGGAATACCGGTCTTCCAGATGAATGGCCATGAACAGTCGGGGCATGACCGGAAAATGAAACGCCATGTGACATTCGTCGCCCTGGCCGAAATACGCTGCAGCGTCCTCGGGCCACTGATTGGCCTCGGCCAGCAGCATGCGATCACCGTACTTTTGGTCGATATGGCTTCGGAGTTCTCTGAGAAACCCATGCGTTTCCGGAAGGTTCTCACAGTTCGACCCTTCTCGTTCAAACAAATAAGGCACCGCATCCAGACGCATGCCGTCCACGCCCATGTCGAACCAGAAATCGGCGACGTCGAAAATCGCCCGGCGCACTTTCTCGTTCTCAAAGTTCAAATCCGGCTGATGGGAGTAAAACCGGTGCCAGTAATAGGCTCCGGCCACGGCGTCCCAGGTCCAGTTCGATGTCTCGAAGTCCTTGAAGATGATTCTCGCGTCGGCGTACTTGTCCGGGTCATCGCTCCACACATAAAAATCTCGATCGCTCGAACCCGGCTTGGCGCGGCGCGCACGTTGAAACCAGGCGTGCTGATCCGACGTGTGGTTGATCACCAATTCGGTGATGACCCGCAGCCCGCGCCGATGCGCCTCCTTGAGCAGCGTGTGAAAATCACGGAGCGTCCCGTAGCTCGGATGCACCGAACGATAATCGGAAATGTCGTACCCGTCGTCACGCCACGGCGACGGATAAAAGGGCAGCAGCCAGATCGCCGTGACGCCGAGATCCGAAATGTAATCCAGTCGTTCCGTGATGCCGCGAAGATCCCCCATGCCGTCGCCGTCCCCGTCACGAAACGCGCGCACGTGAATCTGATAGATCAGTGCGTCCTTGTACCAGATCGGCGCGCCGGCGCGCGCTGCGCCGGTCGCGTCGGTTGCCTTGATTCGCGTTCTCTTGGACTTGGTTTTTCGCGGCGCGGTAGTTCTCATCGGTATTGCTCAAAATCCCTTTCTGTACGCTGTTGACCCTGTACGCGCAATATGTGGGCCGGCATGACCTGCGGATCCAGTTGAACGTAATTCCGCTCACCGTGCCATGTATACCACTGGTCACTCAGCAGATCGTGAACCACATACGACGCTCCCGCCTTCATCCCCATTCGTTCAAGGTCCAGTCGCACCCATCCCGACTGCACATGATGTGGATCCAGATTCACGACAACAACCAGCGAGTCCTTCGCATCCGGCGTGCTCTTCCCGTACGCAATGATCTGTTCGTTGTCCACCTCGTGAAACACCAGCGAACGATCACTCTGCAATGCCGCGTGCTCCCTGCGAATGCGATTGACGCGGGCGATCACTTCTTTCAAACTGTGGCTCGCGTCAAGATTCCAGCGGCGAATCTCATATTTCTCGGAATTCAGATACTCCTCGCTCCCGACTTCGCGCGGCTGATTCTCACACAACTCAAACGCCGGACCGTAGATCCCATAGCTGGCCCCAAGCGTCGCCGCCAGAATCAGGCGAATCGCAAACGCCGGACGCCCCCCCGATTGCAGATACTCCGTCAAAATGTCCGGCGTGTTCGGCCAGAGGTTCGGTCGGAAAAACTCCGCCACGTCCGTTCGGGTCAGCTCCGTGAAATATTCCTCCAGCTCCCACTTCTCATTTCGCCAGCTGAAATACGTATAAGATTGCGTGAATCCTCGCTTGGCCAGTTCATACATCACCTTTGGACGCGTGAACGCTTCCGAGAGAAAGATCACTTCCGGGTGCTCGCGTTGAACCTGGTCGATGAGCCACTGCCAGTGGGCGAACGGCTTCGTGTGCGGGTTGTCCACTCGAAAAATGCGGACCCCCTGCTCAATCCAGTAATCCACGACGCTCTTCAGCTCCGTCCAGAGCGCTTCCCAGTCGTGCGTCTCGAAGTGCAGCGGATAGATATCCTGGTATTTCTTCGGTGGATTCTCCGCATATTGAATCGTCCCATCAGGACGCTTGCGAAACCACTCGGGGTGCTCCTTCACATAGGGGTGCTCGGGCGAGCATTGCCACGCAAGGTCCATCGCAATCTCGATCCCTCGCTTTGTGGCCGCCGCGACAAGCGCCCGAAAATCAGCCGCCGTGCCCAGTTCGGGATGAATGGCCTTGTGCCCGCCTTCGACCGCGCCGATCGCCCAGGGGCTGCCAATCGCATCGGCTCCGCCCTTCGGATTGTTGTTGGGCCCCTTGCGAAACGTCCGGCCGATCGGATGAATCGGCGGCAGATACAACACGTCAAACCCCATATAGGCGATGTCATCGAGCCGCGCTTCGCAATCGCGAAACGTGCCATGCCGGTTGCTTTCCGCCGCGCAGGATCGCGGAAACAGTTCGTACCACGTGGAAAATCGCGCCTTGGGACGATCCACATGCACCCGGAGATGGCGAGGATAGACGACTTCATCACTGCGATCGGCATGACGCGTCGCCAGCGTCAGCAATTCGTCGCTCAACGCCGCTTCCATTCGAACGGTTTGGTCCTTGGCCGTTCGCAGTGCATCACCAAAAACACCAAGCCGCTTGGCGTCCGCGCCCGTCGCGCGCCCCGCCGCCGCCTCAACCAACTCCGCGCCCATGAGCAGATCCACGGAAATATCCTGACCGGCCTCGATTCGTTTGATCAGGTCCTTTCGCCACGTCAGGAACGGGTCGACTATGGCGCACACGAAATAGGAATGAGGCTCCATTTCGGAAACCGGAAACTCCGCTCGCCACCGGTCATTGCCCAGCGCCGCCATCGGAAGCTCCTGAAAGGTCGGTTCCGACTCGCGCCGCCACATCAGTCGACACGACAACGAATCATGTCCGTCCGTGAAGATGTCGGCTTCCACCACGACGCTCTCGCCGACCGTCCGCTTGATGGGATAGCGCCCTTCATCGATTTCAGGCTTCACGCCGCTGATCACTACACGACGGCGATCACTCACGTTCACTGACCGCGCGCCGGTGACGTCCTCTTTCGGTGTTTTCCCAAGCGGCTTCTTATCCGCGCTCGCCGACGCCGAAGGCGTTCTTTTTTTCTTTCGCATGGTTTCCATCAATCGTCGATCCTTTGTCTGCTTGAGGCAGGAAAGACCAAGAAGTCGAGAACCCTCCCGCCAACGTCGGTCCGCAAAACCGATGCCCGTGAAACGAATCGCGTACCTGACTGTTCTGCGATTGCACGGAGAAACGGGTGACTGAGAGCCACTAACAGAACCGAGCCGCGACCGTCAGGAAGCGGGGTTCTTTACTCGGACGCCGTCGTCTTGTTGGAGCCTCTTAGACGTACATACGTGAAAGGCCCAGACCGCGCTGTGCACATGATACAACAAAAACCGTCGTCGCGAAAGTCCGGTGAATCTGCGCAAAAAACCGCGGTCATTCACGAGATCGCGATTTCATCGGTCGCGCCGACCGCGTATCAGCGATATCGGCATCGTGGCTGCGCTACTCTTGCCCAACTCGAGGCTCGCCGACGATGTACGAACGCTGAAAGAATGGACGAAAGCGAACCGCGGGCCTTAGCTCGCGCGGAGCCGGCGCGCATCACAACCCACGGGTCTCATGGTTCGGCCCACGGCGATTGAACAAGACATTCTTCGTTCCAAGAACCTATCCCAATACCATGCGAGCCGCGAACTTCAGTTCGCGCGGCCCTCGAATAGCTGGAGTATCTTCACGTTTGACAACCCATCGAAAGCCCGTTGTTCGGTTTTGGGATAGCCTCTACTCAAAAGTGCGTGCTCGTTCGCCGACACGTCCCGCACTGACTAGTGGCGCACTCGTGACAAAACCGAACAATCCGCCGATTTCCATCCGCCAAGAAACGTCACGGCGGATCCATCCCGGTCATCTCACGAACCTTCTTGTACGTCGGCTGACCGTCCGGCCCCCAAGGATCAACCAGAATCAAACGATCGAACACCGGCGAATCCAGCGTGTCAGGGCGGTGACAGTCACGGCACCCCTGCGCCGAATCAACGTGATAGCCCAATGACTTGTCGTGCGTGAGAACCGGCGGATGAAGTTCGTAGGCCTCCCCCCACTCCACAACGATCCCGCTGCCTTCATGCTCGAACGAGTTCACTCCAGTAGGCGAGCTTGCGTCCTCGTACCACACCCGCCGACCCTTGACCAACACCGGATTGGCGGAAACCTGGCGTCCATAGCGATCATTTCCCTTGAGGGCCTGAATGTACTCCAGAATCTCCTCTGGCCGGTTAACCTCTTTCTTTCCGTCGCCGTTGTCGTCCGTGACACCGGGCAGCGGCGCATTACCGGTCACGTTGCGAACCCTCCAAAGCAGGATCGGAGCAATAAAGTCATCGCTTTGGTCCGCAGGCGTACCGTTCTGATTCCAATCCGCCCAGTAAACCGATAGTTCGAACTTGACGGGAAACAATCGCCGAACGCCGTCTTTGTCCTCTTTCCACCGAAACTCGGGATACCAGCGCGATTTGTCCGCTCCTTGAGGATGGAGTGGATCGGCGGACAAAAAGGCCTCCGCCCAGTAACTCACACCTGTCCCGGTCAGTGAGTTGTCAACCACCGAACGTGCCCGATCCAACGCATAGGGAATATGGCATCCCTGACAGGATACCACTTTCATCGGACCATACTCGTCGTTATAGAATCCCAGTAAGTGAACTTGAACGGTGCCTGGGACATCAGGTGCCTTCGGATCCTTCAGTGGGTTGGCGGTTCCATCCGGCAATTCCGATAGATGACAATCTCTACACGTTCGAAAATTCACCCAGTCCAGTTCATCGCGATAAAAGTTGAACTGCGATTTCCCTTTGGCGAAATTGTGGTCTAAATCCCCAGGATGGCACGTCCGACAAGAACTGCTTCGTTCAGGAGCAACGTCATTGAGCGGATTGTTGTCGCGCAAGTTGTTGAAGCCGGCGTAGTGGACGGCCCGCTCATCGAACCAGACCGTTCCGCGTTTGGCCCCCCAACTTGGCAAATGGCATCCAAGGCATGCCTGATCCGTTGGGGGAAACGCCAGCGAATTGGGCGATAGGCTGAGAGCACCCGTGTCATCAGGCAGCAGGCTCCCGTTGGCCACACCAACTGAATAGTCAACTTGCAGCTTACTTGCCAGTGGAAAAACGTCCGGGAAGCGCGTGAAGACAAGATTCGAAAACCAACCCTGTCCAGCCGTGGCCGCCGCCGAATACGCGGGGACCGGATTCCCCAAATCATCCACCAGCGCCTTCCCCGCTGCCAAAACGCCGGCTCGCCACGCCCGGTTCATGTCCAGATTGTTCGTCCATGTCCGGTCCAGACGATGACACATCAGGCAATCCGGACCCGCCACACCGGTCATGTCCCAGCGCGCGGCGCCAAAGCCTGATCCATCCGCCGGATTCAAATCCGCATAGTCAACATCGTGCGTTACCTCATCAGACGTCTTGCCCAGCTCTTCATAGCCGAACATCCCGGTCGTCGCGTTATAGAAGCGCTTCCCGTCCTGATCGAATTCCATTCCGCCCCCGCCCGGATGGCATCCGCTGCAATTGCCCGTCCACCAGAAGGACGTCTGATCGACCGCGGATTCGCTGGAAAAGTGTTTCGCCGCGAATACGCGATTGTTCTTCGGTCGCCACGTGCCATACATGCCGGCCGATTGAATCCAATCCCGACCGTCCCCAAAGAAATCGTTACGCATGATGATATTGCCGTCCAAGTCCGTGCGACCCTGCTGAAACTTGAATCCGTTTTCAATGCGTGCCACATCATGACATTCGCCGCAGGTGCGCCTTCCGTCGTAGAATCTCTCGGTGTCGGTCACATGAATGACTTCCCCGCTCAGATCTCGCAACGGAATGGGAAGATGACCGAGCACACGTTGAAACGACGCTACATCACGTAGATCGACTTCCCCGTCGCCGTCGGAATCGAACGGATCCAGGCATGGACAGGCGCTTCCGGTATTCGGTCCGCACTGCGCAAGACATTCGTAAAACGACGCCCAATCCACGGCGTCCACATATCCGTTGCCATCCCTGTCAGGCACCGCGCCGCGGGCCAAAAACCCACCCTGCAAAAAGAAAAACAATACTGAACCAAAGAACAGGTATCGCGCAAAATCGCTGCTGAAAAACCCTGGAGTTTGGATGGTCCGATCGAGCGTGAAACCAAGTTGCATAATGCCCCCCCTCTGGTCGAATCGGGAGGCCAATTCTTAAATCTGAGAGCCGCGCGCTCGCTCTGAGGACGCAAACCCCCTCCAACCTTTCCACAGGCCGACCGGTCGACCGTTTGACTTGATCCACTTCGATTGCAAACCCCATGCCGACGACGGAAAACTCGTAGCAGGCAGCTCAAAAACGACAACCACACGAGAGCTCGAGGCACATGTTGATCTCCCGTCGCGAAAGCCAGCGATCCGATCCGTTCACGTCATTGCGCGATGGCCCCAATTCCGCGGCGAATCGCGCGCTAATTCGCGCTTTCGCCGTAACCACTTCCAGCACAGGTTTCTTTTGTTGAGACCGTTTCCCGAACCTATTCCGTCGTTTTCGTCCGAAAATGAAACGGAAAGCCCTCCGGCAATTCAGCCCTGCGACCCGATTCCGCAACGTGGTCGGCATTCTGCCGGCATCCAGATATTGACAAAAACTCCAGCCTTCTTGACTCCAAGCGACGAACGAGCCGCATGACGCAACTACGTAGGGGGTTCCGATGACTTCCCCGTCCCCTTCAATGTTCCGATAGGTATTCAGGTAGGGACGACAAGACGAAATGAGCGGATGGACGATACTCATCATGGCGACCGTGTGCGCGTGGGGAGCGCTGATCTTCCTGCGTCTCATCGCGACCGAATTGGAGGCCGTCGAATCCGCCCTGATAAATCTGGAGGAGCGCGAAAAGAAGGCGCAAAGAATGCGCCTCGAAAAGCCTGAGACGGCATCCGCGGATGAACAGAAGGACGTCATGGTGGTTCATGCAGCTTAATGCGGGCGTCCTCTGCCGCCCGCCCAAACGGAGTTGACGACCGCTGTCGAAAAACTACGATGACGCTTTGCAGCACCACCCGATTGACGAACGAAGGACGGGATTTCGCTAGCTCCAGGGGCGAAATCCAAATCCGATAACCAGGGCAAGACCCCAAGGAAACCCACGTGCCGCTTCCTTCGACACGATTTTCTCAGCTTCGATGGCTTCAAAACGCCGTCTGCGTGGCCGCCATCCTTGGCGCCGTGCTCTTGGTCGGGCTGGGTTTGGCGGGTTACGGTTCATCTCCGAAGGTCTGGCTGGTGGCCGCCGGGTTGTTTGTCCTCCTCATCGTCCTGCTGGCCATGATTTTCGCGCCGCTCCTCCTGAAGATGGAATCTACGTTAGCCCGTCAGCTCGATGAGCTGCGAGATTTTCGAGAAGTCGTCGGCAAGCAGTTTGATACGCTCAGCACCATTGCGCAAAACACGCGGATTTCAGACGCCGCGAAGTCCCTCGCCCGCCGTGAGGAAGAACTGGAGGCCCTGCGCGAAGCGATTCGCAACGACATCCGCATGGAGCGGTGGGAAGCCGGACTCAGCTTGATCGACGAAATGGAGCGGCGGTTCGGCTACAAGGAAGAGGCCGAACGCATTCGCGAGGAACTCGACGATGCTCGGCTGGCGAAGATCGCCACGCGCCTTTCCGAAGCCGTCGATATGATCGAAGGACATCTTCTCTCCCGCCAGTGGGACCGTGCCCAACGAGAAATCGATCGCCTGTTGGTCGCGCTTCCCAACGACCCGCGCGTCGTCGGCCTGACCGATCGGCTTCGCGCGGCCAGGGAAGCTCACAAGGCGGAACTCAAGGCCGCCTGGGATGACGCCGTGCGGCGAAGCGATACCGATCACGCCATTGACATTCTGCGCGAGCTCGACCAGTACCTTTCGCCCGCCGAGGCCCAGGCGCTTCAGGCGTCGGCACGCCATGTGTTCAAGGAAAAACTGCTCCAGTTCGGCATTCAGTTTCGCTTCGCCGTGAACGAGCGACGCTGGCAGGACGCTCTAGACATCGGACTGGAGCTTATCCGCGACTTTCCCAATTCTCGAATGGCCAACGAGGTCCGCGACGCCATGGACACGCTTCGCGAGCGTGCAAGGCACCCCGCCGAAGCCGAAATCGTCGGGTCCAAACGCCGGTAGAACTCGGCTATTTCGACGTGCCAGTGCTGCCGCGCCGGGTTCAATCCGAAGGGCCTCATTGCGTGAATCCGCTTGATCGCCTCCCTGACTTTGACCGCCAAGAGCCAAGATTCAGCCGGCGCATATAAGGGCCGATAGTCCCATAGGCGGGCGGCGGACGATCGGCCGGACCCGATGTTGCTGTTCGAGGGTGCAACCTGCGAGCGGATGCGCCGCGTGTCTGTTCGTCTCCGAGCAAAATGGAGCCTCATGTCGACCTCACCCCAGACACGGTTTCCTTCTCGAAGATGGGCGCGCTGGGGCGTCGTGCTGACCAGCCTACAGTTCAAAGCCACGACCGTGGTCGTCGTGCTGACCCTGACGGTCACCTCGGCCGTGGCGGTGTACTTGCTGCGCTGGGGCGGTGAACTGGATCGTCAGCGACACGATCAGGAAGTCGTTGCGGCCGCCTCGCTTCTCGCAAGGGCTTCCGCGCCGCTGTTGGAGGCCAACGACCTGACCACGCTTCGCCGTCTGCTCGACGAATCCGCCGACGGGCAACCCCTCCTTTATGTCGAAATCGTGGATGCCGATGGGTCTCCAATCGCCGTCGCCGAACACGCCGGCGCGAGCGACCTGCCGCTTCCGCATCGCTACGTGCCGCCGCAGGCTTCGTTGGCGGGACATCCGGCCGTTCATGCCGATCCGCGGCGCGACGTTGTCTTGATGGACGTGACCTACCCGATCACGTTGAAAAGCGACGAGGTTGCCGAAGACCTCGCTCCGCCGCGCCGGCTTCTTGGATATGTCCGCACCGGCATCGTCGCCAACAACTGGCAGCGATCCATGGAAAGCCGCCTCGATCTGGTCATCGGCGTCGGACTGCTTTCCCTGGTCGCCGCGATCCCCTTTGGATTCCTCCTCGTTCGCCGAATCGTCGGACCGCTCGAAGGCCTGGCCGAAGCCATGAACGGATTCTCCGAGGGCCGACTCGATATCCGAAGCCACGTTCACCGCCGCGATGAAATCGGAAGACTCGCCGGCGCGTTCAACCAGATGGCCGACCAGCATCAGCAGACGCACATGCGCATGGCCCGACTCAACGCCGAACTGGAAGAGCGCGTCGCCTATCGAACCCAGCAGCTTCGCGAGCTTGCCTCGCGAGATCCGCTCACCGGACTCTACAATCGCCGCCACTTCGGCGAGGTGCTGAATCGCAGCTTCGCCGAGGCATTGCGCTACCGCTCCGACTTGTCGTGCATGATGATCGACCTCGACGACTTCAAGAAAGCCAACGACATTTTCGGCCATCAGCGCGGCGATGAACTGCTCCAGCTCGCCACCGGAACGATCGTCGGGCAACTGCGCACCGCCGACGTGGCCGCAAGATACGGCGGCGACGAGTTCATCCTCCTGCTTCCGCAAACCGACACCGAGCGGGCCAACATTCTGGGTGAACGCATCGTCGCCCGCTTCAACGCGGAATTGGCGGAGCGTTTTCCCGAAGCCACCGTTCGCATGAGCGTGGGCATCGCCAGCTTGCATTCCGTCGACGCTGCCGACGCGGAGACACTGATCCGCCTTGCTGACCGCGCTCTCTACGACGCCAAAGCCCGCGGCAAGAACCGCATCGTCACCGCCGCCGCCCCGGCGGCATGACAGCCTCCCCACACCGAAGTCCATTGCATCGTGGGTCTGTCTTGTCGGTCTCACCGTCCAACGAACACCCTCTGCAATCCATAAAAGTCCGCGAGGTCGATGTCGGCGTCGTGGTCGATGTCGAGCAGAGCGGCGCATTGCTCGTCGAAAGGCGCATCCGGGCCGGTGATTTCTGAAACGAACGCCGTGTGGTCGGTCAAGGTGGTGAGTCCGTCGCCGTCGAGGTCGGCGCGGTATTCACATTCGTCGGGCACATCGTTGCCGTTGCAGTCCAGGCTGACCCCCTCCGCGATGTCCCGCGCGTCGTCGAGGTCATTGCCGTTGCAGTCCCACGGCCCGATCCGCAGGAAGTAAACATCCTGTTCGCCGTTGAACGTGGCCGCGTAGGCGACGTTGACGCCCAGATTGTCCGAGACCATGTGGTAATAGTCGCCGAGCTTGGGGCTTCCGGAGGGGAACCCGATCCAACTGTCGAACATGGGGCTGACGGGAATGTTCGGCGACCAGGTGTCGCCGGCGTCGGTCGAGAAGGAATAGTACAGTTCCGAGAGGTTGTCCTGCCCGCTGTTGCGCGTGTCGTTCCAGACCGCGTCGATGCGTCGTCCGTCAGGCGAGAGGGACATCATCCCGAACCACTGATAGGCGCCGCTGTCGACAGCGTCGTCGTTGACCCGAACGGTCTCGTCCCAGGTCGCGCCGCCGTCGCTGCTCCGCGCGAAACGCACATCAAGCGTTCCGTCATCCAAACGAACACTGGCGAGAACATAGAGGTTGCCGCGCGTCGGTCCATCGGAATGGTCAATGGCGATCCACGGCTGACCAAAGAGTCCCCCCGGGTTCGGCGGGGCCCCAAAGTCCCCCGTGGGTCCGAAGGCATGGGGGCCTCCAAGGATTTCAAAAACCGGTTCGCTTTGCGGATCACTAGCGTCGACCGACATCGTAATTCCCGCACCTGGACCAATGAGGTACACTTCCCCATTCACGCCAACGGCAATCGTGGACGGAGTACTCGTTCCCCGGTTTGTGAAAAAACGTTGGAAGGACGCGCCGCTGTCGACGGACCGCCAAAGCCTGGAAGGACTCCGCCAAATGTAGATGTTTCCACGTCCAATACCGTCAGTGAGGTCCACCGCCATCCACGGTTTGTCAATGAAGTCGACAAGCGTGGAATCATTCCACGTCACCCCGCCGTCGTATGAGCGGAAAAACGTGTAGGGCGAATCAAACGCCGTCCCGAAATAATAGAACTCGCCCGCCGGTCCCGCGGCCATCACCGGATCGCTTCGAAACGCCCCCGGCGCGAGAACGCCGGGATAGACCCACGTGCGCCCGCCGTCGTGACTGTAGGCATAGCCCGCCTCTCGCAGAGAGTCCGTCACATCGTTGAATTGCCGCCAGCCGATGACCAGATTTCTATGCTCCGTCGGATCGGCGGCGATCGTCGTCTCGTTGGCCGCATCGCCCACGATGTTGCAACCATATCGATCCACGTTGAGCTGAATCGACGCGAACCCATCCCGCACCCACGGCCCGCAGTGCCGCACCGGACCGCTCGAATTCATTTCGCCCGCAGGGACCGCGACGCCATCCACGACCCCGCACGCCATCAGGCACACCACCCATTCCCGCACCACGACAACACCTCCTCCGCCGAACAAATTGCAAAACACATGCCAAGGGCCCGAACAATGCCTTGCCCTCGCACGATCGCCCCCCAAGCCCCCCGAAGTAATGTCGCCGAAAATGCGTTTTTTCTTACGCGCAATGAATCCGAATTGCTGCTAGAGCGGCCATTCGCACATGGACACCGGATAATTCCCACCGATCGCCGAATCCGTTATAGACGGCGTCGCGTTTTGGAATCGCACAGCTGCTTTCCGAGTGGTAAACTTAGATTGTGCGGCGTGGCGATGCACCCGCTAAAGCGGGAGGTTATCGGTCGGCCGCAAGGGATCGGGATCAACCATGTTGACCACCATCGGCTCGTACGTCACCGGCAAGGTCGTGACCGCCATTCTCGTCGTCTCCGGCGCAGGGGCGGTGATCTGGTTCTGGAACCATCCCGAACAGCTCGAAACCATCTGGATGACGCTCAAGTACGTGGCCGTGTGGCTGGGTGTGGTGGCCGTGTTGCCGTGGGCGACGTTTTTCGTCACGCCGTGGGTGATGAAGCTCGAATCCAACGCGGCGTCCGGAGCGATGCTCGGCGGGTATACGCTCGCCGACGCGGTTGTCGCTTTCTGTCTGATGGGGCGAATCACCGGCCTGGGCGGCTTCACCTGGATGATCCTTTTTCTTGGATTCCTTTCCGCCGGGGTTTATAATCTCAAGGTTTGCGAGTATCAGGCGAACCGATGGGAAGAGGCGTAGCGCCGCGGGGCGTGCGCTCGCGCGGCGCAATTGCCGTTCCGCCCGTGCATCGCAACTTCGGTGCAATTTGGGAATTCCGCCATGGCCAATCAGCGTGAAGGCGACCGGATCCACAACTACCTGCTCGAAGCGCGGGTCGGTTCGGGCAGCTTCGGCGAGGTCTGGCGGGCACGGCATCATGTCTTCGGCGACGCCGTGGCCATCAAGATTCCCACCGATCCCAAGTATGTTCGCAACCTCCAGCGCGAAGGCGTGGCCATCCACGGCCTGCGACACCCCAACATCGTTCGCGCCATCGACCTCGATCCCTATGCCGATCCGCCCTACCTCATCATGGAATACGTCGATGGCCCGTCGCTCCGACAGGTAATCGAATCCTGGGGCAAGAAATTGCCGATCGCGTCCGCCTCGACCATCTTGCGCGGCGTGCTTCAGGCGCTCTCGGCCGCCCATCGCGGCGGCATGATCCACCGCGACATCAAGCCCGCCAACATCCTGATTGGATGCCCGACCGAAAAAATCGCTTCGATCACCGAGCAGGCCGTCAAGGTGACCGACTTCGGTCTGGGACAGGCAGGCAAGGAGACGGCCCAATCGATGATGCAGAGCGGCAGCCTGCTGGCCGAGGAAGGCCGCGACATCGCCGGCACGCTCGCGTACATGTCGCCGGAACAAAAGGAAGGAAAGGATATCGACGCCCGCAGCGACCTGTATTCCTGCGGGTTGATCCTGTACGAAATGCTGACCGGCGAAAGGCCGCAGGGAACCGATCTCCCCAGTGCCACGCGCGACGGCGTACCACCCCATCTGGACGACGTGTTTCGACGGTCGTACGCCCGTTTGGACCGGCGCTTCGCATCGGCTGACGACATGCTGGCGGCGCTCTCGGCGGAAAAAGCCGCACCGCCTCCGCTTCCGGGACATCGGGCGCGCGGCGGGGCGACTCTTTGCTCCGATTGCGGAACGACGACCCAACCCGATGACCAGTTCTGCATCGGATGCGGTCGGCAACTCGCGATGTCCGTGCCGCGCTGTCCGGCCTGCGGTGGATACGTCCACCGCGCCGACCGGTTCTGCATCTTCTGCGGGAAGGACCTTGGCATTCTGGCCTAGCGGATCATGAAGGAGCTTGGCCGTGCATGGCGATTTGTTACTCATCGCGCTCGCGCTCGTGCTGGGGTGCGCCGCCTTCATCATCGGCACCGTCTATTTCGTGGTGCGCCTGATGGCGAGCGCCGTCCGGAGGCTGTTCGGATGGCCGCGACCGCGAGCCGTAACTTCCGGGTCGTTCTTGGTCGGGCTGCGCCGAGGGCGGATCTGTCGGCACGATCGCTGCCGTCGGGTAGAGTACCGTGAGGCCCGCTTTTGCAGTCAGTGCGGCGGCAGTCTTGGAAACGATGTGAAACGCGGAATACGAGCACAACGGCCGAGTTCATTGTGGTAGTTTGAGCGTAACCGGGCATGAGTGACTCCAGACATCCATTGAAGTGCGAGACCGATTTCCTGTCGGCCATGGAGACCAACTTCGAGGCCGCCAAGGGGCGCGACTTTCGCGGCGCGTTCTGGCAGCGCGCGGAGTTCGACGAAACGGATCGTCTCAAAGCCCTGATGGCGTCGCACCGCATCTTCGACAAGGAACGGCTCAAATCGCTTCCTGCCAACCGCCGCATTGCGTTGCATGGTTTCGAGCGCCGATTGATGTTCTGGAAACGGCGGACCGGCGTGGCCATTGCCTCGGTGCTCAGCCCGCTCGATCATTTCGCTTCCGGAAACAAGGGCGACGCGCCGCCCATCGGACTCGGCGAACTGTCCGACCACGTCCGAAAACTGGCGGGCGATCGAAAGGTCCCGCACATCATCGGCGTGTGCAGTCCGAGCGGCTTTACCGAAGAGGCCAAAGGCGTTCGAATGGACCTGCCCGGCGTCTCGATCGTGCTCATCGAACCCGACGGTTCGGGCGGATGGCGAACATTGCCGGCCGGAGAAACCGTCGATCCGCGACTGTTGCGAATATTCGACCCCGAAAGCGCGAAGCAAAAGGTGGAGCGCGTCCGAAGAGTGATCGAGGATCGAAGCGCCGACCTGCTCACCGGAGGGCTTTCGGTCTCGTCGATCGCCCGGGCGGCCAACCTCCCGGAGCCGGTCGTCCGCGAGGGGTTTGAACAGATTGCGGCGACCGATCCGGAGCTTCGTGTCACCCGCAAGGACGGAGAATTCCTGCTGTTTCGCGGCGCGCCGATGCGTGGAATGGAGAAGAAGGGCATGAACGTCATCGATCGCATCCGGCAGTTGTTCTCCGGCGAGGGCGAAGAAGCCGCCAAGATCAACGTGCTGGCGGAACGTCGGGCCGCTCTGTCGCAGCGCCGTGACCGCATTTACGACGACATCATTAAGCTCGAAAAAAAGGAATCCGAGCTTCTCGAACAGGGCAAGGCCGCAACCTCGGCGGTTCCGCGCCGCCGGCTCGCCGCCCAACTGGCCCAGCTTCGCAAGGACATCGCTCGCCAGAACACCACCGCCGCAATGCTGAACCAGCAGATCAACATCATCAGCACCGACATCCACAACCTGACGTTGATTCAGCAGGGCCAGGTAGCGAAACTTCCCGACACCGAGGAACTGACCGAGCATGCCGTGGCGGCCGAAGAGATGCTCGAGACGCTTCGAGCCGACGCCGATCTCGTCAGCGGTCTGGAAACCGGGATGGACGCGATGATGGCAAGTACCGAGGAGCAGGAAATCCTCAAGGAGTTCGAGGCCGACGACGAGAAGCCCAGGGTCGCCGCCCCGCCGACCAAGCAGCGAACCCCGTCGCCCGCGCCGCCGATCAAAACAGATTCCGGGCGTTTGCCCGAGCAGAGTGTCGAAGACGAGCCAAAATCGCCTCCGGATCGTTCAGTGCGTCGTCCTGCGGATCCGGAGATGACCTGAGTTTATCCGCGACTCGCGTTCAGCGGTCGAGGGGCGGTTGAATCCTGGCGCGTGCCCATGTCGCTCGCGCCGACACCATCTAGGGAGAGCGTCGAACGAATGGGCCTGATGTCCTTTTTCGTCTCTCGACACACGGCGACCATGGGTTTTCTTGAGTGGCTGACGAGCAAGAAGAAGTCGCTGTCGCAGATGACGCGATCGGAGCTTCGTCGCCAGGAACTGCTGCTGGAGAAGGACCGCACCCAGCTGCTCAACCGCATCACTAAGATCGCCAAGGACAAGCAGGAGCTGTTCGAACGCGGCGCGGGCGAAAAGACGCCGGAGGTCCGCCGCACGCTCGCGCAAGAGTTCGAGCTCAAGACCACCGAACAGCTCATGCTCGCCCGGCAGCTCAACATCCGAAGCAAGGAGATGCTGACCGTTTCGCGTTTGCGAATGCTCCGCGAAAACGCGGAACGTGCCGGAAAGTCCGGCAAGCTCGGACTCGTCAATCAGGCCGACATGCTGCGGCTCGGCAAGCTGATCGAATCCGACGCCGTCAAGGCCGAGGTCTACATGGAGCGCCTCGATGAGATTCTCGCCGTCGGCGCCGAGGTCGATGCGGGCAGCGCGACGGTCACCGACGCCGGCCGCACGGTGCTCAATGTCTGGGAAAAAATGGACGCCGGCGCGATCACCGACAACACCGAGGGTTTCGAAGAGGCCGATCGCTCCGTGCGCGAAAAGCACGCCGCGCCGGAGGCATGACAGTCTGCTTCCGGTGGCGTGAAAGCCTCATTCCGAAGGCGTGACAGCCGCAGAACGGAGGCAAGGCAGCCTCATGTTGGATCGTCGGAGAGAACTTTCGGCACGGTTTTCAATCGGTGCAATTGCGGTACAAGGTCTTTTCGGAGAAGTTTCTTGACGGATGAATGAAGCGCCCGGTCGCCGTTGGTTGCAGTCACGAAGGCAATCTGGATTCAATCGTGGCGAGCCGCGAACTTCAGTTCGCGCGGACTTTCAAAAGTTTGATCGTTTGGGCGCTACGCTTGGACTGGAAGTGTTTATATGAGGAATGTAGTGATCCGCCGTGGATGAATCGATATGGGCCTGTTCAAATCCAATGAAGAGCGTCGCATCGAACGCGATATCAAGATTCGCCAGGGCATCCGCCGCATCGAAAAGTCCATCCGCGAGCAGGCCAAGTTCCAGGACGAGTTCATCCGCAACGCCCAACAGGCCAAACGCATCGGCGACAACGCCCAGTACACCTTCATCCGCAACTCCCTGAAAAAAACCTTTACCATCCGCAAGATGCTCGAACGCCAGTTGCTCTCCGTGAAAAACGCCTTGCTCATCAAGCGCCAAGCCGAGGCCTCCGCCGACTTTGCCCAGTCGATGGGCATGATGGCCCGCGAGATCGGCCGCATGTTCGGCGAAACCGACCTCCTTAAGACCCAGGCCGACTGGGAAAAGGCCATGGTCCAGTCGCAGAGCATGGAAGAACGAATGAACATGTTCCTCGACACCGTCGAGGAGGTGGCCGCGCAGGACGTCGAAATGACCGGCGCCAGCGAGGCCGTCAACGACGCCGAAATCGACCGACTCATCGACGCCGAAACCGAAGCCGAACATCAGAAAGAACTCGACCGCCTGGCTGGCCTGCGCGCCGAGTTGAACTCGCTCAAGGCCGAGGGTGAAAAGCAGAAATAGTCGCCCCGGTCGAACCAGTCCTTTCATCCGGCGGTGTTCACAAATCCGGCAGAAAGAGCCTCGAAGAGACACTGCGTGACACGTCTTTTGCCGCCATTTTGCTTGGTATTCCGATCCGCGGCTGCTATAATCCTTGTTTCACCCACCGCACCGGAGTGGTCCGTCCGATGAATCACCTCCTGCCGACGATTGTCGTGGGCATCGCGGCACTTGCTGCCGACCTTCGCGCCGGTGATCCGTCCCCTCGCTACGTGGCGGTCGAATTGGGCCCACCCGGCGCCGTCAGCGTCGCCAATGCGATCAACGATCTTGGTCAGGTCGCGGGCTACTATTACACTCCCCAAAACGTCCAACGTACCTTCCTCTGGCTTCCTCGACCGGCTTATGGACTCGATCGCGGCATGCACGACCTCGGCGCGCTGCCCGGCGGCTGGAGCCGCGCCAACGACCTCAACAACCTCGGCCAGGTCGTCGGGGCGTCGCGGACGGGAGAACGCGGCCAAATCAACCAACTGATTGATCACGCATTTCTATGGGACCCCGCGACGCATGCAATGACCGACCTTGGCACGTTGCCCTTCGCCTACGATGGGAGCGAAGCGGCGGCGATCAATGATACCGGCCAGGTCGCTGGGCATTCGATATTCAATAGCGTCGGAAACGTTGTCGGCTTCCTTTGGTTGCCGCTGCCGGCCTTCGGCCTGCCGGCAGGCATGAATGAACTCAACGGTCTTACAATTGTCTCGGACATCAACGAGTTCGGCGAAGTCGCGGGCTGGTTTGGAACCGATATCTTCGGCTCGGACCGAGCCTTAATTTTGCTTCCCCACGCGGCGTTCGGACTCTCCCCAGGGACCCACGTCATCCCAGGATTGGAGAATACGACGAGCAGGGCATTCGGAATCAATGACGCGGGAGCCGTGGTCGGAATGCAGGCATTCAACAGCGGAGGCTTCCTCCAGCGTGCCTTTCTTTGGGGGGAGGGCGTTACCGACCTATTACCTACACCAACCGGATTCAATAGTGCTTTGCAAATCAACAACCACGGGCGGATCGTCGGCAGCGCCGCCGGTCCGTTCACGTGGCTGAACGGCCTCGGCACGCCGCTTTGCTCGCTGACTCTAGTCGCGTCACCCTGCGCGATCCAATTCCCAAACGACATCAACGACGACGGCCAAATCGTCGGGTACGGTCA
Organism: uncultured Phycisphaera sp.; assembly: GCA_964486335.1. Lineage (GTDB taxonomy): Bacteria > Planctomycetota > Phycisphaerae > UBA1845 > UBA1845 > CAZAMB01. The sequence goes on along the minus strand of CAZAMB010000017.1, from coordinate 40,752 downwards.
ACCAAACGGTCGACAACGCGCGGTGCTGCTTTCGCCCCTAATGGCCGATTTCAATGCCGATGATCTGATCGACGTCAACGACCACGCCATTCTGGTCCGGTGCCTGTCCGGCCCGCGCGATGTCGCTTCGATCGACTGCGACCCCGCCGACATCGACCGCGACGGCGACGCCGATCTTGGCGACCTCCAGGTATTTCACCTAGCCTACTCAAGCGGCGGTTGATGATTGATGCCGCCACCGTGGATCGGATGCCCGGTATTGCACTGAGGCCAGCGCATCCATCGGACCGATCCCTGCGACCGCACTACAATTCGCCCGTCGCCTGCCCGAAGATCAGTCCCCCTTCGTAATGGCAGTACACATCGACGATCCAGTGCGTGGCCGACTTCCGCAGAAACATCACCCCCGCCACCGGCTTGGGCAGTCCGGTGGCATCCGAGAAGAGGCTTGGTCCGCCGAACCCGCCCGCCGCCGTCACCAGTCCCAGCTTCGCCCCGCCCTCCATCGATCGGACTTCTGTCGCGTGCAATCCCGCCGTGAGCGTGACCTGATCGCCGGTGGTCGGATTCTCCAGATCGAAGTTGATGAGCGACAATCCGAACACATCGCCGAAATCCGAATAATTCAAAAACGCCTGCGTGTTCGTGTAATTCGGAAAAATGCTGAACGGCTGCCCCTCGTACAACCCCGTGCCCGCGACGATTTCCCCATCGCCAATCGCAACGGAACCCGGCGGCAACGGCGGATTCCACGGATCGTAGGATGAGAATCCGCCGAGCGGGAACGCCGCAGTCGTGCCGTCATTGGAAACCGCGGCGATGATGTCCGTCCCGACCCAGACGCCCAATGCCTCGTCAAATCGAAGCACGGAAAGCGTATCCAGCGTCGTCGGTGCGCTCAGAGTCACCGTCACGGTCGCCGGAACATCAAAGGTCGTCCCGCTCGGTTCGAACGCCACCGCGTCATCGAACCCGAATCCGTCGGGCAGTCCCGACGCGATCCGCTCGGCCGATGGGATGCGCCGCATTGAGATCATCGCCGTCGATGCAAGGGCCCCCGGCGGAACCTCCAGCGTCATCCCGTCCGCTTCGAGCCGCAGCCCGACGGCCGGGTCGAAGGTCCCACTGTGCGGATCCGAATCCGTTCCCGTCCCGGCTCCTCCATCGCCCCCATCGACGACCCCGCTTCCATCCGGTGTATCCGTTTCGTCACCGGTCCCGTCGGAGTCGTTCACTCCGTCACCGGCCCCAACATCGCCGACGTCATCAACCGATCCGCCTCCGCCCGACGGAGGCGCCGTGCACGCGCTTCCAGCCCCCATCAGTAAACCGAGCGCGACAGCAATGCACCAATTCCTCACGCCAAAGCAAAGAACTTTCGCAGCCATTCCAAACCGTCCTTTCTCACGGCCAAACGGCCAAAAGCCTAGAACCTATCCCAAAACCTCGCGAGCCGCGAACTTCAGTTCGCGCGGACCCTCGAATAGCCGGACGATCCTCACGTTTGACAACCCATCAAAATCCAGTTGTTCGGTTTTGGGATAGCCTCTAGCTTTCGTACTGAACCATGTCCATGTGATTGCTTGGGCGCTCGGTTTCTTCGACGGCCAGACCTGGCGTATGAGGCCATCCGCTGAGTTCTTTCGGGAATTCAATCGATCGCGCATAATGATCGAACGGAACAAGAGAACGCTGTTGTGGATGAAACGGTAATGGTTCTTCTCGGAGTCAACATCGACCACATCGCCACCGTTCGCCAGGCCCGCAGAGCCGACGAGCCCGATCCCGTCTGGGCGGCGGTCGAGGCCGAACTCGGCGGCGCCGACGGCATCACCTTTCACCTTCGCGAGGACCGCCGACATGTCAACGACCGCGACGCCCGACTGCTCAAGGAAACCGTCGGCGTCAAACTCAACATGGAAATGTCCATCGCCGACGAAATCGTCGCCATCGCCGCCGACCTGCAACCCGATCAATGCACGCTCGTTCCCGAACGCCGCGAGGAAATCACCACCGAGGGCGGACTCGACGTCATTCGCCATCGCGACCGGGTGGCCGCGGCCGTCCGCCGGCTCCGCGACGCCGGAATCGTCGTCAGCGCCTTCATCGAGCCCATCGCCGAGCAGATTCGAGCCTCGGCTGATATCGGCTTTCAGGCCGTCGAACTCTGGACCGGGCGATACGCCCACGCCCAATCCCCGGCTGAACAATCAGCCGCGCTCGACGAATTGCGCGAGGGCATTCGCGTCGGACGCGATGTCCGGCTCGAAGTCCTCGGCGGCCACGGCCTTACCTATCGAAACATTGCCCCCGTGGCGGCGCTGCCCTTCGCCGAGTTCAACATCGGACACTCCATCGTCTCCCGCGCCTGCTTCGTCGGCATGCGCGAAGCCGTCCGCGAGATGAAACGCCTGCTAGGCAAAAGCGCGAAATGAATGAACCATTTCCGCGTGACTTTCCGCGTAACGAGCCGCAGGCTTCAGCCTGCGCGGCCAGCGTCGCGCGAACTGAAGTTCGCCCCTCAACGGCGAACGTCGCTCTGCATTTCAATCAGCACGACGGCAGCGTCGACACCGGTCCGGGCTTGGGAACCTTCGTGCCGCACTTCTTGCACGTCCGCCGCCCGTCGTCCTTCCAAAACGCCTCCATCGTGTCGCGAAAATGCTCGACAATGTCTTTGCACGCGAATTTGATGTCGCAAACGAGTTCGTTGCACTTTTCGCAATAAAAAACGAGGTGCTCCATTTCATCCGGCGGCCGAACCCGCTCCACTACGATGCCGATCGTGTTCGGCGGGCGCTGCGGCGAATGCGGCACGTTTGGCGGAATAAAGAACGTGTCTCCCTCGCGAACCTTGTGGTCGACGATCCGACCATCCTCCCGCGTGCGAACCACGACGTCCCCCTTGACCTGATAAAACCACTCCTCCGACTCTGTGATGTGAAAGTCGTTCCGGGCGTTCGGACCGCCCACCACCATCACGAAAAAATCCGTCCCGCGATAAAGATACTGATTCCCTACCGGCGGCCTGAGTTGATCCTTGTGCTCGTCGACCCATTTATTGAAGTTGATTGGCGCGAGAACGGCCATGATTGATCCTCCCGGAATCTCAGCGGTTACGTCGATTCAATTCGCCTTCGCCCGCGAAGTTGTAGTTTAGTCCGCCGGACATTTTCCAACAACCGGTGTCTGCCCGATGACCTCTGGTTTTCGACTACAAGTTCTTTCCCCATTGGTTGTTATGCGCCGACGCCGGTCGACGCCGCGCGATTCATCGTTTCGTAATGGACGCGACGCTTTCACGCCGTTACGATATCCTCGTGAAATCGCATCGGTCCCGGCGCGGGACGGATGGTCGATTTCCTTTCTGGTTCGTTTGGAGGATTAACAATGAACTGGCTTTGGTGGCTTATCGTCGCGGGCGTGGCCGCGTTCTTTTTCCTTGGCGGTTCCTTCGGCGGGACGCCGACGGCCTGACGCAGTACATGAAGTGGCTGCATGGACGGCCATCATGAGCGACGCGGACCCCTGAAACGGGCGACTTGCCCTTTTCCGCCGTCCGCGTCGCCTTTTTTCTTGATTCCGCCATCGCCAACCAACGGCATCATCCGGACCGCGCCGTTGTCGACTTCTTCGTTGAGCCAATGACGCGTTCTGTTGTCATTTTCGATCTCGACGGAACGCTCACCCAACCCGTCCTCGACTTTGACGCCATCCGCGCCGAAATCGGCATCCCGTCAGGCCCCATCCTCGAAGCATTGGAAGGCATGAACCCTTCAGACCGAATCCGCGCAGAGAACATCCTCGCCCGCCATGAAGAAATCGCCGCCCGTCACGCCGTTCTGTACGACAACGCTGTCGAGGTCGTGGCCGCCTGTCGCGCCGCCGGAAAGCCGACTGCCGTCCTCACTCGCAATTCCCGCGCCATCGTCGACACAATCGTCGACCGGTTCGGCTTTGTGTTTGATGCGGTCCGCACCCGCGAGGACGGGGCGATTAAACCATCCGCCGAACCCGTCCTCTCCATTTGCAGGCAGCTCGACGCCGATCCGAGGGCGAGCTGGATGGTTGGCGATTTCCTCTTCGACATCATGTCCGGCCAGGCCGCCGGCGCGACGACCGTCTTGATGATCGGCGACGCCCCGCCGCCTGACTTCGCCGACCGCGCCGACCATGTCATCCGCCGACTGAGCGAATTACTCGCCATCGTCGGCCCTCGCGGTCCGTCATGAACTGCCGGCGCGCGTCCTCCATCCGAATCCCAAGCGCCAGCGCGGGGCCTTGAGTGATGATAGGTCGCAGGAACCAAGGTCGGTCGCTAGGGCTATGTGTTCGGAATGATTCCCCGCCGGAACTTTCGCGCACCCCTGAGCCCCTACCACAATCCGGGAACGACCCGATAAGGCACATGCCGTGCATAATCGTCGTAGCCGTCAAGGTGCTTGTGCAGAAACCGATCCTCGATCACGGCCCGTCGCACCAGCAACCCCACGGCCAGAACGCCCGGGATCATCGCCCACCATGAACCCAGCGCGATCGGACAAAACACCATCAGCGCCGCGATGCCGAGGTAGCCGGGATGACGAACGTACCGATAAGGTCCGTCGGTAATCACCCGATGCTCGCGTTCCGACTGAATCCGCACGACCGGCGAAAAGAAACTGTTCACCCGCTGTGCCCAGGCAATCAACGCAAACGCCGCCGCCAGTCCGCCCATCGCCCCCCACTGAAGCCGATCCGGTACGCTCGACCAGCCGAAGCGACCCGCGTCCAACCCCACGATGACCAGAACCAGCCCGAACAGCGCGGTCATCACACGACGAAGACGCCGATCAACCCCGCTCTTGGCCGGACGGATGCGCTCCTCAAAAAGACGAGGGTCCATGTTCGCCAGCATCAGCACCCAGCCGAATGCCTCGACTCCCAGAAAACTCCAGAAGAACACGAGATCGGCGCGCCCGGCCGACAAAAACAACAGGGCCGCCATTAGGGAGAGAACAACGATGATCCGCCCGCAGGCTCGACGACTCATGGGAATGACAGCTGCCAACAGACCCCATCCACAGAATGGCGAAATGATAGCCGATTCTGGATGTGAAATGCAATGGTTGTCGCGCGTCGCCCAGCGACCTTCAGGTCCATGAAAGCCCTTGCAGCTCCGCACAAGCGAGCCCCCGATTTGACCAATTGGCTGGCCGGCCGTCCGCGCGGATTCCCGAATAGTATGGACGCGCCTCCGCTGCGATTGCACCGAAACGTGTTATCTCGACCTCAAACCAGCCTTTGAGCATTCGCCGGCCCAATGGTACGCTCTTCCTTCGACCGCCGAACCCCCGAAACGGCGCCTGTTGAAGAAGCAAACAATGAACGATTGGGCTGCAAAATCCGGCTGGAGGTCTGGTCGCCGTGACGGATCAACCCGCGCACGCTTTGACGTCCGGATATCGAGGCGATTGATTCTCCGGTCTTGCGTGCCGGCGGCGTTCATTGTCCTGTTGACGTTGTCCGGGATGACGGGATGCAAGTCCATCCGCCAGCACGGTGCCCGGCGCGAAATGCGCCGCGCCGAACAATTCGTGGAATCCAGCGACCTCGAGTCCGCGCTTGCGGCCTTTCAGGAAGCCGCGCGGCTCGATCCGCAGTTGGCCGTCGCCCATTCCGGCATGGGGCGAATCTACCGCCGAATGGGAGAATACGAGCAGGCCATCAGCAGTTTCGTCGAAGCCTTGAGACGCGATCCTTTTTCATTCGACGACACATTCAATCTCGGACAGATGTACCACTTTACGAACCGGCTTCGCGAGGCCGTTCAGGCCTATCTTCATGCCGTCGAGTTGCGACCGCGCGACGCTGACGCCCGGCTCAACCTCGGCGTGTGCTACCAGCAGAGCGGCGATTACGAGCAGGCCGTTCGGCAGTTCGAACAGGCCATCGCCATTGACGACACCCAGGCGCACGCGTTCGTCAATCTCGGCGTGGCCCTCGATGCCCAGCAGAAATACTACGAGGCCATTGCCGCCTACAAGGAAGCGCTCGAGCGTGACAGCCACCAGCCGCTTGTGCTCGTCAATCTCGCCAACACCTACATGAATCTCGAACGTTATAAACCCGCCCGGCAGACGTTGCTCGAGGCCATTCGCATGGACTCCCGTCTCGCCGCCGCGCACGAAGCGCTCGGGTTTTGCCTTTTCAGAACGCGCGACTTCGCCGCCGCCGAGCGGGCCTACCAGCAGGCGCTGACCTGCGATGCGCGTCTTCCGCGCGCCCACGCCGGGCTCGGATCAATCAATATGATCTACTATCTGGAAGACGAAACGCGCGTCGACCGCCGCGATCGCGCCATGGAGCACTGGCACCGATCACTCGAGCTGAACCCCGATCAGCCCCGAATCCGCAACCTCATCGCCCAATACACGCCCAGGACCCGCGACCCCGACCAAACGCTTCTCGACGTGAACGCCGCGCCGTAACACACATTCAATCCAGCCGTAGCGAGCCGCGAGCTTTAGCTCGCGCGGATTCCCGAAAAGTCAAACGTTCAACAACCACGTTGGCATCGGAAGCGCTCCCCAGCAATTGCATGCCAATCGTAGCGAGCCGCAAGCTCTAGCTCGCGCGGATTCCCGAAGAGTCAAACGTTTATCAACCACATTGGCACCGGAAGCGCTCCCCAGCAATTGCATGCCAATCGTAGCGAGCCGCGAGCTCTAGCTCGCGCGGATTCCCGAACGCCGCGACCATCCATCCGCCACGACCAAACCGAATTCTCGCTTCCCGGACGTGCCCCCCATCGTCGTCACCGCAATCGCTCATCGCTCGACGTCCGCGCTGGGGGCACCGGGTCAATGCCCCCGCGCGAAAACGGATGACATCGAATCAGCCGTCGGCACGACAACAACACGCCGCGAAGCAACCCATGCCCGCGCAACGCACCGATCGCGTATTCGCTGCACGTCGGACAGAACTTGCACGTCCCTATCAAATGCGGACGAATCGCCGCCTGATAGCATCGAATCAAACCAATGATGATGGCAACCAGTCCATCAGCCGCCCGGCGGCCAAGCGCGTGCGTCTTGATTCTGCGGTGCGGGCAAACAAACGTGTCGTCTACCGAGTCGATTGTGTGCAAATGCTGGCCGGACATCAAAGGGAAATGCTACAGAAACGATATCGCCAGCACAATCGCCGAAACGGCCGCCGTCGCCAACGCCACCAATCCGATGACGTCGCGAACACGGGAGCCCAGCTTTGCGAACGGCCGATCGACTCGTTCGAGAAGGTTCACGCCGGTCTCGCACAGCCGGATCAGCACCGTCTGAACGCCGTTGGCCGATTGTTCCGCTTGCTTCTCACTCCGTTCCTCCCCGCTCGCTTGCACCGCTTTGACATCCAGCGAATACTTTCCGACAGCCTGTTTTCCTCCCGGGGTAGCACTCGGGGATATCGAGAGTGTTCCCGATCCAACCACCCCCGGCTTGGGCGATTGCACCTTGGACGAAGCGATCGCCGGGGCGGCCGATGCCTTGCTCGCGGGCGGGCCGCCCGCACTTTCAGCGACGGTCTGAGCGGGAACGCTGGACTTTGCCGTCGCACCGTCGCCGGCTTCTTCGGTTCCATCTTCGATCGACTCGCCGGCAGAATGCACGATTTTCGCGCCGCCGGCGGACGCGTCGGGAGACGCCGGTAATGGTTCCGGCGACATGAACTCAGCCATGAAATCGGGTACGGATGGCACCGCCGGTTTCGCGGGCGCCTCAGCGCCAACGGCCGAATCGCCACCTACTTCGGACTTCGTCTTTTGAATCAGGTGCTCGAGGTCCTTCAGCTCTTCATCCAGACCCTTTTCGATGGATTGCATTGGGTTGGTCGATAGCGCTTCGACGGTCGATGCTTCGGAAACTCCGACTTGTCCTCCAATCTCCCCGGCCAGTCGGGCCGCCTCCGCCAGCTTCGCGTCCACGTCCTTCTCGGTCGCTGGGCCCAATCCGCCCGGATCACCCGATTCGGATGGAGGTTGTGGTTTCAAGTCATCGGACATGGTTGATTCGCTTTCAGAGCCTCGTGCTTCCCCAGGACGACGACAAGCCTGTATGTGGCAGTTGGAGAGCTAACGCTCATAACGATCAAATGTAGCGTCACCCCTTGTGGGTGACGCAATCCTCGATTCGTTGGGGACAAGCCCCGACGCTACAATTGATGGTTACATACTCTAGTGCATCATTCTTGAAACTTCGCATGGTCGTGGCCTGAACAGAACCGCGAGAGCCTGCCCTTGACGCGAAGCGTCATGGGTGAGGGAGCGGTTTCTTCTCACCCGATCATCGAAGCGTGACGGACCACGACGCCGCCCGCCTGTTGCGCCGGCCGCGAAACCGCGCGGATGCAATCTCATGGGTTATCGGCTGTGTGGACCGCCGACCTGAACAGACCCGTTGCCTCGCGTTCGACCTCGTCGATAATTCCCGACGATGTCGCTTCCCCGACTCTACCATCCCGAACTCCAGCCGGGCTCGAATCGACTCTCCGAAGAGGAGTTTCGTCACGCCGTCGCTGCGCGGCGGCTTCGAGCCGGCGACGACGTCGTCTTGTTCGACGGCGCGGGACGCGAAGGTCGCGGAATCGTCGAAAGCGTGGAGCGGCGATCGCTCATCTCCCGCGTTGAACACCTTGAACAGAAGCCGTTTGACGCCGCTCATCACCTGACCCTCGCCGTGGCCATGGCCAAAACACATCGACAAGGCTACATGGTCGAGAAATGCACCGAGCTGGGCGTGGCCGCGATCTGGCCGATCCTTGCCGAACACAGCGTCACCCGCCCGGGGTTGGCCGCCGTGGAGAAATGGTCGCGCCGTGCCGTCGAAGCCGCCAAACAATCCGGCCGCGCCTGGGTACCGAGCGTTTCCCAACCCCGAACCTTCGCGGACGCTGCGTCGCGCGCCGCGCAATTCGAGATCGCCGCGATCGCCGACTTCGCGGACGCCGCCGCGCCGTTCGCCTCATTGCTAAGCCGCGTTCCCTCCGGTCGCCCCATTATCGTGTTCATCGGTCCGGAAGGCGGGTGGACCGACAGCGAACGATCCCTGGCGTCGCGCTGCGGCATCGTTACCGTTCGGTTGGCGCAAACGACGCTTCGCGCCGAAACCGCCGCTGTTGCGGCCTGCGCCGCTGAGGCGATGTACAGCGCCGCGCACTTTGCGTGACGCGGATGGAGTCATCCTCCCGATCGACGTCGGCTCTTAGGCGTTCCCGCGAGTGGGTCTTCGCTCCGAGTGAGCGCCGCTCCGCATCGCGGGCATCGCGGCCCGCTGTCCGCCGTCGCCCACAGGCCTCCCTGAACTCGGTACTTGGTGACCGGCGTGCTGCCGTCGGGACGAACCTCGAATTCAACCAGAACCGCGTACGAACCGTGCTTGTCACATTGGTACATCGCGGTGGGAAAGGACGTTTCGGCGCAAATCGGGCAAGGTCGTGATCCGGGCTGGCCGGGACTGGCGAATTCGTGCCCGCCGGCGCAGCGCCAGTCGATCTCGGTTTCCAATAAGTTGGGCGCGGGAACGGGTTCAACGCGATCGCTTCGCCACCATCCCCACGACGCCAGCGCGAACACCGCCGTCGCCGCCACCGCCGCCAAGCTCAATGCCGCCGCGCGCGTCGGAAGTCTACGCTTCACGATACGGACCGTGCGTCGCGGTGGCGCCGATGTCGGGAAACCCTTGGTTTTCAGGGAACTCATTACTCGGTCGGAATCGATCCGGTCCACCAGAAGAGGCGATCGTCGGCGAAGGAGTAGTGGAAGGTCTTTAACTCATTGCACAGTGGGCACCCGCCCGCCGAACAGTTCGCATATTTGCGCTTGACCGGAGCACGAAGAACGGACTCAGACCGAACGTCGTGAACACCACCGTCCACAGTAAGCATGTGAATGCCATGTCCATGTCGCGTGGTCAGCCACGTCTTCGCGGATGCGCCTGTGAAGGGATCCCATCCGCTACCCCACATCATCAGACTGCCGTTGCGCGACGGGCCATGTTCGTCACTGCGAACGCGAGATTCAAACCGCAGATCATCCGGCCCGATATCCGCCGCCAGAATGGTTTGACCCGGCCAGCGCGGCTTGAACCGCTCCAGATTGGAAAGATAGCCGCCGCCCGCCGTCATGATGAACTGATTCAATCCATAACTCACCGCATCGGCCGCTTCCGGCGACGCAATGTTGCTCTGGTATTCCGCCATCCGATAGCCAAACGGATCCGAAGGACAACGCATCAGCATCGGATCGGGCATGTACGTTGGAAACAGCTTGGCGAACCACGCGCTTTCGCCTGCCGGCGCGGACGCCGTTGTGACTTCGATGGTCTTGTTGACAGGCAGCCAGCCGTTGTTGTCATCACGGTACATCAACAGGCCTGTGCCGATCTGCTTGAGATGATGCTGACAAACCGTCGCTCGCGCCAACTGCATGGATCGTTTGAGCGACGGAACGAGAAGCGCGAAGAGGAACCCGATCATCGAGATGACAACAAGCAACTCGATCAGGGTAAACGCGCTCCGCCCACCGCGAGAGTCACGGCGACGACGAGGACGCATTGGTTGCGCAGTTCCCACCATAACGCCCTTCGAGTGTAACGCTCTTTCTGACGCTTTGCAACGTTTTTTTACAGGTCCTGGGGAATATTTTTTCAGTTTTTCCGTTGCTTTTTGCCTCGCGGGGGACAGATGGCTGTTTCGCTCGATTCCTCCCAGATTTCGCAAGTTGCAGACGAAGCGCCCTATTCGGCACGTGATTCTGACGGTAAACTGACTGCCATCGGGCGGATTTGGTTATCTAAACGACAATTAGATAAAGCGGAAGTGTCTTATGGTCACTTTGGCGGAAATCGTTGGGACGGATCTCCTTCCGTTCGTCAAACAGCCGGGTCAGTACATCGGACGCGAAATCAATCAACTGGTGCGCGACGGTGATTGGCAAAAAGCCGACGTCCGCGTCGCGATCGCCTTCCCCGATGCCTACACCATCGGGATGAGCCATCTCGGTTGTCAGATCATTTATTGGCTGGTGAATCACACTCCGGGTTGTTGTGCCGAACGCGTGTATTGTCCGTGGCTGGACGCTGAAGCGCGAATGCGCGAACGCGACATTCCGCTGTTCACCTGGGACACGCGGCAGCCGGTTTCTTCGGCCGACATTCTGGCGATTTCGCTTCAATACGAGATGGCGTTCACCTCGGTGCTTCAGATTCTCGACCTCGCGGGGATTCCGCTGAGGGCGGCGCAGCGCGACGATTCGCATCCGCTGGTGATTGCCGGCGGACCGCAGGCCGACAACCCGGAACCGGTGGCAGACTTCGTTGATCTCGTTGTCCTCGGTGACGGCGAGGCCTCGATGAGCGCGATTTTGGAATTCTACAAGGAGCTGAAGGCCGGCGGAGTGCCACGGCGTGACATGATCCTGCACATGGCGCGGCGGTTTCCGTGGATCTACGCTCCGTCGCTGTACGATGTGCGCTACAACGCCGACGGAACGGTCCGCTCGGTGACGCCGACCGATCCGCTCATTCCGCGGACCATCGAGCGCTGCCAGACGATGAACTTCGACGAAGCACCGTTTCCACTTCGACCGCTCGTGCCCTACGTCGAAGTCGTTCACGACCGATTCGCCATCGAGATCATGCGCGGTTGTCCGCAGCGTTGCCGATTTTGCCACGCCGGATACACCAAGCGACCGCTGCGCATGCGCAGCGTGGACAAGATTCTGGACATGGCCGAGCAGATGTATTGGGCCACCGGGCAGGAGGAGATCGGTCTGCTTTCGCTTTCGACGGCCGACTATCCCGACCTTCGGGAACTGGCCGAGCGGGTGAACGAGCGGTTCAATCCGCGCAAGGTCAATATCTCGGTTCCGTCGCTGCGCGTGGACAAGATGCTCCAGAACATCCCGTGGATGGTGAACTCGGTGCGCAAGAGCGGGCTGACCATGGCGGTCGAAGCCGCCAACGACGACATGCGCGCGGCGATTCGCAAGCACGTGACCGACGGGAACCTGATCGACGGGGTGAAGCAGGCGTACAGCGCCGGATGGCGGGGGATCAAGCTCTATTTCATGTGCGGGTTTCCCGGCGAGCGGCCTGACGACATCGACGGCATCGTGCATCTGGCCCGCAAGGTGAGCGAGGCCCGGCGCGAAATGGGCAAGGCACCGGCGCAAGTCAACGCTTCGGTGGGGTGGCTGGTGCCCAAGCCCTATACGCCGTTTCAATGGGCGGCCCAGCCGCGAGCGGAATACTTTCACGATGCGCGGCGACGGATGGCGGGGTTGTTGTATGACGGAGGCAACAAGGCAGCAAGGCAACAAGGCAACAAGACGACGAGGCCATGGGGCAATAAGGCGAAGAACAAGGGGCCGATCAAGCTGAAGACGCACAACGTGGAGCGGTCGATTCTCGAAGGCGTTTTTGCACGCGGCGATCGGCGACTGGCCGATTCGATCGAACATGCCTATCGCGCGGGGGCGCGTTTCGACGGTTGGGATGAGTGCTTCAAAGCGCCGTTGTGGAATGAGGCGTTTGCGGCGACGGGTGTCGATCCGGCCTTCTACGCGCACCGCGAGCGGCCTTCGACGGAAGTGTTTCCGTGGACGCATTTGCACGGGGGTCCGGATCAGGACTACCTCGCTCGTCAGTACGACGACGTGTTCGCGCAGATCGGAGTGGCTAGGCCGCAGGTCGCGTCGATGTCGATTTGAGGTTTTCTGCAATACCATTCTTTCACCGGTTGGAAACCGGTGCCACAACACACTGCCTCGATCAGCCGTGGGTATTTGGCCTTCGCTTGCGAGCGCGACGCGCGAGCGGGATCATGTGGCCATGCCAAGCAAGCGGCTACCGGGTCAAAAGACAATCAAGCTTCCTCACGTTTCGGCCGAGTCGCCGGGTCGAGGTTCGCACTCCACAGCGTCGACGCGAATCTACCGACAGCGGGTCAACCGGGTCATCGACCACATCAAGGAGCATCTGGCCGAGCCGCTGCCCATCGCGGAACTGGCGCGGCTGGCACACTTTTCGCCATTCCACTTCCACCGCATATTCCGATCGATCGTCGGCGAGCCGCTGCACGCCCACATTCGTCGGTTACGCCTGGAGGCGGCGGTCTTCCAGATGCAGCACGGTCCAAAGGAGAAACTGACCGACATTGCATTGCGGACGGGCTTCGCGTCGTCGTCGGATTTTTCCCGCGCGTTTCGGCAGGCCTTCGGATTCAGCCCGCGAGGGTTTTCTCGCGAGCGATTCCTGAAAGAGAGCAAGATTCGACAAGACTTATTGACCAACGCCGGGTATGGTTTCGGGACATTGCCGGACGGTCGGAACCCGGATCGGTTCCGCGTTCGGCTGGTGGATCGGCCGGAGCAGCGAATCGCCTATGAGCGGGTGATCGGTTCGTTCGACGTCCATCGGCTTCTGGCGGCGTTTGACCGCCTGATGGACTGGGGTCGGCGGCAGGGGCTTGTGCCCAAAGCGCAACTCATCGGCCGATCGCTGGACGATCTGGACATCACGCCGATGAAGAAATTCCGGTTCGACTGGTGCCTCGTGCTGCCGAACGGAATGGAGGAGAGCGGCGAGGTCAGCTTCGCCACGATTCCGGCGAACCGGTTTGCGGCGGTCCGCTGCCACGGCGACATCCACAAGGAGGATCGGGCGTGGAAATACTTGTTCCATGCCTGGCTGCCGGGAAGCGGTTATCAACCCGCGGATGAGCCGTCGATGGAAGTGTATCGCCGGACCCCACTCGAACTTGGGTGGGAGACGTTTGATCTGGATTGCTGTTTGCCCGTCCGGCCGTTGCGGCGTCGCTAGGCCGGCGGAGAGGTTTTTTCGGAGAAGAACCCCATGTTGCTCAAACTGTTTGTGATTCCGATGCTTTGGGTGTCGTTCGCATGCACGGTTGGCGAGGATTCCAAGAAGGAGGACGCCAAGAAGACGAAGCCCAAGGATGCCGAGGCCATTCAGGGCACCTGGCTGCCGGAAGAGGCCGAACTCGCCGGGAACAAGTACCCCGACGAGGTTCGCAAGACCATCAGGCTCGAACTGAAAGACGGCAAATACACGGTAACGGCAGGCGGAGTGCCAGATCATGGCACCGTTAAGCTAAACGCAGACGCCAAACCCAAGGCGCTGGATGTCACCGGCACCGAGGGGCCGAACAAGGACAGGACCATCCTGGCGATTTATGAGCTCGACGGCGACACGCTGCGAATTTGTTACGATCTGAGCGGCAAGAGCCGGCCTACGGAGTTCAAGACCAAGGCGGATACGCAGTTGTTCCTTGTCACCTATAAGCGAGAAAAGGCTGAGTCGGCGCCGCGGCAGTGACATCGAACGGGAGGTTTGCGATTCGCCTGTCAGGCAGGCCGCGACCCCGGCGTGGCCATTGAGTTTCGGACTAGTCATGGAGTTTAATGGAGCACGATATGCAACTCGGTGCGTTTTCCGTCAGTCTGGCGGTGAAAAATCTTCAGGCCTCGAAGGCGTTTTATGAGAAGCTAGGGTTTAAGCAGTTCGCCGGACACGCCGAGCAGAACTGGCTGATCCTGAAGAACGGCGATTGCGTCATCGGGCTCTTTCAGGGCATGTTCGAGAAGAACATTCTCACCTTCAACCCCGGCTGGGACGGCAACGCGCAGAAGCTTGGCAAGTTCACCGACGTGCGCGAGCTGCAACGGCAACTGAAGGCAAAAGGCGTGCAACCGGCGACGGAGGCGGATGAGCGCACGACCGGTCCGGCCAGCTTCGTGGTGGTTGATCCCGATGGGAACTCGATTCTGTTCGACCAGCATGTTTAAGGGAGACGCGACCTGTTCCTGCGTCGGCACCCCGGCCTGAGAATCAGATAAAAGTGTTCGCCCGGCGAGTGGGATCATCATGTCTCAAAGAAGCACCCGGCTCGAGCCCGACGAGCCAATCGGCGGGCGAAGCTTGCTCCGCCAAACAATGACGCAGAATCACTTGCCCTTCTGAACCGCGAACTTTCAGTTCGCGCGACCCGGGTCGCGCAGGCTGAAGCCTGCGGCTCGTTGAACGGATGCCATGCCGAATTGTTCATTCATTCTTCGTTCCTACAAAGCGTATCTGTTGAGCGAGTGAGGTCCCGTTCATAGAATGCTCCGGCGTCGGGAACCCCAGTACCCGTCCGGAGCCGAAACGTCATGACGAATCCGCGCAAACGCGTATCCACGGGATCGCCGTTCGAGCCGATTGTCGGCATATCCCGCGCCATCCAGGCCGGGCGCATCATCGCGGTGACCGGCACCGCGCCGCTGGACCGCGATGGACAGACCGTCGGTATCGGCGACCCGGCCGCGCAGGCACGCCGCAGCCTGGAAATCATCCGCGACGCACTGGCCGAACTCGGCGCGGGACTGCACCACGTATACCGCACGCGCACATTGCTGACGCGGATCGACGATTGGGAGGTCGTGGCCCGCGTGCACGGTGACTTCTTCCGCGACATCCGTCCGGCCAATACGATCATGCAGGTTTGCCGATTCATCGACCCGCGATGGCTCGTCGAATTCGAGGCCGATGCATTTCTCGACGACTAATCGGCAGCCAGGTTGGTAGTGCTCGTTGTAGTGCGGGTTTCGTCCGCCGCAACCCCGAAACGAATCAGGTCGACGTTCCTTTTTTCCCATCGCCCTTCAGGATTCGCACGATGCTTTGGATCGTGTTCCAATTCCGCGTGGTCACGGGCACGCCGAGCAGCTTGTCGAGCCGGCCGAGGTACCCAATCGCTTTCATGTGACGTCGGTACAGGCCGAACGCGAATTGGTTTTTCACCCTGATGACCTTCAGGAGCCACGTTCCGGTCGGCGGAAGCGTGACGGGCATCGGGATGCCAATGGCACGAGCCTTTGAAAGGACGCTCACGAATGGAACAATGTTCGGGTGTGTCGGCTCTGCGCCGAATGGGTTTTCGGTTTCGAGGCGAACGAGGTCGCGTCCGTCGCAGAGAACGACTTCCGTCTCGAAAGGCAGCCGACGGCGAAGCTCGCTGCGCAGGATTGCCCGAGTCGCCGGTTTGCGAACGACAAATGTGCCCGCGGCACCGATGTTGATGACATCGAACTTGCCAAGCTCTTTAGCAAGGACGCTCGGACGAAACGTTCGATGGCCGCCGACATTGACGCCTCGCAGGAATACAACCATCGCCATTCGCATCGCCTCCGTCCATGCTTCGTCGCCTCTAACCACGAACACAAACGTCACGTGGTTCGGCCCGGTCAGGCAAGGTGCATCTTGATGCACGCTTGGAACGATGTCGAACGGCAGTCAGTACAAGGCGCTCGTCAACCTTGAACCGATTCGCACGGAAAAGTCAGTGTGGGTCTCGGATTGGCGGAGAAGAACTTTTGACATCATAGCACCGAAACTTCGATGGGAACCAAGAGGCTCCAACAAAACGAAGCTTTCCAAGCGAAAAACGCCGCTCCCTGACGGTCGCGGCTCTGTCTTGTCATTGCTCATGACGATCAAATGTAGCGTCACTCCTTGTGGGTGACGCAATCCTCGATTCGTCGGGGACAAGCCCCGACGCTACACTTGATTGTTACATGCTCTAGAGGCTCTCCATCGGCATGGCGCGCGGGGCAACTGCAATCCCATACAACGGGGACGCTGCCCCCGTTATCGCAACCCGTAGTCCCTAAGCTTGCGATAGAGCGTGCGCGCGCCGATGCCGAGCGCCTTGGCGGTTTTTTCGCGGTTGCCGCCGAACATGCGCAACGTGTTCATGATGTGCAGTTTTTCGACGTCGGCCATGGACATGCCCGCCAGATTGGGCGGACCCATACGAACGATGTCAGTGGAAGCCTTGAGGCTGTCGGGCAGGTCGTCGACCTGCAACATCGGACCTTCGGCTTCGAGGCACATGCGTGAGACGACGTTGCGAAGCTCGCGGACATTGCCGGGCCAGTTGCTATTGACAAGCTTGCGCATCGCCTCGGCCGAAACTCCCGAGAAACCGGTTCCGTTTTCCGCATTGGCCTGCCGGATAAAGTGGTGAATCAGAACGGGAATGTCCTCGCGACGCTGGCGAAGCGGGGGCAGGTGAATGGCGCCCTGTCCGTGCAGTCGATAAAACAGGTCCTCGCGAAACGTGCCCGTGCGGACAAGTTCCTGAAGGTTGTGATTGGTCGCGGCGACGAAGCGCACGTCGAAATACTGTGTGTCGTTCGACCCGACCGGAATGACTTCGCCGGTTTCGAGGGTGCGCAGCAGCTTGGCCTGCATGGGCAGGGGCATGTCGCCGATTTCGTCGAGAAACAGCGTGCCGCCGTCGGCCGCGGCGACGAGGCCCTTGCGGTCGCTGACGGCTCCGGTGAACGCACCCTTCACGTGACCGAAGAGTTCGCTTTCGAGCAGCGTCTCGCTGACCGCGGCGCAGTTGAGCACGCGAAACGGCTTGCCCGCGCGCGGCGAGTTCATGTGCAGCGCCTGGGCGAACAGTTCCTTTCCGGTCCCCGTCTCGCCGAAGATCAGCACGGTGCTCTTGCTCTTGGCGAGCTTTTGCGTACGTTTGATTTCGCGATGGATGGCGTCGGACGTGCCGATGATCCCGCAAAAATCGAACGCCGAGTCGAGGTGTTTTTGGAAGGCCTTGGATTCGCGTCCACTGGATGCCCGCCTCGCGGCCCGTTCGACCTTGTCGCGAAGCACGTCGATGTCGATGGGTTTGATGAGGTAGTCGTACGCGCGAAACTCGTTGTCCTGACTGAGCACATCGCGGGCGAGCGATTCACTCCCGTAGGCGGTGATCAGGATGACTTCCGTTTCGGGATTGATCCGCTTGGCCTCGCGCAGGACGGTCACGCCATCCACATCGCCGCCGAGCTTGAAGTCCGTGATGACGACGTCGGGCGGGCGGCGGCGGATGCTCTCAAGGGCCGCCTCGCCTTCATTGACGACGTTGCAGACGTACGGTCCGCGCGACAGCGCCTCGGCAATGGCCCGGCCGTGCGCGTCCTCGTCCTCAACGATCAGCACGAATGCCTTGTCACTCATGGCAGAGGTATTGTATCGAAAGGTGCGGTCGGGTCAGCGCGCCTTGATCGGCAATCGAGCGACAAACTCCGTTCCCGCGCCGGGTTGACTCGTAAACGACAGATCTCCGCCATGCTCCTGAATGATGCGGCGGGTGATGGAAAGACCCAACCCGCCGCCCTTCGCCTTGGTCGAAAAGAACGGCCTGAGAATGCGATCTCGGTTCTTGGGGTCGATCCCGATGCCGGTATCGGCAACGCTGAGAATCGCGTTGTCAGCTTCGACGCGAACACCGATCGTGACCGTGCCGCCGCCGGGCATGGCATCCCGGGCGTTCATAACGAGATTGAGCAGCGCCTGGCTGATCAGCTTCTCGTCCACGCGACACTGCACCGGCGACTCCGAGCGAGCAATGGTCACGGCGACGCCGCCGGCGCGCAGCATCGGTTCAAGGAACTCCACGAGCCGAAACACGATGGCCTTCAGGTCGTGATCCTCGAGTTCGAGACGGTACGGGCTGGTGAGGTTGAGGAAGTCGTCGAACAGCAGTTGAAGTCGTTCGGCCTCGCGACGGAGCACATCGACTTTCAGCAATGCCCGCCGGCGAATATCGTCGGACGTCGAATCCCGATCCTGAAGATCCTCACCGAGCAACTTGAGATTGATCATCATGGTGGAGAGGGGATTTCGCAGTTCGTGGGCCAGTCCGCCCGCCAGTTCGGTCATTTCCGAAACGGTGAGCGGTAGGGCGGCCGATTGTGGGACTTCCTGGGTCATGGAATCCTATCGAAGCCGATCCATCGGAGTTTCGGCCGCTTCGGCAAGCGGCTTTGTTCCGTCGCCGCCGATGCAGCCCATTCGTCCTTCAGAACATTGGATCGGAGCCCGGCGACTACTCCGTCGACTCCGACAACCTGCGGACGTTTTTCGCCTGCGGTCCGCGTTCCGAGTCGGTCAACTCGTATTCGACGGTCTCGCCGTCGCGGAGGCTTTTAAACCCCTCGCCTTGAATCGAGCTGAAGTGAACGAAAACGTCCTTGCCGTCGGGCGGACCCTCGATGAAGCCGAAACCCTTTTTCACATCAAACCACTTGACTACACCGGTCAGCATGACATGCACCTCCTGCTGACCAGAAGGGACCAAGCTGCCGCGCGATGGGCGTATCGCCGCTCCGCGGTATACACGAAGCGACGACCACCCGATCAACTATGTGCGTCGACCGCGCGCCGCCTATTGTGCGGCCACGGCGGCCTCCTCAAGCGTCGCGGCTTTGCGAGAGAGCTTGATCCGCCCCTGGTCATCGATCGATATGACTTTGACCCGCACCCGGTCGCCGATCTTGACCACATCCTCGGCCGACTTGACGTATTCCGTCGACAGCTCGCTGATGTGGCAAAGCCCGTCCTGACCGGGCGTCACCTCAATAAAGGCGCCGAAATCCTTGATACTGCTTACGCGTCCCGAATAGATCTTCCCGACCTTCACTTCGGCGGTTACGGCTTCGATCATCTCCAATGCCTGCTGCGCACCCGCGAGGTCGACACAGGAAACCAGAATCGTGCCATCGTCGTCAATCTCGACCGTGGCGCCGGTTTCGGCTTCAATTGACTTGATGTACTTGCCGCCCGGTCCGATGACCTTTCCGATTTTTTCAGGGTTGATGCGGATCGTCAATATTCTTGGGGCATATTCGCTGGTCGTCGGTCGCGGCGCCGCAAGGGTCGCCAGCATTTTCCGGAGGATGTCCAATCGGGCTTCCTTGGCCAGCGCGAAGGTCTCGACGACGATATCATGGGGAAGACCGCGGCCTTTCAGGTCTAACTGCACGGCCGTGACACCGCGCTGCGTGCCCGCCACCTTGAAATCCATTTCGCCAAAATGGTCTTCCTCGCCCAGAATATCAACGACGAGCTTCCGTTCATTGCCTACTTCGAACATGCCCACGGAAATCCCAGCAACGGGTTGCTTGATGGGCACGCCCGCGTCCATCAGGGCCAGGCATCCGCCGCACACCGAGGCCATCGAGCTTGAACCGTTGGATTCCAGGATTTCGGAAACGAGACGGATCGTGTAGGGGAACGCTTCCGGCGTCGGAAGGACCGCTTCGAGCGCCTTTTCGGCCAGATTGCCGTGTCCGATTTCACGACGACTGGTGGCGCCCACGCGTTTGACCTCGCCGGTACACAGCGGCGGAAAATTGTAATGCAGCATGAACTTCTTGCTGTATTCCTCGGCCAGACCGTCGACGACTTGCTCATCGCGTCCGGTGCCCAGGGTAATGACGCACAAGGATTGAGTTTCGCCGCGCTGGAAGAGCGAGGACCCGTGAACGCGCGGAAGAACGCCGACTTCGCTGGAGATGGGACGGATATCCTTGGGGCCGCGGCCGTCGGAGCGCTTCCCGTGCTTCACGATCATCTCCGCGACAATCTCGCCTTCGATTTCGTCGAGCAGCGCGCGAACCGCGTTCCAGTCATGCTCCGGCTTGGGTCCGCCCTCCGACTCGGGTGAGTATTTGGCCTTTGCGGTTTTGTAGATTTCATTGACCGCGGCGTAGCGATCTTGCTTTCCCGAAACCTGTCGCGCCTTGCGAAGCTCGGCTCCGTAGGCCTTTCTTAGTTCGTTCTTCAAACCGTCCTTTGACGGCGGCGGCGTCCAGGATTTGGGCTTTCCTGCCTTTTTCTGCAATTCGGAAATCATTCCGCAAATCTCAACGATCGCCTTGTGGCCAAAGGCGATGCCGTTGCTGACGACCTCCTCAGAAACTTCCATCGCCCCAACTTCAATCATGTTGATGGCGTCTTTATGTCCCGCCAGCACCATCTCCATCGTCGCGAACTCCAGCTGGCTCAGCGTCGGAT
The DNA here is from genome assembly GCA_964486335.1 of uncultured Phycisphaera sp. Classification (GTDB taxonomy): domain Bacteria; phylum Planctomycetota; class Phycisphaerae; order UBA1845; family UBA1845; genus CAZAMB01. The sequence continues at coordinate 19,855 of CAZAMB010000017.1, read as the reverse complement.
TGAGAACATACTGACCGTCGAGATAGGCCACTCGGCACGACGCGCTGGGACCTTCAAAAGGAATCTGAGAGACGGACAAGGCGGCCGAAGAGCCAACCATGGCGAGAATGTCCGGATCGTTTTCCTGATCGACGGAAAGAACCATCGCCTGGATCAGCACCTCGTCGAGATAATCTTTGGGAAACATCGGGCGGATCGGTCGATCGATCAGCCGCATCGTCAGGATTTCCTTGGTGGTGGGACGGGCCTCACGCTTAAAAAAACCACCGGGGAACTTTCCGGCCGCATAGGTCTTTTCCCGGTAATCGACCGTCAAGGGGAAAAAATCCGTCCCCACGCGCGGCGGTCCGGTGACCACGCCCGTCAACACGACGGTATCCCCATAGGTAACGATGACCGCTCCAGCCGCCTGTTTGGCGAGCTTTCCCGTTTCGATTCGGAGGGTCCGACCACCAATATTTCGTTCTACTACAATTGACTCACTCATCATCCAACCGCCAACTTTCAATCCAACCGACAACCGTCGCCGGGCACCGTGCTCGGCCAAATCACGTCCTTCATTGTCGTATCATTTTATCGTTGAGAGACTTGGGAAACGCAGAGAATTGCTTCGAGATCACCCGACCGATTACGTTGCAAGGACTTTCAGGCCAAACGCCGTGCCGGCCGCCGGCATCCCGAGGCAAGCCGAAACTCCGCCGCTCTATGGATGGAGCCAATGAAAGTCGATTACTTACGCAGACCAAGGCTGGCAATGATCGTCCTGTAGCGGTCGCGATCGCTTCGCGTCAGGTACTTGAGCAGCGCGGCTCGGCGGCCGACCATTTTGAGCAGCCCGCGTCGGGCCGAATGGTCCTTGATGTTGTCCTTCAGATGCTCCGTCAGCTCTTGAATACGACTTGTGAGCAGGGAGATTTGGACTTCGGGCGAACCCGTGTCTTTCGGGTGAATCCGGTAACGCTCAATAAGGTCCGATTTCACCTCAGCCGTGATCGACATCGCTCAAACGCACTCCGGCAAAGCGGCCCGCAAACAGCCTTTTTGAACCGCAACTCCTTACGCCGTCATGGTTTGCGATCCACGCGGCACCGTCGTCTCCTGTATCTCAAGCCGCAATCTATCCTTACTTGCCTTCCGATGCAAGCCCGTTTCCAGATCGACTCTTGGAGAACCTCCGAGCCCCTGTTACCTTCGTTTGTCGCCGCATACGTGATTCGCGCATCCAAAAAACGACGAAAGGACGCCTATTCCATGTCGCTGACGATTCACCGGGCCGGCGAAACCGAGTTTGGTTCACTTTCAGGCGTGATAACCTCGGTCATCGGCTATGGCAACCAAGGCCGAGCGCACGCGTTGAATCTCCGCGATTCGGGAGTCGCCGTCGTTGTGGGACAACGACCCGGCAAGGGGTTTGACCGGGCTGTGGACGATGGATTTCAGCCGGTCACGGTTCGACAATCGGCTTCGACCGGTGAGCTGCTGATCGTTTCGCTCCCTGATGAATCCGCTTCGGACATTTATCAGAGCGACATCGCGCCGGTAATGCGGCCCGGGCAAGCGCTGGGTTTTGTTCACGGGCTCAACATTCGATTTGGATTTATTAAGCCTCCTCCCGATGTCGACGTGGTCATGATCGCTCCCAAGGGGCCCGGGACGTTGTTGCGTTCCGCGTTTGTCGAGGGTAAGGGCATCCCGGCGCTGATGGCCATTGAGCAGGACGCAACCGGACACGCGAAGAAGACCGCATTGGCTTGGGCGGCAGGGATCGGATGCGCGCGGGCGGCAGTGGTGGAAACGACATTCGCCGATGAGACCGAAACGGACCTTTTCGGCGAACAGGTGGTTCTATGCGGCGGCGTGACGGCGTTGACCAAGGCCGCTTTTGAGACTCTCGTCGCCGCCGGATATGAACCGGAGTTCGCCTATCTGGAATGCGTTCACGAATTGAAACAAGTTGTGGACTTGTTGTACACGCGCGGCATCAGCGGAATGCGCGACGCGATCTCCAACACTGCGGAATACGGCGATCTGACGCGTGGACCGCGAGTGGTGGACGACCGGACAAGGGAGGAAATGCGGCGTATACTCGCCGAGATACGCGACGGCGCATTCGCACGCGAGTGGATCGAAGAGTATCGGTCCGGCGGTCGGCGGTTTGCCGCGCTTCATCAAGCCGATGTCGGTACGCCGATCGAACAGGCCGGCGTCAACGTTCGTGCATTGATGCCGTGGTTGTCGAAGTCGTGAACCAGCAAAACACCTTTAGAACGTGTAGCGATCAGGTGTAGCGTCGGGGCTAGTCCCCGACGAATCGACAATTGCGTCACCTACAAGGGGTGACGCTACATTTGATCTTGATGAGCATTACATTCACGGAGGGACCCAGTGACTGCATTTCGCGCCGAGCGACTGAGCCAGCTTCCCCCTTATCTTTTTGTTGAGATCGACCGCGGCAAGCGAGAGGCGATCGCGGCGGGACGCGATGTGATCGACTTCGGCGTGGGCGACCCGGACCAGCCGACGCCGCAGTTCATCGTCGATCGCATGGCCGAGGCGATTCGCAAACCGGGCAATCACCGCTATGCGCTCGGTGCGGGGTCGATGGAGTTTCGCCGAACGGTCGCGGCGTTTTTCCAAAAGCGTTTTGATATTGAGCTGAACCCGGCCACGGAGGTTCTCGCGATGTTGGGGTCCAAGGAGGGCTTGCTTCACCTGCCCACCGGCGTGCTCAACCCCGGAGAATCGTCGCTCATCCCCGATCCGGGTTACCCCGTGTACGTCGCGGGAACGATCTTCGCCGGCGGAAAGTGCCACATGATGGCACTATCAGCAGACAAGGGCTGGCTGCCCGACCTCGACGCCGTCCCGACCGCCGTACTTTCGAGCGCCCGGCTGCTCTATCTGAACTATCCAAACAACCCGACGGCGGCCGTCGCGCCCTTGTCGTTCTTCGAGAAGGCCGTCGCCTTCGCAAAGAGGCACAACCTACTCATCGTGCAGGACGCCGCCTACAGCGAAGTGTATTTCAACGCTCCGCCTCCGAGCATCTTGCAGGTCCCGGGCGCAAAGGACGTTGCCATCGAACTGCATTCACTTTCCAAGACGTTCAACATGACCGGCTGGCGCGTCGCCTTCGCGGTGGGAAACGCCGATGCGATCGCGGCGCTTGCCAAGGTGAAGAACAACGCCGATTCGGGAATCTTCGGAGCCGTGCAGGAAGCGGGCATCGCGGCTCTCGAAGGAATCAACCGGCCCGAAATCAAACAGCAACTCCAATCGTATCAGCGCCGGCGCGACATCCTCGTCGGCGGACTCACCCGCGCCGGGTGGTCGATCCCGTCACCGTCGGCGACGTTTTATGTGTGGGCAAAGTGTCCGGGCGGGTTGGACTCCATGACGACGGCGGCACGCATTCTGGCCGAGGCGAACGTGGTCGTGATTCCCGGCGTCGGTTTCGGCCGGTGCGGCGAGGGGTACATTCGTTTTGCACTGACCGTGGACGAATCCCGGACCGAGGAGGCCGCGGGACGAATCCGGAAAATGAGTTGGTAGTTTTCCAGCGGATCAGAAGCTCGACGCCATGGCTCAAGAGACCTTTGTCCGGGCGGCGCGCTTACGATCGTTTTCGCCCAGAAGTCGCTTGCGCAGGCGAACGGCGTCCGGCGTGACCTCTACCAGTTCGTCGTCCTCGATGAACTCCAGCGCCATTTCGAGCGTGAGCACGCGCGGCGGCTTGAGCACGACGGTCTTGTCGGCGCCGGCGGCGCGCATGTTGGTCAGCTTCTTCGTGCGACAGACGTTCACGTCGAGATCGTTCTCACGGTTGTGCTCGCCCACGATTTGTCCGGCATACACGTGCTCCGGCGGCGCAACGAACAGCACGCCGCGATCGGCCAACCCTTCCAGGGCATAGGCTGTCACCTGACCGGTCTCCATGGCAATCAGTACTCCGTTGGAGCGTCCGGCGATGTTGCCGCGCAGATATTCATACTCGTAAAAATTGTGGTGCATGATGGCCGTGCCATTGGTGGCGTTGAGCAGTCGATTGCGGACGCCGATCAGGCCGCGGGCGGGGACCGTGAACTCCAGGTGCGAGGAATCACCGCGAGATTCCATCGTCGTGCAGACACCGCGCCGACCGCCAAGGAGTTCCATCACCGCGCCGACGTGGGTCGTGGGCACGTCGATGACGCATAGCTCGATCGGTTCGGTCTTGTGCCCGTCGAGCTCGCGAAAAATGACTTTAGGCTTGCCGACGGCCAGCTCGAAACCCTCGCGGCGCATGTTCTCGATCAACACCGACAAGTGCAGCATACCGCGTCCCGAAACATGAAACTCCTCCGGCGTGTGCCCGGGTTCGACGCGCAGGGCGACGTTCTTCTGCAATTCCTTTTCGAGACGTTCGCGGAGGTGGCGGCTCGTGAGGAACTTCCCCGATCGTCCGCAAAATGTCGAGTCGTTGACGCGAAACGTCATGTGCAACGTGGGTTCGTCCACGCGGATGAGCGGCAATGGTTCGGGCTTTTCGGCATCGGCAATGGTGTTGCCGATGTCCACCGATTCCAAGCCGACCACGGCACAAATGTCGCCCGCCGTCACTTGTTCCACTCGACGACGACCCAGTCCGTCGAAGGAGAACAACTCGGAGATCGTTTCGTGTTTTCGAGTTCCGTTTCGATGGATGACGATCACCGGCGCACCCGCGCGAAGCGTCCCGCGGACCACGCGACCGATGCCGATCCGCCCAACGTAATCGCTGTAATCGAGCGTCGTGATCAGCATTTGAAGCGGCGCATTGGAATCGCAATCGGGCGCGGGCACGTGCTTCATGATCATTTCGAACAGCGGCTGAACGCTGTCGGTGCGCTTCTCCGGATCAAGCGAGGCAAACCCGAGCGTCGCCGACGTGTAGACGATGGGGAACTCCAACGCGTCATCGTGCGCATTCAGCTCAATGAACAGATCGAGGACTTCATCGATGACCTCATGGGGGCGCGCGTCGGGCCGGTCGATCTTGTTGACCACGACGATCGGGCGCAGCCCGTATTCAAATGCCTTGCGAAGTACAAACCGCGTCTGCGGCATCGGACCCTCGAACGCATCGACGAGCAATAGGCATCCATCGGCCATCATCAGGACGCGTTCGACCTCGCCGCCGAAGTCGGCGTGTCCGGGCGTGTCGATCAGGTTGATCTTGGTGCCTTTGTATTCAATGGCGATGTTCTTGGCGAGGATGGTAATGCCGCGTTCGCGCTCGAGATCGTTGGAATCGAGAATGCGCTCTCCCTTAAGCTGCGCCTCGCGGAACTGTCCACATTGGCGGAGCATTTGATCGACCAGCGTGGTCTTTCCATGATCAACATGGGCGATGATGGCGACGTTACGAATGTTGGATACCAGCACGTTTTCTTGACTCCAGCTTGGACCAATTGGCGTCCGCTTGATTGCTGCCTCCGCCGCGAAGCGGCCAGATCCACTGGCTCCGCTCCGGCCTCGCGTTTCACCGCCCCCGTCTTGGGGTAGGTTGAATCGCCGGGCCCGCTCCCGCGACACCCTGGTTGTTGCAAGGGTCGAGTCCCGGAAGCACCCATCCGGGGGGGGAAGGCGTCCTTCTGTGCGAATGGGATTCTACCGTGGAGTCCATCCGATTGGGAGTGCCCTTTCCGGTGTCAGCCAGACAGGTTTCAAACGACTACATTGCTCCCATGCCATTGCGGAAGGTCGAGGTGAGCATGGTTTTCCTCGACGTCGTTGAATGGATAAGATGAACGTGATGCCAGGCCGCCGCCAGAAATCGACGCCCGCTCTATCCCGGCGACCCAATCCGCGTCGCGACGGAAAAGCCGCCGATGCGCTGGTCAAAGCGAAAGTCGCATTGGAATCCGATCAACCCGCTGTTGATGGCCACCGGGGCCAGATCGTGGTGGACGCTGACGGTCATGTGACATCGGCCAACGCGGCGGCTTCTCTCATTCTGGGCTTTTCCGAGACTGAGTTGCGAACGATGAACGTTGCCGAAATGGTGAAGCCCGTCGATGCCTCCACCGTTCTTCATGCGCTTCGGTTTGTTCCCGAGTTCGGTCCGACATCGTGCATCGGCGTCTCGGTATTCTGCAAGAAGCAGGATCCACTCACGGTCAATCTTGAGTTTGTGCCACGGCCATCGCAGTCGATTCTTGTCACGTTTCGAGACGTGACCGATCACGAGGCCAACGTGCGGGAGTTGCAACGGTCCATCGAGGCGCATTCCGTTCTCACCGAGCTTTGCGGAGCCGCGATCGTGACGATCGACGCGGAGGGTCGAATCACGTACTGGAATCCCGCCGCGGAGCAACTGTTCGGCTACACGGCAAACGAGATTCTCAACACTCCAGTTACCCGATTGATTCCCGAACACCTTCGCCAAAAGCATCTGGACTCGTTTCGCAATCGAATGGAGAGTGGCGGATCCCCCGTGTTCGGGCGCGTGTTGTCATCGGAAGCTGTTCGAAAGAACGGAACGCCCGTCGCCGTTGAGGTTCACGTGGCCGTCGGTCGCTCCAAAGGGCAGGCCTTCGCGACATCGATCATCCGTGACGTAAGCGGTCACAAGCAAATGCTCGAAGCGCTGAATGACGCCAGGCAAATGCTTGAGTTTCATGTGCAGTGCATGCCCCTGGCTTACATCGTGTGGGATCGAGAGTATCGCGTCGTTGAATGGAGTCGCGCCGCGGAGAAGCTCTTTGGGTATTCGAAATCCGAGGCCGTCGGCATGCATGCCCTGGCCCTCGCGCCACCGGAACGTCACCCGTACGCCGAAGCCAAGATGTCCGATACCTTGCGCGGCGAAACGACGATCCACGCCGTTAATGAGAACATTCGAAAGGACGGCACACGATTCACTTGTGAATGGTTCGCGAGCGCACTTCGCGATTCCGCAGGCCTGATCTACGGCGTCACGTCAATCGCGTGGGACGTTTCCCAGCGAGAGGAAGTGGAGGCGAGAATTCGGGACTCGCAGAAACTCGAGAGTCTTGGCGTGCTTGCCAGCGGAGTTGCACACGACTTCAACAGTTCGCTGATGGTCATGCTCGGCCATGCTTCTCTCCTGCGAGCCGAACGGAATCTTTCTCCAAGGACCATCGACCATCTCGATGCCATCGAACAGGCCGGACAAAGTGCGAGCCGTCTCATCAAACACCTGCTGACCTACGCCCGCACGGGAAGGCACAATCCTCAACCGACGAACATCAATGAAGTGATTCGCGATAGCGCAAGACTGGTCCGATCTTCATTGGCCCCCAACCACTTTTTGAAATCGTCGCTTGAATCGGACTTGCCGCTCGTCGAGGCGGACCGAAGTCAGGTCGAACAGGTGCTGCTCAACCTTTGTTTGAATGCGAAACAGGCCATGGCGGCCGGTGGCGAGATCGAAATGTCAACCCGCTCGCTTTCGCTGAAAAAAGCAGAACTCACACAATGCGTTCCTTACGATGCACATCCGGGCCGGTATGTTGAGATTGCGGTGAGTGACACCGGCTGTGGAATGGACGCTGCGACTGTTCGGCAGGTTTTTGACCCGTTCTTTACGACCAAGTCGGATGGTCACGGGCTTGGGCTGGCGGCTGTGCTCGGAATTCTGCGTCAGCACCGCGGCGCCGTCAGGGTTGAATCACAGATCAGGAAAGGCACTTCCGTTCGAGTTTACTTTCCGGTCATGAACGAGGCGCACAAGTAGGATCAAGGCGCGTCGTCGATCGGCGTTGCGGACGTCGTGGTCTTCTGCGAATCGATGAAGAGATCCAGCGCAGCCTGCGGGATATTTCGAATCCGCTCGTACGTCCACGGGCGAGTCAGGCTCAGAAACGCCATGGAACCCGTCAGCCCCGTCAGCCCCACGCAGACAACGATCAGCAGGGGCGTGACCACTGCTTGATGCACGAGCAGGCGGCGTCGATCGTTGCCGGTCACGATTTCGTCAATGGCTTCGAGCATGGGAAGCCCCAATCCACGCGCGACCTGCCCGGAACTTCGATACACGTGATCGAGCACTTCAGCCAGGAAGACGAAAATGGCTCCCGCGACCAGACCGGCCAATGCCGCGAGGAGCACGACGGTCGTGGCCTTGGGTGAAATCGGCGTGACACTGCCCCGGGCCGGTTGCCCTTCGGAGAATTGCAGCAATCGATCCTGTTGGGCCGCATTGATCGCCGGTTCGATGGTCGCCAGCAGTGTGCTGATCTGGCTCTGACGATATCGCGCTTTGTTGACGCGGCCGATAACCTCCGTGAACCGTTCCTGTTTCTCGAACAACTCGCCTTTGGCCTCATTCAACCCGGACAGCGTCATCTGGTTGGTTTGCAGTCCGACTTCGACCTCTTTGAGCTTGTCGGTGATCGCGGCGATCTGCACCATCATTCGGGCGCGTTCGCCCTGCCAGCCGACGGCGCTCGCGGATATCTGAGCGACCGCGCCTGCCGCGACGTGGCTGGGCGGTCCGTACAGTTCAGCGAGTCGAGAGTCGCCGGCCCGCGTCTCTTTCAACTGGATCTCCAGCGCGCGGCGGTCGCTGAGCATAGCCCGGATTTCGGGATGTTCGTCCGTCATTCCCCGAGTTTCTCTCAGTTTCGCCACTTTTTGATGAATATCCTGAATTTGGGATAACAGGGAAAGCGTTTCCGGACTGGCGCTGGCGAGGTCAGTTTCCGACAGCGCGTCGGTCACCGGCGACGCCGCGACCGGCGGTTCGAGCGTGGCCAGCATTTGCCGCTGGGCGGCAAGTTCGGCCTCATACTCGCGCTTTCGCATTTGCAACTCGCGATGTTCGATTTCCAATTGGGCGATTCTGGCGGAAATCGCGCCGGGCTCCGCGGGATTGATGTAAGGATTCTCCAGCCGCAGCTGCGTCTCGCCGCGCTGCGCCTCGGTCACTTCCCGTGTCGCGTCCTCCGCGTCTCGCAAAAAGTAATCGCGCTGCCCGACAAGGAAATCCTTGATCCATGCTCGCGTGCGACGGATGTAGGTGTGTTTGGCGGCGTCGACCAGTCCCTTTCCGATCAGCGCGTCGGCTCCCGTATAGGTGATCTTGACAATGTCGATCAGTTCGCTGGGGGAACTCGTGCTGATCGTCAAGTTCGCGCCCAGCGACCGGGCCAGCGAATCTCGCCGCTTCGCCCACTCTCGCGTCAGTGTTCCGTCGGGGTTTCGCTCCGCGTCGCGAATCAGTCCGAGTTTCTCGACGACTTCACCCATGCACTCCGGCGACGTGAGATCGCGGACCATCGTGTTGCGAAAATAACGAAAGGACGCGACACCCGCCGACAAAGGAAGATTGCTCATCACCGGGTCGTTGCGAAGTTCAAACGTCGTCGACGCCGTGTACGTCCGCGGAACATACAGGCTTGCAATGAACGCGCCGCAACTGACCAGGCAAAACGGCACGAAGAACATCCATCGGTGCAACGCCAGCAGTCGAAACCCGTCCTGCAAAGCCCGCCGGATTTCTGAAAAGGGACGATCATCGTCGGAACCCGTCTCCGCGCGACCAAGAACACCGGGACCCTTTCGAGGATACTGACCCGTCTTGCCGGAGTGGCTGGAATAACCGGATTGGCTGGAATGTTTGCTCAAAGTCTTTCCCGCTATGCTCGATTTGGTGTTTTGTTCATCCTTGGGGATCGCGCGACCACCGCAGCCGAGTCACGATTCCTGTCTCATGTAACCGTCAACAGACTCCGATCGCGCGTTGCACGTCCATTCCGTGAAACCGTGGCTGTGCGGTCACCGATGGTTTTTTCGGACGCCTCTACCTGCCGCTTGAGATGGCCGAGAGCACTGATCTTTGAGCCTACAAACCGTTATTACCGAGGGGACCTATTACCGGACGGTGAAATGACAATCGAAGCGGCTTTTCCCGGTCTCGGAAGATCGGTAGCATCCCCATGGCGCGGGTACCCATCGTCAGAGCAACCATTCATGCGAAGGAAGCGACATGTTCTCATCGCCTGCACGGGGTTTTGCCTCGGCGCGGTCCTCACATTGATCTATTTTCGAGAGCCGACCGTTCCCTTCACGCGTGAAGCTACCGAGGACGCCCGCCGCGTTTGGACCCAAGGCGGAATCAAGTCGTACGCGGCCGCCTATCGCATGAATGCCAGTCTGTACGAAGTCACGGTGCGAAATGATCTCGTCGAAAGTGTCGCGGTCGATGGCGTCACTCCCAACGCGACAAACCTACAGACTTATTCCGTAAGCGGCCTGTTTGACCTGCTTGAACTTGAGCTTTCCAATCTCTCCGACTCCAAAGGGCCCTTTGGCCCAAGCGGATCGATGATCGTCGCTCGCGTTCGATTTCATCCCCAATGGGGCTATCCAGAGCGGTTCCTGCGAGCCGGGGGCGGCACGGGCCAAAACGCGACGATCGAGATGGTGCGCTTCGAGGTCCTTGATTGATCCTCTTTGGCGTTTCGGACCATTTTCACCATGCGGTGAAGGGGGGATTCGAGAGATAGCAAAAACAGCTCAACTCACGGAATGGAGGATCCCGATTTCAATTGAAAGTTGATTATGTTTTTCATCGCGTTAACGCATGTGGTTAGGAATGGCTGTTTCCGTCACCGGACCACGCGGCGTCACCATGCCGAATCCGACCCTTTTGAGTGGTCTCCGGTCATGTTTTCGCTTGTTGAATGCCGATGAGGGGCTTGTTCTTATTGCGTCCGATTCAGCGGTAGCTTACAGTTTGAGGCCGTGCGGCGCGATTTTGGGGATTATTCTCGGTCCTTGGGATTCGGAGAAAACGTCGATGCAGGAATACGAGCGATTACGCGAACTGGTGGATGCCGCGGCGGACGACGTGGCCAAGGCCGTCGGAGGCAATAAAGCGGCAGGTACCAGGGTTCGCAAATCGATGCAAGACATCAAGGAAATGGCGCAATCGGTTCGGAAGAAGATCCTGGAGGTTCGATCCAGTACATCGACCACCGAAGGCTAACCTGTTCATCGGTTTCTGGATTCCGTGATCGATTCGATGAAGCGCTTTCACGCGAGGCGCGGGTTTTTGCCTTCGGGTTCGCGCGGGCAGTCAACCGCAGTGTGAACCTCACCCGGTTTTGCTACTTAACGCGACCGAGGATGCTCTCCTCGGTCGTTGCATTTTGAGTTTTCGTGGAAAGGCCGGTCCCTTTGCCGCCACCACTGTTGTTCGAAATTGACGGTATCGACCTTTCGACGTGCGCGCTGACGAAGAAACAAATCTATCAACTGCTGCCGCATCGGCACGAATTCCAGCTCTTGGACGGCGTCCTGAGCCACGACATCGCCCTTGAGCGGATCGTGACGCTGGTGGACGTGAAGTCGAATGACTGGTGGGTGAAGGCTCACGTTGAAGGTCGGCCGCTTCTCCCCGGCGTATTAATGATGGAGATGGCCGCTCAAAGCTCCGCGGTACTCGCGAAACTGGGCGGAAACGACGCGTTCGTCGGGTTCGGCGGCATCGAGGGCTGTAAGTTTCGGGACACGGTGGTTCCGCCGGCGCGGCTCATCATTCTGTGCCAAGGCGTCGATTATCGATCGCGTCGGATCATCTCCGACACCCAGGGAATCGTTGAGGGCAAACTCGTATTCGAAGCACGGATCACCGGACTCACCATCCGATAAGGTTACTTCCGGACCTTGTCGACCTGGCGGGGCGCCACTTTCCGACTTCCTTCGTGGTACTTTCATTTCGTCAAGAGCCGCTCGTGGTAGATCGCCCATGACTCACCGAGACTCGAGAGCTACCTTTGGAGGACGTAGTGAATGTGCACCGGCGCCTCCTGTGGGGGCGTAGATCGCGTTTGGGCGTTACCCCCTACGGGTGAAGCGAATTTGGGAGGTGCTTTTCAATTCGTCGGAGACAAACCCAGACGCTACATTTGAGTGTTACGTGCTCCAACGAGTCATTTGGAGGTAAGGCGGCTAATTTCGGCGCTGATGACTCAGCGGATTGGGAAGGAACCGGCGTGCCCGTCGCGGGGCGGGGATCGGCAAGGTATAATCAGCTGGAATCGGGGCTGGTTCAATATGCAAAGGGCCGTGCGGGCTGCCGGCCAGCCGGTTGAGCAAGCCCGCGGTTAAGTAGGAACGCAGAATGACTTACCCAATCGGCACAGGCGAAACCATGAAATCCGTGGATTGTCCTGCGTTCCGGGGCCGCGCGGGCTAAAGCTCGCGGCTCGCTATGGTTAATTCTTTCTGCGTTCCTACTTAGTTCAAGAAATGCGTTATACGCCGTGACGACCAGTATGGGCGGATTGAAAAAAAGACAGACGCGGGTTTCGTTCGTATCGCTGGGTTGCGCGAAGAACCTTGTCGATTCGGAGAAGATGCTCGGCCAACTCGCGGAAGCGGGCTGCGCAATCACCTCGGATGAAAACGACGCCGACGTGACGGTGATCAACACGTGTGGATTTCTTGACGCCTCGCGGGTGGAAGCGGACGAGGTGATCCGCGAGGCAATCGCTCGAAAGCGCGATGGCCGGCTTCGAAAGGTGGTGGTCGCGGGGTGCCTCGTGCAGCGCGACAAGGAAACCATTCTGGAGCGCATACCGGGGATCGACGCACTGGTGGGAGTCAACAACCGGGACGACATCGTGCGCGCGGTGCTCGGCGGCGGCAACGGCTTGGCGCTGCCGGTTCGAAACAGCAAGCGAACAAAGGATGTGTACCTGGCGGACTATCATCCGTTTGTGCAGATTGATACGGCCCGGCTGCGGCTGACGCCGAGGCATTACGCGTATTTGCGGATCAGCGAGGGCTGCGACCAGAAATGCACCTTCTGCACGATCCCATCCATTCGCGGACGGATGCACTGCAAGCCGCCGCCCGTGGTGCTGGAGGAAGCGCGCGAATTGGCGGCGGACGGGGCCGTCGAAATCAGCCTGATCGGTCAGGACACGACGAGTTACGGACTGGGCGAGGATCGAATCGACGGCGGACTGGCAGGCCTGCTGCGGGCACTGAACCGAGTCGATGGGCTGCGCTGGGTTCGATTGATGTATGTCTATCCTTCGGTGCTAAGCGACGAGATGCTCGATGCGATTGCAAGCTGCGAGCATGTTTGCAATTACATCGACATTCCGTTGCAACACATCAATGATCGGGTGCTCAAGGCGATGCATCGGCGAATCACGCGAAACCAGACGGAGCAGTTGTTGCAACGGATTCGCGATCGGATTCCGGGGGTGACGATTCGCACGACAATGATCGCGGGATTTCCGGGCGAGACGGACGCGGAGTTCAAGGAATTGACGCGCTTCATCGGAGATTTTGCGTTTGACGCGCTGGGCGTTTTTCCCTATTCGCTGGAGCCGGACACGCCCGCGGGACGAATGGCCGGTCAGTTGTCCGAGGATATCAAGAAGGAACGGGTGGATGCGTTGATGGCAGCCCAGCAGGAGGTTGCGTTCCGCCTGGGTAACGAGCGAATCGGCAGGTCGTTTTCGGTGCTGGTGGACGAGCGTGTCGAGCCGGGCGTCGTTTCGGCGCGACACGAGGGACAGGCTCCGATGGTGGATGGCGTGACATTCATCGAGGGGAGCGACGCGTTGCCGGGCGAGTTTGTCGACGTTCGCTGCACGAAGCGAAACGCGTATGATCTGGTGGCCCAGCCGGTGCGAAAAGCGCTGAAGGTGCTTCGCGGATGACCAGCGCGCTCAATCTTCCCAATCAGATCACGCTGGCGCGGCTGATCCTGGCGATCATTTTCTTCGTGGTTCTTTCGCAATACTCCCATCGCGCGCCGCAGATCTGGATGCTGGACGTTTCCGTCGCGTTGTTCATCGTGGCGGCCGCCAGCGACTACATCGACGGTTATCTGGCGCGGAAATGGAAGATGGTAACGCCGCTGGGTCGGGTGCTCGATCCGCTGGTGGATAAGGTGCTGGTGTGCGGGGCGTTCATCCTTTTTCTTTCGCCGGGGTTCGTGGACGAGTCAGGAAATAACGTCACGGAAATGCGCGCGTGGATGGTGGTGGTCATTGTCGGTCGCGAGCTTCTGGTCACGGGGCTTCGCGGGTTCAATGAGTCACAGGGGCGGGCGTTCGGGGCGTCATTGCACGGCAAGGTCAAGATGTGGATTCAGAGCTTCGCCGCGCCGACGGTGCTGTTTCTCGTGGCTCGGGGATCGTCATTCATGTCCACGGAGGCGGTGACGAACACGAAGAAGATCATCGTCTGGGTCACCGTGGCGGTTACGGCGCTGTCGATGCTCCAATACCTCGCCCGTTCGCGGCATATCCTCGAGGAGTCGGCGGCGGCGTGAGCGAACTGACTTACGTTGAGGCGCTGATCCTGGGAGCGATCCAGGGCCTGACCGAATTCCTGCCGATCAGCAGCAGCGCGCACCTGGCGATCGCCCAAGACTGGTTTCAACTCGACCCGGAAAGCCTGAAGATGCACGTCTTTGACGGCGTGGTTCATATCGGAACGGTGATCGCGGTCTTCATCGTGTTTGCAAAGTCGTTTGGCGATTTTGTCGTCCGACTGGCGGGAGATGTCCTGCACGGGCAGCCGGGACGGCGGCACGCGCTGCGTTTTGCGCTCCTGGGCGTGGCGGCCAGCATACCGACGGCGGTCATTGGATTGGGGTTCAAGAAACAGTTCGAGCAGTTGTTCGGCGAACCGAAATGGATCGGCGCTGGACTGCTTCTGACAGGATTGCTTCTGCTGGCGACGGCGTGGATGCCGCGCGGTCGGCGGGGATGGAAGACGTTTGGCATCCCGCGGGCCGTCATCATCGGCATTGCGCAGGGGCTGGCGATCACGCCGGGGATTTCACGAAGCGGATCGACGATTTGTGCGGCAGTGTTGTGCGGCATTCGTCGTCGTTGGGCGGCGGAGTTCAGCTTTTTCATAGCAATTCCGGCGATTGTCGGGGCGACGGCGGTGAAGTTTCGAGAGGTTTTTTCCGCGCCGGTGGACCCGGCAACCCAGATCGCCTGGGGCCCGACGATGGCGGCCGGAGCGGTTTCACTGGTGGTCGGGGTGGTTTCACTTCGGCTGCTGCTTGGGGCGGTTCGCCGGGCGAAGCTGCACTATTTCACTGGTTATTGCTGGCTGCTGGGTTTGCTGATGCTCGCGGGCTGGGTGTAGCCCTCATCCAAGCGACAGGAAAGCTTGACCGGCGATCATGAGAGCGCCAGACGACCAAGTGCAGCGTCGAATGTACGAAAATCCGCGCGAACTGAAGTTCGCGGCTCGCAACGGATGACTGTTCACCGCTTTGGCCTGGGTCGGCGGCGGCAGAATCTGTGTCGCTCGAATGATTTTGTCGCGAGCCCGCGGTAAGATGCTCGTTGGTTCGTGTTCGAGGCCCTGGAACGGTTCCGCCACGTTGCGCTGTGGATTGATTTCGATTCATCATGGCTGAATTGGTCATCACACTCTCCGATGGTCGAGTGGTGCGGCACTTTCTGGCTCAGCGACCGATGGTGATCGGGCGCGACGCCGGGTGCGATCTGCCCATCGACGACCCAAGCACGTCCCGACGACACGCCCGATTCACGCCGACCGCGAACGGATTCGTGGTCGAAGACCTCGGTAGCAAGAACGGAACGATGGTCAACGATGCTCCACCCAGGGGAACGCCGCTCCAGGATGGCGATCGTGTTCTGATCGGCGGAGCTCTGGCGGTGTTTCACGCGGAGGCGGTTTCGTCGATGTCGGTGGTGCTTTCAGACGACCATGGCACGAGTCGGGCGACGCGCTACGTGCCGCGCGATCAGGCACTGCTGCTGTCGCAACGTCGCCTGCAGATGATCTATGAGCTGACCGAGCGACTGACGACACTCAAAAGCCGGGACACGCTTCTGGAAGACGCGATGACCATTTGCTTCGAAATGCTGCAGTTTGAGCGAGGCGCGATCGGGATTCGCCGGCGCGGTCAGCGCACCGTGGATTGGCCGGTGGTTCGGAATCTGCGCGGGGCGGAAGGTGAGCTGACGATCAGTCGGTCGCTGCTCGCCCGCGCGCTGGAACACGGCGAGCGGGCCATTTTTACAAGCGACAGCGCGAGCGCGGACCCGACGGTGAGCATGGTGCAGCATGGAATCCGATCGGCCATGTGCGTGCCGTTGCTGGACGATCAAGCGACGATCGGCGTCATCTACGGCGATCGGACGACGACGTCGACCTCGTATGCTGGGGAGGACATTGATTTTTTTGCGGCCATCGCGCGGCAGGTTTCCATCGGGCTGATCAACGCGCAGCTCCTGGAAGACCAGAAAAAGATGATTGCGCTGGACCACGATCTGGACCTCGCGCGGACTATTCAGACCGGCTTGTTTCCCAAGGCGTTACCGAATCGCCCCGAGCTTCGCATTGCGGCGTTGAACGACCCCGGCCGGCGGGTCAGCGGCGATTATTATGACGTGATCGAACGGGACGACGGGCGGGTATGGTGCCTCGTCGCGGACGTTACGGGCGAGGGAGCGGCCGCTGCCATTCAAATGGCCAATCTGCAAGCGGTCGTTCGAGCTACGATCGCCGAGAACGACGAACCGGGTCGGCTGCTCACGCGCTGGAATGAGTTTATCTGTCGCAACACTCATCGGTCGAGAATCATTACTTGCCTGCTGGCCCTGGTTGATGCCGGAGCGAAGAAAATGTCGTTGGCAAGCGCCGGGCATTGGCCGCCGCTGATGGTAAGGGTTTCCGGAACCCCGACGGAAATCGACGTGGACGCAGGCTACCCGCTCGGCGTCGCCGCGGACACTGTGTACTCCACGACGACGATCGAGGTAGGCGATGATCCTTGTATGCTCTTTTGCTTTACCGACGGGGTGATCGAGGCATGGAACACTGATGGCGAGGGGTTTGAGATGCATCGATTGCGTCAGGCTTTGGCCGAGCGGTCGGACTTGAATCCACAAACCGCCGTAAAACAGGTCCGCAAGCACCTCACGACGTTTGTCGGGGCCGCCGAGCAAAGCGACGACATTACCATGCTCGCCATTCGCATTGGCGCGTAACGAGCCTCCCCTTCGCTCCGTTATCGGACAATCTCCAAGAATAGGAATCACCGTAAAAGCCTTGTGCTACGATTTTGGCCGCGGAGGTCGAGCGCGCAATTCACGCGCGCGCAGCCTTCGCGCCGGGAAGTTGTGCTGGGAATCAAAAGGCGGTCCGCCGCTGCGCCGATAACCTTCATGGCGGCTTGTCCCGCCAAAGACAAAAGCCCATTTGACGAGGACTACGTCCATGAAGTTATCGCTTACCCTGAAGTTGGTTACAGTGAGTGCTGCGGTTGCCGCGGTGGGATTCCTCGGATGTCGGGGGAATTTCGGCGTTGTCCCGTCCGGAGGAGGCGGAAGCAACGTCGTTGATTTTCTGACCACGGGTCGCACGGCCAGCTTCTTCCAGGCGATTCAGGTCGATCCGCAGAGCGAGGATTCGGCCGGTCCGCAATTCGTCGCGGCCGCTGATCTCGACAGCGACGGGCGAATGGACCTCGTTTCGGCATGGAACGAATCGCAGCCGATCCAGATTCACCTGCAACGGCGCACGGCGACCGGAGCGATGCGATTTGAGTCAGTGATTCTGGCGGGCAATATACCGATCGTGTCCGTGTCCGGCCTGGCCGTGGCGGATTTCGACGGGGACGGCGCGCCGGACATCGCGGTCATGGCCAAGCAGACGCTGGAAAGCGGATCCGCGTGTCTGGACAGCGAGGTTCCTTCGGGCGCGGACTTGAGCGGCTTGATCGTGTTGTTTCTCGGTCCGGCGGATCCCGCGCAGGTGGAACAGGCGCTGGCGTGGAAGGAAACACCAATCGAAACGTCGAGACTCGCGGGCGTCGGCGAAGACGGAACGCCCGAAATCGGCGGGTTCACGGGCATGGTGGTGGGGGACATGGATGAAGACGGCGACATGGACGTGGCGGCTGCGTGGAACTCGACATGCGGCGGCGAAGAGGGGACGCACGGCGTTCTGCTGTTCACGAATCAGGGGTTCGGCGCGGTGCGCGACGGGACGTGGGGCGCGACGCGAATTGCCGACGAAGTTCCGATCGGGACGGTCATCAAATCCGTGGCGCTGGGTGACGTCGATTCAGACGGAGATCTCGACGTGGTCGCCACCTATCCCGACTCGGGCAGTCTGAACGTGCGCTGGTATCGCAATCCGACGATTGACATACCCGACGATCAACATATTTCCGACGGTCTCTGGCAGGTGGGCGTCGTAGGGCAGATCGCGACTATGGCAGACACCGTCATCACGGGCGACGTGGATCGCGACGGGTCGCTCGATGTGATCGTCCGCTCGACCATCGGCAACGTCGTGGTGTGGTTCAAGGGGCCCGGATTCGAAGCCACCAGCGCGCCGCTGCCGAATATTCCCTGGAGGGCCTATACGCTGGCGGAGTTCAAGGAACGAACTCCACAGGCGATGGCCTTCGGCGACGTCAATCGCGACGGACTTCCGGAACTGGTGGCGTCGGCGGGCGGTGGTGTGCTCTGGCTCGATGCTCGCGGCGCGGCGACTGTGTATGACCAATGGACGGAGCGCCTTATCATCGACGACGAACCGGGGGCGGGACCCGCGACCACGGATCCCAGCGTGCTGCCCGGCGAGGTGGCCGGCGGGACATCCATCAACACCGTGCTGATCGTGGACCTCGACGGTGACGGAGCGAACGACATTCTGGCGACGTTCGACCGAAGCGGACTGAGCGGACTGAGCAACGACGCACTGGTCTGGTTCCGCAATACATTACTTCCGTAGCGATTGCCGATCGGCCGGCACGGCGGCGCCTCAAGGCGTTGCAATCGTCGGACCGACGGCCTCGTCACCGATCGCCCCATTGATTCCGTGCGTGACGCAGCACAGCGCGGTACGCTGCCGATGTGGACGAACGGTTTAGCATTGGTCGGCGCGCTTCCTCAATCAGCCTGGCCGTCAATGGCGGATTGGGACTCGTCAAGCTGGTCGCCGGGATCGCCGGACATTCCTACGCGCTGATCGCGGACGCCATCGAATCCCTTGGTGATGTACTCAGTTCGCTCGTGGTGTGGAGCGGTCTGGTTATTGCCTCGCGTCCGGCCGACTCGGATCATCCCTACGGGCATGGGAAAGCGGAGCCGTTGGCGGCTCTTGCGGTGTCGCTGATGCTTCTCGCGGCGGCCGGGACGATCGCGGTGCAGTCCGTTCACGAAATTCGCCAGCCCCACCATGCCCCCGCCGGGTACACGCTCGTTGTTCTACTCGTCGTCGTGATCATCAAGGAAACAATGTATCGATACGAATCGCGGGTCGGACGGACCATCGACAGCACGGCCATCCGCGTCGATGCATGGCACCATCGGAGTGACGCACTCACATCGGCCGCGGCGGCGATCGGCATCGCGATCGCGCTGATCGGCGGCGCAGGATATGAATCGGCGGACGACTGGGCGGCGCTGGCGGCGTGCGGTGTGATCGCGATCAACGGCGCGCGCTTCGCGAGGACGGCGGTGGTCGAGCTGATGGATACGACGCCACGTATTCCATTGATGGGGGCGATCGAAGCCACGGCGATACGAGTGGATGGCGCTTTGCGCGTTGAGAAGCTACTCGTTCGCAAGATGGGTTCGCGGTTGTACCTGGACCTGCATCTGGAGGTCGAGCCGACGCTGACCGTTCTGGCGGCGCACGGCATTGCCCATGCGGTGAAGGACGCCGTACTCTCGGAACATCCAGAGGTTGCGGACGTGCTGATTCACGTTGAGCCCGCCCGCGTGGACGTCGAGATGTAGCCTGGCTTTGGTACGATCGTGGCGGGTGGACATCCAAAACAAACGGGAATCCGCGCGGGCTGAAGAAACTATGAGCGTGTTCTCCGGTGTGGGATACTTGACCC
>CAZAMB010000016.1:0-106445 GCA_964486335.1 uncultured Phycisphaera sp. | reverse complement strand
CAAAACCCTGCTCCATGCGGTGAAACACGCCGCATGAGTGCCAAGGTCGAACGGAGGCTCAACCGACCTTTCTTCACCTTGCGATCTCCGGCACAATGCGTTGCATGAGCAACGTTCCCGCGCACCCTGAACAAACGCGCCTCGTGGTGGTCGATCCGCCGACCGACACAGGACTTGTTTCGCTGTTTATCGGCTGCATGTTCAGCGGCAAGACCTCGGAGTTGCTTCGCCGTATCGAGCGATTCCCCTCAACCAGCGTTCTGGCGATCAAACACACGGTCGATAATCGCTACGCGAGTGACGCTATCGTCAGTCATTCCGGCAAGAGCGTCGTGGCCGTCGCGGTCCGGTCGTCAAACGAAATTGAGCCGCATGTGAAGCCCGATACACAATTCGTCGCGATCGATGAAGCCCATTTCTTCGACGCAGGTTTGGTCGATGTCGTCGCACGGCTCACGAGTCGCGGTGTGAACGTCGCGCTCGCTTCGCTGGAGCCCGACAGTTGGGGCAGGCCCTTTCCAATCAACGCCGAACTGCGCCGCATGGCTGACGAATGTTCGCTCCTGACGGCGAAGTGCGCCCGATGTGCCGCGGAAGCCAACTGTACCCAGCGGCTGACGCCCATCGTCGACGGCTGCATGGTCGTCGGCCCGGAACACTACGAATCCCGCTGTCGACGCTGCTGGAAACCTCCCGTCGAAGTGAAGTGAGCCGCGAATTACGGTCGCTCAAACAGCGTCGCCACCCCTTGTCCGACGCCGACGCACATTGTCGCCAGCCCGCGATGAGAGCCCCGGCGTTTCATTTCGTGAAGCAGCGTCGTCGCGATCCTCGCCCCACTGCAACCGAGCGGATGCCCCAATGCAATCGCCCCGCCGTTCACGTTTACCCGCGCGGCGTCTATTCCGAGTTCGCGGATACACGGAATCGCCTGTGCCGCGAAAGCCTCGTTCAGCTCCACCAGCAAGACATCCTTCATCGACCAGCCCGCTCGCGCAAGCGCCTTCTGCGTCGCCGGGATCGGTCCCAGCCCCATGCACGACGGATCAACCCCAGCCGTCGCCGACGCCCCCACGAACGCAAGAATCGGCAGGTCGAGCCGCTTCGCCACGGACTCCTCGACCAGCAGCAGCGCCGCCGCTCCGTCGTTGATTCCCGAAGAGTTCCCCGCCGTCACCGTACCGTCCTTGGCGAACGCCGGCTTGAGCTTGCCCAGCGCCTCCATCGTCGTGTCCGTCCGCGGGTGCTCGTCACGATCGACGACAACGGGCGATCCCTTCCGCTGCGGAATCTCGACCGGAACAATCTCATCCGCAAATCGCCCCGCCTCCAACGCGGCCTTGCACTTCATCTGCGAATCAAGCGCGAACTGATCCTGTTCCTCGCGCGTCACCTTGTGCCCTTTCGCCACGTTCTCCGCCGTCTCGCCCATTGAATACGGATGGTGAATCGCGGCCAATTTCGGATTCGTGAACCGCCAGCCGATCGTCGTGTCATACATTTCCGCCGTCCGGCCGAACGCTTCCATCGATTTCGCCACCACGAACGGCGCCCGCGACATGCTCTCGACCCCGCCTGCGATCATCACGTCGCCGTGATTCGCTTCGATCATCCGCGCAGCAATGTTGATCGCGTCAAGGCTCGACGCGCAAAGTCGGTTGATCGTCGAGCCCGGCACCGTATCCGGCAATCCGGCGAGCAAGGCAGCCATACGCGCCACGTTGCGATTGTCTTCGCCCGCCTGATTGGCCGCGCCGAAATACACGTCGTCGATGAGCTTCGCGTCAATCCCCGACCGTTCGATGAGTTTGCGAATCACCAGCGCCGCGAGATCATCCGGCCGAACGCTCGACAGCGCTCCGCCGTACCGTCCCACCGGCGTCCGCACCGCATCAATCACCACCGCTCTTCGCATCACGCATTTCCCATCGAGCCGCGAGGCCCGCCCTTGACACTTTGCGTCAAGGGTTCAGCTCGCGCGACCCGCCGTTCGCAGGTCTGTGCCACTGCTCTGTGAACAGTGGAAACTCAATCCATTTCTCATTTTGCCAGATTACCGTGTCGCCCGAACAATTCGCTTCTCAATCCGCCTCCGCGAACAACCTCGCCGCCGCATAGCGACCGTCTCCGACCGATTCGTTCAGCGCCTTCAACACGCCGCGCACGGTGCGATGACCGATCTGGTCCGCCCAGGCCAGCGGTCCCTTCGGATAATTCGTTCCCATTTGCATCGCTACGTCAATATCCTCGCGCGTCGCGACGCCCTCATCCAGTGCCAATCCCGCTTCGTTCAATATCGCCCCCAGAATCCGCGAATAAACATACTTTTCAGTCGCTCCGGCTTTGCCGACTCCCGCCCGGCTCGCAAACGCATCAATCGCTCCCGACAGCAGCGGCGACAACTGAAAACTCTGCCGCTGAACCGAAACCGCCGGAATCGGCGCGGCCGTGCCGTCATACGAATAGAATCCACGATTCGACTTGCGTCCCAGACGGCCTTGCTCGACAAGCCGCCGCTGAGTTTCGTGCGGCGTAAAGCGGGCGTGCCGCCCCATCTGCTCCCAAACCGAAGTACTCACCGCGAAATTGACATCAAGGCCGACTAGGTCCATCAATTCAAACGGCCCCATTTTGAATCCACCGTGAACGCGCATCACGTTGTCAATCTCGTCAATCCCCGCGACGCCCTCGCCCAGCAGCCGAAGTGCTTCCAGGTAAAACCCGCGCGCGACGCGATTCACGATGAATCCCGGCGTGTCCTTCGCCCGCACCGCCGTCTTGCCCCACGCCGTTGCAGTCGCAAACCCCAATTCAATTGCCGACGGCTCGCTTTTTTTTCCAGCGATGATCTCGACAAGCGGCATGAGCGGCGCGGGATTGAAAAAGTGCATCCCGATCACACGACCCGATTTCGATATTCCCTCCGCGATCGTTGAGACGGATAGAGACGACGTGTTCGTCGCCAGAACCGCGCTCGGCGAAACCGCCCCTTCGAGTTCGCAAAACACTTTCCGTTTTACGCCAAGGTCTTCCACCACGGCTTCGATGACCAACTCCACGCGGCTCAACCCAGCGATACCGCCGCGAGGCTCAATTCGCCTTAATGTCGCGTCACGATCGTCCGCCGTCATCCGACCCTTTTCAACAGCTCGATCGAGGTTCCTTTGAATCCCTTCGACGCCCTTGCGTAGAACCTCCACATTGACGTCGATCAACTGCACAGCGCACCCATGCGCAGCTGCAAGTTGCGCAATCCCCGACCCCATCGTGCCCGCTCCGATCACGGCGATGTTTTTGGTGGTTTGCGACATATGATTCACCGGGCAGATCCTCTAGAATCCGAATGGAAGGTCGAACGCGCACCAGATCGCAAGCAGCGCGCTCCACGCGATCAGAAAAGCAACGGAATAAGGAAGCATGGTCGCCACCAGTGTACCGATTCCCGCGTTCGGCTCATAACGCTGAAAGAAAGCGATGATCAATGCAAAGTAGGACATCATGGGCGAGATGATGTTCGTGCAGCTATCGCCAACCCGATAACCCGCCTGAATCACTTCCGGCGGAAACCCAAGCAGCATGAACATCGGTACAAAGACCGGCGCCATCACCGCCCACTTCGCCGACGCGCTGCCCATGAACAGGTTGATGATCGCCGATAAAAACACCAACCCAAGCAACAACGGAAATCCGCCGAGTCCCATGGCCTTCAACGTCGCGGCGCCCTTCACCGCTACAATCAAACCGAGATTCGTCCAATTGAAATAGGCCACGAACTGCGCGGCAAAAAAAACGAGCACGAGGTATCCGCCCAGCGTCTCCATCGACTTGGCCATGCCCTTGATCGCGTCGTTGTCGTTTCGAATCGACTTGGCGCCGATGCCGTACGCCAGCCCGATCAACACGCCGCCGAAAAAGATGAACGCCACGATTCCCGACATGAACGGCGAATGCAGCAGGTCAAACGTCTTCGGATCGCGAAGAAATCCCTGTTTCGGAATGGTTCCCAAGGCAAGCAAGCCTCCGAACACGAGCGCCGCCGCGAACGAAAACCAAAGTCCCCGTTTCTCCAGTTGGCTCAACGGTCCGAATTCAGTTGAACGCGTCTGCTCAGGATTTGCGGCGACCGCTGGTTGGCCTCGCCATGCCCCCAAACGCGGAACAACAAGTTTTTCCGTCACCCATGATCCCACAGCCGTGATCATAAACGTCGAAACAAACATGAAATAGTAATTACAGGCCGGGTTCACCTTGACGCCCGGCTCGATGATTTGCGCGGCCTCCTGAGTCAAGCCGGATAACAGCGGATCAATCGTCCCCAGCAGCAGATTCGCACTGTATCCGCCGGAAACTCCGGCAAACGCCGCGGCGAGACCGGCGATCGGATGGCGTCCAGCCGCTTGAAATATGATCGCGGCCAAGGGGACCAGCAGCACATATCCGATTTCGCTCGCGGTGTTGGACATCACTCCCGCGAATACAACCACGACGGTGAGCAAACGGCGCGGCGAGGAAAGCACGAGGAGCCGCATCGCCGCCCCGATGAGTCCGCTCGATTCGGCGACGCCGATGCCGAGCAGCGCGACGAGCACGGTTCCCAACGGCGCAAACCCGGTGAAGTTTGTCACCATGCCCGTCAGAATGCGATGCAGCCCGTTGACAGTAAGAAGACTAACCGGCTGAATCGTCGCGCCGGTGCCGGGGTGAACGACTTCCGCCCCGCTGCGCGCGACGATATCAGAGAATACCACCACGCCCAATGCACAGATCAGGAACAGCGTCGCCGGCTGGGGCAACGCATTTCCAACACGCTCGATTACCCCGAGACATTTTGTCAGCAGCGTCGCGCGCGTCTCAGCCGCCCCAGTCGCCATGCGCCGTCAGACTCCCGATGAACGAAAAAGGAAGCACGATTGATTCTAATTCGAAATCAATGACCCGAAACGTCAGCGCGAGCATAAGACGGGAAACGCGATTCGGCAACCACAAGTGGTCTCTATGCGCGAACAACTGGCATGAATGCGCGAAAGAGCGGGCAAACAATCGCACATTATCAAGGATCGATGGCTATTCAGGCTGTCGCGGCAATCTAATCAGTCTTGACCGGCTCCGGAGCTACTGTCGCCAGAGCGCGCTCCGTCGCTTTCACCACGATGTCCGCCGGAAGCAGAAAGCCAGACATCATGTCCTGCATGCCCGACATTCTCCCAAGCATCGCCATCGGATTCCCGCCGGAATCCTCAGCCTCCGGCGCCTGCATGACCATCACGCCGACCGGCTTGCCGCTCGCGTCGAACACCGGCGCGCCCAGTCCGCCCGCAAGTCCACCCGTAGGAATGAGCAGTTCTCGCGGCTTGCTGGTCGTGCCGCCGATGCGCCCTTCCGCCACCACGGCCGACCGCGCAAAAAACTTACCCAGCCGTCGAATCGAAATCACGGTGTCTCCGATCGCGGGTTTGGCCGATTTGGCGAAATCAACATACGCATATTCCTTTTCACCCGGCTCTTTGATGCGAACCCACGCAAGGTCGAGTTCCGTATCCCGAGCGATCAACTCCGCATCCCGACCCTCCGTGTCGTCGCCAACGAGGACCTTCAGGTCCGTCGGAGTAGCCGACATCTCTCCGCCCATCGACCCCATCATGCTCTTGAGCATTCCTATGAATCCGCCGAGTTGCGTGTTGGAACACAGCACAAGCCCTTTGGCATCGATCATCACGCCCGTGATTTCCGTGTCCGTTTCTTCATCGCCGCCGAACATCGACCCCATGCTGACCTTGAGTACGAACTTCACCGTCACCAGCATCGGCCCGCGCTCCGCAAGGAACTTGTCGTACGGAATCGCCTCCGCGGCGATCGCACATCGCGAGCACGCCAGGCCGACGAGGACAAGTGTCCAACCAAACGCGCCGCCCGGTAACATCCGCCTTTTCATTGGCTGCAACTCCTTTTCTTATTCCACGTCGTCCGCAGGCTCGCCGCCGGGCGACCAGTCGGGTTCCACATATTGAAAATGCGTACGCACGCCGCGCAAGACAACGAACACAGTCCGCTCCGGCTTGGCTTCCGTAATCGTTTCGATCGCCTTGCGATAGTCCGCGAGGTCGCCAATGGCTGCTTCGTCGATCCGCTGAATCAAATCGCCCGAATAAATGCCCCCGAGACTTGCCCAGCCCGCCGGTTCGACCCGTTCCACGATCACGCCCCGAACGGTGTCGTCCCACCGGTTTTCGTCGCGATCGAAGAAGGTCACTTCCCGAACGGTCAATTCGAAATCGCGGTTGCGATCGCGCCGTGCCTCTTCGGGAGTCAAACGAGTCGGCTCCAATGCCAGCGTCAGCACTTCTTCTTTCTCGCCACGGAGCACGCCGACCTTGGCCGATTCGTCCAATCCCAGTTCACGTACCTTGCGATGAAAAAGGCCCGCGTCCTGCATGCCCCGCGGCTTCATTCGGTCGCCATTCAAGGAAGTAATGATGTCACCCACCTTGATGCTGCTCTCCGCCGCCAGCGTACGCGGGTACACCCGCGTGACGCGAAATCCGATCGAATCCTCGGCCCCCATCTGCCGGGCAAGCTTGGCGATGACCGGCTGCACCGCCACGCCGATCCACGCCTTGGCGACTTCGCGCGGAGGATCAACGTCCTTGTCGGGTTTGGGTTTGAGAAGCGTCAGTTGGTTCTTGCCCTGGCGATCGAACTCGACCAGAAGGTATTCCGGGAGTTTTTCCATGGCCATGATCTTGTCGTAACGTTCAATCAACGTTTTGAGGTTCAAAATCGCCTCGCCGTCAATTTCACGAATCACATCTCCTTCGGCCAGGGGTGGCTCTGCAAGTTCCGCCGGACTCCCGCTGCGTACGCTGTCAATCAGCACGCCGTCCGTACTGTCGAGCCTTCGTTCGCGGGCCATTTTCTCGGTGATGTCCAGCCCGACCATCCCCCAGCCACGAAACGCCGCCTCCTCACCTTTGTCCTTTTGCAGTTTTTCAGTGACGACCGTGATCTCCTTCATCTCTTCGCCGCGGCGGAATGCGATCTTCACCGAAGAACCGATCGGCTGATCTGCCAAGCGCTTGAGGAGCGGTGGTACTTCTTCCGGAAAAGTCACCGTAATCGGATCGCCGTCGATGGCGATGATGACGTCGCCGGCCAGCAGCCCCGCCTTCTCAGCCGGGCCGTCCTTGTCCAGCGAATTGATCAGCACGCCCTCCTTGAAACCGGACTTCTTGATGGACTTCAACGACAGGCCGAGAAAACTCCGCGGAACTTCCTTGTGCTCGATGAGCTTCTTTGCAACGGCTGAACAGACGTTGCTGGGAATGGCAAACCCCATGTCGCCGCCGAAAAATGTGCCGCGCGCGTTTACGCCGACCAGTTCACCTTTGAGATTCACCAGCGGTCCGCCGCTGTTCCCCGGATTGATTGCTGCGTCGTGCTGAATCCAACGGTTGAAGATTCCCGTGCGCTGGTCCCGATCGAAGTGCATTTCGCCGGCTTCGTCCTCGGTGGCTGCAAGAACACGTTCCGTATTCGAGACGATTCCCAGCGTCACCGAACGCGAAAGCGCCCACGGACTCCCCATCGCCATCACCGTGTCGCCGATGACCAGTTCGTCCGAGTCGCCGAACACGGCGTAGGATAGCGCCTGCGTCGGCTCGCGAAGCTCTGATGTATTCAGTTTGAGCACCGCCAGGTCCGTCAGCGGATCCTCGCCGACCAACTCAGCGGTGACTTCCTGTTTATCCGCGAGTGTGCATTTGAATTTCTTGCCGTTTTCAACAACGTGAAAATTTGTCAAAACGTAACCATCCGGCGAAATGATCGTCCCGCTGCCGATGGCCTGCCCCTTCCGCTCCTTGCCGTCGAAGTACATGACCGTGATGACTTTGATGTTCACCAGCGAAGGAAAAACGCGATCCCGCGCCAGCGCGATCATCCCGCGCAGGTCCTCTCGAAGTTGATTCACTTTCTCGACGTTGATGGCCTGCGGCTGGCTCTTGTCCGATCCGAAAGCCTCTGGAATAAAGGATGAAAACCAAACAGCGATCGCCACGACGAAATGCAACCTGTGGATTCGTCCGATTCGCAATGACGCATGACCGAGCATTAGCTACCTCCAATCAACGCGGATCATACCGAACGGTCGCTTCGCTGACCTCAGTGTCCTACCACGTTCGACGCGTCCGCTGAATCTCGATTTGCACGAATTCAACCAGCGGCCCCTTGTTCATTCCCGGACACTTTTCCGCGGCAAGTGCGTTCCATTCTTTTTGCGATTTGAGGTTTTCAGTCCAGAACGGCCAAGTGCGGCATTGAAGCGGCCGAACGGGGTAAATGGAGCACATGGCCTTGCCATTCTCTCTTTTGAGAAAGACGCAATCGCCGTTGGCGTGCTCGGTGAGACTGTAGCGCAAACCCACGCGCCGCAAATGGTTAGGTTCGAGCCAACCGTCAGTACGCCCAAGAAACCGTGCAATCTCCCTGATCTCTTCTTTCGATGCCCAAACGTACCCCGGATCGCCACTACAGCAGTTGCCGCACTGCGTGCAGGAAAACCTAAGCCCCTCGCGATACCACTTTTCGGCGGCCAAGCACCATTACTCCTTACTTTATGAAAGTGCAAACGGAAGAAAGGTCCATGAAACGCACATCGAAATCTCACATTTGGAAAGTGTCAGCATCAACGTCCGATCATTGTACCCCGGCCGCAGATGCGAGTCGATGATCGGATGTTTCAGGAGCTATTGAAAAGACTAATTGTTTCTGAAAGCACGATTCAGGCAATTCCGAAGTTGGATCACTCGATAACCACTTAGCGAAGATATCTGGCTGTTTTGGTTTAGCCGACGCCGAAAACGACGCGCCGGCTGCGATCGGTCATTCCCGGACAACGACCAACGTGCGAATTTATCACCATAGCGTGACGTGGACGATCATGTTTGGCGTCATCGCGCTGATGTTTCTGAAGCTCCCGCCGATGGCGGCGAAGCAGGACTCGGTGATCAACACCTACAGCGCGCTGGTCGAGGTAGATGCGTTGGCCCGGCAGCAATTCGTCCAGGCCATTCGAGACGATCGACTGGTGGAAGGCGCGATTCGCGGACTGTTGCTGCAATTGGACCCCTACAGCGGGTACCTTTCTCCGGAGGAACTCCCGAGCTTTGAACGGCGCAATCGCGGACATTTCGACAGTGTGGGCATTGAGGTCGGGTTCCGCGATGGGAATCTCGTGGTGATTGCTCCCATCGAGGGCAGCCCGGCGGCGCGCGAGGGCGTGCTGGCGGGCGATCTGCTCGTGTCGATCGATGGAAACGATCTGAAGCATCGATCGGTGTTTGATGTCGAAGAGATGCTGGTGGGCGCGCAGGGAACAAGCGTTCGCGTTGAGTTGCAGCATCCGGGTGACGCGATGCCCCGATCATTGATGCTGACCCGCGGGCCGGTTTCGCTGGCCAGCGTGCACGGATTTCGGCGTGACGAAGAAAATCGCTGGGATTTCTGGGTCGATCGGCCGGAGCGGATCGGCTACATCCGTGTCAGCGGATTTCGGGAGAACACTTGCACGGATTTCGACGAAGTGATTCGGCCGTTGCGAAGCGGCGGCCTGCGCGGACTGATTCTCGATCTGCGATTCAATCCCGGCGGATTCATGCATCAGGCGGTGGCCCTGGCGGATCGGTTTCTTTCTGACGGATTGATCGTCTCTACCGTGACGCGGCGCAACGCCGTGGACGAGTATCGCGCGGTGCCGGATGCCATCGACCTCGATGTGCCATTGGTGATCCTGATCAACGCGGCGTCGGCAAGTTCGTCGGAGATCGTGGCCGGCGCGCTTCAGGCTCGCGGCCGAGCGGTGATCGTCGGCGAGCGGAGCTTCGGCAAAGGCAGCGTGCAACACCTGATTCCGTTGATCGGGCAGAAGTCGGCCATCAAACTGACCGTCGCCCATTACCGATTGCCCGACGGCCGGGTCATCCATCGAACGGCCGACAACGCCGCGTCGGACGCGTGGGGCGTTCGACCCGATATTGAAGTCGAGTTGACACGTGACGAGACGCTGGCGATTCAAGAGTCGCGGCGGCTGATCGACGCACCGGCGGCTACCATCAACAAGCGGATTGTCGAATCGGCAACTTCTTCGACAGCCCAATCGTCATCGCTGGTCATGGATCGGCAGCTTGCGGCGGCCGTGCGTGTCCTTCGTCAACGGATGGACGGTGGCGATGGCAAGTCAAACTAACAGCGTTCTTCAAAACGATAGCGCCGCGATTGCCATGTGAGGGGGCGGGCTTTTCTGGTTCGCGAGTGTACCGACTTGGTGACGCGCGCGGCTCGGCTCGAACCGACCCACTCCTCGCTGTCGCGATCGAACGTACACCCGCCGTCGTTGGCGAATCCATGTCCCATTTACGAATTGCGTGAAGTCGCGCACTTATGCGACACGTCCAGACGTGACTGCCAAACGGGTTTCCAGAAATTCGTGAAAAATCCTCGAATTCTTTCCGTCGTTTTTCAGTTTTTTGGATTATTGGAGATCGAGGGCTTTCCGGCGGTATAATGACGGGCGGTCGTATCTGGACTCGCGTCGTCATGCGATGGGAAGCTTTGGATCGGAGGACGTTGCATGGTCACATTTTGGGGTTGGATGTGGATCGTGTTGGCCAGTCCGGCGCAGGTGGATGTGCCAATTCAGGCCGCGGAGCAACGACCGGCCGCCGGCTCAAACGAGGCGGTCACAGCGCTTCGTTCTGACGAAAACGAAAGCGCAGAAGTTGATTCGGACGAGCAGCCATTGGAAGTTTTTCCCAGTCGCGCGGACACGATGTTTCGGCGGGTGGTGGTGGGGGCTGATGGGACGGTGACGGAAACTCCTGACGACAACGGTGGGGTGGCGGGAGAAGGCGAGCGGCTGATCTACAGCAATATACTGGGAATCAACGCGGTGGCGGTTGCAATTGGAAATGGAGTGGTGCTGGCGGACGACATCACGACCACCGCGCCTGTCGGATGCAACCTTACTCGATTTCGATTCAAAGTATTGGGCAGAGTTAATCCGACGGGCACGGGCGGGCCGTACACGGTTCGATATGCTCTGTACGAAGTTTGCCCGCAATCTGTGACTACAACCCAGCGAGCGAACGACATCGGCGCTACCGGCGGGGGCATTCGCATTCCCGGAACGAGCGGTGAACTCTCGTTTCCCGACGACGAACCTCGGCTTGTCGAGGTCGTCATGCCCGAATCAACCGTCGCGTCATTGCCGACCAATTTCTTCCTCGGCATCTCGTTCACGCGATCCAATTGCGGAACGGTTGTCGGCGCGCCGGCCATGGTCGGTTTCTCAGCCGACATCTTGGATCACGGTGGAGCCCCCGCGTGCAGCGCCTATTTCTGGGGTTTTCCTAACTGGCCGCACGCGAGCATCTGGGCCGAAGTCTTCGGCGGCGCGAACTGTCCGGACGCGTTCGTCGCCTACTCGGCTTCAAAGGCGTCCGGCGCTCAACTCAATCCCACGCCGCAGAAATGGTTCATGGATGATTTCCACCTCGTCACAGACAACTGCAAAATGATTGGATACGAGGTCACCGTAAGGGCACCGCAATCGGGCTTCTTTGAATTCGCGCTTCGTCGAGAGTGCGACGGCGAGGAAATCCCGGGCACCTACAAGACGATGTCCATGAATCTGAGCGCCCAACCGAAACTTCGAATCGCGAGATTCACCTTCGACCCGCCGATCGAACTTGACGGTCAGGATTTTTACTTCGCATTCAAAGTCAATAATCCGACGGCTGGACCGGTCATGGCGGGCGTCAACCCTTCCATCGGGAGTTCTTCAATGGACTATTTTCAAACAGCGGCGGATGGATCGTGCCAGAAGGTCTCTCCTCCATCAGGAACCCCGAACCCCTATGTCTTCCACGCCTCGATCACTTGCGAAGGGTCCCAGCCGTCCGGCGCGTGCTGCGACCCCTACCTGACCGAGTGCGTCGGCGGCCCGGACGCGGGCAAACGTTGCAAGTGCAACGCGATCTGCATCGGTGGGGCACGTGACGGACAATGCTGCTATCCGTCGTGGCCTTGTCCAGAACCCGGAGTTTGCGAACCAGTCTGCGCCACACCGGGAAACTGCGAGGCCGTCTGCCGGGAAGTGCCGAAGGGCAATTGCCCGTTTCCTCCGCGAGGGCAGGACCTAGACCCCGAGTGGGTCGAAGGCCGGACTTGCAGCCCGGACGTGTTCGGGGACACGCCTTGCGGCATCGCCGCGTGTTGTTACGGCAGCATCAACCCGGTCACCGGTTTTCTGGACGATCTTTGCGCGAACCTATCGAAGAATGAATGCGACGCGGTTGAGCCTCTGGACCGAGCGCGCCTGTGGCAGTTGGGAAAATATTGCGGCGAAGGCGAACAGGCTTGCCCGTTCAATGCATGCATTGCGCGCGTCGGGCCCTGCGGTCTCGTACACGTTTTTCCGGGGTGTGATGATCCACTTTGCTGTACGGACGTTTGTGAAGCTGACGACTGGTGCTGCCGCGTCGAGTGGGACGAGATTTGCCTCTACTGGTCCTACGCTCTCTGTTCCACCGGACCGACCAACGATGGTTGTATCGGGCCGAGGGTCGACTACGGAGCGATCGAGCTGGCGGCCAATTCATCGGGAGTCTATGCGAACATCAACGCCACCGAGTCGGAAACTTCCGATCCCGGTTTCTGTTGTCACAACGGAGTCGGCAGGTGCCTCGGCGGCGCGCAAATGGACCAGCCATGCATCACCGATGCCGAATGCCCCGATAGCAGGTGTAGCGATTTCGGTCCGACGCCGGGCGCGAAAGGGTACGGCACGATCTGGTTCAAGTTCACCGCCACCCATACGTCCGCCAGGGTCGACACCTGCCGAAGCGCCGGCTTGGACGTCCAATCGTCCGACTCGCTGCTCGAGGTCTTCGCCGTCGGCGATCCGACCAACGATCAGACGGCCTGCGACGCGCTCATTCCGATCGCCTGCAACGACGACGCCGGCAGCGCCTGTCCCGATCACCACAACGCAAGCGTCTACGTGACCGACCTCGTGCCGGGCGACACTTACTATGTAGTGATGGCTTCCAAAACGCCCGCCTACGAAGGACGACATTACATCAACCTGACCTCCCCCGCCGCACCGCCGACCACGGTCCCCGGCGATCGGTGCGATGACGCTCAACCCGTCGACGGACCCATCGTGCCGATCGATTTCTCTTCCACCACTGCCGACTGCCCGCTGGAGTCGTGCTCCCCGCGGCTGTTCAACGACGTCTGGTTTGATTACGTCGCAACCTGCACCGGCGAGGCCCGGTTTGTCCTCGATGTCCGAAAGGCTTTCTCCTATCTGGTCGGATATGGGAATTGCGACTGCCCGAGCGAATTCGATGATCCGCTCGCCTGCGCGGAAGGCGATGGGCCGTTTCAGGCCGCCGAGTTTTCCGTAACTCGCGGCCGGTGCTACAAGCTGAGAATCGGCGGCGACGGACAGTCCGATTTGACCGGCGAACTTCGCATCGAGTGCATACCGGCCGATTGTCAGCCCAACGGGGTCTCGGACGATGCTGAGATCGATGCTGGAGACTCGTCGGACTGCAACCACAACGGCATCCCCGACGAATGCGATCTTCGCGAAGGCGTCCTTGCGGATCAGAACACAAACGGCTTGCCCGACCAGTGCGAAACCTGCCCCAGCGGCCAAGTCGTGTTGTTGAGTCCGAGCAGTCGCACCGTGGACGCGGGTCAACCCTTTGCTTTGGCCGATCCCGACGAGTTGCAGGGAATCCGCAAATTGGAATTCGCCGCGTTTACGGGGGCCAAACCGTCATGTTGGACGCTCTGCGAAACCAACCTGAACCCCGCGTTGCACCCGAACTACACTCCCGAGGTTGCCTTGAACGCGGTTGAGTCCGCCGTCGAAACCAGCCCGGGCCGATACTTCGTCGCGCTTCGTCGTCCGATCACACCCGGCGAAGTCACGACGATCACCTACCGCGACGATCTGGGGACCACATCCTTCGCGAAGCTGATCTCCCACCCCGGTGATGTCAACGGCGACGGCGTGTCCGCGCCCGGTGACATTCTGGACCTGATCGACGTGCTCAACGGCGTCGCCCAGCCAAGCTGGGGACTCTACAGCACTGACTGTGACCGCAGCGGCGAAGCCGGTCCGGCGGACATTCTTTGCCTGGTTGATCTGCTCAACGCCGGGTGGAACGGGACCACGGTGCCGCAAGGCGGGGGGCCCTGTCCGTGAGCGAACTGATTTGATCGCAGTGACTCGCCAAGAGGCAAGCTTATCGGAACTTGAATTAAGAAACAGGCGATGATTGGATTTAACTACACCTCCTTAAAGCACTTACGATTCCGTTTGTTTCGGGGTTAGAAGACGGCGCTGGAAAGCGGGGTCCGTGACACTTTCGGCGGGCGGCGCGCGTCCCCCCCTGCCGAACCCCAAGCGCCAGCGCGGGGCCTTGAGGGATGATCTGTCGCAGGAACCAAGGCCCGTCGCTTGCGCTCCGGGTTCGGAATGTTCGTCGCCGGTATTGTCACGCAGCCTGGAAAGCGTCCAAAAGCGATTCAACCTTGACGGGGGCGGCTCGGTTCCGTTAATCTTGGGGACTTCGGAGTTTGTGGAAAGGATTGCCCTGCCCAAACGCCAAACGGGGTCGATGAATGTTCCCTTCAAAGGGTCGAGGATTCTACGGATACGGAGGAGTTGTCATGCGGAGAAGCACGGGTCGTTTTGCGTTTTTGGGTTGTTGTTGCGCGGTGGTCGTTGGATTCTCGTCAACGACTTATGGCGCGGCGGCAACGGCGGTGGTCGAGGATCTGCGAAACATCGAGCGGGCATGCTGTTTTCGATTCAGCGGCGAGTGCCAGGTACTGACGAAGACGGCGTGCAAGGAGGCGGGCGGTAAGGCGCAGAGAATTGGAACGACCTGCGAAGATGTCGATTGCTCTGGAGACCCAGTGGCGTGTTGCTTCCGCGATGGCTCGTGTCAGGATCTGCCGTCGACGGATTGTCGCGAGCAGCGCGGCCGATCTGGCGGACGCGGCAGCACATGTGCGACGGAAAACTGCGTATCCAATGACCAAGCTTGTTGTTTCCGCGATGGATCGTGCCAGGACTTGTCGCGGAGCGAGTGCACGGGACAGAGCGGACGGCCCGGCGGCGCGGGAAGCACGTGCGAAACCGCGAACTGCACGCAGCGCACGCAGGCTTGCTGCAATTCGGATGGATCGTGCGTTGATGCGACCGCATCGGAATGTCGCAGCGGTGGCGGCCGGCCCGGCGGTTCGGGATCAAGTTGTCGGACCACGGAATGCACGTCGCGCGACGGCGCGTGCTGCCTGGGCAACGATGAATGCACCGAGGGAACCCGGGCGGACTGCACGGCCGCGAACGGCCGTTTCCGCGGGGCGGGGACGACCTGTGCGACGACGCAATGCGGTTCGACGCGGCCGACGCTGGCGTGCTGTCTGGACGATGGCGGGTGCGTGGACACGACATCGGCGGATTGCCGAGCGCAAGGCGGACGTTCTCAGGGCGCGGGGACGGATTGCGAAACGGCAAGCTGCACTCCCACGAACGCGGCGTGCTGTTTCCCGGACGGCACATGCAGCAATCTGTCACGATTGGATTGCTTTGGTGAAGGCGGTCGTCCGAATTCCGAGGGGTTGACCTGCAACCAGGTGAAGTGCAGCGTCAGTACCGGAGCCTGCTGTTTTGACGACGAAACTTGCGATGATCTGAAGGCCATCGAGTGTTTCCAGGCGGGTGGAACGCCGAAGGGCGCGGGTTCGACGTGTGCCTCGACGACGTGCGGTCGCCCGACGCAGGCGTGCTGTTTCAGCAACGGGACCTGTCAAAACCTTTCGTCGACGGCGTGCTTCCAAGAGGGCGGACGACCAAACGGCGAGGGCACGAGCTGCGCCAATACAACGTGCGAGAACACTTTACGGGCCTGTTGTTTTGAGAATGCACCGTGCCAGAACCTGACGTCGTTTGATTGTCTCGGTGCGGACGGACGGCCGCAGCCGGCGGGAACGGCGTGCGCGACGACGGTCTGCGGACCGGCGACGGTGGCTTGCTGTTCGCCGAACGGGTCGTGCGCGGACAAGCCGGTGGTGGAATGTCTGCAAGGCGGCGGGCAGTCGGGCGGAAGTGGAAGTTCTTGTGGAACGACAGACTGTGTTCAGACTGCGCGGGCGTGCTGTTTTGAAGATAACACGTGCCAGGATTTGCGGTCGCCGCAATGCCTGAGCGCCGGTGGACGGCCGGGGGCCGAGGGCAGCACATGCGCCACGATCAATTGTGCGCCAGACACGGTGGCGTGCTGTTTCGACAATGGATCGTGTGCGGATATGGCGTCGGCGGCGTGCCTGAACAAGGGTGGACGTCCGAGCGGCGCGGACACCTCATGCGCCAATACGGTTTGCGAGATTCGTCTGCAAGCCTGCTGTTTCGGTAGTGAGTCGTGCCAGGACATGCTTGCGACGGAATGCCGAAGCGCGGAAGGCGATCCGCAAGGGTCGGGCAGCAGTTGCTCGACAGCGAACTGCACGATTCCGGTAGTGACCGTGGCGTGCTGCCTTCCAAATGAAGGCGGTTGCGAAAACCTGACGGAGGCGGCGTGCAACGCCGCGGGCGGCACGGCGGGTCGAGCGGGCAGCGAATGCGGCCGGTTCAGCTGCCGTCGATAATGAATTGATTTGACGGCTTGGCGTGGTCGTCAGTGAATCCTCGCGGGTCCGTCGGTTTATGTCGGCGGACCCGCTTTTGCTTGGCGGTTTTATAAGGAGCGAAGGGCGCGGCGTGCTGGCGTGGTCTTGCACTGGTTGGAAACCGGTGCCACAAAGTAACCGTTGCTCCAAAATGAGCCTCTTGCACCGGTTGAAAACCGGTGCCACAAAGAAACCGGTGCCACAAAGTTACCGGTGCACAAGGAATCGGGAGAGAACGATGATGGCGGTCGGATCAGGAATACTGTGTTGCATTGGGATGTTGGGCGGACTTTTCGGCGCGGCGGGTGAAACTGCATCGCGCGAAGTGAACAAAGAAGCGCGACGGCGTGTAGCGCCGATTGCCTGTTGTCTGCCGGATGGTTCCTGTCGAGACGTCGAGTTGCTTCAATGCCTGGCGCTAGGCGGCAATCCCGGTGACACGGGAACAACCTGTGGTAGTGTCAATTGTGGATTGGGCGCGGTGGCGTGCTGCCTGCCTGATGGCGCCTGCGCCAACCTGACAAACCAGTCGTGTCTTGAGGTTCTCGGTCGCCCGCAGCGACCGGGGAGCACCTGTGCTTCCACCGAATGTGATGCGATCGAAGGCGCCTGCTGTTTCGTCGATGGACTTTGCGCGAACCTCGCTCCGGTATCGTGCTTCAACGTGGGCGGTCGCCCGCAGGGGTCAGGCACGAGTTGTGCCACATTTGAATGCGAGTCGATTCCGGTTGCATGCTGCTTCGAGGATGAATCGTGTTCGGAATTGCCGACGCTGGACTGCATTGCCCTTAGCGGAGCGCCGCGTGAGCCGGGCAGCACTTGCGCGACGGTTGATTGCCTGAAGAGCACGGTGGGATGCTGCCTGGACGACCTGACTTGCGAGGATCTGCTCACCGTCGTTTGCCTGAGTCGCGGCGGCCGTCCCGGAGAATCGGGAAGTCGATGCGCTGAGACTGATTGCGCGGCGGGGCTGTCGGCATGCTGTTTTCCAAACGATGGAAGCTGTGCGGACCTGCGCGCGTTGGATTGCTTTCGGCAGGGCGGCCGACCGCAGGGAAGCGGTACGTCATGCGAAACAGCGACCTGCGTTTCGGATTACGGGGCATGTTGCTTTCCCGATGGAAGCTGCGAGCGACTCAAGCGCCGCTCGTGCCGCAGCGCCGGCGGCAAGGCCGGTGCGAGGGGATCAACGTGTGAAGACACGACGTGCAGCATCGAAATCGGGCCCTGCTGCCTGCCGGACGGCAGTTGCGAGGAGGTGACCAAACGGGAGTGCCGGCGCGACGACGGGGTGTTTGGATTGCTGGGTCAATCGTGCGAGAAGGCCAATTGCGTTCCGACGCTGCGGGCATGTTGTCTGCCCGATGGGACATGCGTTCACGCCCGCCCAACGGACTGCCGTCGGCGGGGCGGTGATCCGCAAAGTGAACCGCTGTGCGGCGGCAACCAATGTCCGATTCCTTAGCAGCCCGTTGGATACGGTGTCGCCGGCGTTTTCAACCCGTGTTTGCACCGGTTGGAAACCGGTGCCACACACCATTGGGTCGCTCCTTCAACGGGCTGTTAGGAAGCGAATGGACGATCGAACAACGCTCCGCGAGGCGCCGCTTTTCGAATGGGAGGGCGGCGTCGCGCGATATCGGGGTCGCCTCGTCGAACATCGCGACGTGACGATCGCGGGGCTGACGCTACGGCTGGCGTGCATGAAGGACGCGGCCGATCTTCTGGACGAGACCGACTACGCCCGGCGATTTCTGGATCATGACGTCGCGCCGTATGGCGTTGAGCTTTGGCCCGCGGCGGAGATGCTGGCGGAGCATATTGCAGGGGATCGGGCGCTGACCGCTGGAACTGCCTTGGAACTTGGCTGCGGTGTCGGGCTCGTTTCGATTGTGGCCGCCAAACTCGGCTGGCGCATCACGGCCAGCGATTACGAGCCGACGGCACTGGCGTTTGCGGCGTACAACGCGAAGATCAATCAGGCTCCGATCGCCGAGTGGATGCAACTGGATTGGCGAAATCCACCAGGTGACCGGACGTTTGACTGCCTTCTCGCGGCGGACGTTTTGTACCAGCTTATCGACCATCAACCGATCATCGACTGCATCGATGCCTTACTGGCGCCCAACGGATCGGCCTTCATTTCTGACCCGAATCGTGGAGTTGCAGATCGGTTTCCGTTGGTTGCGGAGGCAAGCGGATTGGTCGTCGATACTATAACCCTCGACGTGATCCACTTCGCCGGAAAGAGTCGTGAGGGGCGGCTCTTTCGCGTTTATCGGCCCGCTCGTCGCCGGGAGCGACCTTGACTGGTAGTTCTTTTCCGGACCCTGCGGATTCGCGATTGGTTCTTACCGTAATGGAAGGTGAAACTGGTTGACATGGATCGTCGCATTCGATAGGATTCCCCGTATGAGTCTCGTTCAGGAGCAGTCTCTTGCGATGTGGTGCATGAACCTACCGGCGTGCGGATGCGCCTGTTGTTGTACGCACAGAATCGGGGGAATGGCCTGACGGGTACGCGTTACGAGAGACGCAATCACGAATGACGACCCGCGGGCTGGTTCCCGCGGGTTTTTTGTTGGGCCGATTGTTCGAACCGGATTGAGCCGCGGGCAGACACGCGCGTGGAACTGACTACGGAGCGCGTGCTCCGACGGGCGGGTTGTTCGCCCGCGGCTCCAAGGTTCGTGATTGAAGATCGGGAAAGGGATAGCAAGGGGAGGGCGAGTCGTGGAACTGCAACTGCATCCGGAACTAAACGGAACGGAACGCAAGCCGATTCCGCGCGGGCCCGATGACGACTACTTTTCGGTGAACGAGAACACGCCGACGGATCAACTGATCGCCTGGACGCTTGAGCGATTCGCGAGTCAGCGGGTCATCATGACCACTTCGTTCGGCATGGAGGGATGCGCGCTGATCGACATGTACGCCAAGGCGGGCAAGCCCATCACCTGCGTCTACCTCGATACGATGTTCTTCTTTCCTGAAACACATCGCCTGCGCGAGAAGATGGCCGATCGCTATCCGACGATTCGGTTCGTCAATCGAGGCACGACATTGACGCCCGAAGATCAGGAAAAGCAATACGGGGCGGAGCTTTGGAAGTACAAGCCGGAGCTATGCTGCAAGATCCGAAAGGTGGATCCGATGTATCCGGTGATGGGCGAGGTTGACGTTTGGATCACGGGGCTTCGGCGAAGTCAGTCGGCCACTCGGGCGAGCCTTCGGGTGATTGACTGGGACTGGAAGTACCAGGTGCTCAAGGTGAGTCCGCTGGCGAACTGGGAGCGCGCCGAGATCTGGGAGTACATCCAGAAGCACGACGTACCGTACAATGAACTTCACGAGCGAGGCTATCCGACGGTCGGTTGTACGCACTGCACGGTTCCCGTGCCGGGTTCCAAACCGGGTGATTACTCGCGGGCCGGTCGGTGGAGCACGTCGGAAAAGACGGAATGCGGACTGCACGGCGGAGCGGGAATCTAGGGAAATGTCGATTGCAGAATGCCGAATTTCGATTGGTGATTGCGAACAATGGGTATGACTTTCGGATGAGCGAATGGTCCATTGAAGGGACGCGCCATGGTTGAAGATGCGGGAAAACCGGAATCGAAGGTTGAGGGCATCAAGCGCAGCAGCCGGCACTTGCGCGGCACGATTGCTGAGACGCTGGCTTCGGACGCGACGCATTTTGGCGACGAAGACGCGGGACTCTTGAAGTTCCACGGAACCTACCAGCAGGACGATCGTGATGTGCGCCATGAAAGGCGAAAGCAGGGACTGGAAGAGGCCTATTCGTTCATGATTCGCTGCGCGATTCCGGGCGGGATCGTCACCGCGGATCAGTATCTTGCCATGGACGATCTGGCCGATCGGGCGGCCAACGGAACACTTCGGGTTACGACGCGGCAGGGGTTTCAGTTTCACGGCGTGCTCAAAAGCAATCTCAAGGCGGCCATCGCGGGGATCAATCACTGTCTGCTCACGACGTTGTCGGCTTGCGGTGACGTCGAGCGGAATGTGATGTGCTGTCCCGCGCCGCTGGCCGACGAAGCCCATGCGGTGGTTCGCCGGTTGGCGAGGGAAATCGCCGTTCAACTTCGGCCCGGCACGAGAGCGTATCACGAGATCTGGCTCGACGGAGAAAAGGCAATATCGACGGAGCAGGAGGAGCCGTTTTACGGCGAAACTTATCTTCCGCGAAAGTTCAAGAGCGCTATTTCGCTGGCGGACGACAACTGCGTCGATATTTACAACTATGATGCGGGATTGATAGCCATCGTCGAAGGCGGGCGATTGGCCGGCTTCAACGCATTGGTGGGCGGCGGCATGGGCATGACCCACGGCAAGGCCGACACGGTGGCGCGACTGGCCGAGCCGGTGGGTTTTGTCGGCGCGGACAACGGCGTGGAGACGATTCGAACGATCGCGGCGATCTTCCGCGATTTTGGGAATCGAGGCGATCGGCGTCATGCGAGGATCAAGTATCTCATCAACGAGCGCGGCATCGATTGGTTTCGCGACGAGTTTCGCCGACGAGCCCTGTTCGATCTTCATGAGTCGCGACCCATTCCGCGCCCCGTATTTCACGATCACCTTGGAAAACACTCGCAAGGCGACGGGAAATGGTTTTACGGCGTCTTTATCGAGAATGGTCGCATCGCAGACCGAGATTCGAACCGGATGAAGACGGCGTTTCGCACCATCGTGCGACGAATTCGCCCGGGGCTTGCCCTGACAGCCGGCCAGAACATTTTATTCACGGGACTTTCGGATAAGGACGTCGTGGCCGTCGAGCAACTGCTGGCCGATCACGGCGTTCCGACCGTTGAGCAGCTTTCGGCCGCGCGAAGGTTTTCGATGGCGTGCCCTGCGCTGCCAACCTGCGGACTGGCAATGGCCGAATCGGAGCGAATGATGCCGCATGTCGTCACGCAGTTCGAAGAGCTTTTGGCGTCGCTGGGACTCGGCGACGCGCCGCTCACGATGCGAATGACGGGTTGTCCCAACGGTTGCGCCCGGCCCTACACAGCCGACATCGCTTTCGTCGGTCGTCGCGCGGATGTGTACCATGTTTTCGTGGGGGGCGGAATGGAGGGTGATCGCGTGGCCGACCTTTACGCCGCGGACGTGAGCGTCGGAGAACTTGTGCCGACGCTTCGACCTTTGCTTTCCGCGTGGGCGACAAATCGCCAGTCCAGCGAGAGTCTCAGCGATTATTATCAGCGAGTCGTGCAGCGCGACAAACCGCGTCGGGAAATCACCGGTCGAGAGGACGCCACGATCGCACTCGTCCAGTTGAAGCTCGGATCATGAACCCGGAGCCGTTCTCATGAACAGACAGTTGCTTCGCGTCGGGATCACGCACGAAAGCGCACCGCTTTCGATTCGAGAAAGCCTTCGTCCGGATGCGGTCAAGCAACGGACAATGCTTGACCGACTTGGCGGGCTTGCTTCGGGACGGCTGGTGCTCGCCACTTGCGAACGATTCGACGTGTTCGCCACGACGAACCGAACGGATGTCTCCATGTGGGCGCGTTTGCTGGCTCGGTGGTTTCACCTTCCGGCGGCGTTGGTGGGGCGTCACCTCCAACCGCTGCATGGTCGTGATGCGGCTGAACACTTGCTTCGGATCGCCGCGGGGCTGGAGTCGCGGATTCAAGGCGAACTCCAAATACTCGGCCAGGTGCGCGAATCAATCCTCCTCGCAGGCGGGGTTGGCGCTTTGGATTCCGATCTTCACGCGCTTGGTCGGGCGGCCCTTCG
This sequence comes from uncultured Phycisphaera sp., assembly GCA_964486335.1. Lineage (GTDB taxonomy): Bacteria > Planctomycetota > Phycisphaerae > UBA1845 > UBA1845 > CAZAMB01. Next base: position 83,930 of record CAZAMB010000016.1, on the reverse strand, counting down.
CGCGGGAAAACGCGTGCGGCACGAAACGACGCTAAACGCTGAAGCGCGGTCGATCGCCACGATAGCCGTCGAGTGCATTGAACGACACGTTTCACCGCTGAGCGAGAAGTCCGTGCTGGTCGTCGGAACGGGAAGCCTCGGTCCGGTGCTTGCGTCGGAGCTCTGCCGACGTCGGACTGGCCGGCTATCCATTGCCGGACGCAACGAGGAGCGAACGGCCTCGCTCGCGGCGAGATACGGCGCAAAAAGATTTGGCGTGGGCGAGCTGGGGCAAGCCGTCGCGGACTGTGATGCCGCGGTTTTTTGTACTTCGGCGTCGTCGTACATTCTCGATGCACCCATCATTGGTCGAGATCGTGTGCGACCGTTGTTGCTGCTCGATTTATCGGTTCCTCGCAATATCGATCCGTGTGTCAGGCAGTTGGCACCCGTGCGCCTGTGGGACATGGATTCGCTGGTGAGCGGTGTCTCGATCGGGCTGGACGGCGTCGCGGCGGCAGAGGGGATTGTCGCGGAGGAACTCGGCGGGTTTCTGCAATGGAGGCGGGAGCGAAGCGCGACTTCGGCCATCCGGGAAGCCGTGCGATTGTCTGGAACGAGGGATCCGCGAGCCCTTCACGAGCAGATCGCGCGTATCAAAGCGGAGGCGGCGGCATGAACCGAACAGCTCTTGTGCTGGCCGTTCACGGATCCCGCGTCGAGCCGGCGGTGAATCAGCTCCATCAGCATCAGGCGGAAGTGATTCGTGAGCGAAGGCTTTTCGACGAAGTGGCCGTGGCGTTTCATCACGGTGATCCGCACTATTCGCGTGTGCTCGACGGTCTGACGGCGAGAAACGTAACGGTCGTGCCCGTCTTTTCCAGCGACGGTTATTACAACAGCGTGGTGCTGCCGCGAGAACTCGTTCGTAATGAGCGATTTGATGAGTGCCATGTGCGAATCACGGATCCCTTGGGCAAACATGCGGGCGTTATTGATATCGTCGCGGATCGAATCCGCGGCTTGTTGCATCAGTTTTCACTGGAGCGACAGTTTACAACGCTCGGCATCGTCGGGCACGGGACGCCTCGATTTCGACAGAGTCAGCGAACGGCGAAGGACCTTGTGAACTGGTTGAGGCGGATGCGGCTCGCCGGCGACGTTCTGGTCAGTTTTCTTGACGACGAGCCGCCGGTGGAGTCTCTCAGGGAGCGAACGACGACGCCGAACCTGGCGGTGATCCCCTATTTGATCGCCGTCGGTCCGCACGCGTTGTCCGATGTTCCGCGGCGGGTCGGTCTGACGGTTTCACGTGGAACGGAACCGCCGTTCTTCGGTCGAGTGGGCGAACGGTTTGTGGTTTGTGACGCGCCACTTGGTTCCGATTCGCGCATTATCGATCTCCTCATCGATCTCGCGATGTCCGGATGCGATGCGGCTACGAATCCGACAGCGCCGGCGGAGACTGCGGTATGACTCGGCGGCGAGGCATTGTTTATCTTGTCGGCGCCGGGCCGGGCGATCCCGAACTCATTACCGTTCGCGGCCTGCGCGTCCTGCGCGCCGCGGACGTTGTCGTATTTGATCGACTGATCGGCGAACGGTTGTTGTGGGGGATTCGATCCGATGCGGAGCGAATCAACGTGGGCAAGCGTCGCGGTTCCCATCGTCTAAGCCAGGACGAGATTCAAGAGGTAGTGGTTAAGCGGGCGCGACAGGGAAAATGCGTCGTGCGGCTCAAAGGAGGCGATCCGTTCGTCTTCGGACGCGGGTTCGAAGAGTTGGCAGCGTGTCGCGAGGCGGGTGTCGACTGCATCGTCATACCCGGCGTGACCAGCGCCGTCGCAGCGCCGCATGCCGCGGGTATTCCGCTTACGTTGAGGAACGTAGCGAGTTCCTTCGCGGTGGTCACGGCGGAGCGAGGAGGAGGATGTTCCGGCGAGGCGATCGGTTTTGACGCATCGGCATTCGGCGGCGTCGATACCCTGGTGATCCTGATGGGTCGGGCCGGATTGCCTCGCATTGTCGACGCGCTGACCGAGTCCGGCCGTTCGACCCGCACACCGGTCGCTTGCGTTGAGCGGGCCTCGCTTCCAGATCAACGCATCGTCAAGGGGACGCTCGCCGACATCGTGTCGCTTGTGGAACAAGCCGGCCTCGAAGCGCCGATGGTGACGATTGTCGGCGACGTTGCCGCGCTGGCGACGGCGGTCCCTTCGGCCCCGGAAGCACAAGGCGGATTGGCCGGTAAGCGCATCATCGTGACGCGCCCGCGATCGACCTCGCGCGAGCTGTTGGAACGACTTTCGTCCGAAGGCGCGTTGCCGATCGACTGTCCCATGACGCGAATCGTCTACCCGGAGGTTGCCTTACAGCTCGACGAAGCCCTGCGACGGCTTGGCGACTACCATTGGATCGTGTTCAGTTCGGTCCATGGCGTGAAGGGAACCTGGCGTCGGATGTCAATGCTGGCGTTCGACGCGCGGCGGTTGGGGAATTGCAAAGTGGCCGCGGTCGGCGCGAGGACGCAACGTGAACTTCGGCGACGCGGAATCATCGCAGATTGCCTGCCTGAATTCGCCAATGGGAGGTCATTGGCCGCAGCGATCGCGTCGTGGGGTCCGATGAAGGGATTACGGGTTCTTTTTCCCTGTGGCGACATTGCCAGAACGACGATTCCGAGTGCCCTGCGAACGGCTGGAGCGCTGGTCGATGCGCCGATCGCTTACATAACGATGGACGCGACGCCGCCTGAGGACTCCCTTCAACAGGTTCGCCGTGGCGCCGATGCAGTCGTTTTTTGCAGTCCGTCGGCGGTTCGACGATTCGTATCGCTTGGGCTGGGGGCGGCTGTGTGCCCAGTGGTTTGCATCGGCCCATCGACGGCAGAGACGGCTCGTGAACTCGGACTCGGAGTCGACGCCGTATCGCGACAATGCGACAATGACGGTTTGATTGAGGCGTTACGCTGCTGCATTGGTTTTCAGGTGGTTGTGTGAGCGGGTTTCCGCAAAAGCGATTTCGTCGTTGGCGTGGCACGCCGGCGCTGCGCGCGTTGCGAAGGGAGACGCACGTGTGCCCCTCCGATTTCATTCATCCGGTGTTTGTCGTCGACGATCGCGCGGCGGCGGGTCCGGTCCAATCGATGCCGGGTGTATCGAGGATGACCGTCGATCAGCTCGACCGAGAAATCGAGTCTGTTCTGTCGCTCGGTCTGAATTCGGTGCTCGTGTTCGGCGTGCCGACGTCGAAGAGTTCGACAGCCAATGCGGCCATCGCCGCTGATTCGGTGGTTTGTCGCGCCGTCCAGAGGATCAGACACCTCACCGATCGCCTTGCCATCGTGACGGACGTTTGCCTTTGCAGTTACATGGATCACGGGCATTGCGGTGTCACCACGGACGGCCGGATCGACAATGACGCCACGCTTGATCTGCTCGGTCGAATGGCCGTCGCCCATGCGAAGAGCGGCGCCGATCTCGTCGCCCCCAGCGGTATGATGGATGGGATGGTGGCGGCGATTCGCCGATCGCTTGATGAGGAATCTTGTCAGGACGTGGGCATTCTCTCTTACGCCGTCAAATATGCCTCGTCGTATTATGGGCCGTTTCGAGATGCCGCTGATTCCAAGCCCGCGTTTGGCGATCGACGAAGCTACCAGATGGACCCCGCCAATGCGATGGAAGCACTGGCCGAGGCAAAAGCGGACGTTGGGGAGGGGGCTGACGCGATCATGGTGAAGCCGGCGGGGCCCTATCTCGACGTCATCTGCCGAGTCAAGCGGGCGTTTCCCGAAATCCCGCTTGCGGCGTACCAGGTCAGCGGAGAATACAGTTGCATCAAGGCGGCGGCCGCCAACGGCTGGCTCGACGAACGTCAAGTGGCATTGGAGTCTTTGACAGCCATCAAGCGAGCCGGAGCGGACATGATCATCACGTACTTCGCCAAAGAAGCCGCGACGTGGCTGTAACCGGTTGAAAGCACTGATCCGTCGGCAACGACGCGATGATAAAGAAAAGCGATTCGTTATGGTTTCCTGCCCAGACCGAGCAGGGCACAGGTCATTCACCTCCCGGATAGTCCGCCAAGAACGGACATGATGCCGAGCACCGGCATGGCGACTTTCAACCACCCGCCCAAAGAAAAGAGCATCGGGCTGACAGCCAGAGCAACGCCGAACACGACATACAAGGCCCTCATCGGTTTGGCGAGATTCGGTTTCATTGAGCGATCCTCCGTATCTAGGCTAAACAACTCGAAAGTGGGATTCGGACGACGGTTTCCAGACATTGCCATCATACCACCAATCGGTGACTTCGCGCAACGACTGCGCCTTGAAATCGCTGGTGACCGACGTATCCTTGCAGAGAGCCGGATCGCCGACGGTCGGTGATTCGAGACCCATCGCCGGGCAGTTCAGTGGGGAGTTGAAACAGCGTGCGAACGAGGAGGCGAAGACGAAGGCGGCGCGGTTTGGGACCGGCGATTCTCGTCCTTGCCGCTGTCGGGACCGGCTCGTGGTACTTCTATCCCGGGGACGATTCGGCGGCGGAATCCGACCCCATGTCCTTGGTGGGTCGACCGCGCATTGTTGCCTCGATCGAGCCGGAGTTTGATGCCGCGCCGATCAGGCGACCCGCCGAACCGGAGCCGAAGGACGAAGCGAAACAACCGGCTCCCGAACCCAAGCCCGATCCAGCGCCGGCTCCTGATGATCCGCCGGCGATCAAGCCCGCGTCCGTGGAACCAGTAGAGAAACCGCCACCGCCGGCGGAAATCAATGGGAGCATTCAACGTCCAATTGATGCCGCGCGGGAAGCGCTGGGCCAAAAGGACCTTCTGAAAGCCCGCGGGCTATTCTCCGAAGCACTCGCCCGGGAAGTTGATGCCACGACGATCGCGCAGGTCCGCAACGAACTCTCCAAGATTGGTGAAGAAACGATCTTCTCATCGCGAATCATTCCGGGCGACCCACTGATCGATCGATATGTCATCAAGGCGGGAGATCACCTGGCGAAGATCGCCTCGCAATTCGGAGTGACGGCCGATCTTCTGGCGTCGCTGAACGGCATCGCCGACAAGCATCGCATCCGTGAAGGGCAAACCATCAAAGTCATCAAGGGGCCGATGCGGGCGGTGGTGCGAAAGCGCAGTTACTTGCTTGACGTGTATCTGGGCGACGTGCTTGTTCGGTCGTTTCCGGTGGGTCTTGGCGCCGACGACAGCACACCGAAGGGTGAGTGGCGCATCAGGAACAAGCTGGAGAACCCGACGTATTACCCGCCACGAGGTGGCACGATTGTCTCGGCTGACGATCCGGCCAACCCGCTGGGCGAGCGATGGATCGGACTTGAGGGCGTGTCTGGAGAAGCCGTCGCGCAAGAGCGATACGGCATTCACGGTACGAACGAACCCGACAGCATCGGCAAGAGCGTTTCGCTGGGATGCATCCGGCTGCATAACGCCGATGCTGAGTTGCTTTACTCGTATCTCGTGGAAGGCCGGTCCACGGTCACGGTAACGGATTAGGACGCCGGCCGCGATCGCCCACCCGTTGCGCGGCTTGTCCGCGACGGCCATCGAAACGCTCTTGGAGTTTGGCAGCGCGATCGACGAGGTCAACCATGGCCTTTATCAAGACGATCAAGGAATCGGATGCAACAGGCCTGCTGGCTGAGCTGTACGAAGCCGCCCGCCGTCGCGCCGGCCGCGTGTTCCAAATCCTCCAGATCCAAAGCCAGAATCCCGCTGCGCTGAAGGCGATGCTCGAATTGTATTCCACCGTCGTGCGGGGCGACTCACCGTTGACTCGAGCGCAGCGGGAAATGCTGGCCGTCGTCGTATCCCGTGCCAATCACTGTCACTACTGAACCGTCGCCCACACCTGGGACCTTCGGTCGGAGGCAAAGGACGGGACGAAAGCGGAAGCCGTGGCCCGGGATTACACAACCGCCGGATTGAATGACATTGACAGAGCACTCTGCGACTATGCCATTCGCCTGACACGCACCCCCGACCAAGTGGGAAAGGCCGATGTCGATGCACTGCGAGGACTGGGGCTTTCGGATCGGGCCATTAACGACGCGGTTCAGGTCATTGCGTTCTTCAATTACATCAACCGGATCGCCGACGGATTGGGTGTGGATTTGGAACCCGAAATGCCGCTTCCGACATGACGCCGGGTCGTCCATTCTTGTTGACACAGCCGGTGGATCGAACTACACTCTTTGTCGTGCCCTTGATGCAGCGCCGTCAAGTCATTGTTTTTTTCATGCCTTCCATCGCGCTACTGGCCGGACTCGGTTGCGCAACGAAGAGTTTCTGGCCTTTTGGACCAAGCAAATCCGTTCATGAAACCGGTCGAGCGACAAACATAACCTCTGACAACCCGTTTCTCAGAGGGCAGGACGCGCCTTCGTCGGGAGGCATTCGCATCGTGGACATCGCGTTTGATGTCATGCGTGCCGAGCTTCCCCTTGCCGGCGTGCGGGATTCCCGCAAGATATGGAACCACATCGACCAGGTACGCGTCACACCGGAACAGGCGGTGCTTCTCGCGCGCAACGGACTTCGAATCGGTGCGACTTCGCCGGATTCATGGTCGGCGATTCAAACAATCCTCGACGCGGCGGGGGGGAAGATTTCGTCCGAAACGGTCTTTCCACAGCGAGGCGCGGCGCTGCCCATCGCGCTGGGCCGAATCGAGGACGATGAGTCCATTTTCCATTACGGGGGCGACGGTCGCCTTGTTGGAAAAACATTTCCAGCGGGCGATCGAATATTGGTCGTCGATTACGCCGTGCGACCGGAGCTTGACGGATGCGTCGATATCGGCGTGAGCTTCGAAATCACGCACGAGACCGGTCAAACCGTTTGGGAGAATCATGACGGCGTGCTTCAGCAATCGCCAGCCATGGAGCGCCATCGATTTGACGCTCTGACGTCCATGCTCACCTTGCATCCCGGCGAGTTCATCGTCATTGGGCAAAGTGACGATATCAAGAACGACTATGTCGTCGGCAGTCGCTATTTGTCATTTCGCCGATCGGGTGAGCGAATGGAAACAGTCCTGTTCATTTCGCCGCGCCCCTATCAATCACAAAGCGCTCGGCGCGAATCGCAATGAATCCTGAAATGGCCAAAACGGCTGGACCCGAGAATGCGGCGTATTGCCGCGACGTCTGCGATCAGGTCGGCATCGCGCTGGTGACGACGGACGCCGCATTTCACATTCGGCTGTGGAACGCCGCCGCCGGGCGGATGTTTGGTGCTTCGAGCGAACAGATGCGCGGCACTCCGGTGCTCTCCATCATCCCGTTGGAACGAAGATCGGCCGCGGAACGAATGCTGCACCGCGCTCTGGAGTGCGGCGAGGGAAGTGAATTCGAGTTTGAACAGCGGGATACCACTGGAAAACCGCGAGAATTCGCCGTGGCACTTGCGCCGATTATTGACGAAACAGGGAATCGTGTCGGCGCTTCGCTTTGCGTTCGCGACATTACGCGCCGGATTCGCCTTCAGGCCGAAGTAGAGGAAAGCCGAAAGATGGCCGCCCTTGGTGAAATGGCCGGGGCCATCGCTCATCATTTTAACAACGTCCTGGGGGGCATTGTTACCGGCATCGACTACGCCATCGAGAGTCGTGATCTGGCGATCAACGAGCGGGTGCTGTCGCAAATCAGCCGATCGCTGCTGCGCACGACGGCGCTGGTCAACGGGTTGCTGGCGTTTGCCGACGGCGGTCCGAAGGCCGATGACCTCGCTGATCTGACGGAAGTCGTGAATGAGCTGGCCGATGAAATCGAAATCGGCGTTGGCGGAACGAATATTCGACCGTTTATTTCGGCCGGCAACATTCCGGTAACGCCGGTTCCACGCGTTCAGGTGCTGACCATCCTCAGAAACATCGTCCAAAACGCCGTGGAAGCGATGCCGGTGGGAGGCGAGCTTCATGTCAGCGCCAGCGTGGACGACGGGTGTATTCAGCTGGTCGTGCGCGACACCGGTCATGGAATGGACGAGGCCACCAAGGCACGCATCTTCGAGCCCTTCTGGACAACCAAAGGCGTGCTTTGCAAGTCGACGGAGCAGGCAACCGGATTGGGGCTTGCGATCGCCCACGGCATCGTGCGGCGAATGAGGGGCGCGATTGCCGTCGAATCGCAACCGGGCAAGGGTACCGAGTTGACCGTAACCATTCCACTTTAGAATCCGCAATGATCCGTCCGTGATTCAGCCGATCCGTTTCAACTTCCGCAGTTTGCGAGACTCAGGCGTTCGGAATCGACATCGGGCGGGCATTCTCCTCTCCATCTCAGCCGCATTGCTCGTCCCGTCATGCCTACAGAATGACACCGACCATTGGTCGCGATCGGCCGCGCGGGAGTCGCTATCGACAGGTGGGCTCAAGAACCACGAAACCGCCGACGATCTTTCAAACCGTGTTGCTACGGATCCACTTGCATTCCTGATTTACTGTCGAGACTCATACACTCGGATGATCCAGGACTACCGATGCTATTTCCATATACGCGAGCGAGTGGGCGACAACTGGCCGGAGGAGCAAGTCATCGCGATTCGGTTTCGGGAGAGCCCCTACAGCGTCGAAATGCGATGGGTGCACAATCCGCAGGGAGCCAAGCGCATCAGCTACGTTGCCGGTCGGTGGATCAGTCGCGGGCGACAGCTTGCACTGATCATACCGAGTGGATTGGCCGGGGTATTGGTGCCTCTGGGTGTCAAGTTGGACATTCACGGCCCCGAGGTTCGGGCGGCCTCAACACGTTCGATCGACCAATTCGGATTCCTGAGAACGCTTGATCGAATCATCGACGTTTCCAAACGGGCAGCCGGCCAGGCCGACTATGAACTGCGCTTTGTTGGCGAAGGGACTCTCGACGACCGACCAAGTCTGGTGTTGGAGCGCAAGCTTCCGTACGAGGGTCCGTCCGGGCGATTTCCCGATCGATCGGCGGTGATGTACATCGATCGAGAATTCCTTGTGCCGCTCGGTGTTTGGACGTATGCGGACGATGCGAAATCCGTACCGCTCGGCAGCTTCGTCACGACGTCCGTGGAGTTCAACGTCGGACTCGGCGACTCAGACTTCGAATAGAGTTCATCCTCGCGACGAAAGTTCGATGCTCAGGGTGACTTCGTCCTTGCCGCGGCGGACAACGACGGAAATCGTGTCGCCCGGCTTCTTCTCCGCCGTTGCTTTGCGATAGTCGGACATGGAGTTGATCGTCAGGTCGTCGATCTTCACGATCCGATCACCTGCGATCATTCCGCCTTTCGCAGCGCCGCCGCCTGGGATCACCTGGGCGATGCGCCAGCCCGGTTCATCGGATTCGTCCTCCATGTCGGGCATGACACCGATGACGACGCCTCCGCCGGAAACGGCTGCGCCGCGAAAGATTCTGGCAGGCTGATCGACCTTGGCGAACACGGGCGCAGCCTCGGCATTGACCAGATCCAATGCGACGCGGGAAACCAACGAGGCAATCCTCGCCGCGCCCGCTACGTTGACCTTTTCCGTGTCATCTCCGGGTTGGTGATAGTCGGCATGCACACCGGTAAAGAAGAAGAGCGAAGGGACTCCGCCTTCGTAAAACGACGCGTGGTCGCTTGGCCCCTTGGCGCTCGGGTCGAGAAGGTACTCGATGCCGGCTTCGGCCGTGCGGCGATCGATAATCTCTTTGAACGATGCACCGGTTCCGAGTCCGTGAATCGCCAGCTTGTTGGCTTCGTCGTCGGGAGTCCATCGCCCGATCATGTCCATGTTGATCATCGCCACGATGGCATTGATCGGAACCGTCGGCTGCTCTACATAGTGCTTGCTTCCCAGCAACCCGATCTCTTCCGCCGAATAGGCCATGCAGAGCACGCTTCGATCGCGGTAGGACAAACGCGAGAGCACACGACAGACTTCCATCACCCCCGCGGTTCCTGACGCATTGTCGTCGGCACCGTTGTAGACTTCTCGCCTACGTGTGCCAAGGTGATCGTAGTGCCCACCGATGACAATGAACTCGCCGGCTCGTGGACCGGTTCCCGGCAAGACACCAATGACGTTGCGCGCAATCATCTCGGTCAGCTCGTACGCGACCTCTCCGCCGACATGAACCTGATCGAGGGGCGCGGACGCGACATCGTGATTCTCATCGATCGATTTCTGGAGGGCCGACAGCGATTTCAATCCGCCGCGCCGCACAAGCTCATCGCCAAGCGTTCTCGAAATATGCAAGGCCGGAATGGCTTTGGGCTTTCCCCGACCCCCAAACGGAGTCAGCACGTCCGAGTCGTCGTCGTTCTGCTGGTTATTCACGATGAGAACGGCCACCGCACCTTTATCGATCGCCAGCGCCATTTTGGAATCAAACGTGGCATGACGCGAAGTGCGGCCGCCATCCGCCATGCCCGGCGGCTCTCGTCGAAGCATCAAAACGACTTTGCCGGACACATCCACGGCGGCGTAATCGTCGTGTTTTTCGGCGTCGGAGATTCCATAGCCTACGAACACCACATCGCCGTCAAACGACCCACGGGCGGAGAATCCGAACGGAATGAAGTCTTCACGGAGCTTGGGCTGGACCTCCAGTCCATCAACGGTGAGCTTCGTTTCGTCACGAAGCTTCGCGTCGGATGGAATCGTGAAAGATTGGAAATAGGTTCCCTGCGGCCCCCCGGGCAGAAGTCCCATGGCCGCGAACTGACCTGCGATGTAACCCGCCGCCATGTCGATTCCGTCCGATCCCGTGCCGCGTCCGCCAAGCTCGTCGTGAGCCAGCAATGCAACATGTGAATAGACGATTGCGGGATCAACGTCTGGTATGCCGCTTGCAGCGGTCGTTTGCCGATTTGGAGAAACGGCGGAATGCCGTTCCTCGGTCCGCGGCGCGGACGTCGAGTTACAGCCGCTCGGCAAGACAAGTTGGACGAGTGCCAATGCGGTCCAGACGGCCTGCGAAATATGTCCGTTGGTCATGACGGCGCTCCATACAAAGTGATGAGGGTTCCGGCCACGGCTGAATGGTAAATGAGGCCCGCGCGTGCGGCAATGGACGTCGCTTGGGCCAGTGTTCGCTCGCGAGGCTGCGAGGGCTATCATGGAAGGGCGGGCGTCTCATTCGAGGCTTTGTCGACGATCATCGGATCGTTAAAGGCCGATTTCCGTCTCAATCGTTGAGCAACGAATCATGACAATACCAAATGGTTCATGGCAATCTCGATATGCGGAACACGTAACAACCGCCGAGCAGGCCGTCCGCTGCGTAAAGCACGGCGACCGGGTATTTGTAGGCTCCGGAGCGGGCGAACCGCAACTGCTGGTGGAGGCGTTGTCCAACCGCGCGGACCTGGCCGATACGGAAATCGTCCACATTCTGACGCTCGGCGTGGCGGCCTACACCCAACCGCGATTCGGACAGCGATTTCGCCACAACGCCTACTTCATCGGTCCCAACGTGCGCGAAGCCGTGGCTGAAGGGCGCGCGGACTACACGCCCGTCTTTCTGTCGGAAATTGTCGATCTATTTCGAACCGGGCGGGTTGTGATCGACACGGCGCTCATTTCCGTCAGCACGCCCGACGAGCACGGTTATTGCAGTTACGGAGTTTCGACGGATATCGTGAAGTCGGCGGCGGAATGCGCCAAGACGGTGATCGCCGAAGTCAATGTCAACATGCCTCGCGCGCTGGGCGACTGTTTCATTCATGTGCGCGACATTGATTACCTGGTGCCGAGCGAGTTGGCGATTCTCGAAGCGCCGCAGGGCCAGCCCGATGACCTGTCCGAAGCCATCGCCCGGCACATCGCCAATTTGATCGAAGACGGGGCGACACTTCAACTCGGCATCGGAACGATTCCCGACGCGGTGCTGCACTATCTCGGCGGTTTCAAGAATCTCGGCGTGCACACCGAGATGTTCAGTGACGGGCTGATTCCGCTGGTGCAGAAAGGTGTGGTCACCAACTCGGAAAAAACGCTCCATCGCGGGAAGATCGTCGCCAGCTTCGTCATGGGATCGCGCAAACTCTACGACTTCATCGACAACAATCCCGTCGTTGAGTTTCATCCAACCGAACACGTGAACGATCCGTTCATCATTGCCCAGCACGACAAGATGATCTCCATCAACGCCGCCATCGAGGTCGATCTGACGGGACAGGTTTGCGCCGACTCACTGGGTACGCTCTTCTACAGCGGAATCGGCGGACAAGTCGATTTTGTGCGCGGCGCGGCGCGGTCCAAGGGTGGCAAGCCGATCATTGCGTTGCCCTCGACGGCTGACAACGACAACATCTCTCGAATCGTTCCCTTCCTGAAGCAGGGCGCGGGCGTGGTCACCAGTCGCGGCGACGTCCATTACATCGTTACTGAGCACGGATCGGCCTATCTTCACGGCAAGACGATCCGCGAGCGGGCCATGGCGCTCATTCAGATCGCCCATCCCAAGTTCCGACCGTGGCTCTTCGCCGAGGCCAAAGCGCGAAAGCTGGTCTACGCCGATCAGATTGAGTGGCCGATGCGAACGCCGATCTATCCGCGCGAGCTTGAAACGTGGATTCCGCTTAAGGATCACAGCCGAGCGTTTCTGCGACCGCTCAAGCTGACCGACGAACCGCTTGTGCGCGATCTGTTCTACAAGCTATCTCCGGAATCGATTCACTACCGTTTCTTCCAGATGCTCAGGGCCATGCCGCATGACAAATTGCAGGAATTGCTCCGCGTGGACTATGAGGCCGACATGGCACTCGTCGTGTTGACCGGCGCCGGCGAAACCGGAACCATGATCGCCATTGCGCATTACCGCAAGGATCCGGAGACCAACTTCGCGGAGGCGGCGTTTCTGGTTCGAGACGACTGGCAGGGAAAGGGCATCGGCACGGCGCTGATGAAGGTGCTGGTTGAGGCCGCAAGGCAGAACGGCATCGCGGGCTTTACCGGCGAAGTGCTCATGGAAAACCACGGCATGCTCCGTATCTTCCACAAGTGCGGGTACGGCGTGGAGAGTGAACTCGGCGATGGAATTTACAGCCTCCGCATACCGTTTTCTCCGGACCGGCCTCGGCGTACGCGGCGGGCACGGTCCTCCCGATAATGCCGGACCCGTTCGTGGGAGAGTCCGCGCGCGTCTGATTTCAAAATTCGTTCTCAATTCCGGGAAATCGAGAACTTCTCTAAGAAATCATCGTCCAATCAGTTAATCAGTTAGCCGAACGGCCCGGTGTAATGGGAAAATCAGCGGGCCGAGGCGAAGTGGTATAGACGCCGAACCGGCAACGCTTGCGATGATCGAATGAACCAGTCGTCGTCCGTGGAACAGGTAGAACATTTGCGGTCGGTCCTCGATCGATACGAAGGACCGCTGCTGGGGTATGCCGCGCGCATCACGGGCAATGCCGATGCCGCTCGTGACGTTGTGCAGGAGACGTTCTTGCGGCTGTGTCGAGAAGGGGCGGCGTCGCTCAACGGGCGAATGCCGCAATGGCTGTTCGCGGTGTGCCGCAATCTGGCGATCGATGCGAAACGGAAAGGCTCACGGATGACTACGCTGACGTTGCCGGAAACCACTAATGCGACGAAAGGCCGATATGCCGTCGCCGATCCGATGCGTGACGCCGAGGTTTGTGAAGGCAGCGATCGTGCGATTGCGCTTCTGGCGACGTTGCCGAACAACCAGCAGGAAGTGATCCGGCTGCGGCTCGGCGCGGGGTTGAGCTACAAGGAAATCGCCGAAGTCACGGGGTTCAGCATCAGCAACGTCGGATTCCTGATGCACACGGGGCTCAGGAAACTTCGAGAACAACTGTCCGAGCTGCATCCGTGAGCGGGCGGTTAACGAGATGAGCGAATGTCGAATAGCGAAGATCGAAATCAGTTTTGATTGCCCGTAAGCAATCATTTGATCTTCGCATTTCAATCTGACGAATCCAGGAAATCTGCCATGACGCTTTCACATGATGATCCGAAACTAACCGCGTTCGCACTCGGCGAACTGGACGATTCGCAGCGATCCGCTGTCGAGGCGGCGATCGCGGCATCGCCGGAGCTTCAGCACACTGTGGCCGACATCCGCGCCGTCGCCGACGCGATCACCGTTGGTTTGAACGCCGGGCCGGCGCTGTCGCTGACGGCCGCTCAGCGGTCGCTGGTCGAATCGCGAATGTCCGATGATTTCGGAGTCGGTGACGCCAAACAGAGCCGCGACGGTGAGGGAGCAGAGGGCTTAAGCGACGAAGCGACGAAGCGACGAAGCCACGAAGCCACGAAGCGGCGAAGCCACGGAGAGACGATGGGGCGAGGTCGGCCACGTTGCGATGGCGACGACTGTGGATTCCCGCGGGCCTCGCGGCCAGCGTAACGATTGTCTTCGGTGTTACCTATTATCTGCCGACCATTTCGCACTCTCGGCAAGAACCCTCATTGCTCGTCGTTGACGGTCGAAAGCTTGGAAACTCGAGCAATGTCGATATGGATCAGGTGCAGTATCTCGATGCAAAAGAGTTGGGCAAGGAAGTGAAGCGAGCCATTGCGGGTGAAATACAATCGACGAATCCTGGAGGGTTCCCCCCGACAGAGGTTTTTGCATTCGCAGCACAAGATTCGGTTTTTCAAGGCTCAGCAAGGAGTGATTCGGAGCAACGACAACTTGAGGGGCTTGGTTACGACGTAGGCAACACAACCTCAGAATCGCAGAACGCCGCTCAAAAAGCGCAGGCGTTTCTGGCTGACGCAAGTGGCGTGTACGTAGACGCACGACTCAGCCCGATGCCGGCAACGAGACATCGGGATGCGCCGAGTTCGCCAGATGCTTCGGTTGTGGAGAATCCGCGACTGATGCAATTGGGTGCGAATCTGCGGCGTGCCCGAGTGCCCTCGGATCAATCAGTGGACATTAGTAAGAACCCGAACATCAGCTACGGCTATCTGGAGCCATTTGGTTTGCCGACTGCCAGTGCTGGTGGGTTTTATGCGGGTGGAATCCACGTTCAGCAAGACACCGACGGGTCGTCAAATGGGCCGTACTTTTTGCAGGGTGCTCAAGGTGATTGGTGGAGCGTTCAGGAGCGAGAGGCAAGTGAATCCTACACCGCCGCTGCCGAGAATCCGTTCCAATTGGTCAGCCGCATACCGCTCTCGACCTTTTCGATCGACGTGGACACGGCCTCCTACTCCAACGTCCGCCGCTTCCTGCAAAACGGTACGCTGCCGCCG
Source organism: uncultured Phycisphaera sp. (assembly GCA_964486335.1). Lineage (GTDB taxonomy): Bacteria > Planctomycetota > Phycisphaerae > UBA1845 > UBA1845 > CAZAMB01. The sequence goes on along the minus strand of CAZAMB010000016.1, from coordinate 68,731 downwards.
CGCGACGCCGTGCGCATCGAGGAATTGATCAACTACTTCGACTACGACTATCCGCCGCCGACCGGGGCCGATCCGTTTTCCGTCAACGTCGAGGTGGCCGAGTGTCCGTGGAACGCCGACCATCGCCTCGCGCGCATCGGTATCAGGGGCAAGGAGTTCGCTCACAGCCTGCGACCGGCCGTCAATCTCGTGTTCCTCATCGACGTTTCCGGCTCGATGCAGAACTACAATAAGCTGCCGCTTGTTCAGCAATCGCTGCGGATGCTCGTCGACAACCTGACCGCTCACGATTCCGTGGCGATGGCGGTCTATGCCGGATCGTCGGGACTTGTCCTTCCGGCCACCAACGGCGGCAGCAAGGGCGTCATCCATGCGGCGATCGATCAGCTTCGTGCGGGCGGTTCGACCAACGGCGGCGAGGGCATTCAGCTTGCCTACGACACGGCCCTGGACAATTTCGTCGAAGGCGGCGTCAATCGGGTGATTCTGGCGACCGACGGCGACTTCAACGTCGGCATCACTAGCCACGATGCCTTGTTGCAAATCATCGAAGTGAAGGCGAAGAGCGGCGTGTTCCTCAGCGTGCTGGGCTTCGGCATGGGCAACCTGAAGGACAACACGCTGGAATTGCTAGCCGACAAAGGCAACGGCAATTACGCCTATATCGACACGATCAATGAAGCCCAAAAGGTGCTCGTCGATCAACTGACCGGGACGCTGGTCACGATTGCCAAGGATGTGAAGATTCAGGTCGAGTTCAATCCGGTGGAGGTGTCGGCCTATCGTTTGATCGGATACGAGAATCGGATGCTCGCGGCGCAGGATTTCAACGACGACACCAAGGACGCCGGAGAAATCGGTGCGGGTCATACGGTGACCGCGTTGTACGAGATCGTGCCGGCAGGCGTGGCGTCCGACGTTCAGCCCGCGAACGTTGATCCGTTGAAGTATCAATACGCCCCAGGCGAAACCGATCAGGCGAAATCTGCCGAGGACGCCGACACACCGTCTGATGACGAGACGATGGACGATGGAAACGCCGTCGATGAAGCCGGTGTCGATCCGTTGGCAGCAGAGGCCGATGCGCCGCGCGGGCTGAAGCCTGCGGCTCGCGGCGGCGAATTGATGACCGTCAAGCTCCGCTACAAGGAACCGGACGGTGACACGAGCAAACTGATCGAAGTGCCCGTGATTGATTCCGGACTGGCATTCGTCAACACGTCCGATGACTTTGCCTTCGCGGCGGCCGTGGCTTCATTCGGCATGTTGCTCAAGGGTTCCGTTCACGCTCGCGTGCCCGGGACGTCGGTCAGTGATCCGGGTGCGAGGCTGTTTGATTACGCCTTCGTTCGTGAAACGGCGGACGCCGCCCGATCCGATGACCCAAACGGTTACCGCGCGGAGTTTGTCGCACTGGTCGAGAAAGCGGAACAACTGACCAGGTCCGACCCGTGATGGGCCAGCGTCTTTGCCGTCACAGATGCTCCGATGCTTCCTGTTGTGAATTTGTGCCGGGCGAATCTTCTATTCGGCTCGGCGCTTTTCATTTTCCTGCCGTCGATTACCTTCGTGGCACGTTGAACGAACATGTGTGATAGATTGGAGGCCAGAATGGCGAAACTCCCCAATCCACGAGACACTCGCAAACCGGATCATCCCATCGAATCGATCTTCATCGAACGTTGGTCTCCTCGTGCGATGAGCGGTGAGCCCATCAGCGACGCGGAATTGAACACCCTGTTCGAAGCTGCCCGCTGGGCGCCATCCACCTACAACGAACAGGAATGGCGATTCTTGTACGCCCGACGCGAAGGAACGCACTTTTCTACATTCATTCAATTCCTGATGGAAGCCAATCGGATCTGGTGCGGAGAGGCGGCAGTTTTGGTGGTCTTATTGTCGCACAAAGTGTTTTCACGAAACGGCAAACCAAACTCCGTACATACGTTTGATGCGGGGGCGGCGTTTGAAAATCTCGCCCTGCAAGGTGCGCGAATGGGACTGGTCGTGCACGGAATGGCCGGGTTCGATCGGCAGGCGGTTCGTGTGGGCCTTGGTGTACCGGATGACTACGAGGTGGACGTGATGATCGCCATCGGCAAACCGGGTGATCCCGGGACGCTTCCTGCGGAATTACGTGAACGAGAGGTTCCGACCGGTCGCAAGCCGATCAGCGAGATTGCGCGTGAAGGAAGTTTCTCGTTTTAGGCGAGCGGGAAGGTGATCGGAGAATCGTGGCCTATTGCAGACTCTTTCCGTGTCTTGACGACGAAAAGCTGCCGCAAAGCGAATGCTCATCACGGCCGGGCCATGTCGCTCAGCCTCACTGTTCCGCCGCTGGCGATGGTGATGTTCAAGTGCGGCGGGGCGCCGACTCGGCACTCCTGACATGTCCGTTACCTCCGTCGATTTCTTTGCGGAACCTTTTTTTGGTTTGCGTGTCCAAGGGAGCGATGGGAAACTGAATCGAAGTCTTGAGCCGAGCGGCAATGGGCCCTGCAACGGAAAGGATGAAGCCATGCACAATCGACGATTCACGCAAGCGTTATGCCTTCTCGGACTATCACTGTGCCTTGTCCCGTCAGCCGTGATCGCCGACGAGCCCGGCGAGTCCACGTCGCTGACCATCTACAGTTCCGCGCGACCGGGCGGCGTTCCGGCTGAACTCTATCAACCCGGCATGCAGCAGAACATCTGGGGTCCGCAATGGCGGAACCAGATTCCGGGCTACGCGATCGTTCGTCAGGAGCGGCCGATCAAGCTGGATCAAGGCAAGACGACCATCCGCATTTCCGACGTGGCTTCGCAGATCGACCCGACAACGGTCAGTTTCGTGTCGCTCACCGACGCATCGGGCACGCGAGTTCTGGAACAGAACTACGAGTTCGATCTCGTCAGCAACGAGAAGTTGATGCAGAAGTTCATCGACCGCGAGGTCACCGTCGAACAGGCCCACGGCGAGACCATCGAGACCATCAAGGGGAAGCTCCTCAGCGTCATGGGCGGCATCGTGCTGCAAAACGCCGACGGCGGTGTGCAGGTCATCAACGGATACTCCAACGTGCGATTTCCCGAACTGCCCGGCGGACTGATCACCCGTCCGACGCTCGTGTGGCAGGTCGCGACCGACAAGCCCGGCGATCACCGCGCCCGCATCGCCTACGAGACCAAGGCCATCGCCTGGTGGGCCGACTACAACGTCGTCTTCGCCGAGGGCGCCGACGCCAACTCCGGCCTGCTCGACGTCGGCGCGTGGGTCAGCATCCTGAACCAGTCCGGTGCGACCTACAACGACGCCAAGCTCAAACTCATCGCCGGCGACGTCGGCCGCGCACCGGAGCCGCAAATGGCCGTTGCAGGGATGGCTCGCAGGGCCCTGAAGGCAGCAGCCGAAATGGATGAAGCGGGCTTCGAGGAGAAAGCCTTCTTCGAATACCACCTCTACACGCTCGGCCGACCAACGACGATACCGGACAACTCCACCAAGCAGATTGAACTCTTTCCGACCGCGCGTCAGGTCCCGTGCGAAAAGGTCATGGTTTATTACGGACTCGGCACCCGCTATCCGAACTACGGCAGCCCGATGACGGATCGCAACTTCGGCGTGCAGTCCAACAAAAAGGTGGACATCTACCTGCGGTTCAAGAACAAGAAGGATATCGGCATGGGCATGCCGCTTCCGTCAGGACGAATTCGCGTGAGCAAGCTCGACCCGGCCGATCAGTCGCTGGAGTTCATCGGCGAGGACGCGATCGACCACACCCCCAAGGACGAGGAGGTGTTGATCAAGCTCGGCAGCGCCTTTGACGTGGTCGGCGAGCGCACGCAGACTGATTTTTCCATCGACACCCGCCGCCAGACGATGGACGAGACGATCGAAATCAAGGTCCGCAATCACAAGGAAGAGAAGGTCAGGGTGATTGTCAAGGAGAATCTCTACCGTTGGACCAATTGGGAGATCTCGCAGAAATCCCATCCGTTTGAAAAAGTCGATTCGCGGACGATTCACTTTCCCGTCGAGATCGAAAAGGACGGCGAGGTGACGATCAAGTACACAGTGCATTATACTTGGTAGGTCCGAGCGCTTGCATCGTTGCGCCCCACAACCTGAATGCGCGCTGAACTACTGTTGTCCATGAACCGAAATGCAATGACCCAATACGACGACAACCCAGACGCAGCACATGCCAAGCGTACCGCGATCCCGCCCGATTGGTTCGAAGAGTTCGAGGCCGCGGCCAAGCGCCCGCTCGAAACGCGTATGAAATACGCGTTCATCAAGACCTACAAGCCCGTGCTGGATGACGTGTCGTTCCGCTCGTTTGACACGATGGCGGATTATCGTCGGTGGTGCGAGGATAACCTTCCGGATTGGCTGGGCTATGGCCGCGTTTGAATACCGACAGGCCGTGGAGATTCGGGACGCCTTCAAGCGCCACGGCTGCCGGTATTTGTTCATCGGAAAGTCCGGAGCCATTCTACTCGGCTACCCGGACACTACACAGGATGCCGATTTGTTCGTGGAAAAATCTCCGGAAAACGGTCGACATCTCGTGGCCGCCTTGCGCGACCTCGGTTTCTCGCTGACTCCTGAACAGGCGGCGGAAGTCGAGCGCGGCAAAGACTTTGTCCAACTCAAGAACGGCCCGTTTGACGTGGACCTGGTGTTCGCGCCCGATGGCATCGAACGCTTCGAAACGGCCTGGCTGCGGCGCGTTGAAGTTCAAGGTTTTCCGGTGTGTCACATCGATGACATCATCGCCAGCAAGCAAGCCGCCAACCGCGCGAAGGACCGCGAGTCGCTCGCTCGACTGCGATCATTCCGTGACTACCTGGCTCAGCAAGGCAACGAGTCGTAACCAGACATGATCGGCAGGCAGGCGCTGCAGCAACGATTCACTTCCCTGTCGACGTTGAAAAGAACGGCGACGTGACGATCAAATACACGGTGCATTACGCCTTGTAGCGAAGGGAAGACTTCGAAATTGAGTTGGAGAATTGATGTTTGTTTCGAAAGCAGCAAGAGCGATTCTCGGCATTACTCGAAGTCGAAATGCTGAGTCGACTTCTTAGCTCGGGCGCATTGCAGGCTGCCATCGTCAATTCGAAGGCCGTTGAAGTGCCCAGCCGAGATTCATTACGTTGGGAAGAAGACGCCGGCAAATACGGTCACCGCGATCACGATGAGTATACCAAAGGCGACGCCAAAGACATATTGAATGATGACAAGTAACGGAACAAGCCATACCTCCCATTTCATTCGAGCTCGGACAACGACGGCGTTCGCGCAAAAAACGACGAATAATACAGAATGTGCAAACAACCCTCCTGATTGTCCTCCGATGATGCCCGCAGTCCAATTGCAGAAAAACATTCCAACGACTGGAAAAAGGCAAAGTCGCGGTAACGTCGCAATCAGTTGGCGCGAGACGCGCTGCTCTTCCCGCCGGGACCAAATTTCATTGAGGTCAAACCTCTTGCCGCATTCCGGGCAACGGTTCTCCGGAAGTCCCGTCAAGTTTTAATCGCACGAGGGACAGTGAAAAGGCGATTCACTCTGCACGTCGGTCACGATGCTCACGCCGCATGAGACTATTCAAGGGACCAATCAAACAGCCGTCTCGCCAAGTCGCAAAAATCAGTTCCACTTGCATGAGATTCCGCCGCATGTTGAAGACGTCCCGCGAACAACGCTTGTGGCCGAATGACATGAATAGCGCTTGGACTCTGCGTTTTGCATCTCTTTCAAGCACTTGTCTCCGTGAAATTCGCCGTGACGGAAAGTCTGCTCTATCCTCCGATCTGAAACATATCGCGACGCAGCGTAGAAACGCCTTGATCCAGTCGATGTCCGGTCGGTTTGCTTTCGACGGCCTTTAGCAGAATAGCTTCCACGGCCTGCCGTCCGCCGCCATTGCGAAGTGTCGCTTTCACGTCCAGTTCATCGTCGTTCAACAGGCACAAGTGGAACTTTCCGTCGGCCGTGAGCCGCATCCGGTTGCAGGTGCCGCAGTAAGGCTCGCTGATTGGAGAAATGAACCCAATGATGCCGCGGGCACCGGGCAGCCGAAAGTTGCGCGACTCGTCGGAGGGGTGGGTCACGGGAAGTTCATCGAGCGCACCTATTTCCGCTTCGATGCGGGCGCGGGTTTCGGGATTGGGCACGAATTGGCTCAGGGAAAGTCGGGCGCATTCGCCGCCGCCGAGGGGCATCAGCTCGATGAACCGCACGTGCCAATCTCGATCGATGGTCAGTCGCGCGAGGTCCACGACGTCGGTTTCGTTGTAATCGCGCGCCACAACCGCGTTGATCTTGATCGGTGAAAAGCCTGCGGCTTCCGCCGCCTCGATGCCCGCCCAAGCGGACTCCAAGGAAGAAAATCGCATAACCCGCTGGAGATTGTCGGGATCCAGTGAATCCAGATGGATATTGATTCGGTCCAGCCCGCTGCGTCGTAGTGGTTTGGCCAGATCCGGAAGCAAAATCGCGTTGGTCGTCATCCCCAGATCAGTGATGCCCTCGACCCCGTGTATTCGTTCCACAATTTCAAGCAGGTCCGGTCGGAGCGTGGGTTCGCCGCCGGTGAGCCGGATCTTGGTGAAGCCGACATTGGCCGCCGCCCGCGCGACGGTTTCAAGCTCGGTTGCGGTGAGCAGCGCTTCGCCCGATACAAACGTCAGACCTCGCAGCGGCATGCAATAAACGCATCGAAGATTGCAATGGTCGATCAGCGACAATCGCAGATAGTTGATTTCTCGTCCAAAGCGATCGCGGGGCATGACGACTCTCGGCCACGTTCCTTTCCGGTGATTCCAGTCTGAATCTTAACACGGCGCGACATCGTTGTCCCAGCGCTACTTCAGAGTAGCGGGCACCGCCCTCACGTTCTATGATTCGGCCTTTTGAAAACGAGGTTGAACGGATGCCGTCCAAAACGAGAAAAACCGGATTATGGCTTGTGGGCGCATGCGGAGGCGTGGGGGCCACGGTCGCCCTCGGCGTGGCCGCGTTGGCGAAAAAACGAACCGAAACGATCGGACTAGTGAGCGAACGACCCGAGTTTCGCTCGGTACCCCTGGATGATCCCGCCCGCTTCGCCTTTGGGGGGCACGAAATCCGCTCCGAAACGCTCCTGAGTGCGATTGACGGGCTGCACGTTCGGTCCGGACTTTTTGATGATCGTCTGATCCGCGATTGTGCTTTGCCACTGCGGGCATTTCAAAAAGAGATTCGACCGGGCACGACCCTGGGGGCCAGTCGCGTCGTCAGCGCCATGGCCGATCGAAAAGAAGCAGACGGCGACAAGAGCGCATTGGAAGCGGTGGAGAGACTGTCCGCTGATATGACGTCGTTTCGGCAGCGCCGGGGCCTCGACCGCGTCATTGTGATTCACGTTGCGTCGTCCGAGCCGCCGATGCCGAGATCGACCGCTTGTTCGACGTGGCGCTCGTTGCGTCCTGTCCTTGGACGACGAGGGAAATGCGCCTTATCGAGCAGTTCGATTTATGCGCTCGCGGCCGTCGAAGCGGGTTGCCCCTACATCAACTTCACGCCTTCGCCGGGGATCGCGGTTCCGGCGATTCGCGAGCGGGCGCACGAGCTGGGTTTGCCGTATATGGGTAGCGACGGCAAGACTGGGGAGACTTTGGTCAAATCCGTTCTCGCGCCGATGTTCGCCATGCGTCATCTTGAAGTCATGAGCTGGGTCGGGCAGAACGTGCTGGGCAATCGCGACGGCGCGGTGCTGGACGATCCAAAGACCAAGCAATCGAAGCTCCGCACCAAGGACCGCGTCGTGCCTCGCATCGTCGGCGGTTCGCCTCATACGCGGGTCGGCATTGACTTTGTTCCATCCCTTGATGATTGGAAGGTCGCGTGGGATTTTATTCATTTTCGTGGGTTCCTCGGCACGAAAATGTCGATGCAGTTTACCTGGCAGGGCAGCGATTCGATTCTCGCCGCTCCCCTCGTCATCGACCTCGCTCGTTTCGCGGCCTGGGAGCATCGACGCAGCGCGGTCGGGCCGATGCGGCACCTTGCGTTCTTCTTTAAGGATCCGATGGACGTCGACGAGCACGACTTGACTTCCCAATGGAAAAGGCTTGTCGAACATGTTGTGGAAAACGGTTTGTAGTTTCAGGCGGACGGGCGAATTCGGCTCGCCAAGTGGCCCGGGTTCTGTTACAAAGGTTCGGGAAGGATGATGCGATTCGCCTACAGCACCAATGCTTACCGTTGTCATTCGATCGTTGAGGCGGTCGAGCGGATAGCCGGGTTGGGTTTTTCCGGGATCGAATTGATGGCCGACGAGCCGCACGCCTGGCCGGCCACGGTTTCGTCCGCCGAAGTCCGCAACATTCGCAATGCCGTCGAAGCGCACGGACTTCAAATCTCCAACGTCAATGCGTTCACCATGAGCGCCATCCGCGATTTCCTGCATCCGTCCTGGATCGAACCGGATGCGGATGCTCGCCGACTCCGATTGCAGCACACGCTTGACGCCCTTCGACTGGCCCGAGACCTCGGCGCGCCGTCCATCACGACCGAACCGGGCGGTCCGCTGCCCGAAGGAATGCCTCGGAGGGAAGCCACCGAAATTTTTCTGGAGGGTCTGACCGCGGCCCTGCCGGTTGCCGAGCGAACCGGCGTGATGCTGCTGGTCGAACCGGAACCCGGATTGCTCATCGAGAACGCCGACCAATTCCGCGAGCTGGCCAGCCTCGTGACATCGCCAATGTTTGGGCTGAACTTCGATGTCGGCCATTTTTATTGCGTTGGTGACCCATTGGCGGACACTGTCGAACGCATGAAGGGCTTTACGCGGCATTACCACCTTGAGGATATCGCCGCGACGCGCGTACATGAACATCTGATTCCCGGCCGTGGAGCGATCGACTTTTCTGGGGTAATGACCGCTATTCGCGCGACCGGTTACAGGGGCTGGCTGACCGTTGAGCTTTATCCCTATCTCGACGATCCCGATTCGGCCGGACGCGAGGCACTTGCTCATCTGACCACATTGACACCGTCCACATGAACGCAAGATTTCGCGCTTGTCTGGAACTTATCCGACCACCGAATCTTTTCACCGCCGCCGGCGATGCCCTTGGTGGATTCTTTTTCGCAGGTGGTTTGTTCGTCGAATGGCCGACGGCGGCCACGCTGTGCTTCGCGTCGATGTGCCTCTATGCGGGAGGAGTCGCTCTCAACGACGTTCTTGACGCCGCGCGCGACGCGATCGAACGTCCCAACCGCCCGATCCCTTCCCGAAGAATCACGCGCGCCGCCGCAATTCGATTGTCGGTACTTTTGCTCGCCATCGGCGTGTTGCTGGCCGGAGCCGTTTCAACTCGCTCGGCGGCCATTGCGGCGGGCATCGTCGCCGCGGTTGTGCTCTACAACGGCGTCCTAAAGCAAACGCCCCTCGCGCCGGCCGTCATGGGCATCTGCCGCGCGCTCAACCTCGCCCTGGGCCTGTTCGCCTTGCCGGGTCTCTCGATCCATCGCGCAGCACGACCGTTTGCGTTGATGTGGTTGTACGTCGCTTCCGTCACGCTGTTCGCGCGAAAGGAAGCAGGCGGCGGCGGACGGGTTCGATTGGCATTGGGGGCGGCTGGAATCTGTACGGCCGTGCTGGGATTGTGGTCACTTCGCTGGTCCGGTTATGACGCTCGACATGGCGAGTTCGTTATGTTGGTTGTTGCAATGCTGGCTATGATCGTTTCGGTTTCCTGGAAGGCATGGGCTTGTCCGAACCCGGACAGAATTCAGGCATCCGTAAAGTGGTACGTCTTGTTTCTGATACTGTTCGATGCATGCCTCGCCTGGGTGACCGGCGGACCGTTTGCGGCCATGCTCGTCGCCTCGCTCCTGCTGCCCGCTCTTCTGTTAAGTCGAGTGTTTCGTGTAACATGAAGTGATTGGTCGCACGTCGTTGGCATTGGATTGACCCTTTGCCTTTGCCCGACTACTGTTTTGTTCGTTGAGGATGACTTCACGGGCAGAGTTTTGCCAAAGCAGGATTCAGAAAGATGGCATTGCGAAAGGGATATGCGGTGGTTGTGTTGGTCGGCGTGGCGCTGACCATCGGCGCGTGCAAGCCGCCCGAACCTCAGCCATCCCATTACGCCGATCTGGGCGACGGCGATTACCATTTGCTCCCCACGCCGACGGCCTGGCACTATCCCGCCGTGGCCAAGGGACAAGCGGATTGGAAGCCCTTCCGCAAACCCGGCGAAGTGGCGACCGCCGGGGCAGGTTCCACCCCGCCCGGAGAAGCAGCTCTGACGGAGAGCGGATCCGCGCCCGACACCGCCGCCATCGAAAAAGAAATCCACGAACTTGTAGTCGAATACAATCGGCTGGTGGGTGAGGGCAGCATGACCGATGCCCTCGATTATTTGACGGAAGCGAACGCCGCGCTCGCGGAGAAATATGTCCGGGCGTGGACGCTCTTTGAGCAAAAGCTAAAGGAACTCATCGAGATTTCTCCCGGTTTATCTGAGCGGGCAGCCAAAGTGCTCGATATCATTGGTCCAAAGAAAATGCTGTCCGTCGGCGTGAATGATCTGAAGGTCGCCGGCGCAAATGAGGTAACCGGTGACTTTGTTGATCCAACGACTGGTAACGCGCCGCCGGAAGGCCAGGAAATGGTCGTTCGCTTTATTCGAGAAGATGGCGGTGATTGGTTCATCGAATCGAAACTGTTTGACTCGGTCGGTCTTCTCGCCACCACAATATCAGAATGGACGGATTCCATTGGTCCGCTTGTCGATGCCATCAAGGCCAAGTCGCTCTCCGAATCGGAACTTGAGGACGCGATCAAGCAGATCAACTCTAACTTCGACCGCGTGACCTCCGCAGCCCCGGGCGAGGGTCTGCCCGACTCAGGTTCCGCATCGACCGAAGAAGCGGAAACCGAAGCGCCGGCTGCCGAAGAACCGCCGCCTCAACCCAAAAAGCCCCCTCCGCGCGGCGGCTGATGTAGGCCTTTAAGACCCCGTTGCGAGAATCGTCATGCCGCAGGCGGAGCTGAAAGCACAAAGCCTCGCCGAGGCGGAACTCTACTTGCAGGTCGTTGCCTGCACGACATGCCGCGGCGGGCCTGTCGCGTCCGCCTGCATCACGGACGAATCTCTACCTGACGGCGGTATTCGGCGAATCGAAGTCGGACTCTGCGCTGCCTGTGGAGCGGAATCGCAGCTTGTTTTTCAGATTCCGCGTCCAGACACCGCGAATCCGCAAGTCATCAATCCGACCGACAAACCGTCTCGAATCATCGACGTCGGACAGTGGTTGATCCTGGCCGGCTCGCTTCGCGAGCGCGGCGCACGCACAGGCGACGCTCGCCATGCGCGGAATCTTCACTTGCAAGCGGCCGAATGCCTCGCCGAGGCGTTAAAGTTCTACGACGACCCCGACAACGATTTGCCCCCCGCCGAAGCCTTTTTTTGCGATGCGTCCAAGGAACGCTTTCGAACGCACCCGCAACAATTCTCAAGACATCGTCTGCTGCACGAAAAATCGAAACTCCCGAAGTCGTCGGATAGCACCGGTGGCCGAAAAAGGGAAAGACCCGAATGACGCGACGCCTCGTCCATAAGTATTTTCTTTCACAAGAGTCGATGAACGGTCGACGAAAACTCCATCCAGCCGCCATGAGTCTCATTCTTGCATCGTTGATCGCTGGGTCGCTGAATCGTCAGTCGACCGTTGCCGCGCCTCCGCGCATTGACGAGTTTGATCGACGAGTCGAGTCCCTCTCCGTTCGAATCAACGAACTGTCGCCTTCGGACGATGTTCTGGACAACCTCTATTTCGGCTGGTTTGACCGGCCGCAGGCCCGTGCAACCATGGCGGTGCTGGTCAAGACTTCGGCCGTGCTCCGACGCGAGGTGCGCATGCGTCGCGTTGGAAATGGGGCGATTCCCAAGGCCGAACTGGACGACATGCTCCGCTGGGCCGATGACGCCGTTGCTCGCGCGGTGGCGAGTGAACCCGATCCACGATTCCGTCCGCATCGCCTGCGTATCACGCCGGACGATATCCGTCGCGGCGACGGACCGCCGCTCTTCGCTCTCGTCGACCGTTCGACCTCGACCCGACAGAACGTCGATTGGGGCGATCTCGACCTGCTCGCCGCCCTTGGTCAGCGCGTGTACGTTCGCGACACGATTGTTCCCTTTTCGGCAGGATCCCGGCCGACGCCCCTGGTCCAACGGGCGGCCTACCTGGGCATGGCTTCGGTGGCGATGGAAAGCGCCGAAAGAAGCGACGACATCTCGGTTATGAATGAGTCCAGCGAGTCGGCAATCCTGCGAGTTACCCCACGAACTCTTACTGAGTTATTGACGAAAACCCAAACGCAGGATGGTTCGTCACACATTGCCGTCATGGAGGCCGACGTTGACGAGGCTTGGCCGGCTCGCGCGGCGAGACGGGCGCTGGTTCGCGGCATGACTCGCCAACGACGCGCCCTTGTGGATCGTTGGCGTGCTCCCCGTCCCATCGACGTTCATCACGGTTATTCAGCAATCGAGACCGCGGTGTGGTTCGATGCCTTCGATGGACTGGCACTGGCGACCGTGGATGGATGGCGCGACGTTCGTGACGGGTCGGCGAGGGCAGCCCCAAGCCTGTTGATACGCCCGCGCGAGTTGGAGCGATTCGCGTCTACTTCGCTTCGAGTTCTTCGGCATTCCGATGTACTGCACCCATTGATGGACCTTCCGCGAGTCGCGGTGGCCGTGTCGCTCGACGCGGTGCATCCCGATGACCCAAATCGCTGGGCTGCGTGGATGGTGCCGGTCCTGGAAGCGATGTTCGAGAGTCAGATTCCGTTCGACATCAATTCGAACTCGTTCGGTCCATCGTCGGGCGATGCTCGCTATCCGGTCGTTTTCAACTTGACACGGGAAAGTGCAAACCAGGTCGTCGCTGCGTTTCGAGAACGGGCGTTCGGCGTGCAGGTGGCGAACATCGCAGCCCTTGAACTGTCCGTTCGCGACGGGAATGGCTCGGCTCCTACAGATTTGTTTGTTCGCGTCGCGTATTCCGGCGACCGGCGACTGCTGATCGCGGCCGTTAACCTCTCAAACGAGACGCGTTTCCTTGCGGTTGTGAGCGAGAAGCGGCTTCCCCCTTTTTTCGATGTTCTTTCCGATGATTCCCCGATCGGCGCTGAAGGTCGATTCACCCTCGCTCCCGGGCAGGCGGTGCTGCTGACAAGCAGATGACGCGGAAAACCATCAGGGCAGGAACGCGATAAACAAGAGGCTGGCAAGTCCGAGCGCCGCCGTGGATAGCAGGCCCGCCAGCAGCACGCGTCCACCGACCGCCGCAAGCTGGCGCAGGTTGACCTCCAGTCCAATGGCGGCCATGTCCATGCAAAGCAGCAGATTCGCGGCCGACGTGCAGAGTCCGCTCAAATGGACAACGTAAGACTCGCCATCGCTCGGCGTCCCCGTTGGTCGAAACGCGAGCGCCGGAAGCAATCCGAGTGTATTGAGAATGCTGAGCGCCACGAATCCCCAGACAAACCACGGAACGAGTCGCGCGTAGTGGATCGTGAGACCGCCGTCGTTGTCCGCCGCGTGCCGGCGCGTGTGGATAAACGCAAGAAAGAAGATCATCGGTGCCAGACAGGCCACACGCACCAGCTTGACCAGCGTCGCCAGCGTTCCGGCGTCCAGACTGTAGGCGAACCCCGCCGCCACAACCTGCGGCACGGCGTGAATGCTTGTGCCCGCCCAAACACCAAAGCTCTCCGAGGACAGAGCGAGCCAACTGCCGATGAACGGCCAGGCCAGCATTGCGAGTAGTCCGTAAAGATTCACTGCCCCGATGGACAGGACGATTTCGTCGTCCTTGGCGTCGATGAGCGGCGCCGTCGCGACGATTGCGCTGTTGCCGCAAATCGCGGTTCCCGCACCGAGCAAGAGCGCCGTGTTCGAACTCAGCTTGCACAAGCGACCAATGTAATACCCCCCGGCGAGCGCCACGACGATGCACGCCACGATGATCACGACGGCCCGTCCGCCCACCGTGGCGACCACAGCGAGGTCCATTCCGCCTCCTGTCAACACGATGGCCACCGGGATGTAGGTTCGAATGGCGCTTTTGCATCCGGCCTTAATGGCCTCCGGCAGGGCCAGCGTGTTGCGAATGACCAGTCCGACCAGCACGGCGACAATGGCGGCGCTGATGGGATGACGAACACCGGCTGCCCCGTCGATCGAGAAAGGCCAAAAAGGAAGTTCGTGAATGACATAAGCCATCGCCGCGATACCAATGGACATGGCATACCCCGGCGCGAGCTTAACCCACGGTTTGGCCGGTTCCCGGACGCTCGGCGTAACAACCGCATCAAATAGCCCTTCCATTGATCCGAGCGAAAGAAATGCGTCGGGCGTGAGTGCTGCGCCGGCGGGGGCGGCCGCATCGGATCGGCGACCCGCGAAGGAAAAAGGATGGGCGAATCGGCTCATTGGGCGGTGTTTCGTCAAATCCCGCTGCCAAAACAGTGTTCGATAATCTCCGGAACGTAATCGGAAACCGTCCGATCGATGAGCGAATAGGTCTTCATTTTCAGCAATGGCGGTGAATAAATGTGTACGGTTACGAGGTCCGAGCCGGCAGCCTGAAGATTCGAAACCTGATGGATGTCCGCGTCCTGCGATGCGCAGATTTGACCATCCAGCAGTTCGCTCGACATGGTTGCCTTCACCAACGTCGACGGCGTCATTTCGAATTTCGTTTCGGTAGCGACGCCGCGAAGGACCTTTAGTCCGCACGTCGACTGCGCGTGATTGTGGATCGGACTTCGCTGCCCGCTCCGCCAGCATAAAACGAGGAGGTGATACCACTTGCCCGCCTTGACCAGATTCCGCCGGTAGTGGTTCTCATTGAATTGCACCCAATCAGCGACGTCTCGAATGGAAATATCGAGATCCGTAAGCAAGCGCCCCAACATCTCCACGGGGGCACGCTCGGTCAGCCGGTCTAGTTCGCCGAGCAACGTCTCGAGCTTGGAATTGAAAAGAACCGTCGGCATGGATTGTGACCTTTCGATGGTAAGCGTACAGGAACGACCCCGGCCCGGTCATCCGTCGTCGCAACAATATAACCGACGATTCCGCCACGTCCACCCGAGCGTTTCGACAGCATCGACGGGTCCGCCGTTCTTGCCCTGTCAGTTTGATATAGGTCCGACGCAGCCTGCATGCGTTGTTGCGTTTTCGGTTCACCTCCAGTATTCCTCTCCACATGCGCTGGACCGCCTTTTTTATCCCGACGGCGAAGGAGGTGCCTGCCGAGGCCACCGTGCCCTCGCACCAGTTGATGATCCGCGCCGGACTGATCCGTCAGGTCGCCGCCGGAGCCTACACGTTCCTTCCGCTCGGCTATCGCACGCTCCGCAAGATCGAGGAAATCGTTCGGCAGGAGATGAACCGCGCCGGGGCGATCGAACTGCACATGCCCGCCATGCACCCCATCGAATGGTGGGAGGAGACAGGCCGGGTCGCGGCGATGGGCGACGTGCTGGTTCGGCTCGGCAGCGTCACGCACGACGACTGGCGATCGCGCACCGTCCTGGGCCCGACGCACGAGGAAGTCATCACCGAGCACGCCCGCGCCTTCCTCAACAGCTACAAGCAGCTTCCCGTCAACTTCTACCAGATTCAGACGAAGTTCCGCGGCGAGGCAAGACCCAAGAGCGGCGTGCTGCGAACCCGCGAATTCCTCATGAAGGACGCCTACTCGTTCCACATGACCAAGGAAGGCCCCGGCGGACTCGACGAAGGCTATCAGAAAATGTACGACGCTTACTGCGCGATCTTCTCGCGCTGTGGGCTTCCTTACGTCGTCGTCGAAGCCGAATCCGGCCCCATCGGCGGCGATGCTTCGCACGAGTTCATGGTGCCCACCGATGCCGGCGAGGACTACCTTGTTCAGGCCGAGGACGGCTCCTACGCCGCCAACCTCGAGCGAGCCTCCGTCGCTCCGATCGCCGACGCCAAGGACGGCGCGAACGCCTCGCTCAAGGAAGTTCACACGCCGGGCCTGTCCACCATTGACGAGGTGTCCGACTTCCTGAAGTGTACGCCTGCCAAGATGATCAAGACGATTCTTTACGAGACCGCCGACGGCGAGGCGCTGGTCGCGCTGGTTCGCGGCGATCACGAAGTCAACGAAGCGAAGTTCCGACGCGTTGCAGGCGTTGCCAAGCTTGCACAGGCCGGACCCGAACTGATCCGCAAGGTCACCGGCGCGGAAGTCGGATTCGCCGGCCCCGTCGGGCTAAATGCGCGCGTTATTGCCGACCAGGCCGTCACCGTCATGCACGACGCCGTCACCGGCGCGAACAAGACCGACTATCACATCACGGGCGTCAACGCCGGGCGCGACTTTACCATCACCGAATCCGGCGACATCCGCACCGCCGTAGAAGGCGACCGCGCGCCCAACGGCTCACCGCTCGTCTTCAAGAAGTGCATCGAGGTCGGCCATGTCTTCAAACTCGGCACCAAGTATTCCGAAGCCATGGGCGCCAAGTGCCTCGACCACGACGGCAAACCCCGACCCTTCATCATGGGCTGCTACGGCATCGGGGTCACCCGCACGATGGCCGCTGTTATCGAGGCCTTCCACGACGACAAGGGCATCCAATGGCCCTCCTCCGTCGCGCCGTTCCAGGTCGTCATCTGCGCCCTCGACATGCGCGAGCAGTCCGTCACTGAGCTCTCATCGAAAATCCACGACGAACTCGAAGCCGCCGGCATCGACGTGCTGCTCGACGACCGCGACGCCCGGCCTGGCTTCAAGTTCAACGACGCCGACTTGATCGGCATTCCCATCCGCGTCGTCGTCGGCAAGAAAGGACTTGCCGAGGGCATCGTCGAGGTCACGGCCCGCCGCACCTGCGAAACGCAGAAAGTCTCTCCCGACTCCATCGCATCCACCGTCCGAAAACTCATTACGGATTGTTCATAACCTGCTTTTCAGCGATCTTCTGAGTTCGAAAACGAAGCTGGCGTTGTCAAATCTGCCCGGTACGATCCGCAATTGGTGCACAGATGTTCAAAGAATTCGGCAAATGGTTGACGTTGAAAGAGCTTGGCAAAGGTGGCCAGGGTACCGTTTACTTGGCAGCTAATGCTGAACAGGCAATGAACTGGGCCCACGCTTTTTCAGAGTCCGTCAAGGCCATTTCACGCTTCAAGGAGAACGATGGGGCGATAGAGAGAGTCGAAAAGTCCTTCTGGTTCCTTGAAGCATTTCAACAGTATTCAATGGGCACTTGGGCGCAGATGGGAGCGCTAAAGGTCCTACACCCGACGGGTCACAAAGAGTCGGGAATCGAAAAGGCCCGGAAGCGACTAACGATCGAAATCGATTTACTGAAGTCACTCGAGCATCATCCCAATTTGATTAAGGTCCTTGATGTGGCCCCAGAGCACAACTGGATTGTTTTTGAATACTTCCGCAAGGGAACTCTCGAATCAAGAATCAAGGCGTTCAAGGGTGACCCTCTTTCCACGGCTCGCACTCTTCTGCTATTAATTGATGGCGTGCGTCTACTTCACGAGAAAGCTGCAATACATCGCGACATTAAACCGGCAAACATCTTTCTGAGCGATGACGGACAACTTGTCCTTGGTGATTTCGGTTTGCTGTTCCCAAGCCAGCACCGCGACTCGCGAGTCACGTCAACTCATGAGCGTGTCGGCACAACCAGTTGGATGCCGACGTGGTTGGTTGACCGGGACAGGCCCGACGAAGTCCGTCCAACCTTTGACGTCTTTGCCTTGGGAAAACTGTTGTGGACATTGGTATCAGGAGATCCGCACCTCCAACTGCATTATTATGCCGACGACAGATTTAATCTCGAGAAACGATTTCCAAATGACGAACGAATGAGGCTCGTGAACGAAATCGTTCTTTCTAAGTGCCTGGTAGCCGAAGAAAAAGATTGTTTGGCAAATGCCTCAGAACTATTGGCTACGGTGAAGCAACTGGTAAACGCACTTCAACAATGCCCTGGATCATCAGGGCGGGTTGATCTTTACTCGCCACGTCTCGCGGGGATCGGTCACTTTGCGCCCGGCCTAGCCATCACTCCCTCGTCAACGACAAGAAACCAATTGACTAATGAGACAACGAGTTTGCAAAGAGGAGAAACGCAATCCCTCTTCGGTGACGATCTCTTCCTGACACTGCTGGCTACATTTTTTCTTGAAGAGGAAAACCGTTACACCGCAAAGATATCGATCGGCGCGACGGGAGAACCAACCGAGTGGTTTTCCGCGGACCCCGGCGATTCTTATCGATATCGAGACTTCGAGATACGAGTCATGTCAATCTCGGATAGCTACGCAACGCTACGTGTGACGCATCTACCGGTCCCATTCTGAAACGACTCAACTAGGGACTCGTTCGCGCGGCCGCCGATCAAAGATCCCAAGGAAATTCTCGATTATTGCACACGTTTGTGACCAACGGCAACTATCGCGCGATTATGAAACCCCGCCGATTTGCCGGCATCGACTCAACACTCAACGTCGAGCCGACAACGACAACGATTATCGGAATCTGTTTTTGAGTCTCGACACCGCTACGGTGTCAGGTAGTCCGCGAAGGCGACGATTTCCGCGTCCGTCGCGGCAATATTCTGAAGTATCGCCAAGTGCCCATTGCAGCTCGCGGCCATTGCCTATTCGCAACAACCCGCGATCTTCAACTCGCGCGGTGCCTCGAACCGCATACTCGCCATCACGGCGACTCGGTCACGGACAACCTGCGGACAGCGGAACGAGCCTCGTCGTCGTTCGGATTCCGCTGGAGCGCCCGGCGAAATGCGCTCAGAGCATCGCCATTTCGACCGACCCTTTCCAGCGAAACACCGAAGTTGAAATCCAATTCGTCAAGATCGGGATTCAGCAATCTGGCTGACTCGTAGTGCCCCACGGCCCGCACGAACTCGCCACGCAGCGCCAGCGCTTGCGCGAGATTGTAATGAGCCTCTGCGGAGCCTGGATGCGCAGCCACCGCCCGCGCAAAACAATCGGTCGCCGCATCGAGGTCTCCGGCCTGAGCAAGGGCGGCGCCGGCGTTCATCACCGCCAGCGCGTCCAGCCGCGCTTCGTCCTGTATCGGGCGGTTGACCACGACGGCCGCCAGTCCGGCAAAGATCACGCCCGTCACCCAATTCCGCCGTCGCTCGCGCCAGGCGTCCCACAGGCTCACGCACCCGGCAGCAGCGAAGCAAACGAGCAGCGGAACCAGCGGAAATCGATATCGTCCAAGGACGTAGAACGCCGCGACCGCCGCCGTCATCGAAACAATCATGCCGTGCAGCAGCCACAACTCGCGCCATCGGCGCCGGGTGGCCCAAACCCCGACGACGGCAAGCGGCGCGATCACCCCGAAGTGCGACACCCGACAAATCGTGTCGAGCAACCACGACGATTGGCGATACAAGACGAGACTCTCCACGTCGGCGATTTCGTAGCGATTCCACGTCAAAAGGAGCTTTTGGCTCAGCAGTCCCAACCACGATCCGAGATCACCACGAATCTCCTTCCACGCCTTGCTCATCCAGAACCGCGACACTTCGCGCGGCGACAGATCACGGCCCGCTTCGTGCTGTGCCAGCTCGATGGCATCGCGTCGCTCGAAGGCGGGCGTCTCGTGGCCCCGAACGAGCGGCACGTATCGTCCGTCGGCGCCCCGATGATTGCCGATGTAAAAGTTTGAGCCGGCCTGAAAGGTCGTGAGTGAAAACTCGCCGCCGACATGGGCGTTTCGCACACCGACCGGAATCAGCACCACAGCCGCGCCTAGCAAGTAGGCCGCCGTTCGTCCGGCGCGGCAGCGGAGAGAAGGCCCCGGCATCGCTGTTTGCGTTGACTCGGACCGCGCCGAAGTCGTAAGCACCCACGCGGCCAGAAGCATTTGCCACACAGCGGCATTTTCTCTCGTGAGCGAAAGTAGCGAACTGACGACACCAAGCACGACCAAGGTCGCCAGTCCTGCGCTCCGTGCGCACGCGATCGCGGCCAGCAACGCGCAGATGAGCACATTGCTCAGCGAAGCTTTCTGAACGATTCCGTCGTAAAACACGGCCGGACCGAAGCACGCTAGCAGCATTCCAGCCAGCAACCCTTCGCGCCGACCAAACGTCCGGGCAACAAACCAGGCCAGAAGGCCGCACGCCGCCGCACCCCATACAGCTTGCACGACGCGAATCAACGATGTTGAATCGCCCGCAAACCAAAACAGCACACCAAGAACGTACGGATACAAAGGGGCCTGATAAAACGACGCACTCCCCAGCCAATCACCGCCCGCAATCTTCCGTGCCCAATCGACGTAGCCGGCTGCGTCGCCGACAAGGTGTCGAGCGGTCGGCACGTTGGTCGTTTGGATCAGGCAAATCACGCGGATTGCCAGCGCAAATAACACAACGCCGCCAAGCGCGCGAAGGCTCAATCGACGATCCATGCCATCTGCAGACACTATTTACTCCTTCGAACGACGGCTTGTCCCGACAGCCGGCGCGCCGCGATCCGCCCGTGCCGCTCACGGCGGCGCAAAACGCCGACGTCAAAACACGATGCAGGAATGGTGATTCCGCCGCCGCCCGCACCGCATCGGCAGCATACCACCTACGGGCCTCGTTGACGCTGGCCGGTTCGTGCGGTCCAATGCCCAAGATCGCAGGGCGATTAGCTCAATTGGTCAGAGCGCCTGCCTTACACGCAGGAGGTTGCAGGTTCGAGTCCTGCATCGCCCATTGGGCAGTTCCAACATTCGACGCTTGGAACAGCGCACTTATCCCCCGGACGAACACTTTTCCCGCGAGGCGCGGAGTCATCAGTTTTTCCGCCGCCGATTGCCTTGGACATGCCGGCCGTCACGGCCGATTCGGTAAACCACGCAGTCAGACCCAAAAAAGCCTGTCGCTTGCGAATGCGCGAGTGAACTCAGCACTTAATTGTCGATGCTGGCGATTGCAAGGCTGGGTGGGACCGTGTCAAACGAGAGAACACGCCGGAATCCAGCCGGGCGGCCTGGTTTGCCCGTTAACAGCGTCTTTAAGCGCAACGCACTCTCAAATCTTGGGCACGCCTGAGACATGTAGATTTCACGCTAGACGACCCGTTTTAGTCGTCGGCCCTTCTTCGTGGTGGGTGCGCTTTCAACCGGGTTTTCCGGACCCGTAAGCGGATCACCGGGTTGAATGTCGGCCAGCCGTTTCTTGATTTTACCTACGTAATCCTTCGACAATTCAAACCCGAGGAACCGGCGATTGAGTTTCTTCAATACCGCGAGCGTCGTGCCGCTACCCGCGAACGGGTCAAGCACGAGATCGCCCTTGTTCGAGCAACCGCGAATGATACGACCCAGAAGCTGCTCCGGCATCTGGCAGCCGTGAAAACCCTGCCGTTCGTTGAACGTCCCCGCGACACGGGAAAAAAACCAGGTGTCGCTTTCCGGCGGAAAGCGCTCGGGAATATCCTGAGGCCGAAGGACAAATCCGTCACGCGTGGGAACCTCCGGCGGCAGCACGGGCGACATCATCCATGTATCGTCCGGAACGCGGCCGTCGGGGTCGGCTCGCTTGTCGCCGTAGACCAGTTCCCTCGCCGAAGGCACGCGAACGTCGAGCGAATTGAAAGTGAACGCCTTCGGATCCTTCACGAAGTAAAACAGGTGGGCGTGGCTTCGCGTGAACTTGTGCTTGCAATGCACGCCGAAGGTGTAGAACCAGATTACCCAGTTGCGACAGTGCAAGCCCAGTTCGCGCGTGCAGAGAACCTTCAGCTCGGCCGCGAACTCGTCGCCGATCGCCAGCCAAAAGGTTCCATCGGGTTTGAGCACGCGGACAACGCCGCTGATCCACCGGCGTGACCATTCGAGATAGTCCTCTGCCTGCCGACGATCGTCGTAGACATCGTACTTGTAGCCGATGTTGAAGGGTGGATCGGCGAAGGCTAGATCGACTGACCCTTCGGGCATCGACTCCATGCCCTTGATGCAATCACCGGCGTGAACAAGATCGATCATTGGTTTCATCGAGGCGACTCCCTTCGCGATGTTCGTGACCATTTCGCATCACGACAACACGCCCAATCATGGTCGAAAACCAATGAAAGTATGCCTCGCGGCGCGAGTCCCGACAAGCCGATGATCGCCGTAGCCTTACATCCGAACTTCGGAAGCAGGCCGCAAGCCTTGTGAAATGTTGTTGAGATTATTCGTGGCCGCAGGAATAAACCGCGAGGTCGTTCGATTTGGCCACTGCGGAAGGACAATTCTCAACGTCGGAGAGATACCGCTGAGCGGCGATCATCTCATCAACCGTGTGCGTGGCCATCATCAACTCGACAAAGGCCGGCCGCTGCGAGGGCGAGTAGATCACACGGGGCACATGTGGATAGCCGAGCATGTGCCCGATTTCGTGGGCGGTGACGTTCGAAAAAATGCTGACCCACTCCTCGAACGCAAACGGTCCACCGAGGTTGACCAGCGCCTCGCCGAAAATGATCGCGTCGTTGTCGTTGAATTGGTTGCAGGGATCGTACTCGCCCTCGCCGATCTGTCCGCCGCCGATCGGCGACTCAACCTGCGCGAAGCAGACGCGCGTGTGATCCTTGGGCAGACCCACGCGAGCGCTGGTCAGATGAATTCCGTCGGTGGGCATGTCGCAGAGAATTTTGGAGACTTCGTCACGGACGGCGTTCTTGAACTCGTCGGCGCGATCGGCCAGCGATCCACCGTCGGGCGTCTCAAACAGTGCAAGGTTGAGCCCAGGCATGTCATTGTCGGGGTAGATCCGCGTTCGGCCGCCGGACCAGTCGAGATACACCACGTCAGCAGCGACGATTTTTGCTCCGGTCGCATCGCTGCAATCGGCGGGAATCAGCGTGTTGACGGACGGCTGATCGACGCCGCTGCCGCATCCTGTGCCGAGCGTCGCGCAACTGAGCGCACAGACGAAGGACACCAAGAAGCAATGAATTGCGCGAGTTCCCAACGTTTCCACCTCCGCGGGCGGCGCGCCGACGAATCTCGCGGATTCGCCAACGCCGACGTGTCACTTTCCCCCACTGGATTTGTTGGCGCCGCGCCGGCCGAAGTCAACACTCCGAACCGGCGGCGTCGTACCATGCAAGGGCCCGTACAACCGAGTTCATTTTATTGGACGGGAACGCAAACGACAACCGTTCGTTGGGATGTGGGATCACTTTCCGGCGCGCTTGGAACGGCTTCGCTGAGGCTTCGCGGTAATAACCGCATGGTCCAATAAAACTTGAGACCGGATGAAGGCCAAGGAAGCCTGGAGATCAGATTCAAACTCGCGGTCCTGGGCAAGATGGGAGATGTGGTTGCGAACAAGCTGATGAAGGCTTGCGATAGCCGGGGCAATCTCGTCGGCCGGCGTGAAATCGAGTGCCTGAGCGACGGTCAACAGTTCAATCGCCAGTACCGTTTCGACGTTGTCCATAATGGTCCAGGCCTTTACCGCCGCCGTCCCACCCATGCTGACGTGGTCTTCCTGTCCGCCCGACGTCGGAATGGAATCGATCGAAGCCGGGTGGCAAAGCACTTTGTTTTCAGCCACAAGCGACGCCGATGTGTACTGCGTGATCAAGAAGCCGCTGTTCAGTCCGCCCTCCTGAACCAGAACCGGCGGCAGTCCGTAATCGCGGTTGTGGAGCAACAGGTATTGGCGCCGTTCGGAGATGCTCGCCAATTCGGCAACCGCGCAAGCAAGATAATCTAGAGCGAGCGCGAGCGGCTGTCCGTGAAAGTTGCCGCCGCTGAGCACTTCGCCGTCGGCGGTAATCACGGGATTGTCCGTCACGCCGTTGACATCTCGATAAATGACTTCTTCGGCGTGCTCCAAGACATCCCGCGTCGCGCCGTGGACCTGCGGGACGCACCGCAGCGAATAAGGGTCCTGCACGCGCGGATTGTATGGACGGGTCGGGCTTTTCGGACGGCGGGCGAGCAAATTGCGAATGACATGAGCAACCGCAATCGGGCCCGGATGTGGACGCATTGCGTGGATGCGCTCATCAAACGGTTCGATTTGCCCGCGAACGGCTTCGACGGCCATGGCCGCGAGAACGTCGGCATTCGCGCATGCGCGATGCGCGCGTGCGCACAGGGCGGCTCCGTAGGCGCTCATGAACTGCGTTCCGTTGATGAGCGCGAGACCCTCCTTGGCAGCCAGCCGTACTGGCTTAAGTTTGCATCGTTTCAGCGCTGCGGCTCCGCTCAGCCGTTCGCCGCGACATCGAACCGCCCCCCGCCCAAGCAGCACAAGGGAGAGGTGGGCCAGTGGCGCAAGATCTCCGCTTGCACCCAGTGATCCTTTTTGGGGAACGACCGGAAGCATGTCATTGTTGAGAAGGTGAACGAGGGTTTCGACGATTCGCGGACGCACGCCGCTTCGACCTCGCGACAGCGCCTGAGCCTTGAACAGCAGCATCAGGCGAACGACCTCGTCCGGGGTCGGCTCGCCAACACCAACGGCATGGGAGAGAATGAGGTTCTCTTGAAGTCGCTCGAGCTGATCCGCCGGAATGTTGCGATCGCATAGCGAACCGAATCCGGTGTTAATTCCATAAACCGGTTGCTGCCCTTCGAGAATCGCTTCGACGTGCCTTCGACCGGCCCGGATTCGCTGAATCACCTGCCGCGAGATTCGAACGTGAAGCGCCGACCTCAGAACCTTCGCCACCAACGCGGGGGTCAGGTCGCTTCCGTTCAACTCAATTCGATGCTGGTGACTCATGGCAAGAATAGCCCTGGAATCAGTCGAATGGTTCCTGGAGTTCAATCCGGTCAACGCCTACATCTCAACCGATACAGGCGCGTAGCTGAAGACCAACGGATTAGAAATGGCGATCCTTTGGGGGTCAACTGATGATTGCTTGAAATCCGACCGTTGCGGGCGACATCGCCGATCCAAGGCCGCCGGTGCGGTTTGCCCGCGGACCGAATCATGCCGATAATATGGGAAAGGGTTTGATCGACGCGGCAGCACGGTTCGGGGAGCAAATTATGTGCGGAATCATCGGTTACGTTGGCGGGCGACCGGCCCTTCCGATCCTCATTGAGGGTCTTCGCCGCCTCGAATACCGCGGCTACGACTCAGCTGGGGTGGCTTTGGTCGAGCCTGTCCAATTGTCAGTGAAAAAGTCCGCGGGACGGCTTTCTTGCCTCGAACAAGTCATTGATTATGGCTCCACGCCAACCACCGGCATCGGCCACACCCGATGGGCCACGCATGGCGCGCCCAACGATGCCAATGCGCACCCCCATGTCGACGCTTCCGGTCGGATCGCCATCATTCACAACGGAATCATCGAGAACGACCGAGCCTTGCGGACCTACCTCGAACGCCAGGGAATCAAGTTCAAGAGCGACACCGATACCGAAGCCTTGGCGCATCTGATCGGTCTCTTTTATGACGGCGATCTGGAGCTTGCGGTGCGAAAGGCGCTTCGCGAGGTTTCAGGAACATACGGTATCGCGGTGGTTTCACTGAGTGAGCCAAATGTCGTCGTCGGTGCGCGGCGCGGCAGCCCGCTCCTTATCGGCGTGGGAAAAGGCGAGCATTTCCTGGCTTCCGATCCGGCGGCCGTCCTCTCGCACACCAGTCAAGTAGTTTATCTCAAGGACGGCGAGATCGTCCGCGTGACCCCCGAGCACGTGCGCATCACCACGCTCGACGCCGTTCCCGTCCAACGCGATGTCGAGGAAATCGAGTGGTCCCTTGAACAGATCGAACTGTCCGGCTTCGAGCATTTCATGCTCAAGGAAATCGTTGAGCAGCCTGCAGCCATTGAAAACTGCCTGCGCGGGCGAATCGAACTTCGCGAAGGGACCGTTCATCTGGGCGGGTTGCGGGACTGCACGCGAGAACTCACCCGCGCGAAGCGAATCATTTTGACAGGGTGCGGCACGGCCTGGCACGCGGCATTGGTCGGTGAGTACCTTTTTGAAGAACTGATCCGCATCCCGACCGAAACCGAATATGCCAGTGAGTTTCGATATCGAAACCCGGTGATCGACGACGGAACGGTGGTCATCGCGGTGTCGCAAAGCGGCGAAACTGCCGACACATTGGCCGCATTGACGGAGGCCAAAAACCGCGGTGCTCTCACGCTCGGCGTGGTCAACGTCGTCGGTTCCACGATTGCGAGGGAAACCGACGCCGGCGTCTATCTGCACGTGGGACCGGAAATCGGCGTCGCGAGCACAAAGGCGTTTACCGCACAGGTGGCTGTATTGGCGCTCATCGCTTGTTATCTTGGTCGACGCAAACACCTCTCGCCGTCATCGGCCATGCAATTCGTCAATGCTTTGGCCGAAGTCCCCGGCCAGATCGCGCGAATCCTCGAGAGCGCTGACGACGCCAAAGCCGTCGCCGAACGCTATTGCGATCGCGAAAACTGGCTCTATTTGGGTCGTGGGTACAACTATCCCGTGGCGCTCGAAGGCGCCCTCAAACTCAAGGAAATCAGCTACATTCACGCCGAGGGGTTACCGGCGGCGGAGATCAAACACGGCCCCATCGCGCTATTGCACGAGGGCATGCCCGTCGTCGTGATCGCCACCGGAGGCAGCCAGTACGACAAGATTATGAACAACATCGCTCAGGTCCGCGGCCGCGGCGCGAGCGTCATCGCGATCGCCACCGAGGGCGACTCAGAAATCGCCAAAATGGCTGAGCATGTTCTCTACGTGCCCGAAACGCTGGAACCGCTCCAGCCGTTGCTGACCGCGATCCCGCTGCAACTCATCGCCTATCACGCGGCCGTCCGTCGCGGATGCAATGTCGACAAGCCCCGCAACCTCGCCAAGAGCGTGACCGTGGAATAATAGCATCAAGGGTGGGTCGACCAAACCGCAATCGCCACAGGCGAGGCGTGACGTAGCGCAACATCGCTCATCGCGTCAATGTTTGGGCAAAGACTCGATAAGCTGCTCAATCTCGCGATCAGAGTTGTACACATGAGGGCTAGCCCGAAGCCGACCGGCCCGGACGGCAATGACAATGCGGTGTTCGGCCTGGAGGTGATGTTGGATTGGTTCAGGCGGGTGAACGTCGGAAAAAAATGAGACAATGCTGCTTGCTTCCCCCGGCTGGCGCGAACTGAGCACACGATAGCCTTTGTTTCGGACTCCCGCGACCAGCGCGTCGGTCAACGCGAGCAAACGACGCGAAATCGCTTCGACGCCGATCTCGGCGATCAGGTCCAGCGCCCCTCCAAGTGCGTAGATTCCCGCGAGATTGTAACTCCCGCTGTCGTAGCGTCGCGCCGAATCAGCGAACTCGAACTGGTAGCGGTTGAAGTTAAACGGATCCTTCATCGACATCCAGCCGATCGCCGTCGGACGAAGATGGCCCTGAAGTTCGCGGCGGACGTACAAAATCCCGATTCCCTCGGGAGCGCAAAGCCATTTGTGCCCGTCCGCTGCAAGAAAGTCGATATTCATCGCTTGCACGTCGATCGGAAACGCGCCGAGCGACTGAATCGCGTCAACGCAAAGCAGCACGCCTTTTCCCTGACAAAAGTCGCCGAGCGTGGCCAGGTCGGTCCGGAATCCGCTCGCAAACTGCACCGAAGAGATGGTCACAAGCCGTGTGCGGTTGTCGATCGCTTCGAACACCCGTTCAAGAGGAATGCGCCCGTCTTCTTCAAAAACCATTCGCACCTGCACGCCGCGCGAACGAAGCGCCATCCATGGATACATGTTGGCCGCGAACTCAACGTTGGTCGTAACCACATTGTCGCCGCTGTTCCAGCTCAGCCCGTTGGCGACCATGCTCAATCCATCGCTCGTGTTCTTACAAAAAGTCACTTCGTCAGACTTGGCGTTGATGAGCTGTGCAATCTGCCCCCGCACCCGATCGGCGTGACGATAGAAATGGCCCTCGACGTAGCTGCTCTCCGCGACATGATCCAAATACACGCGCGCCGCCTGTGCGCACCGCCGCGAAATCGGCGCGACGGCCGCGTGGTTCTGAAAATTGTAATTCCGCGTGATCGGAAACTCGTCACGCAAGGCCTGCCAGTCCATGAAACCGCTCCGTCGTGTCGAACCCGCGAACCATTCATGGCTCGTTCACCGCCCGTCGGGAGTCCCCCTCGCCCGCGCGCAATGCGTGCCTTCCGGGTAATTATACGATCCTTCGCAAACGAATGCCGGGCGTGCTGTTCCACCCCACCGATCGATTGCGGGTCCGTCCATTAATTATCGTACCGCCCGCAAAGCGTCGTTTCCAACGAATATTCGTTCACCAATGGCCCAAAACGCACAAAACTCGAAATCAAATCAGCACCCGATAACATAACGTTTGATTCGGCGCGGGCGTTGGATGCCGACAGGCTCGCGCCGGCCCCCGAAGTTTCCAGAAAGGAACGCTATGAGAATAACGGTGATCACGACGGGCGGAACGATCGCCAAGACGTTTGACGAACGCGACGGATCGCTTGCCAACGACCGTCCCGTCGTGGAAAACCTTGTCGCGGGACTTCGGTTACCCGATGTCACCGCGGCGTATCAGCACGTGCTCAACAAGGACTCGCTCGACATGACCGACGCCGATCGACGTCTCATCGTCGAATCGGTGAGACGATGCCTGCCGGATTCAGACGCCGTTGTGGTTGTCCACGGGACCGATACGCTCAGTGTGACGGGAGAATTGCTCTGCGCCGAATTGCGGGAGTTGTTCGTGCCGGTCGTTCTGACGGGCGCGATGCGCCCCTACGAGTTTCGCGATACCGACGCCGTGCAGAATGTGACCGAGGCGTTACTGGCCTGCCGACTGGCATCGCCCGGAGTCTACGTGGCCATGCACAACCGCCTGTTACGATTCCCCGGAGTCGTTAAGGATCGATCAAAACTCACTTTCTGCAAGGCTTCGTAAGCGGCGACCAAGCCGGCGATGACAGGGTTCCTGAACGCGTCGGCGCAGGAGCGGCGTTATCGTCAATCGGAGCGGAGTGTTCGGAAGAACGCGCGGATGTCATTCGCAAGCAGTTCCGGCTCTTCCATCGCGGAGAAATGCCCGCCTCGCGGTAGCAAGGTGAAGCGCCGAACGTCGTAAATCCGCTCGGCCCACTCCCGTGGCGCGCGATCCACCGGCTCGACCGTCAGGCACACCCCGGTTGGCACGCGCACCTTCGTTCCGCGAGGAAACGGCCAAGGCAAATTCCTTTGCTCGAAGTAGTGGCGAATCGATGAGTTGATGGTTTGCGTAGCCCAATAGACCGTGATGTTGGTCAACAGTTCGTCTTTCGAGAATCGCGACTCGATGTCTCCGCCGCAGTCGCTCCAGGCGCGATACTTTTCGACGATCCAGGCAGCCAGTCCGGCGGGAGAGTCGCTCAGTCCGTAGGCCAGTGTTTGCGGCCGGGTCCCCTGAATATGCCCGTACCCATCTTCGACTCGCTCCCACTCTTCGTTGAGCTGAACATAGGCCCGCTCCGCCTCGGAGAGCGGCGGATCGCCTGGACCGATTTCGGGACGGACGACAGCCGAAATGTGGATTCCGTAGAGCAGATTGGGAAAGCGCAGACCAATTCGACTGGTGACTCCAGCTCCTACGTCCCCGCCGTGGGCGGCGAAACGCCGGTACCCGAGCACGTCGGTCATTAGTTTCGCCCATAGCTCGGCGGTGTTCATGCTGGTGAATCCGCGGGCGGGCGGTGGATCGGAAAATCCGTATCCAGGAAGAGATGGCACAATGACATCAAAAGCATCCGCTGCGTCGCCGCCGTAACGAACCGGATCGCTCAATAACGGGACCACTTTGAGTAGTTCGAAGAACGTGCTCGGCCAGCCGTGCGTAAGAATAAGCGGCATCGGTCGCGGCCCGCGGCCACGAACATGGATTAAGTGAATCGATGTGTCATCTACGGTTGCCCTGAACTGCGGATGGGAATTGAGCTGTTGCTCTTGAACGCGCCAGTCGAAGCACGTCCGCCAGTATTCGATCAGCTCCTTCATGTAATCCAGATTTGCGCCGTAGTCCCAACCCGCTTCCGGCAGCTGGTCCGGCCAGCGCGTTCTCTCCAAACGTTCGCGGAGGTCGGCAAGAACGTCGTCCGGGATTGAAATTTGAAAGGGCACCATGGTTTAGCACTGGTCCTTCGTCCAGTTGGGAAAGGACCATCGATATTGACCGGAAAGCTATCGTTTTCTACGATGCGGTTCCTGACGCCCCCATCGTCTAGTGGCCCAGGATATCAGGTTCTCATCCTGAAGACAGGGGTTCGAGTCCCCTTGGGGGTAGGTTTGCGGCGGCGGCGCGGAGTGCGCCGCCGTTCGCGTTCATGCCCGTCGAATCACCGTAAGTGCCTGTCTTTTTCAAGGGTTGCGAATCATCGTCGTTGCGATGATTGATTGCACCGCCGCGAACCGCCGTGAGCTGTTTTGTGCCGTCTCGCGCCAAGCAAAGCGCCAAGACAGAATCGGCGTTTTCAGTGCCCGTTGCGCGGAGTTGTTCGATTGTCGGAGTGGACAGGTTCGGGAGCTTGTTCACCGCTTCGCTCATCGACCCGCGCATCGTACAAGCGTACACGTCGGCGGTCATCGCAATCGTACTGTGACGCATCAGGTCTTTCGCCGTCCGCACGTCCACGCCGGACCGCAAGAGCTGGCTTGCGAATGTGACGCGCAAGCTGTGAAAGTCCGACACGCGCCCTGCGTCATCGCAGTAGCTCAAATGGGTCGAATCGGTCCGCTTTTTCTTTTCAGCTTCGGTTGCGGCTTCACCGATCCACGGTTCGCGCGCCCGATCAAGGTCGGCCCGGAGCATAGTCAAATCTTTTCAGGGCGCGGCATTATGAACACACCTGCCGTCGGCAGCTTGTTCGACAGGAATCCCCGCAGCTCTTCGGCGGTTTCCGAACGCATCGCCGAAGAATCTACCTCACAAAACGTTCCGACCAACACCGGCAAGTCGAACCATTGGACGCACCAGGCGATTGCGAGAATTCTTCGTAGGCCCTGATTCGGCATCATTGTGCGACATGGTTAGCTACCAATTCGCACAATCAGCCTTAAGGCTTTACGGACAAAGTGTACATGGCGGCGTGCTACCACCCGTGCACTCCGCGTCGCTGATGCAAGCCGCAGTGCCCGTCGCGCACTTGCCCGGCTTGTGCGGATACGGCAGACCCTTGAAGCCGTCCACGCAGCCCGCGATGTGCGTGAAGCCGACGTCCGGGGTGATGTTGATGTCACCGCGGGCATCCACGCCCACCAGCATGGCACGGGCCTTGATCGGCGCGCCGATCACGCTCTTAAACTTATCCACCAGCGAACCGATGTCGCTGAACGCCGGCTGAACCGAGTTGTCCGGCGGGTTGAACGGCGCGGCCACGTCGCCCCAGCGCGTTGTCTTGATCGTCACCGGAGCCGAAACAGCCGTGCAGCTACCTTCACTGCCCATGCAGCTCGCCGCCAGGTTTTCGACCTGGTATTCCGAGCTCGGCACGATGGCGTAACCGGTCACATGCAGCAGACCGACCGTCGTCCAATCCTGATAATGCGGCGTGCACTGGAGCTTGGACGCATAGAACGGCGTCTGGCTCGAAGCCGACTCCACGTACTGTGTCGGCGGGCCGACGAACTGCGACTGCCCGTTGAACAGCGTGAACGGAATCGACGCCCCGCCCGTGTACGGCGGAACCACCACGTGCAACGACACGAACTTCACTCGCAGCGCGGTCTCGCCGGCGGCGGCTGGAGGGCTGAAGCTGATGAAACGCGACTTATCGATTCCCGACGGATCAGGCGACACCGGGTCCGGAGCTTGGCTCGCGGGAACAGGCGACCAATACCCGCCAGTGAGCATGTAGTCGCCACCCGAGGCCGGCCCAGCGTCATGTTGTCCGGCGGTTCCACGAAGGAGATAGACGCCGCCCGTCACCGTTCCTCCGCCGGAGTCGATCGTGCTCTTGCGAATGAAGTACCCTCCGCCGCTTTGGGCGCTTGCAGTCGGTTGAACCACGTGGGACGCGCAGAACAGCACGGCTGCAAGCCCCAAAGCGCGACAGGGGAAAGTAGAGAAGGTCGTTTGAGTCATTTGATGGCTGCTCATCAAGGATACTCTGTTATCAAATCGTTTCATCTTTGATCTCCCATGTCGTTCCGGTCGGCCAGAGCCTTGACCAACAACCTGAGTTCGTCGATTTCGCTCTTCAGATTGGCGACTTCCGAAGTGAGTAATTCGATTTTGCAGTTCTCTTCTGCGATGGCGTCATCCTGTTCCTTAATGCCCTCGACAAGCAACGGAATCACGCTGGGGTAAGCCACGCCGAGGTAGCCGTTCTCCGGATCGATGACGCGGACGGCTTCGGGGAGGACGGCCTGCACGTCCTGTGCGATGAGGCCGACGTCGCGCCGGTCGGGCGTGTCACTCATGTTGAAGTAGACACCGCGGAGGCGCTCCAGTTTCGCGAGTGCACCTTCCAGCGGGGCGATGTTTTCTTTCAGCCGGCGATCCGAAATATCCGTGATCGTGCCGGTGTAGACGATGTCGCCGACCACATGCAACATGGCCGAAGGTGAAACGGTGCCGATCCCAACCTCACCCGTTCCGGCCTCAATGACGAAGCGGTCCAAGTTTGCCGTGGCGTCGTTAATCTCCAGATCACCCCCATTTTCGATCTTGATTGCCCACGTCTGAGTGACTGTGCCCAATCCGTCGCCTCGGTCAATCGTGATTCCGGGGTCTGAGCTTGGCGAAGTGAGGCGAACTCGAGATCCATCCGGACTCCCGGCCGGGTTCGTCGCCGCGATCGACCCGTCGACCTCAAGCTCCCAACTCGGAGCGGACACACCAATTCCCACTCTACCCGTTGCGTCAACAGAAAGGGCGGCCGACGGACTACCGTCCGAAGCGTCCAAACTGCTGTGGTAATGGTCGCTGCGGGCGCTGGTGTTCGCGGCGCCGTTGCCGGCATAATTGACGGTGAGGGTGACGGCCCCGCTGGTCCCGCCGCCGGTCAGGCCGGTGCCTGCGGTGACGGCCGTAATATCGCCGATTCCCAGGTCGCTGGCCGCGTCAAGGATCGTGCCATCCGGCAGTTCGAAACCACCGGTGGTGGAACGGATGATGCCGGCGACCGTCAGCGGATCGGTCGGGGCGATACCGATTCCCACGCTTCCGCCCGCGGGATTTAGCAACAAGTTTGCAGCGGCCCCATTGTTGCGCGCCTGGATTTCGTCGGTATCAAAAGCAAGGTTGACTTGATCCTGATCGCCAACCATGAGGTACCCCGTGCCATCGGCAAGGCTCAGCTCCGTGCCGCCCGCGATTTCGAGATCTACGTCCGGGTCGTTCGTGTTGATGCCTACTCCGCCTGTGGCACGAATTAGGAATTGGTCGGGACCGGTCGATACGAAGCTGTTGTTGGTTGTATCGCTCCAGATGAATGTACCTTCATCGCCGTCGTAGTCTCCGGAAGAGGCAGGGGTGCGGACTGACGCCATAAAACCCGCGGCGAAACTATAGTCTCCACCGGCAATATTGGCGACGCCGCCTGGCACGACTGAATATCGACCTGCTTTATTTGATCCACCACCGCCAATCGTTCCCCCGTTGCCGGAGACTTCGTTGTTACTACCCCCGCCAATTGTCCCAAAGCTGTTTCTGACGACGTTGGCGAAATTTGGTGCGCAACTGCCTGAACCGCAGTCGTCTGGATCCAGTGTACAAGTGCCGTTTGCTATTATGCAAGCAATATCATTACAGGTCTCAACTAGGAAACTGCCATCGACATAACAGTCTCCGCATTCTTGACCGTCCTGGGGACCGCCCACACAGGTCGGGATATTCGCGAAGCCGATCGTGCCGTCCCCTCCTCCAGAAATAGTAACGCCGATTAACCCGGGGACGACGAGGTTGTTATGCGCGCCGCCGATGATGTTCGGGGTGGTTGAGGTCTCTTCCGTGCGCAAACCCGGCAAGGCCAGTGCGAGCGGCGCAGGGGTGAGTTTTACGCGCGGCGAGAGCAGAACGAAGCCGCCGTCGTCTGGGCATTGCACTTCGATTTCGAGCCAGCGGGCGGTGCCGTTGATAGCTCCGGCACCGAAGTCGAGGGAGGTGGTGAATGAGCCGGAAACGACGTCCATTGCCGCGACGGTGACTGGCGACCCGCCGACTTGCGCCCCGGCCGCTGGGTCATCCCATAATCCGAACCGGAAGTCACACGTATCCGTCACCGGCCCGGAGCCGTTTTCAAGCGTCCCTTGGTAGGTGAACGCCGTGCCGATATCCAGTTGAGCCTGAACTTTCGCGACAACGCCAAACGCGACGACCAAAGCAGCCATTCGAATTGTCTTCACAGCCAACCTCCCAAAAAAGTGACGTTCTTCAAGTGTGAAAGCTCGACGCCGAACGCTCCGGAAGATCAGTGGGATGGATTACGTTCCGACGGCAGTATCAGCGATCGCCAACGGAATAGTTCGCATCGTCGTGCCCGCCGATCACCGACTTGTATTCGCAAGAATGTTTCCGGCGGTCCGTTCGGCCTTCCCCAGGAAGAAGCGGAAACGACTCGCAAACTCCATCATGCGAATTGAGCCGGGTCTGCGGAACGGCGCATACAAACCAGCGTCCCCCATGTCATCAGAAGCAGCGCAAGTACGATCAGTCCCCATGACGAGGCCGCGGGAATCTCACCCTGTGCCGCGACAATCACCAATGCCCAGTCCGAAAACTCCGCCGCGAGCGTTGTAAGTTTCAAGGAGGTAGCCACCTCAAGAGTCGTTGGCTGGTCGTTGGCATCCAGAGGAATGATCGCCGCGCAGCCGACTTCAGGCTGGCTGGTTGGACAGATCGGAAGAGAGGCCAACACGGCATTCGTCGGTCGTCGGGCCAGCGTGAACCGGCCGTCGGCAATCGCCGTAGTGATCCTCGCCAGTTCCGAGGGCGCAAGGTCCGTCAGCGCCAATCGAAGAGCCATCGTCGCCGGTGCGCCCAGCGAGTTGCCCACCTCGATGGCGAACATGGAGTAGGGATCAAGCAGGCCCGCGCTTCCGTCGGGTTTAAGGCCAACCTGCCATTCGATTTCGGCCCCGCCCATACGATCAATCGTGAACGGCGTTCCCATCGTTACTGCGCCGGTGGGAATGGTAAGATCGAGCGCGTCCGTCGTCTGATTGGCGATCACCCGCGAATCAAGCGCCGCGGTGGTTATGCTGATCGAGGCGACGTCGCGGGTCCTGAGCATGATGTTTCCGCCGACGGAAACCTGACTGAGATCGAGTGAGGGCTGGACAATGTTGTCCGCTTCCAGGTCGTCGCCGATGGAGAATGGACCGGGAATCGACAGCGTAGTCGGCGCCACGCCGACCAGCGAGACGCGACCACCCACGCTGGCGCCATTCAGTGTTACGGATACGGCGTGGTTTTCCCCCGCCGCGGCGACAGTCCTGCCGCGACCCGACATACTCGGATCGGAGATCATGAGGTCGCCACCGACGTCGCCCTCGACAACCAGGTCCACGTCACCCTCGGAGTTTTGAATGTTCACGTCACCGCCGACATCGCCCAGAGTCGCGGCGATAACTCCGGTATGGTCGGCGACGTAGTAATTGCCACTCACAAGAGCCTCGATCAGCTCCATGCAGACAGGGTAGGGCGGCCCACCTTGGACGATGATGCTTCCGGTGACCTCCGTCATGTTAGTGAAGCTGAGGCAGCCGATGTTGGGCGCGCGATCGACGATGATGTTCCCGTCCACCGTCGTCAGGTCGTCTAAGTCCTGCTGTGTCGTATTCTGATCGATGATCGTCACCACGGGATAGATATTGGAATGAATCAGAAGCGACGGAGCGCTCGCCGAGTAGGTCCCCGGACCGGAGAACGCGAACGGCTGCGGAGCCAGACGAAGCCGCATGGTGCTGATGGAATCGTAGCGTCCCACTCCTTGGCAACTCGCGCAGGTATCGTAGGCCTCGTCCATAGAGACGGTCATTTCCATGTCCATCGATACGGGCGTGCCGAGTGGAACGGTAAGGTACGATGTCGGTGGCCCGGGGCTCCAGCCTGTGTCCACAGGCGCGGGAAGTCCTACATCCAAGAGGTTGAGGGCGGGAGGCCCGTACGATCCCGCATTGCCAAGGCCGTTTCCGCCGTACCAGAGGCCGACGGTGAAAAACTGACTCCACTCGTTGCCGGTCAGCGGATTCGTGGGAATCATGATGGGGTCGATCGTGGCCTGGAACTCCGTGTTCAAGCGGATTTGTACGGTCTCACCTGGAGAAGCGGGCTGATCCGTGCGGGTAAACACAAACTGGCCATTGTCGAGGTAGTAGTATGCAACTGCGTTGGTACCCGCCTCGGTTCCAAAAGCAGCACAGATCAGTGTGTCTTTTGTTGCCTCGATATGGCCGAACCGGGAGACTTGCGTCGTGGCGTCCAGCTCGACGCTCATCCCCGAAGGAGGCCACGCACACGTCGATCCGGGTCCACTTAAAAGGTCGTGCACGCTTGCGGTCAGCGGGTTCGCCAGAGAAGGCGCTTCCGTCTGCTCGTCCCAGGCCGAACAAGGCCCCTGGAAACGCTGCGAGCACACTCGGGCGCGGTGAGTCTGGGCAATAAGATTGGTCGCTGGGGCAAAGAGTATGGTCCCGGCCGCCAAAAGAACTAGTGAAGCTCCGTGACGAATGTTCATACAACCTCCTCCAAGAAAGGCCCTAAGGATCAGAACAGAAGCAGAAACGGGTGAACTGCTCGCAGGTCGATGGGGCGTTTTGATTTTGCGGTTGCAGCACCGTTCCAATTATCGGGCCATCCAGACCATTTTTTGGGCAAGCTCGTCCACGCTATAATCAGGATTGGCGGCCGTCACCGATCTCCTCCGGGTACTAAGCGGATTCGGCCCGAAAACTCCGTCATGGAAAAAAGATGATTGACCGCGCCGAAGCGCTGACCGCCATTCTGAATCAACTCGACCCGACGGATGCCAACGATTCGGGCGTCGCACGCGCGCTGCCGCATGTGTACGACGAGTTGCGCCAGCTGGCCGAGGGGCTATTGCGGGGCGAGCGTCAGAACCACACCCTTCAAGCCACTGCACTTGTTCATGAAGCCTATATGCGATTAGCGGGGTCCAATGGTCAGAAATGGACGGATCGAGACCACTTTTTTCGGCTGGCCGCCAAGACGATGCGGCACATTCTGGTGGACCACGCCCGGGCGCGGGCAGCCGATAAGCGGGGTGGTGGCGCGGCCGGGCGGTTGTTGACCGACACCCTTGTATTGACGGACGAGAACTACGGAGAAATTCTGGAAATTGATGAGGCACTTAGCGCGCTCTTTACGCTTGCTCCCCAGAAGGCCCACATTGTGGAACTGAGGTTCTATGGCGGCTGTACTATCGAGGAGACGGCCGACGCGCTGGGAATCTCCACGGCCACAGTGGAGCGTGAGTGGCGATTTGCGCGGGCCTGGCTGAAGTCGAAGTTGTCCACAAATGAACCACAGGGTTGAGATCAGTGGTGATTTTCTCAATGCGCTCGAAACGTTGTTTTTCAAGGCGTTGGAGCAGCCGATCGGGCAGCGCGACATTTACGTCGCTCAAGTGTGTGCTGGAAACGGTGCGTTGCGCGAGTCGCTGGAGGCGATGCTCCGTGCCGATAGCAACACAGCGGGATTGATCCACACCGCACCGTGGACGGTGCAGCAAATCGAAGATCAGCTCATCGAAAGTCCAGGGTCGGACCCCAAAGCCCAACCCGGTGCTACTTTCGGGCGTTATACCCTGATTGAGTTTCTCGGCTCGGGCGGAATGGGGACCGTCTGGCTGGCGGAGCGCAGCGATGACGAGTTTCACCAGCGGGTCGCCCTGAAGCTGATCAAACGCGGACTGGATACGGATGACATACTTCGGCGATTCCGTCGCGAGCGCCAGGTGCTGGCCCAGTTGGACCACCCAAACATCGCCCGGCTCATTGATGGAGGGGTAACGGATGACGGTCGCCCATATTTGGTCATGGAGTACATCGATGGCGAACCGATCGATCGCTGGTGCGACAATCGAAGGCAGAACGTTCGGGATCGACTCAAGATATTCCATTCCGTTTGCCGCGCGGTCCAGTACGCCCACGCCAAGCTCACCGTGCATCGCGACCTGAAACCCGGAAACATCCTGATGACGGAGGACGGTCAGCCTAAGCTGCTGGATTTCGGGCTGGCCAAGATTCTGCGGGAGGACGGCCTGCCCGATTCAGTCCAGGTCACGAGCGAGGATCGCCGTTTTCTGACGCCACGGTATGCGAGTCCGGAGCAGGTCCGCGGCCAAATGGTCTCGACGGCTACCGACGTGTATTCGCTGGGCGTGCTGTTGTATGAGCTTCTTTGCGGTTTTTCACCTTATCCGCTGGTGTCCGGGTCACATAGAGAAATTGAGCAGGCGATTTTGCATCTTGAGCCGATTCGACCCAGTGTCGCCGGTTTGCTTCGAGGTCGAGCGGCCGACGGGAAATCGGATTCGCCGACCATCCTAGCCAGTCGATCGACGACAGAATCGGGTTTGAGGCGAACCATTCGAGGCGATCTCGACACGATCGCACTCACGGCGCTGAAGAAGGATCCAAAACGCCGATATGCATCCGTTGAAATGCTCGCCGCGGACATCGATCGATACTTGCGCGGCTTGCCTATTTCGGCGGCGCCCGATTCACTCACCTATCGTGCAAGCCGCTTCGTCCGACGAAACAAGGGCTT
Source organism: uncultured Phycisphaera sp. (assembly GCA_964486335.1). Lineage (GTDB taxonomy): Bacteria > Planctomycetota > Phycisphaerae > UBA1845 > UBA1845 > CAZAMB01. The sequence goes on along the minus strand of CAZAMB010000016.1, from coordinate 29,963 downwards.
GGTCGCGGGCCTTGTGACGGCCGTGTTAGCGCTCATCGTCGCGACGGGCGTGTCAACAACTTATGCCATCCGCGCCCGGCAGGCACAAGTGGTTGCGGAAGATCGCACCCGGGTCGCGGAGAGTATCAACGAGTTTTTGAATAAGGACTTGCTTGCCGCAGCTGATCCGCAGAACACGAATAATCCTGATTTGACGGTGCGCGAGGCGCTCGCTCGGGCCGCAGATGGGCTTGAACGACGGTTTCGGGATCAGCCTGTCGTGGAGGCGTCGATCCGGCACACGATTGGGGAGACCTATTTGGGATTGCGCTTGCCGGGAGAAGCGGTTCCACACTTGCGGAGAGCAACAGAGCTTCGCACGGCGTCGATCGGCGTGCGGGATCCGGCGACTCGCCTTTCCAAGCGTGAATGGGTTCGGGCGATGTTCGAAAGCGATCAGGATGCCAAGGCGTTGGCCGAGGAATTGCTTGCAGAGGACATCGATGCGACGGGCGCCGAATCCGCCGATGCCATGGATACGCGATACCTGCTCGCACAGTACACAATCGGCAAACTGGATGCCGAATTAGCGGTCTACGGGCTGATCTTGGAATGGAATCGAAGGGAACGCGGCATCGAGCACCCAACCACGCTGGCCGTGATGCATTCGCTGGTCAACCTCTTGCTGATCAATCAGCGCACCAACGAGGCGGAACCGCTGCTCGAAGAAATCTGGGAAGTCACGCGGAAACTGCACCGGCCTGATGATCCGGAAACGCTTGAAGCCATGCTGGGACGAGCCTTGCTTTATGGCAGGACGGATCGGGTTGAGCAAGCGGTCGCAATTCTTCAAGAAGGCGTGTGCATACTCAAGGAAACTCGTCCTGCCACTTTTGCTGACACCGGAATCTGGTTGACCCATCTTGGAATTCACCTCAGGGACGATGATCCTCAGGAGGCGGCGGCGGCTTTTCTGGAGGGATATCAGATTCTGAGTTCATCGTTGGGTCCGGAGGCAGGTTGGACCATGGGGACGGCGCGATTTTTGTCGCAAGTGTACGAGAAGCAGGGAATGCTCGAAGAGGCGAACTTCTGGCGTGAACGCTCGAACGAGAAAGAACAAGACCAATAGTCCGGTTTCGCTCAAAATCCGTTTCTCCGAGCCGTTCATTCATGCCAAGGGCTCTCGCGACCCTCGACGGGGGACCTTGAACTCATTGGGGCGATTGCTCGTGGTTTCAATCCGCAGGATGCTTCCCTGCTTGTTGTACATCTTGATTCCGTTTCCTTTCATGCTCTGTCAGACCCACTCACTGGGCCAGCGCGTATTGGGTCAATCCCAATGACAAAGAGCTGAGCCACGGATCCCTCACCCTTCGTGGCGAAGTGCTTGATCCGATGGTCGGCTACGGAAGGCACATTTCAATTTTCGCACGAGATTCGACGAAAGTTTTCAGAAATGAACCAACCAGTAATCAGCGGATGGGCAAGGCGAATGTGATTTGGTAATATGTGCGATTGCTGGAGCAACACCCGATCTTGGAAAGGAGCAGGGTCCGCAACTCGTGACTCTTGGTGAGTTGTCGAGCAATGCGGTCGGCAGTTCTTGTTCATGCGACATTCCATCCGATCCAACACACCCAGTGATCACAGTCGACCGGATCGATCGCCGAGACCGGTTCGGGAACAGGTCCGTGCCGGATCCGAAAAACGTCCGGAAAGGGCCATCCTCGTTTCCGTCCTTCTGCCCAACACCAAAGCCGATCTACGTGATCCGCTGGGAGAACTCAAGGCATTGGCCGAGGCGACGGGCGTTGAGGTTGTCGACGGAATGATCCAAAAGCGGATGAACCTGACCGCCGGCTATGCTCTGGGGAAGGGCAAGATCGAGGAGTTGATTCAACGGGCGACCGACGCCCAGGCCGACGTTGTGATCTTCGACAATGATCTTGCGCCGCGACAGATTCGCGGTCTTGAGGAAATGGTCGCGCGAAAAGTGATCGACCGCAGCGAACTGATCCTCGACATTTTCGCGTCGCGCGCGAAGACGCGTGAGGCTCAATTGCAGGTGGAACTCGCCCAGCTCGAATACTCCGCGCCGCGACTGCGCGGCATGTGGACGCACTTGGAGCGCATCGCTGGCGCCGGCGGCGGAACGGCGGCCGGAGCGGTGGGCGGCGTCGGCACGCGCGGGCCCGGCGAGCGACAGATTGAAATCGACCGCCGCGTCGTCCGCGATCGCATTTCCTTCCTGCGGCGCGAGCTGGCGGAGGTTCTCCACCGCAAGGAACGCGAGGTCAAAACGCGGGCCGACCAATTTACGGTATCGCTCGTGGGCTACACCAACGCGGGCAAGAGCACGCTGATGAACCGCCTGACCGACTCCGGCCAGTTCGTCGCCGATATGCTCTTCGCGACGCTCGACACGAAGACGGTTCGCTGGAACCTCGGTGACGGCCGCTCTGTGCTTCTCTCCGATACTGTCGGTTTTGTTCGCGATCTTCCGCATCATCTTGTCGCGTCGTTCCGGGCGACGCTCGAGGAGGCCACGCACGCCAATTTGCTGCTCCACGTCGTCGACGCTTCCTCGCCGACGGCATGGCAGCAGGCCGATGCGGTCGAAGCGGTTTTGAGCGATCTGGGGGCGGGCAAGATTCCGAGAATCACGCTGCTCAATAAGATGGACATCGCCGACGACAGCGCCACGGCCGAATTGCTCGCGCGGTACGGATCCGTGATGCGCGTCTCGGCGATGACCGGAGCAGGGTTGGACGAGCTGGCGGCCACCGTCGCTCGCCAGGCCGAGGGAGACGCGGAATCCGTCACTGTGCGAATACCGCACACCGCCGGTAAGCTCCTGACGGAATTGATTCGTGTGGCCGACGTGCGCGAGCGGCGATATCTTGCCGAGGGTGCAGAGCTGGACATTCGAATCAATCGATCGCAGCTTCGCCAACTTCGCGGGAGGTATCCGATGCTTGAAATCGACGGCGGAGAAGAACTCGACCCCGACCGGGACGACGGCAGCCCCTGACATGATGCGCAATCCACGAACGAAGCGCTGTTTTTCGGACGCCATCACCAGTCATTGCATCGCATTGTGGGCATCGGGTTTCGCAACCGGTTTCGTGTTCGCGGAACCGGCGGATTCGCTGAAGACAATCTCCTTGACGCTGAGAACTCGAACCGGCGGAGAAATCAGTGGAGCCGTCATCGATCACAACGAGCACGGCATCGTTCTGCTGCACGAACAGACGCCCTACGTCTTCGCGTGGATGGAGTTGGAAGGCAGTTCGGCCTATGCCGCGCGGCGTAGCCTGATAAACTTCGTTCATGGCGACAAGTGGACCGCCGACCATCATTTCGAGCTGGGGCGATATTGCCTGAAGGCCGGTCGAAATGACTTGGCTGCCAACGAGTTTCGAATGGCGCGGAAACTGAATGCCGATCTCGCGCCGCGCATTCAGGAAGCGTTTGACCGATTCCGCCAGTCCCGTTCTCCGAAGGAACGCGCTGATCGATTTCCAAGGGTTGAGCCTCAGGGGACGCAAGAGACCGATGCTGAGGGACTGATCGGCGATGATGAAACGCCGACCGTGGCCACCCAGTCCGGCCAACCGATTGCGGACTTCGCGAAACTGCCTTCCGACCAAGTTCGCGGCCGGGTGCGCGAGGCCTATTTACAATTCGGAGAAAAGGTTCGCGAGCGACTCGGCAAGGATATCGCGCTGATCGAATCCGATCACTTTCTGATTTGGACGGACTGGGAGAAGAAGGATCGAAATCGCTTGATGGAGTGGTCGGAGGCGATGTATTCAGCGCTTGCAGACCGATTCGGCGCGGACCCGAAAGTCGATCTCTTTCTCGCCAAATGTCCCGTCTTTTGTTTTCAGACAAAGGCTCGCTTTCGTAAGTTCGCGCGCGATTTCGACGGCTACGACGGAGCGAATGCCATCGGTTACACGCGATCCATCCCCGACAACGGACATGTTCACATGGTCATTGCTCGCGATGGACGGGCTTTGGCGGATTACGATCGTTTCGCCTGTACTCTGGTCCACGAGGGAACCCATGCGTTTCTGCACCGTTTCCACGGCGGCGCGTTACTGCCACACTGGGTCAATGAGGGTTTCGCGGACCTGACCGCCGCCGCGGTGCTCGGTGTTCAGTGTCCGAACGCCGGAAACGCCGCACTGTTGGCCCGCCAATACGTCCGCTTCGACTGGTCCATTGCGTCGTTGCTCCAAAGCACTTCGACGATCGAGGTGCATCAGTATGCTTTGGCGCACAGTGTGGTTGCCTCCCTTGAACGCATCGACCGCGGCCAGCTCGCGGAATTCATCAAGAGCCTGAAGGGTGGATCGACGATCGAGCAGGCGCTGGCCGACAGTTTCGATGGACTGACGATCGGCGAATTCGAACGACGGTGGAAGGATGAAATTCGCCGATCCGATCCGTTCTTTGCAAACGCGATGACGGCGCGGGAAGCCTCCGAGGAGCGACCCGCCGAGTAGCGATGGGATGAGACTCATGCGAATGGCGCGTTTTGACCGACCTACAATCCAGCCGAGGTGGAGCGGTCGATGACGCAACCGAATCGAAAGCGACTCTTCAATATCGCTCGAATTGCCGTTTGCGCGGCCGCGCTGTGGATTGTCGTTCGCGGCGTCACTTGGTACGACCATGTAACGATTCGCGGCGGCCTCGACGGTCCAGCGACGCTGATCGGTATCGTCACCGAAGAAGCCGGAATGGTACGATTGGTGCGGCCTGATGGCGACGTTCGCGAGATTCCGATGGATGACATCGCCGCGACCGAGGCGGGCGCTCCCCAGGTCGCATTTGGCTTGCGAACTGCCTGGACCAGAAGTAGCAAGGCGCTCCTGATCCTCGCCCTGCTGTTCTACTTTCCCGTGGCCTTTCCATTGGCCCAAAGGTTTCGACTTCTCCTGCGAGCGCAGGACATCAACCTCGGCTTCGGCGAATGCGTCCGACTGACCTTTGCCGGAAATTTCTTGAATTACGCCACGCCGTTGGGGTCCAACGCCGGCGATCTCGTCAAGGCATATTTTGCCGCCCAGCACACTCCCCACAAGACGGAGGCGGTCACGACCGTCGTGCTTGATCGCATCATCGGCCTTGGGACTCTCGTCCTCGTGGCTGCCGCGATTACGGCGCTGAGTCCCGGCGATAGCCGCGTGGCCATCCTTCGCCCCTACATGGTGACGCTCCTCGGCATCGGCGTTGCCGGAGCGGCACTCTATTTCTCGCCGCTCGCGCGACAATTTCGCATTCCGGCGCGGTGGACGGATCGGTTTCCGATGTTGCGACACGTCGAACGCGTGGATCGGGCTGTGCGAAGTGTCGCGGCCAGGCCTTGGACGCTCATCGCATCATTCCTCTTGACGGTTTTGTTGCAGCTTCTGGCGCTGGGGTCCTATTTCGTCGTCGCGGCCGCGCTGGCGATGAAGGCCGACATGAGCAACGTTCTTGAGTTCTTCGCCTATTTCTATACAGGGGCGATGGTCCAGGCATTACCCGGTCCGCCCCAAGGTCTGGGTACGGTGGAGCTCGCCTACGGTTATTTCTTTGCGCCTTATGGAAGTCCGTCGCAGATCGTCTGCATGGCGTTGGCGATTCGACTCGTCGGCTTGATCTGTTCGCTTCCCGGCCTGCTGGTCACCCTCACCGGTTCATACAAACCGCGAGATCTCGAAGCTGCTATCGCTCGTTTGGAGGATGGACCATCCGGCGACCGGAACGGTTCTCAGTCGAAAAGCGATCTGGCCGTTATTTGAACCACGGACGAAGGAGTGACAATCGAGTCGCAGTGGCCGCCCGACTGTTATCGCCCCTACCCTAACCGCCTCCCTATTCACCCGATTCGTCAATTATCGGCGCAATCAATTGACATTAAGACCGCCGGAAAACGCGACGATGCGAGAATGACGGTTCGCGCCCGTTTTCGATTCAATCGCCGAGCGTGGAGCGCACACGGGCCAAGACTCGCATCGTCGGAGCAAAGCGATGAGAACGGCGGGAAATCGACAATTCGATGGTGCGAGCGCCCAACGAGTGGCGGATCGCCGGCGAAGCCGCCGGCGCGAATTGAGAGAACCGACCGATGTGACCATTCTCGGCGTCGGAAAGACCGACGAATGGTCGGTGGATGGCGTACTTCTCAACGCCAGTGCTGACGGAATTGCTTGCCGAACCGAGCAGGCCGATATTGTTGACATCGCCGTCGGACGGCTAGTCCGTGTCATTTTTCGCATTGGAAACACTGAGCAACCTTTTGACCGGCATGCCCAGGTCATCAGCGTGACGGAATCGGGAACGCCCGGGTGGCGCGTCATGGGACTCGAATTCTCTCCAGATCACGATCAACCGGCGGAACGCGCCCGGCTTGCCGGCGCGCTGATGGCCGCCTGCATGTCATAGGGAGGAAAGCGTTGATACAGACCAAAGCGATCGATCGAGACCAACAGGAACGCATCGTCGACGCCGCCGTTCGCGATCGCCGTCCGCTCACCGTCACGGTCAGCCTCCCTGAAGGTTGGCGGCGATTCAAGGGTGTGTTTGTGTCCGGCTCGCAGCGAGCCGACGAAACCGTCATCAGTATCGGATTGCCGAAATCCAGGCCCACCGCCGTGTTGCTCGAGCCGGGATCGATGATCGGTGGTGCGTTTCGTCAAGGTCACAAGAAGTGCCTGTTCAATGCTTCCGTTCGAGGTTGTCGGACACAGGGCGAATCGGTGCTGTTGACTTTGACCTGGCCCGAACATTTTTCTCAGCTTCAGCGTCGCGCTTTCGAGCGCGCCGAACCGCCGCGGGGTGCGGTGGTCGCCGTGCGATTCTGGCGAGACGGAGAATCAGGTGCCGGTTCCGTCGACCGTGACGTCCGGCATGGTCAACTCGAGGACATCTCGGCTGGCGGTCTGCGAATTCGAGTGGCCGACTCCCAAACCCTCGAAATCGAGCGGACCTACAAGTGCGTATTCACGCCTCGCGCCGGCAAGCCCGCCTTCGTTCTGGAAGCGCTGTTGCGGCACCGCGAGGCCGTCGAAGGATCACGAGCGTCACTGGGCTTTCAGTTCGTGGGCCTTGAAGCTTCCAGTGACGGCCTAAAGACGCTCGATCGCATTGCGCGACTTGTCAGCGATTATCAGCGAACCCGTTCGAAGCGAGTTTGACGTATGCCAAGGGGCGGCGACTTGAAAACGCCGCTGTCATGGCGATGACAATCGTTGGGCATTTCGCTCCAGCCACACCAGCTTTCGACGAATCATCTGAAGAACGCGAAACCCGCTCCACCGGCCCACGGAGCCGGTCTCGGTGATTGGTGGCACTGCTTCGGCAATGAGCGCTTCGGCCATCAGATGGGGGATTCCGGCAATCTCGTTTGCCGCTAGCGATCGGTGCGACGAATAACCTTCGAGAAACGCCTTGTATCTCGCCTCGTCCAGATGGTCCGGCCAGTCCACCGGATCCCCACCCGCGATGATCGAAAACTGGAGCACGCCATTGGCGACGTCAATCAACCGCTGCGATATGCGGATCGAGTCATAGTCCACCACGACGGCCACCGCCCGTTGTCGAAAGAGCATGTTGCCGGGATGCCAGTCCGCGTGAATCAATCGTGCGGGCATGGCCGCCACGCCAAGCGCATCGGCGGCGGCCGCGGCGCGGTCGTACGCCTCCAGCAAAAAGTGCATCAGCGGCAGGAGTTCGGCCTCGTTTCCCGCGAAGCTGTCGTGCGAACTAAAGGTCGATCCGATGGCATGAAGCCCGGTACGGATGGGCGTCGCGTCGTGATAGGTGCCGACCGGCAGCGGCAGCTCTCCGACGTCCGCCACGGGTTCAGTGAGATCGTGGAATCGGGCCAGCTTCTCGCCTGCGCTGCGAGTTTCTTCGACCGAGCGCTCGAACGGCTGCCCGGCGACGAACTCGAACAGTTCGTACACGTGCCCGCGAAGCTGAACCAGCGTCTCGCGTCCTACGCGCGTCGCAATGAGCTTCGCCAACGGGAATCCGCCCGAAGCCAGAAGCGTCTGGACGTGATGCGCGACACGGACTCGATCCGGTTGGGCCCTCGCTGTCGAACGCCGCTTAAGGAGAAACTTGCCTTTGTCGCTGACGATTCCGACTTTCGGGCTCTTTCGAGAACCGCGGGGAAAATCGGTGATGGATTCGAGGATCCCCAGATCGTAGTGGCTGAGCACGACGGCCAGTTCGGCGGCATCGAACGTCGCCCGCTCACGCGAGTGCACGCGAAACCCCTCGGCTTGAATCGACCGGGAGCCGGTCTCCCGTTACGCTGGATCGTATCCCGCTCGCGCGTCGCGTCAATCGAGTCGCCTCGCCGGGAGTTTCACGGATACCGATCAAGGGGTTGTCCATGGATCGTCAGCAGGGATGGGCGTTATTGAACGAATACACAAAGAATCCGGCGCTGATCCGCCACGCGCTGTGCGTGGAGGCAGCCATGCGTCACTATGCAAGACGCGAAGGTACCGACGAATCGCAATGGGGACTCGCGGGCCTGCTTCACGATTTCGACTACGAAAGGTTTCCCGATCCACCGGCGCACACGCGGGAAGGCGCGAAGGTGCTACGAACAATGAGCTGCGACGAAGAAGTCATCGGCGCGATCATGGCCCACACGCCGTGGAACCTCGACGACTACCCGCGCGATCGCCCCATCCGAAAGACGCTCTTCGCCGTGGACGAGCTTTGCGGGTTTGTTTACGCCGCGGCGCTGGTTCGGCCCGAGCGAATCGTCGGCATGGAAGCCTCCAGCGTGATCAAAAAGATGAAGCAGAAGTCTTTTGCTGCGGCCGTGTCACGAGAAGACATTCACGAAGGGGCAGCGCTGCTCGGATTGACGCTCTCAGAGCACGTTGACCAGTGCATCGCCGCCATTCGGGGCATTGCGAACATTGTGGAGCTTCTTCCGCCCTCGCCTCCCGCCTAGTACGGCACCCCGCCGGAGGAGTGCCGTACCAAGGGAGGCCGCAGAATGACTCACCCCGTTGAGCCACGAACTTCGCCTCACGCGACCCGAGTCGCGCAGGCCTCAAGCTGGTGGATCGTCGACCAAAAACCGCGTAAGAGCAGTTCGTTCGTTTTGCTTTCCTACCTAAACCAACCTTCCGGATGCCCGACGACGAATCAGCACCACTGTTGCGGCCGATAGAATCAAGAGCGTCATGATCGTCACGCCCCATTCGGAAAGAGTGGGGATGCAATCGCCACTGGCGGAAAGCGGGCAGTCAGTACTGAAATCTCCGTGATAAACGCTTCCCAGTCCTTCACAAACAGACTGCGCGATCGGCATCAAACAGTCATTGGTGGCACGCTCGCAACAGGCACCCTTGACCGGGCACATAGTGCCCAGACAAACACTACCATTTCCCGTGTAATCGCCATCCAGGGCGTTGCAGGCCGTATTGGTCACGCCGGGCTGACAGCTCCCATCCGTCAGGCAACACGCACCGGTCAGACACGGTGAGGCGGATTGCTGAAGCACGAATTGCATTGAGTTGTTGGCCTCGTTCAGTTCCGGAAATTCGTTTTCGGGATCGATCGTGACGGTGATTGTATAATTTCCCGGTCCATCGTGTTTTGGTTTTTCCTTGGGAGGGGCCTTATCATCCGAAACACACTCGCATCCACTGGCCGCGGTTAAAACACAAGCAGCCTTTGCGGCGTAGAGCTTGCCCTTGAACTTGGCCGCCCAATCTTCACACGTTCCGCTCGAGCAAGGGCTGCTCCCCTTGCACCCCTTGTGCGGGTCGGGGGTCGGGGCGTAAATCCTCACTTTGTGGTCTTCTGCGGGGGCCGAGGTTGATGGACCCATTACATCAACCCGAATCGTGACTTCCGTCCCACTGATCAACGTACTTCCATTCAGTGTGATCCCGTGAGAAAACACAACCTGAAAGTTGTTTGCGTCAAGGGGGCAGGCGCTCACATCGGTGATCGCAAAGTCAATTAGCTGAGCGTCAACACGCTGTGCGGCCATAACAACAATAAGCGACACAAGAATCCTCGTTCGACGACTTCGTGCATTCGTATCTGTTTTCATTGTTCCTCCTTTTAATCAACCGGTTTGATTAGTCTCATACGATTCATGAAGAACTTCGGAGAATCGTCGCCAAAGCGCTCCATAAGTTGTTGCTGTTGATTAGAACGCTTGAAGGCAAAAAGTGAGTTAGCGTGCATTGCCATGGGCAATAATTCCATGTCCTGGCGTAAATCGAGGCGCAAGGAGATTCCACGCGACGGAAATACCGACCGATATTGCAACCTTTGCATTGCAGCTTCAGCCTTTTTACGAATTGCATTCGCGAGGTGCAGGCGGACGGGGACGCTGCGAAAAAAATAATACCCGCCGGGCAACTCCGCCCGGCGGGAGTAACTATACTGCAAGTGACCGCCTACGTGACGCTGTTGCCCGTTCGACGGTGAATCAGCACGACCGTGGCGGCGGAGAGAATCAAGAGTGTCATGATCGCCACGCCCCATTCGGAGACGGTCGGAATTGGCGGCGGAGGAAGCCCCATGTCGGCCCAGCATGTGCCCCATTCTGATTCCGCAAGCGTATCCGCCTCGCAGCGTCCCAAGTTGACTGAAAAATCGGGAATCTTTGCCAGGCAGTCTTTCGTAGCCCGGTCACAATAGCGATTATTGAAGAAGCTCCCTCCCAGCGCGTTACAACCATCCGAAGTCGGGCCATTGCCGGCCGGTCCCGACATGCATTTATTCACGCCGTTCTTCACGTATTCACAGCAGTCATTCGCTGCTACGCGAGACGCAGTCAACTGGAACAGCGCAACGGTGATCGCGCCGAGCGACCAAATTGTGTGCATGTTTACACCCAGTAAACTCTTTGTCATCGTGCAACTCCTTTCATTGCATGGCATTCTAATTGGCGTTTGGGCGATTAAAATGCTGTTGCCAAGCGAAAACCACAGACAAAATGCGCCATTACGTACTCTCAAGTTGCGAGGTAGCCCAACAGACGACATGTCCTTTGAGAATCAGGATATGAGACTCAAGAGGCCGTCGATACTCCTAATGCATCGCCAAACAACGTGGAGGCGCGCGGGCGTGGAGCGGGCCCATTGCGGATGTATTTGCTTTGAGGAGTGCAAACCATGCGCCACATACCACTCGCAAACGGGCTCGAACAATTGGACGCAATTGAGTGCCGAAATGGACGGCACGTTCGATTACGCTTACAAGGGTCAGGTTGCATAGAGCTGCTGCGAAGGTCACGACTGCGGATCCCAAGATGTGGGCTAGATTGATTACCGTGTCATTAGCCGTGGCGGCGGCAAAAATCAAACCGTGCGCAAAACCAACCCTTGCAAACGCTAGTTCAAATGGAATCCAGCCGACCCCCAGGATCAATGGACTGAATCCGATCCAACGGGTCATCAGCGCTCCGAGCCATGCGTAGAGTGCCGGTGAAACGATCATTACGAAAAAGGGCGTGGTAGAGAGTGTGATCGCTGGGCCGAGGCCGGCGAACGAAACTGTCCAAAGACTCAGGCCCCACAGTGCGCCGGAAAGGAATGCACCGAGCGGTCGGCAAATGCGAATCGCCACAAACAACGGAACCAAGCCGACGCAAGCCACATACGGATACCGCCCCGTGCGAGCGGAGAGGCCGATCAGCAGCGCGCTGCCAACCAGCGAAAGCAGCAACAGCAGCGCATGGCCCGCGCTGAGTCGATCGTGGCGATTGAATTGTCGTGCGTTCCGCATGGACGCATCCCACCCAAAATGTGCGACGCCGCGTTGACAATCAGTAGCAAACCGCGACGCCAAGGGGAGATGAGGTTCGGAATGTGAAACCGAGCGGGACTTCTTCCTCTCCGGCTTCCAATCCCGCGACCGCGCTCAGACCCGGCGAGCGACAGGTCGTCCATTCCGATTTGCGGCAATCTATCAAAACGGACGATCAGAAAACTAGTCGCCTGAGGAGATTAATCTATTCAGGTTAATCTAATGAGGTGACACGGCTGTGGTGTGGACAGGAGCATGATGCCAACTATGACCGGGAGTTTAACAAGTCGATGGGAAATAACACAAACTGGGCAACGTTGTTCTCGAGATAGCTTCTATTCCCTGGCAGTAGAAGGAACTCCACTGCTTGACGAGGCCGATTGACTCACTTTGATCGAAGCAAATCAGAATTGGGAAGAACATTTTGTGATTTGCAGACCTCGACCAATCGGTCTTCCTTCATACTGGCGAGTGCCAAGTCAGCCGCCAAGGGTTGAGAGAAATAATAGCCCTGTCCATAATCGCCGCCTACAGCCTGAAGTCGATCAAGCTGTGCCTGCGTTTCGATTCCCTCAATCGTCACTTTCATTCCGAGCTTATGGGCGAGTGTTACGACGGCTTCGACGATCGGCAGGTAGTTGCGGTTGCCGGCAAGCGTCTTTGTAAACGTCTGATCGATCTTGATGACATTCAAAGGGAATCGGTGCAGACAGCTTAGCGAAGAATACCCGGTGCCGAAATCGTCGAGGTGGATGCCAACTCCAAGGTCTCTGATTCGGCCAAGCGATGCCGTGATCGATTCACCTTCTCTCATCACCGTGCTTTCGGTGATTTCGATGTTGAGGTTTGACCCGGCCAATCCGCTTTCCAACAAGGACTGCGCGATAAAGTCAATCAGCCCCGGTTCGGCAATTTCTCGCTGCGAGAAATTGACGTTCATCATCAATGCGCTGTGGATGGGAGATTCCGTGATGATCTTCTTGAGCGTACGACAGGCGTCTTTGAACACCCATCGTCCGATGGGCACAATGAGGCCCGACTCCTCCGCGACGGCGAGGAATTGCGATGGCAAAATGACGGTACCGTCTTTTTTCTTCCAACGGATGAGAGCCTCGAATCCTGCGATTCGTCCTGTTGCCAGGGCCACGACGGGCTGGTACATGAGGTATAGCTCATGGCGTTCCAGGGCTCGTCGGAGATCGTTCTCTATCATCAGGCGAGCTGTTGCACTTGCGTGCATTTGCTGATCGAATATCGCGTACTGGGATTTTCCTGCCCCCTTTGCGCGGTACATGGCGGTATCCGCGTCGCGAAGCAAATCTTCTACACTGTTATACCGACCGTCGCAATAGGCGATTCCGATGCTCGCGCTAACAGCCACTTCATGCGAATCCAGATCGTAGGTGCTGGCGATTTCCCGTTGTAATCGTTCGGCTACCTGAGCGGCCTGTCGCGAGTTCTGAACGTCGTCGAGGATAATGACGAACTCGTCTCCGCCGATACGAGCGGCCATGTCTTCCTTGATCCTGGCAACGGTGTCGAGGGAACGAAGACACGCCTGAAGCCGGTCGGCCACAGCGAGCAGGAGGCGGTCACCGGCGTCATGCCCGAGACTGTCATTGATCAGCTTGAAATTGTCCAGGTCGAGAAACAGCACGGCGAATCCGTTTCTTGAGTTTCTTGAGGAACGCAGGAGGCAATGCTCGAGCCGATCCTTGAGAAGGATGCGATTGGGGAGGTTGGTGAGCGGATCGTAGAGCGCGGCACGGCGCAATCGCTCTTCGGTTGCGTGCCGCTCGGTGATATCCAGAATGATTGCAACATACACCTGATCGGCGCCTCGCGAGACCAGCTGAAGGTGTACTTCCACCGGATATAGGGATCCGTCCTTGCGACGATGATTGGTTTCAAACCGGATTCCCTCCACCGTCCCGTCGCGCAAGGGTCGCGTCAATTCGGCGAATGATTCGGCGGTGTGTCCCGGCTTGAGATCCAGCGGCGTTAACTCGCGAAGCTCCTTCATGGAATAGCCGGTGTTTCGCTGCGCACCACGGTTGACCAGGAGGAATCTCATGGTCTCGGCATCGAAAACGTAGATTTCGTTGAGGGAATCGTCGAGAATCCGACCAAAGTGAACGGCGGTTTCCTCGGCCTGAACGCGTTCATTGATCTGCGCGGTCAATGATTCGTTGGCTAGACTCAGCTCAGCCGTTCGATGTTTGACCAAAACCTCCAGCTCATCGACCTTTTTTCGCGCCATCTGCGAGAGATGCCATTTTTCAGTCAGCGAGCACGCAAGCTGCCAGACTTCGGACACGTCAAACGGTTTCTTTAACAGCAGTAGCTGGTCCGTATGCTCAAATCGTTGAACGATCTCATCCCAGGAATAGTCAGAGTAGGCCGTGCAGATGACAATCTGAAGACTCGAATCGGCCTTCCAAAGGTGCTCGATGGTTTCGACGCCGTCCCATCCGGGCGGCATCCGCATATCCACAAAGGCGACGGAAAAGGGTCGCCCCTCGGCACTGGCGGTCGATACAAGATCCAGCGCTTCCTTCCCTTGAAAAGCCGAAGTGATCTCGAATTCGGGCGTCAGCTTTGCCTTCGCGTCGCCGCCGAGAAGTTCGGCTCGCAAAAGCATACGACCACCGGATTTGTTCGTCTTGCCGAGTATCTTCCGATAGTCCTCGTGAATCGATGTGTTGTCATCGACGAGGAGGATGCGGCGATTTCGGGGTGCGGTCGTCATGGTCAAGTCACTGCCTTTGAAGTCCTGGCGGGGAGCTCGATGACGAATTTCGCTCCCTGGCCGGAACCCGCGCTGTGAGCCGTCAGCCGGCCCCCGATCGACTTGGCGGCATTCGCGCTGTTGTGCAGCCCGAATCCATGCCCGTTTGCTCGAGTCGTATATCCATAGCTAAAGAGTTTGGCGAAACAATCTCTGGAAATGCCCACGCCATTGTCGACGATCTCGATCCGTACGAATGCCGCGTCGTCCTTCGGCGATAGAAGGCGAATCGTGATGCGCCGATCGGACGCCGGTATATCATCCAGCGCATACTTTGCATTGCTTAGGAGATTGACCAGAATCTGAAGGGCCTTGTGCCGCTCCGTCATGATTTTCGGAACTTCCTCAAACTCGCGAATGATCTGAACCGCGTGCCGATCCATGGCCGCGAGGTTGATCTTGATTGCGTCTTCGATCAACTCAGCGAGCGAGACTCTGGATACCGCGCCGGAAACGCTGGTATAGGCTTGCTGCGTATTGACGATTTCCGCAATGTGATCGACGTTCTTGGCCAGGGACTGCAGCTCTTTCAGGGCTTCCTTCTTTTCGCCGGCGAGGTCTTCGCCCAGCTGTGCGAGGAATTCAGGGATCATTCTCCCTTTTTCGTCAGATGACATGTAGGTGCCGAGATTGCCCGAATGTTTTCGTATCAATCCAACGACCTCGTTCAAATCCGAGACGCCGGAGGAGTCAATGCATTCGACGGCGCGCCGGGCGGAAACGTTGACGCTGTTGAGTACGTTTCCGACGTTATGAATAATGCCGGTTGCGATTTCGGCCATGCCCGCGTTGTGAGAGATTTCTGCCTGCCTCTTCCGCGATTCAGCGAGCGAGAGCATCATTCGGTCGAATTCGCCGGCAAGGATCCCGATTTCGTCCGCTCGCTGCATCGCGATGGGGCTCGAAAAGTCGTCCGTTTCGGCCACGGTGATCGCATGACGCGTTAACCTCGTCAGCGGGCGCACGACGATCTTGTTCAATGCGATCCACATCAGCACCAGAATGGCGATGCCGGCAGAGGCGTCGGAAATGGCGGCGATCCGAATGGCGGCTTTGCCTCGCGCCGTGATATCGCGAGGGATTCGCGTGGTCAACAACAAGGCCGGCTGACCGTCAACTCCTTCAATGGTCGATCGAAGTTGCAGGGTTTTATTTTGATCGATTTCCTCGACGACAAGCGGCGCGCCGCCGACCAACATGGCGATCGCATCGGAAGCATCCTGTGGGAGAATTGCTCCCGGAATCGCGAGCACTTCCATATCGACGTGAGTGCGCTCAGCAATGCCGGCAACCTGCTCCGCGTCGAGGAGCTTGCCCATGATCAGTGTCCCGCGCGGCGGACCCTCATTCTCATTGTTGAGGATGCGGCGGGATGCGACCAGGAGCGGACCGTGTTCGGTGATCATGACACCCTCCACCGCACTGGTCAGATCCGACTGCTTGAGCAGTGGATGATGAGGATGGACTGTGGTACCGGCAAATGCCGCAATGGTCATGGGTTCCGCAGTAGCAAGATCATACGCGCCGCTCCAAACCACCCGTGCCTCGTTGTCAACGAAACAAACAAGGTTGATATGGTTGTTCGTGTACATGGTGGGAACGAGGTTGGCCAGCTTGTACTCTTCATTCAAATCGACCATGAATTCGTACGTGTCGTTCCACGACGACCAGTCGCTCAGGTGATACGAGAGCAGTTCGATCTCTCGGCCGATGGCCTCGACGCATCGCTTCTGATTCGCGGCGGCGTCATCCTGCTCCAGCGCCGCAAAACTCGGTAGAACAATATACTGCTGAACGCCATGCGAGACGCCAATGAACGCGGAAAACACGCCTCCGACCAACCAAGAGGTTTTTGCTCGAACGGACATCGACTACATGTACCTCAGGTTGGGGGTCTGAAGGATCCTCTGCATTTGACCGCACAAACGCGAAGCGACAACGTGTACGCAGTCGTCCGTCGGAGTTCAACCGTTGGCTTTCCGGGAACCGCCAGTTCGACTCGTGGAATCAATCCGGTTCGGCGAGGGTGGCGGCAATAAACGCCGCCCGACCCATCGATCGTATCGACAGCCTGAAACGCGTGGTTTTCTTAGCGAGTTGCGGTAAATGGCGGACACCTGCGTCATTCCAACCGAGCAAGCGAAGGTGCGATAAACGCGGGCGTACGAACTGAATAGAGATGCCCGAAAACAGATTCTCTTGCAGTGGGCGGACAGCAGTCTTTGTCCGGGCTGAATCGGTCAGGTTGAAACTCGCCGATCGGCCGATCCGATAATGCAAAGGCATCGAATCGATGGTGGCGCGATCTCTACCACGCCCTTCTTGAAAACTCGCCGAGTGTAAAACATGATGTCACTCACTGTCTTTGCTCTGATTAGTTTCTTACTCTCGGCGGAAATTCCCAATCCGAATGTTCAGGCCGATGAAAATGGCCAAACGGCGGTCGAGGATGCCGGTGAGGGGAACGAGATTGTGCTGAGTGCCACCGATCGCTTGACTGGAACGTGGAACGGCGTACGACCTTGGCTCGAGGAGCACGGTGTCACGGTGAGTCTCTCGTTGACTACAATCTTTCAGCAAAACGTGCATGGCGGACGAAAGACGAGAAACGCTCATGTCATCAGCGGAAGCTACGATCTGGAAATCACATGCGATCTTGAAGCACTAGCCGACATTCCGGACGCGACTTTCTATGTGTACGGCCAGGGAAGCTGGGACGATGGAATCAGCGGAAGAGGGTTCGTCGGCGACTTTTTTGGCGTCAACGGCGACGCCGGCGGAGACAGGGCAATCGACATCATCGAATGCTGGTATGAGCAGACGCTATTCGAAGATAAGCTGCGCGTTCAGGTGGGCAAGATCAATCTGACCAACGAATTCTTGACCAATGCTTATGCCAACGACGAAACAACGCAGTTTCTCAACTACGCTCTGGTGGTACCGCCGCAGGCGCCCGTTCCCGGTGATGCATTTGGTCACATTGGCGTTCAAGCCATTTTTTCACCGGTTGAATGGTTCTATGTGGCGGCCGGCGGTGCCGATGCACAGGCTGATTATCGCGAGACCGGGCTGAACACAGCATTCCACGATGAAGATTATTTTGTAGGACTTTTTGAATTCGGATTCGCGCCGCAGATATCAACGTTGCACGGCGCGCTTTCCGGAAATTATCGTTTCGGGCTTTGGTACGATCCCCAACCGAAACCGGAATTCGTCGCTGAAACGGACGATGCTGCTCCGCGGATTCCCCTCAAGCGAGACGATGTCGGCTTCTACACCAGCATGGACCAGATGGTGTTTCGAGAGGGTGATGAAGATGACGAACAGGGGCTCGGCGTGTTTCTAACCTACGGGTTTGCACATGCAGAAGTCAACGAAGTAGAGCACTTTTGGAGCTCGGGATTCCAATACAAAGGGCTGCTTCCAGGGCGCGATCAGGATGTGCTTGGGTTCGGCGTCGCCCAGGGAGTGGTGAGCCGTTTCGTCGAGCGCCTCGGTGAAAAGCCCCGCCGCGAAACAGCGCTGGAGCTCTATTACAACATTCAAGTGACTCCTTGGCTCAATGTTTCCCCGGACATACAGATGATCCTCGATCCGGGCGGTCGGGCGGAAGGTCGCGATGCGTTTATTCTCGGCCTGAGAGTGCAAGCGACTTTTTAGTTGAGCACAAGGAGATGTTAGGTTTGAATCCGGCATTGGCTGATTTGCGTCAGGAAGAACGCTCGACGTTGCACGTGCCGAGATTGATGCAAGCAGCCTACTTCGTGCCCGGCTCGTTTGACCGAATCCGCGACCGGCAATAGACAACGCGCCGCCGGCTCCTCTCATGTCCGCCCTTGGAGCCTCCTCGATCTCAAAAAGTCTGCATTGGGCCAATGCCGCGTCAAGTTGATATTCCGAACTGCTCTTGCGGTTCACGCGACGTCTTTTCGAAGCGGTTATCCAGGCTGCTTACCGCCCGTTGATTGATCGTGCCCAGCGAGATTGGCATGACGGTACGCCGTCGCTTGTCGCCGTTAGACGTGGAAGGGGCTCGATGTTGTCGATGGTCAGGGTGAAATCCGTTGTCCCTCAACGGGATACTGATCGGCGACGGTCTGCAGGAAACTCACGATGCCCTCAGTGAAATCGAGAAGATAGCCAAACTGCCCGTCGATGCGGTCTACTACGATCGTACCCCAGGAGTAAAGAATTGCCCGACCCAGAAAAAAACCGCTGAATCGAACATTCACGACTGTCGCAACGCCGAATCGACCGTCCGCCTCCAGTCCGTAGGTCTCACTATTAAAAGATACACCCGGCAACACGGTTCCCGTCCATTCTCCACCGACCGGAACCGTCGATCCGTAGATCTTTGAAAGAAAGTAGCGGTTTTCGGACACTTCCACCATTTCGCCCGCTGATCCGAAACGAACGAGGAAGATGCGCTCACCCACCGGCGGGCGCTCCAGACCCTGCCCGTTGAGTAGCCCGCCGTAAGGTCCGCGAGGCGTGGCTGAGGCGTCGATTTCAGCATCTGCGGTCGTGGGTTCGGGCTTTCTGTTGAGAGACCAAACGCTGTTGATGAACGAGGGTGATCCGGTTCCGGCGTCCGTTGATGTTCTTACGCTGGCCGACGTCGCGACGTCAAACGAATCGGGCAATGGTGGGACGAATCCGCAGCCAGCAATCGTGGTCAAAAACGCCCAAGCAGGAAAAAGTCGTGGCTTAACGCGCCCGCGCAGCATGAGATCCTCCCATTCTTCCCTAACTCATCGTTCCGACGCTGAAATCGATCGACACGGCGAGGCATTGTAACCTCCGAATCTTGTCTCAGATAGGCCGACTTTCAACGCCTTTGTCACGAAGTTGTCGCCCTTCATGTCGCGTGATGTCGCAACGTTCTCGGAGATCAATTATCATGCTGCCGCGGACTGGTTTCTGTTTTTAATGGAGGAATCGATGAGCGGCCCTCGAATTGCAATCGTTTTCGGCAGTGACTCCGACTGGCCTGTCATGGAAAAATGCGCGGCGCAGCTTGCGGCGTTTGGCGAAAAGGCCTACGTCGAGGCGGTCAGCGCCCATCGAAGCCCCGATCGAGCGGCGGAATTCGCTCGCAATGCGGAGAAAAACGGGATCGACGTGATCATCGCGGCGGCGGGCATGAGCAATGCGCTGGCCGGAGCCGTCGGAGCACACACGTGCCTTCCGGTGATCGGCGTGCCTCTGGCGAACGGACCATTGGCTGGGTTCGACGCCCTGCTCTCGACGGCCCAAATGCCCCCGGGAATGCCGATCGCCACCGTATCGGTCGGCGAGGCCGGCGCGAAGAACGCCGCGCTCCTGGCCGTTCAAATCATCGCCCGAAAGGACGCAAAACTGGCCGAAGCCTATCGCAAGTTCAAAGCCGATCAGGCGAAAGCGGTTGCAGCCAAGAACGCCGCGCTTCAAGAGAAGATTGGGAAATGAGCCCGCTGGCGCTTCCACGGACCATCGAGTGGATGGGCGGCTTGGACGGCTGCATCCGCTTGATCGATCAAACGCGCCTTCCCAACGAACTCGTGTTTCTCGACTGCCGCGATGTGAAAGTGCTCTGGGAGGCCATTCGAAACCTCCGAGTGCGCGGGGCCCCGGCGATCGGCGTTGCGGCCGCCATGGGCGTCGTGCTCGGAACCCGTGGATTCACCGGCGGCGACCACTCGGCGTTTCATACCGCGCTCAGCGAAACCTGCCGATATCTCGCATCGTCCAGGCCGACTGCCGTCAATCTCACTTGGGCCCTTAACCGTTTGAAACGCGTCGCCGAGTCAAGTGTGAGCGCGACGATGGATGGGCTGAAGCAGGCGTTGCTGACCGAGGCGAAGACCATCCGCGACGAAGACGAAGCCATGTGCCGGGCGATCGGGCGCCACGGCGAGTCGCTCATCGGCGAAGCGTGCGGCGTTCTTACGCATTGCAATGCCGGCAGCCTCGCCACGGCCTACTATGGAACCGCGCTGGCCCCGATGTACACTGCCCACGAGCTTGGGAGACGGTTTCGCGTATTCGCGGACGAGACCCGGCCGCTTCTTCAGGGTTCGCGGTTGACCGTCTGGGAGTTGATGCAGGCCGGAATCGACGCGACGCTGCTTTGCGACAACATGGCGGCGTCGCTGATGAAACAAGGCAAGGTCGATCTGGTCATCACGGGCGCGGATCGCATTGCGGCCAACGGCGACACCGCAAACAAGATCGGCACCTATGGCGTCGCATTGCTGGCCAAGGCCCATGACATCCCGTTTTACGTCGCCGCGCCCACAAGCACGTTCGACTTGTCGCTTCCGGATGGCTCGCTCATCCCGATCGAAGAGCGGAGTCCGGACGAAATCCGAACGGGTTTCGGTGTCGCCACGGCGCCATTCGCCGTCCCCTGTTATTGCCCGGCGTTTGATGTCACGCCTGCGGAGTTGCTAACGGGAATAATCACCGAAAACGGATTGATTCAGCCGGTGCGAAGAGAGACGATTCTTGCCGCGGTCGGAGGCTGACCATATTTTGTTGACGGGGTTGCCCGGTCATTGGCGGGCTACTATACTTCGCTCGATTCCGGTCGTGCGATTGTGGCGTCGGCACGCATGACCGGGAAAAGTGCGAGGTTGGTTCCGCTCACCGAAAGGATGACTTTCATGCGTGGTTCGTCTCGGAAAGCCGGAATTTGGCTTGGAATCCTGGCTGGCGGCGGTTATTTGCTCGCGGGCCCGGGAACGGGTTGCAGCAGCTATATCGGCGAGTCACTCTTGGTGGCGACCGACATGTGCTTCATTTTTGATTGCCAGAACGGCATTCTCGGCGGCGTGTTCGACCCTTGCAGCGGTATCGGCAGCGGGAATCAAACGGTCGAAGGAGTAACTCAGTTGCCCTTCTTTACCGATTGCCAGTTCAATTAAGAGTAGTGGCGGGGATGGCGGCGATGGACGGGCTCTAACGAGCAGGAATAAAGTAAGGATAAATCGGCGAATTGCGCGTCAGGAATCGGAATTGAACATGAACATTGGAATTCGCGCCGTCGGGCGCCGCGTTGCTCGAATCGTGTCGGCATCATCCCTTTTTGCGATTCTTCCGCTGGGATTCATCGAATCCTGCGACGATCGCGCGGCCCAGTTTTCGGCCTATTTTGATCCCTGTGGAACCATTCTTGCCAACTGCAACCCCGGCGATTTTCAGGTAAACGCGGCCGACGTTGGCGATTACTGCGTCGATCCGGCCTGCACGGTTCCGGGTCAATGCGGCGGCGGACAACCGCTCGGCACGATAACGCGTATTTGCCCCTAAGTTGATCGGCCCTCGAATTGCTAGGCCATTCTACCCTGCGCCCGCTGCCGACTGTTCCGATTTGGTTACGCACGCCGCGATCGCCAGGTCCCCGACGACGTTCAACACCGTTCGACACATGTCCAGGATCCGATCGATCCCCAGGATGATTCCGATTCCCTCGCCGGGCACGCCGACAGACTGAAGTACGATCACGATCAGCGGAAGCGATCCACCCGGTACGCCGGCGGTCCCGATTCCCGCGAGCACGGACATCAGTACGACCACCACTTGCTGGCCAAGCGTAAGGTCCACCCCGAACACTTGGGCAAGAAAAAGTACCACGACTCCTTCGTATAGCGCGGTTCCGTTTTGGTTTCCAGTCGCCCCGACCGTCAGCACGAAATGTCCGATTTCCTTCGGAAGGCCTAGCTTATCAGTCGCCACGCGAAGTGAAACCGGAAGCGTCGCATTCGACGAAGACGTTCCAAACGCCGTGAACGAAGCATCGGAAGTCTTGCGGAAGAAAGTGATCGGGTTCATACCGCCGAATATCCGAATGGCCAGCGGATACACGACGAACATGTGAATCGTGAACCCCAGCATTGCCGTGGCAACGAACCAGCCAAGCGTTTTGAGAATGTCAACGCCGAGCCGCGCGGTCACGGCAAACACAAGACACGCCACCGCATAGGGCGCGAGTTTCATCGCAAACCCGATGATGACCAGGCACGCATCGAAGATCGCATCGAGGATGTTCACCAGTGGTTGAGACCGTTCGGCCGGAAGTAATGTCAACGCCACGCCAAACACGAGCGCGAAGAACATGACCGACAACATGCCGTTGCCTTTGGAACTGCCATCCACCGCGCCGACGGCCTCCTGAAGCGGATTCTCCGGGATCAGGTCGACCAACGTGTCGCGAATCGACTTGGCCTGACGCGCTTTCTGAACGACTTTGTCGGCCTCGGCGCCGCTGGAATACTCCGCCCGCAGGGCCTCACGCTTGTCCGGGTCGAGCGACTTTCCGGGAGCAAGCACGTTGACCAGCGTCACGCCAATGGCGACCGCCGTTAGCGAAAACGCGACCGTAAACGCCAACGTGCGCAGCCCGACTCGCCCAAGGCGGCGAACGTCGCCGAACCCCACGACGCCGAGCACGAGGGCCGAAAACACCAGTGGAACGACCACCATGAAGATCAGTCGAAGAAACACTTTGCCGACCGGATCAGCGAGGTTGTCCGCCGCCCAATCGAGTTGATCGTCGACCCCATTGGAGTTCAGGTCGCGGGTCTCCGACACGCCCTGGGTGAGTCCTTTGGAATAATGGGCGTTGGCAGCCAGACCTGCCGCCGCCCCGACGATCAGGCCGATGAAGATTCGAGTATGAAGAGCTAGCCGCCGTCGCTTCGGAAGGTCGCCGTGGTGGGCGGTCTTTTTGTCCGACGGATTGGACGACACGGCAATCTCCGTTGGGAATGATTAGAAAACCCGGCGAATGGAAGCGACGGAATCGCCCCCATTCGCCGGATCAGCTTATTGTTCCGGTCGGCCCGACCGTCAACCAAGCCCAAGCGCCGAAGCGATCTGCGGCGCGTATTTGACGACCAGTCCGGCGAACACGACGCTCACCATGCTCATCAGCTTGATGAGAATGTTGAGGCTCGGTCCGGACGTATCCTTGAACGGATCGCCCACGGTGTCGCCGACAACCGTGGCTTTGTGCGCCACGCTGCCCTTGCCCCCGTGATTGCCCTTCTCTACGTATTTCTTGGCATTATCCCAGGCGCCGCCCGCGTTGGCCATAAACACCGCCACTGCAAACCCGCTCGTAAGTCCGCCCGCCAGCAGTCCCATCACGCCCGGCACGCCGAAGATCAACCCAACGGCTACCGGAACGAGAATCGCCAGGAGTGACGGGAAGACCATTTCTTTTTGTGCGCCGCGCGTCGAAATGTCCACGCAACGGGCGTAATCCGGAATGAGCTTTCCCTGATGCGTGACTTGCTCGTCAGGCCAGTTCGCGGGTTTCTTGGCTTCCGATTCCGTCAGTCCCTTGGTCGCGACCAGGAACTGCGCCATCTGCTGGAATTGGTTGCGACATTCCAGCATCATCGCATAGGCCGCGCGTCCGACGGCCTGCATCGTCAGCGCGCAGAACACGAACACGAGCATGACGCCCGCGAACATCCCGCACAACGTCATCGGATTCATCAACGTGACGTTGTAGTAATCCATGAACTGCTGGAGCGATGCATTGCGCGCCGAAATCACTTCGATCTCGTGAGGTTTGCCCTCGGAATCCTTGATCGTGATCTCTTGAACGTGTTCACTCTCCCGGGTGGCCGGCGGCAGGGCGGTCGGCAGCTTGAACTTGCCGCCGTTACGCATGGACAAGTCATCGAGCACGCTCTGAGCGTTTCCGGTCAGAAGCATGTAAGCGTCGAAACTCGCCTCCGTCGTTCCTCTCTGGAACTTTGATCCAAACTTCCCATGACCGATGTAATAGATGTCATCGATGCCGGCGTTTTCGTCCTTTCCGTAGGACGGGTCAACCTCCGTCACGAAGGCCATCCCTTCCCGTACCAATCCGATGCGGACTTCTTCGACATAGGCGGCCAGGAGCGCCAGCGCCGTCAGGGCCGCCGAGCCGATTGCGAATCCCTTGCCGGTCGCGGCGGTGGTGTTGCCAAGCGAATCGAGCGCGTCCGTTCGCTCGCGAACTTCCGGCTTTTGATGAGTCATTTGGGCATTGCCGCCGGCATTGTCGGCGATCGGTCCATAGGCGTCCGTCGCAAGCGTGTAACCAAGGGTCGCGAGCATGCCCACCGCCGAGAGTCCGACCCCGTAAAGTCCCAACATGAATTCGTTGTTGCCGCCGGCAAATGAAAACGAAAGCATGATCGCAACAATGACGATGCCGAGCGCCGCCCAGGTGCTCTTCATCCCCACGGCGATTCCCGCGATGATCACCGTCGCCGGACCGGTTTGACCTTGCTCGGCAATCGACCGCGTAGGATGGTAGTCGTAACTCGTGTACCGCTCCGTGAATTGTCCGATTCCCCAACCGGCGGCCAGTCCGACGACCACGGAGGTACCGATCCCGAACCATGACACGCCCGGAATCTCATGCAAAAGCAACCAGCAGGCGGCGTACGTCGCCGCCATGATGACACCGCTGGACGCCAGCAGCCCCTTATTCAGCGCGGCCATGAGCTGCGCCATCGAAGCGCCTTCCTCGGTCTTGACGAGATCGATGCCCGTCCAAATGCTCGCCAGAATGCCCAGTCCCGCGACGACCATGGGAACGATGAGAAGCCCGACGGCGTCTTTAAGTTCCGAAGCATTGCCGAGGGCGTGGGCCGCCGCGACGCCGAGCGCCGCCGTCGCCAGGATTGATCCGGCGTATGATTCATACAGGTCAGCGCCCATGCCCGCCACGTCACCGACATTGTCGCCGACGTTATCCGCGATGGCTGCGGGATTGCGAGGATCGTCTTCCGGAATCTCGGCTTCCACCTTGCCGACGAGGTCCGCGCCGACGTCTGCGGCCTTCGTGTAAATGCCGCCTCCGACGCGAGCGAAGAGCGCTTGCGTGCTTGCACCCATGCCGAACGTCAGCATGACGACGGTGATTTCCTGCAAAGGCATCGTCGTGAAGGCACTCAGGCACCAAAACCACAGGGCAATGTCCAGAAGCGCAAAACCAACAACCACCAGCCCCATGACCGCCCCCGCGCGAAACGCGACGCGAAGTCCCTGGTTAAGGCTTTGGCGAGCGCCGGCAGCCGTGCGATTCGACGCCATCGTGGCCGTGCGCATCCCGATGTAACCGCAAAGGCCGCTGAAAAACCCGCCCGTGATGAACGCGAACGGCACAAGCCCGTGCTGCACGTGGAGCCCAAAGGCCATCCACCCAAGAATCGCCATCAGAACGATGAACACAATTCCCACGACACGATACTGACGGAATAAATACGCCATCGCTCCGTCTTTGACGTATCCCGCGATCTTGATCATCGCGGGGTCGCCTTCGTCGGAATCCTTCACTTCCTGGTAGTATTTTCTCGCCATAACCAGGGCGACGATCCCGCAGATGGGCGCGAGATACCACCAAATAGGAATATCACCCACCCCGTGGATATGCATTTCCTGCCGAGAATCGGGCGCCGCTGGGGCCGTCGGCGTGGCCGCTTCCTGTGCCCAAGCTCCCGCCGCGAACAACAACACGACTCCCGCGATCATCGCCGCACGGCGGATCGACAAACAACCATTCGCATTCAAGTGTGAAATCTCCTGACAAACCACGACCGACCCGACGGTCCGGCCGTCGGGAGCAGCGCGCGCCCGACGCGGACGGGCGCTGCAAACTGATCGCAAGAAACTGTCGAAAAAGCGCTTAGAAAACCATGTCACCCGGCCGCGCCAACTCGTCCGAACGACCGCCGGGACTATAGCAAAGCGAGAATGCCCTGCCAAGCGTGCGTGAAACGGTGGAAAGTCCGGACTTTCTGTGCCGTCAGATCTGGCCAATTGAAGCGTTTTGTTGGCAGCGTTCCGGCATGGAGGTAAACTCGCCCGTCATGATAAAGACGCGAAGGATATTTTGGAGTTGGCTGACGGTGATTCCGGCGTTTACGGCCCTCACATGGTGCGGCTGCGGTCGTGATGCCCGGTTGGCCGGTGAAAGCCTTCGGAACCCAACCGTTCGAACCGTGTCACATTACGGGCTGACGTTGGATGCTTCCGCGCCGCCGGAGAAAGTGGCCGCGGCGGCCCTTCGAGCGATCCGCGAAGATGTCCTGGCGAAATCGACCGCCGAGCGCAAAGCGGCTCAGGATATCCAGTTCGACCTGTGTGCGGCCGATGTCATTGCCGCCCGCAACTCCACGGGTTTGACGCGAAACGAGTTTGTTCACTACGTCGTCACGGAATGGGCGCCGACCATCTCCTTTTACGTCGGCGACCTGGATTCCGACGTGGCCCGCTTGGCCGGACGAATGACCAATCGAGGATCGACGCGATCTGGCGGTGACAAGCAGTCGGAATGCGAACTCGCCATGGAGGTTGAAAGCCCCGACGGCGACGTCAACGGCAAGACGGTGATGCTGATCTGGATGGCGCGCGATCACGATCATTGGCGCGTGTCGCATTTCGGTTTCGAGCCGTGGCGTTCCCTTGCCGTCAAGACCGTCGACACGCCGAGCAACAAGCCAGTCGACAATTAGTGCGCGAGCGCTGTGGGCATGCAGCACATGGACACTTCGACCATCGAAGTTCGTGGAGCGCGAGAACACAACCTCCGAAACGTCTCTCTGTCGTTGCCGCGTGGGAAGCTGATCTGCTTCACGGGCGTATCCGGTAGCGGAAAATCGAGCTTTGCCTTTGATACGATTTTTGCCGAAGGACAACGTCGATACCTGGAGTCGCTCAGTTCTTATGCCCGCCAGTTTCTCGGGCAACTGGCCAAGCCCGATGTCGATCAGATCACCGGCTTGAGTCCCAGCGTTTCCATCCAACAGAAATCCACCGGTTGGAATCCTCGCAGCACCGTCGGCACCATCACTCAGATTCACGATTACCTGCGCGTGCTCTTCGCCCGCGTGGGCCGACAGCATTGTCCCAAATGCAACCGGCCGATCAGCGCGCAGACAAGGGAACAGATCGGCGCTCGAATCCTCGAGCTGCCGGCAGGGTCCAAGGCCATGATCCTCGCGCCCATCGTTCGCGGTCAGAAAGGCGAACACCGGGATTTGTTCGACGATCTACAACGCCGCGGGTACGTCCGCGCGCGGGTTGACGGCCGCATCGTTGAACTGAACGATGCCCCCGCACTGGAGCGAAACGTCCGCCACGACATCGAAATCGTTGTCGATCGCCTCACACTGCGACCGGACGCCCGACCGAGAATTGCCGAAGCGGTCGAGGCGGCGCTTAAGCTTGGCGACGGGACACTGATTGTATCGTTCGATGCACCCGTCGCGACGAAATCATCGAAAACGGTTTCCGACGCTGAAGTCGAATCGAAGACTCCGTCAAATGATCTTCTGCTTTCCGCCCACTACGCCTGCCCGCAGTGCGGCCTCAACTTCGATCCGCCGTCGCCGCAACTCTTCAGCTTCAACTCGCCGCAGGGCATGTGCTCCGGCTGCGAGGGGCTCGGCGAGACGTTCGACTTCGACCCGGAACTCCTCGTCCCCGATCCGAAAAAGTCGTTTCTCAAATATGCCGTGGAACCGATGCGGTTCTGGGGCCGAATGGGCCGATGGAAACGGCATATTTTTCGCGGCGTTGCCGCCAAAGTCGGCTTCGACCTCAACAAACCTTGGAAGGACCTCCCCGCCAAGGCGCGCGAGGCGCTGCTTTACGGCCTGGGCGATGAGCATGTGACGTTTGAATGGCGTTGGTCCGGCGGAGTGTGGAAACATGGCGGAACGTTCGACGGCGTGCTGTCCGACTTGCGCGAGAAGCACCGTCGATCCAAATCGGGTTTCGTCCGCACGTATTACGAAAAGTTCATGCGCAAGGCGGTCTGCCCGGTCTGTCGCGGCGCCCGCCTCAATCCTCAGGCGTCCGCCGTTCGTATCGGCGGGTTCAATCTCAATGAACTGGCCGCTCGATCGATCGACGACGCCGACCTTTTTTTCGCCGCGCTCGAATTGTCCGCCACCGAGCAGACCATCGCCCGCGACGCGATTCGCGAAATACGCGCTCGCCTGAAGTTCCTCACCGATGTCGGTCTGGGATACCTCACCCTTGACCGCGCCGCGCCCACGCTGTCTGGTGGCGAGTCGCAGCGCATCCGCCTCGCCAGCCAGATCGGCGCCGGTCTCGTCGGCGTGCTTTATGTGCTCGACGAACCCAGCATCGGCCTGCATCCGCGCGACAATCAGCGTCTGCTTGATTCGCTTTGCCGGCTCCGCGACATGGGAAACACCGTGATCGTCGTCGAGCACGATGAACAGACGATGCGAGTGGCTGACCATATCGTCGATTTCGGTCCCGGTCCGGGTCTTCGAGGCGGCGAAGTCGTGGCCCACGGGAATATGGACGACGTCCTGAAATCAACTCAGTCCATCACCGGCGCGTTTCTGCGCGGCGAGATGGAAATCGCGGTTCCCACGCATCGCCGCCCGGTTCGACCTTCCGTGCTCCCTGCCGACCGACCAGCCAGGAGTAAGCAGCGGAATGCTGTCAACAATCGACGCAGGCGAACGCGCGGTTGATGCGGGTTTCCGTGATTCTCGCGCGGATGATGATCGGCGCGTGTGAGCCGATCATTGGTCTTGGTACGCGTGCCATCCCGTCCGTTCAGAAAAACCCGCATGGAACTTGACATCATCCGATAAGAGTCGCCGTGGCACGCTTTCCGATCAATGCGGAAGAAAGGATTGTCGCAGACAGGACGATCCGGCACGTTCAAGCCTATCATTCTTTGGAATGGTGGGAGGGAGCAGGATGTCTGATTCTCGATTTAGTAATGAAAAGGCCTGTCTGTCGATTGATCCGGACGTTACATGCGGTCCTCGACGATTGGACACACGAACCATTTTTCGCCAGATGATTGCTGGAGAATTACGCGCTGGACGCCTCGACCGGGCTCGCCGAGCGAGAATTGTCCGTTACGCGGCGCAACTTGGGCTTTCCGCGGTCGAAGCGGGACGCCTGATCGAGGAATGTCGCCAAGAGGCATTGGGATGCGAAGACCTGAAAGTGCGTCAATTCGCCTTGCGAATAGCCGAGCCCAGCCAGCCCTTCATCCCCACGCCGCTCAAGATCGCGGGAGTAATTCTGATTGCGCTCATCGTCGATGTACTGTTGTTTCGTTGGCTTTTTGGGTGACGGCAGCCCGCCTTGGTCTCCGGAAACTTGTATTTCATCCCTTCGATTGACTGTCTTGCCGCGGTTTCGCTCTAATCCTCATGACGTGAGCTTGACTCGATCGAGATTCATCGCATGGTCGAACCGAGCATGAGCGGCTTCTTCCTTCGATCTGTTCACCAACCCGAAATAATTCAACGATGGCTCCTTTCGATCACCGACTTCATCCCAGAGTACAAACGCAGAAAGAATTTACCATGGCGAGCCGCGGGCTTCCATGAGCGTGTCGGTGTCAAGGGCGGCGCGACGACGG
>CAZAMB010000015.1:0-123438 GCA_964486335.1 uncultured Phycisphaera sp. | reverse complement strand
CTACCCGTAGAGCATGGTACTGCGAGAGTAGTTCGCCATGCTCGACGGAGGCTCGCGGAAGTAATCCCGAGAATGCTCATGCGTTTTCGGTCCAATCTCCGCGTTCTATCCGATTGCTTAGCTGACGGGGCGACGGAGAAACGCCTTGCCGAGTTTAGTTTTCTTTGTTCGGCAAGGTCGTGATCGTCGAAATGGGTGCAAATCCCATCCAGGGGGTTCGGGCCACAGCGTGACTTGCATCGCGCAATTCGGGTGAGAGTCCCGTCAGGCTCGTTCAACCTGGCCAGCGTGGGGAGCTCGCAACGCGGCGACGCGTGCGACCGGGCCTTGACCGGCTCGGGGACCGTCGGCAAGACCGACGGCCGTGAATAGCTCAACCATGAAAGGCTCTCAAGGGCTTGCTGGTTAGTCCTATCGGAGACGGTGCCAAACCGCGAACGATTCATGTCGAAGGGTAAGCGGCTGCTTCTGCGTTCGGGCCGCTGAAATCCGCAGTGCCATCATGTGACATTCTGGCGTGCGGGAAACTGCGCTGGGCCGGGAGGCTCGGCGTACGGCATGAATCTGCCTGCCGTTGGCGGGCTAGCGACGTGACCGATGGGAAGACGACGATTGCTAATCCGGGAAGCTCTGTAGCAGCCGGGATGGTACCCGGTGCGTGGCTAGGTCAGCCACGTGATTCAAACGCTATAGAGTGGGAGTGTGGCCTGAGTAGAAGTTTCCCGACGTGTCGGGAAAGCGGATGCCGTTGCAGGGCAGTGGCGCGCCGTTCAAGCTTTGGGCTGGTAACCCGAAGCGTACGACGACGAAAGGGCTGACGGGTTTTTTGGTTTGATCATGTCTGAATGGCGGCCGCGACTTGTCTCGATAGAGGGGGCAAGTCGCGGCCCTTGGGAAAGGTGGAACGTGGTCACAGCCGGGCCGCCGGGGACGGCGTCTCGCCTGTGGCGATGAATTGGCGGCGACGCTGCACCTTCGCCTTGTGCATGGCGCGGTGTCACGATGAGGGTTGCGGGTCTGCTTATTACTGGGCGGGGCGTACTGTGAATGCAGCACGCCACGCCGGTTTGCTGATGGTAGGCCCGCAGTTTTCAAGGATTTTTCTTGTGCGAAGGGAGGTGATGGGAATGGGCTGGTGGCAGACGGTAAGCGGGGCCGTAATCGGAGACCCGGCGGCGGACTATGTCGATGACCTGATAGCTCAGGGAATGGCGTACGTCGAACCTTCGGAGCTTCCGCCGAGCGTTCGTAAGCGCCTGACCTTGATTTACGTCGAGGGTCTCGGGCGTGAGCCGACGGACGACGAGTTGCGCGCCGTGCTAGCTTTTTGCCTTTAGGCGGCAGGCAATTCCTTGTTCGCGCAGAAGGGAGGTTGAATTGGCTTTGGGATTGTGCCGTAAACAATCCCGCTTAGGAGTAGCAGTAAATGTGCCATTACGTGGCACATAGTTCTTGGCAGTATGCAGTATCGTTGTGAAACGGCTTCGGTCGAGGGATTGGTTCAACAGGTGGCCGTGCAGTACCTTCGGCATGGGTACTGGTTCTATGTGGCCGGTTGCGTTCCCGCTGGCAAAGACCCGCGAACCATTGATCGGAAGCTGATCGCAAAGTACAGCATCGTTGCGTCGAGCAAGGAACGAACTCGGCGCAAGCGCGCCGGACTCGCAAATCTGCACTACATTCGTCATGATCGGTTTTTCCTGCTCATGGCGACTCATGGTCGTCACCGCTTTTTTTACGAAGAAACGGGCCAAATCCGCGATGCGCGGCGTCAACCGATCAAGTTCGCGGGGTATGCGATTTCGCATCGGAACGGTCACGCCTGCGTGCGAATCGAGCAACGCGAATTCCAGCAGCTCAAGGCGTGGTTTCTAGATTTGGCCTGTAGGCGGTCGGTTGAGACACTTTCGGCCGCGTTTCGCGCCGTAGCGTTGGTCCCGTACGCGCCGGTGCGGCTTCAGCTTCTTTCGATTTGGCGCGCCGTCGCGAGAGCACGGAAGTTGGCCGGATATGAAGCGCCTGGAATTGATTGCGTGCCCTGGAGGCGGCAAATTGTAAAACCATTCGGTCTGTCAGGTGCGCGGACTGGCAAGGATGCCAGCCCACTAACGAACTCAACCGGAGGCGCGAAGTAATCGTACGAGCAATCGGGTGACTCGAATCGAAGCGCACATAGCAGCGAGTGAGGCAACAGTCAAGAGTACAGCGGAATATCGGGTAAGGTTTCCAAGGTCGGCGACCTTTCCTTCGCAATCCGCAGTTCCTCCCTGGACTGCAAGAAGTACCATCGAAATAAACAACCAGGTAAGCAGACAGAAAATAGCCTGCCAATGAAAGGAGATTATGCGGTTATAGAATCCTGCCTCCTTGAGCCGCTTTACAAGTGGTTTGTCTGCGATGGCTAGCAAGAGTGTTAACGCGGTGACTTGAAAGCCCGCGAGCACTGCCGCAGCATCAATGCTACCGCTCAAGAATTTCTCGATGGCGTGCGCAGTCTTGTCCGTCGGAGGATTCCAAATCCAAAGCGCTAGTCCGCCACCTATCGCGATCAGCCATGGTGAAGCTTGCTCCCAGGCTGCACCTGTGCGGCGTCCAATTGGCACGATCGCACCGTCACGTTCCAAGTTTGATGACCGATCCGACATTGGCTAATCGGCTCCGCTTTGGATTCTGAGTTCGCTCAATCTCTCGTTTAGTGCGGTGGAGAGCTTCTTGCATGCATCAACCGTATCTATTGAGCGATGAGACTCTCCGACATCGAGCGGGACCGGCTCACGGGCCTTCAGCAAATCGAGTTCCTCAACCGGGGCATCTTCGCCATCCGAACCCTTCACTTTGATGGCTCGAACACCGGCATGGCCGTTTACTTCTTGCGCCCCGATCTTAGCCAGTTTCTCGGCGAGACGTCGGGTTGTATCCAGAACCAAGCCTTGGCCAAGGGTGTGTCCCATTGAAATCTCGATCCGCACGCTAACGCCGCCAATGTCTTCAAGCATCGAAATGGCGTTGCCCACGGAACCGCCAAGCGTACGTAGCTGCTGTACGCCCTTTGGATCAGACAGTGCAAATTCAATCGCTCTAAAGAACTTCTTTTGCCTCAACTTTTCCAACATGTCGCGTCGTATCACGGGTTCGACAGCTACCGGCACATCGGGGCAAAGACGGCCAAGAACGTCAACCATGACGGAGTGCCGGGGGCCGGTATGGGCATACTGAATCATTGCAGCGCCGATCTCCGGGTGGAAGGCAAAACACATTGGTTCGCCGAGGTCTGTCTCTTCGGAAATCGGAAGTGGCTCAGCATGGCCATCTCGGATAGCCGCTGGCAAGTTATTGCTTCGCACAAGATAGATTGTTCCCGTTAAGAGACCCCGTCGATTTTCCCAGGCTAGATCCTGTGCAAGGTACGTTCTCCCTGAGTGCGTGAATTCAAACGTCTTCTGCCCAGTCGTATTGGCCGAAACGGCTGCTCGAACAGGTGTCGTTGGTCCGTCAATTGGCTTGACCCAGAATTGAAATGCTTTGATCGCTCGTGTCATGCTGATCTCTCAAGGCCCCAATCTTCACGATGCCCTGTCGCGCGGCACCAAATCGCCCATGGTAATGCACAATCAAGTGCTGCCCGAAGCAACGCTTCAAAATCCCTATGTCTCTCGCAACGGACAAACTGAGCGCTTGAGATTGCCGGGTTCAAGTCCATTACAAACAAAGCGAAATAGAAAGTGAAGATTTTCAGTGGGACCTCACTGACAATTCCTGAGACAACCGCCTCGGGCGCGACCACCGAGAATACCTGGCCAACTCAAGGTTGACCGCGTCGGGATCAAATGCATTGGGGTCGAACTCGCCGCCGCACCAGTCGAGGTAGTGTTCGTGTTCTGGATGTTTCGGGTTCTTCAAGGCGGTCAGGAACTCCGCGTAACCGTCCACGCCGCCAACATCCTCCGGGGGACAGGCTCGCTTACCGTCCATGCAGCCGATACAGGCGCGATGGCCCTTTGGAACCTCGTCGATTTGTTCGACGGCAAGCTCGTGCGTCCAACCGTCGCCGAAATCGTATTCGTAGACGAACTTCGTCTTGACTCGTAAGACAAGGTCGCACAAGCGAAACTCGCTTTCCTCGGTCCCTTCGAGTTCCATATCCTCAGGCGCTTCGGTATACCGTTTACCGTCGATCTCGAAGCGGTGCATGTGGCATTCGTGCCAGCCCATGACGATCTGTATCACGTCGTGAAGGCGGTCGAGCGAAATCTCGCCGGGCACGCAGAATCGACGCCAAATAGCAGGTTTGGCACCCGCAAGCGAAATCTTGGTGACGTAGGCGGTTTGCTTGCTGCCATCTCGCTTCACGATAGGGCTCCAGCGAAAGTACGGTCAAGAATTGCAGGTATCATGGCGTCAACTTCGCCAGCCATTTTGCGAATGTGATCTAAAAACTCTGGTCGCCTGTTGAACACGGCGCGAATTTGCTCTTGAATCGGCATTGGCGGAACTAGCAGTTCGTGCATGAGTAGGCGCTCCGGTTGAACGCGTTGACGCCTGCTACCTAATCCCTTGCTGCCGGCCGCAAGAGTCTTCCACACGTGACTTGCCCTGAAGTACGCGAACAAGAACTCTGGAAGGACGTCCGGCCCGCATATGAAAGTTGGATACTCATTGGATACAAAGTGGCCATCAAACTCGTCAGTTACCAAGCCGCATGCTCCCTCAAACGCGAATAGACGGCTGTAGATGAATTGACCGGTGCGAACCCGTTTTAACACGGAAGCGCTTGTTTCCAAGCCCGAGATCGGCGGCTTGTGAAAGAGTCCTCGGCCGAAACTATAGATGCCCAGATTGGGATATTCATGATCTGGCGAGACCCTCACTAGGTCTCCAGCTTCTTCGGCGATGTCAGCGAGTCGAACCAATGTCCAACCATCATCGAGCTTCTGCCGTTCGGTCAGGTCGGTACGGTGTGCCATCGCCACAAGAAGCATGTCGGTTTCACTTCCGATTTCATGACAGAGGCACTGGGCCTCGGTGACGCGCTTCGCGACGGCGTCGAGTTTGGCGACAATTCGATCCTGCTCATCAAAATCTGGCAATGGAATCTGGATGTTCAGCAATCGGTCCTCACTCAATCTCACTCTGTTAGTTGTCCCTTCGCTGGCTCTGCGGCATGCGGCAACGAATTCGTGGGTTCTGAGGAGCCAGCCAAGAAAGCTCGGGCGGAGGGTACTTGCATCAACATCAAAGGACGGAAAATCATTGCTCGCAACCGCGCCTTCAAGTGGCGAGGGAACGATTCCAAGTGCGCCATTTCTGGCGTCGATCTTGGACAGGATAAACTGGCCAGCACGGACTCGAACGCGCGGCGTGTTCCCAATGGTAACGCCGAGTACCTCTCCGCGCGGGCAAACTCCGCGCCCCCACAGGCGCACCGTTATTTGTTGATATCGCGCAGTAGAGTCTATAGAGACGTAGTCCTCATTCTTCGTGAGCACTGAACCAAGGGGCGAGGACGGCCATTGTTTGGAGGTCATCCCACCACCTCAGCCATGATCGGGGAATGTGGGGCCGCGCTAAGAATGTCCTTGATTTCAGACACAATCTCGCCGATTCGTTCGGCCTTCGCGGCAATGGAATCGGCCAATTCTTCGGGGGGCAGGTGTTCAAGTGCTTCGGCCGAGTGTGGATTCTTGATGTCAAGGTTGAACATCGGCCAGTAGATTGCGTCGCCGGATTCTTGCTCAGCTTTAGCGGTCGCCTGCTGAAGCCTGGCATCATCGAGCAAATCACGTTGGCGAGTTTCGAGCTGTGTAATCTTGACGTCGGCGGCTCCTTCTCGCCGGGCGGCGGTGATCTGCTGTGCAAGTTCACGCGCCTTTCGATCGCACTCCGACGCTTGTGTTTGGGCTGCGGTTGCGGCATCCCAATGCGGCTTGGCCTTCTTGATTGCAGCGTCCAGATTTTTCTTAAACTCGACCCTCCAGGCGAGTTCGCTTTCCTTTCGCCGGTTTGCATGAAACCACTTGAGCGTTTCGGTGAACTCCTCGAATTGCATCGGCTGCGTTTTGGTGTATTTCTTCCGGCCTTCGGGCAGCGGAACCTCGTAAAACCAGATTACGTCGGTCGGTTTCGAGCGATCGAAGAAAAGGACGTTCGTCGGAATCGGCGTGTAGGGTTCAAAGACGCCCTGAGGAAGGCGAACGATAGTGTGGAGGTTGTAGTTCTTGACGAGTTCCTCTTTGATCCTCGCGCAGATACCGTCGCCAAACAAAGTGCCGTTGGGAACGACCACAGCGGCGCGACCGGGCGTAGGTCCGCGCTTGAGCTTGCGCATAATCAGTTGCAGGAAGAGCAAGGCTGTTTCGGTCGTCTGCATTCCGGCAGGGAAGTTGCTGAGAATGCCGCGCTCCTCCTCGCCGCCAAAGGGCGGATTGGTGAGGATCACATCCACGCGATCCTTGTCGCCGATTTCGGTGACCTTTACGTCGAGACTGTTGCCCGGATCAATTCGTGGCGCTTCGACGCCGTGCAGTAGCAAGTTCATCTGGCAGAGCAGGTAAGGAAGGGACTTGGCCTCGCCCCCGAAGATGGATTCCTCTTGAAGAACGCGACGCTGTTCGACCGTCTTGGCTTGTTTTGACAGGTGATTAAAGGCCTCGACGATAAAGCCACCGGTACCACAGGCCGGATCGAGAATCGTTTCGCCGAGTTTGGGGTCGAGTGCCTCCACCATGAAGCGAACCACTGGTCTCGGCGTGTAGAACTCGCCAGAGTCGCCGGCGGCGTCGCGCATTTCGCGGAGCATCGCCTCATACAAAAAACCGAGCGTGAAAAGCTCATCCTGCTGAAGGAAGTTGATGGCATTCACCTGGTTGATCACGTCGCGAAGCAAATAGCCGGAAAGCATCCGATTCGCGACGCCGTTGAATACGGTGCCGATGACCTGACGGCGGCTTCCCCTGCCGTTTTGCAAGTTGCTCAAGTGCTTCAACAGGCCGGTTCCCTTTTTTCCATCGGGGCGGACGGCTTCCTCCTGCCCGATGAACGCGATTAGCTCCGGGCCGGTTATGCCATTCTCCTGAGCGGCCCAATCGCGCCAGCGGTAAGGCGATTCGACGGCGGGCTGATAGCGGGCCTTGCGCATCTTGGCCTTGGATTCCTCGATTTGCTCCATGTCGTCGAGGAACTTTAGGAACATGATCCATGTAAGCATCGGAAGGCGATCGAGGTCGCCATTGAGCCCTTTGTCCTTGCGCATGATCTTACGACAGGACTTGACGATGGCGCCCAAGCGCTCAGCCGTGGTGGGCTGAGGCCTTTGTACCTTAGGCTTCTTCGTTTTCCGTTCCTTCGCCATTTCGGATTCCTACGCTGCGTAGAGTAGTGTCTGAAGTCGACGCACGGCGTCAACCAATCGATCCTCGCCGCCGAAGTGGCCGGCGATCTCAAGGACGTTTCCGTGCGCGCTGATGGGCGGAAGCTCAAGCACGTCGGGGATGACGAACTGAGCCGTTCCGTGCTCGGTGTACTTGTCGAGTAATTCGTCGAGAACTTGCCTTGCTTGCGGGGCATACTGGTCGAAAAAGTCCCTTCGTTCCGCACGGAGGCGCTGAGCTCGCTCCCTTCGCGTGCGAAGCGGAGCGTTGAAAGCCAGATGGCAAAGCAAATCGAGCGGGTCGGCGTCGGGTTGTTCCGCAGCGCCGGCGACTTCATCAAAGTCGATTCCGCGTTCGGCAAGCTTGTCAATTATCTCCTTGCGGCGATCCGGATCGGCCCATTGCGTTCGCAATTCCGAGGCGTTTTCGTAGAGCGTGCGAACTCTTTCGGCCGTGTAATCCGTGTAACGAACAACGCGTAACTGATTGCCGTCGGGGTCCAACTCGTAAACCAAGTGGGCCGCGATGTCGACCCGGCCGCCGTCGAAGTAAAACTTTCTGCGCGGCTGGGGGTCCTCGTCGTCGGGCGGGAGTGGATCAGAGATCACTCCGCCGTCATCTTCTTCGTCGGTGATAACTGTTTCGTCGCCAGTCGGCGCGCCGTCTTCGCCAACCTCCTGCTCGGTCTCAATGACCGGGTCTCCGTCAAAATCGGGGTCAGCGAACAAGCGTGTCGCCGAGCCGGTATAGTCGAGAATGTTGAAGAAGAGTTTTCCGAAATCGTCACGGACGCGGGTTCCCCGGCCGATGATTTGCTTGAACTCGGTCATGGAGTTAATCACGCGCACAAGCACGATGTTTTGCACCGTCGGTGCGTCCACGCCCGTAGTTAATAGTTGCGACGTGGTAAGAATGACCGGGGTTTGGCGCTCCACGTCCTGAAATCTGCTGAGGTGCCCTCGACCGATGTCGCCCTCGTCAGCTGTTACACGACAAACGTAATCGGAGTGACTTCGGACGATATCCGCATTCAGGTTATTCAAGGCGCGTCGCATTTCGTCGGCGTGTTCCTGGTCGACGCAGAACACGATCGTTTTGGCAAAGCGGTCTGTACGTTGCATGTACGCGGCCAAGTGTTTGGCGACCGCTTCGGTTCGAGCACGAAGAGCCACGATCTTCTCAAATTCCGGAGTTTGATATTCATCGTCCGGGATCTCGCGACCGTAGCGGTCAAGATCACCCTGACTCGGGCGCCAACCCGCTGCGTCCCACGTCGTAACCACTCGGTGAACGCGGTATGGCGCGAGAAAACCGTCGTCGATGCCCTGCCGCAAGGTGTAGGTGTAAATGGGGTCTCCGAAATAGCGATACGTGTCAATGTTATCCTGTCGACGTGGGGTGGCGGTCATGCCAATCTGTATCGCCGGTTCAAAATAATCGAGTATCTCACGCCAATTACTGGAATCGCGAGCACTACCACGATGGCACTCGTCAACGATGATCAAGTCGAAGAAATCGCGAGAGTATTCGCGATAAAGGCCCGGACGTCTTTCGTCGCGGGCGATGGCCTGATAGATGGCGAAGTACATCTCGCGGCTTTTCGAGGCGACGCCGCCCTCGATCTTCCAACGCGCGTCACCAAAGGGAGCGAAGACCTTGGCCATTGGGTCGTCGATCAGGATGTTTCGATCAGCGAGATAAAGGACACGTGGTCGCCGATGGTCACCCGTGCGATTCCAGCGGGTGGACCAAAGCTTCCAACAGATTTGAAACGCGACGTATGTTTTGCCCGTTCCGGTGGCCATCGTGAGGAGGATACGAGGGCGTCCTTCGGCAACGGCTTGGACGGCACGATTGATCGCGATTTCTTGATAGTATCGCGGCGTCTTGCCAGTGACGTTGAAGGAAGGCGCGAAGAGTCGATCGGCGACGGGTGGCGTTACCTGTTGGCTGGTCGATAGACGACGCCAAAGCTCGGCTGGCGTTGGGAATTGGTCGATCTCGCGCTCTACGCCGGTCGTATAGTCAAACTCGACGATGCCTTGGCCGTTCGTCGCGTAGGCGAAACGGAGTCCCAAGATTTCGGAGTAGACCTTCGCCTGTTGAAGCCCCTCCCCTGGGGTCGCGTAGGAAGGCTTGGCCTCTACGACCGCGATCGCGAAGTCGGGGCGATATCGCAGGACGTAGTCAGCCCGCTTTCCGGGACGACGGCGCCCCTTTCTACCGAACACAACGATCCGACCGTCCGTAAAGGTAACCTGTTCGTTGATGCGGTGTGGCTCGTCCTCCCAGCCCGAAGCCTGGAGCTTGGGTACAACGTATCGTCGACAGGTATCCGCCTCGTTTGGCATTCCAATCGTCCTGTTACTCGGATCCGAACCGAGAATCGCCGCAAGGGCTAAAGACGCATTTTAGTTGTTCACAAAGTTGCGTACAGGTGCGAATCGGCGCTCCCTTTGCGTGATTTGCCCGATGAGGAAGCGGTCAGTAGTTGGCAAAAAAAGAGGCTGATTTCTCCGGATTGTAGCCACGACGGTCGTAGAGTTTCGTCGTGGACGGGTCGCGGTGACCAGCGGCGCGTTGCACGTCCTCAAGGCTGGCACCGTTATCGAGGGCGGTGGTGATGAACGTAGCCCGCATGGAGTGGGCGGAATAGCCCCGAACGAGTCCGATGTGGCGAGCGTACTTACGAACCACGCGGTCGATGGCATCGGGGTGCATGGGTCGGTTGCCGTCGCGCTGAACGCCGTTGTTGTGAAGCGGACGAAACATGGGGCCGTCGAGGTCGCCAGCATGTCCAGCGGTCGAAAGATACTCGCGGATGCGTTGTGCTGCTTGAGGGTGGATTGCGAGGGCGTCCTTTCGATTGCCCTTCCTCACGACCCGAAGCGCATCGTAGCCCCGGTTCTGGTGCAGGTCGCCAACATTGAGCGCTGCAATCTCGGCCCGGCGAAGTCCGACTTGCAAACCAACAGAGAGTATCGCACGGTCGCGAAGGCCTCCGAGCGTGTTCGGGTTTGGAGCGTCAAGAATCGTCCGGGCTTGTGCCTTGGAAAATGCCAGCGTAGAACCTTGGTCGCGGTTGACATTTGGCCGCTCGACGTCGACCACGGGGTTCCGCACAACCTCGCCGTGCCGAACCAGGTGCTTAAACAGCGACGACAAAGCGGCGAGCCGGCGACAGACGGTCGAAGCCTCGGTGCCTTCAGTCTCGCGCATGTAGCGCTCCCACGCGATGACCGCCCGGTGGTCAACTTGGCGAAGCT
The DNA here is from genome assembly GCA_964486335.1 of uncultured Phycisphaera sp. GTDB lineage: Bacteria > Planctomycetota > Phycisphaerae > UBA1845 > UBA1845 > CAZAMB01. The sequence goes on along the minus strand of CAZAMB010000015.1, from coordinate 112,805 downwards.
CCTCGGGTGCTGTGATGCCGAGCGTTCGCAGAAAGTGCAGTACGTCCAATTTGTAGGCCCGGCGGGTACGTGGCGACTTTTGCTTGGCGAGCCAGATTTCTTCTTCGGGGATGGCGGCGAGAGATTCAATTGTCGTTCTGGTGGTCGTTCCGGTCCGGCGAATCGTGAGCGAATCGGTGTTTGAATTAGCGTCCTGTCGAGGCATGCTCCTCCGCGTGATAAGCCAGTTTATCACGCTGACTATGTACGAAGTCGGCGATTGGCGAAACGGTCAAAAAGCCGATATTCCTGGTAGGGAGGTGCTCGAATGCCGCGATCCTGGGTCTTGATCATTTGTGCTGTCGTTTTGCCGGGCGTACTGGTTCTTGCCGGGGGCGAGGGAAAGAAGAAGAAACCCAAACACACCGTCAGCGAACTTGCCTGGCTGTCGGGCTCATGGAGCTTGGGCCGGGGGACGGACGTTTCGGAAGTTCATTGGAGCCGCCCTCTGGGCAGAACCATGATTGGAATGAGCCGCTGGGTGACGCCGGGGGATGGAAACGCGAAGACCGAACAGGTGGCATTCTACAAGCTGGAAGATACGCCCAAGGGAGTCGTGCTTACCTGGTGGTCCAACGGGAAACCAGCGACTCGTTACGAATTGACCTGGCTTGCCGGCGAGTCGGCGACCTTCGCAAACTCCAAGACGGATGGGCCGAATGTCGTCAGCTACGGAAAGGTAGATGAAAAGACCTTGCACGAGCGGCTTGAGGGTAAGAAAGGTATTCCGCCGTCGAACATGCCCTACACGCGAGCCAGTGCCGATGTGCGGCTTCCATGAGGCGTTTGTTAATCGCGACTTGCGAGGGTGAGGGTCACCGTCCTGGTGCAAATCCACGCCGTACTCGTTGCGGGCGACGACGGCCACGCTGCTGCTTGGGTTCGGGGTCGATATTCGAAAGGTTCAGGACCTCCTCGGTCACCGACACGTGACTACGACACAGGTCTACGACAAACGCCGGATTGCTGTCTCTGACAGCGCGTCGCACGACGTGCCCATTTGAGCGATGAAATCGCATTTAGTCCGCCTTGCAATCATATAACGTCATTCCTCTGGTAACGCACGTTGCCAGATCGCTGCATCCACCAGATCCACAATGCCATCGCCATTTGCATCTAGACAACTGCACACGGGCGTCGTCAGGCTGGCTGGCCCTGCAAAACAAGGGGCAATAGCACCAAGGTCGCCCAATTCGAACTGATTGTTATTGTCGCAATCGACGATTACCGCCTGTATGTCGAAGGATCGCACGTCTGATCGATTACCATTAGAGTCCGTCGCAAACGCATACACAATTGGCGTACTCGTTGGGTTTAACACCAATGGCGCAGTATAAGCAACGAATTGCACCCCATCAGTCGATGTCATGAGTTCCACAATACCAGCTCCTTCTCGGTCGATAGCAACAACTGTAACTTCCGTTTGTTGCACGATCTTCCGACGTGAGAACGCGATTTCCGGCGGATTTGCGTCGAGGAAGCCCGGGCTTTGAATATCGGCAGTTGGAGCCTCCAAATGTTCGGCATCCCCATCGTTATCACGATCGGAATGTAGTTCAACGACTCCATCTGGATATAACGAGAGCTGGAATCCTGTTGGGACGGAGGCGAGGACATCCAGGTACCGATAGGCCCGGTGGGTGGCTCCATTACTCCAATCGACCTCAACTCGGATGCTGCCTCCTTGGCCAAGAAACTTCACGTCGTGAAGGGCATTTGCTGTTATTTCCAATTCCACGCTCGTATCGCCAGTTGAGTATCGCGTGACTGACTCCGGGTCAAGGAGCACGTCGTCCAAAAAGGTACTTTGGACCCCGCCCGTGGACACAACGAGTGTGTCTTCGGGAGCACCTAGTATTGTGACGGAATAATCGGAGGTGGTTGGTCCAGACAAAGGCAAAGCCGGCTCGGAGCGTGCAGCTGCCGGGCAGGAAGAAGTACATTCAAGTGAATCCTCGCTGTTCAAAAATGCCCTAATATAACGATGCACGTTGCGATTCGAGTTCAGAGCGTTATGTTCTACATCATTGCTACCATCACCATGATGTCCCGCACAAAGGAGACACACATCCGCATTCGGCGAGTTGAGGTCCACTCCATTGCCATGGCGCGTTGCGCTCTCTATAGTGACCGTTCCATCGCCCGGCCCCATTCGCAGTCGTACCCGGTTGCGGCAGCCCTCCCAGTCTTGCTCATACGTGCAAACTGCCGTGGCCCCCGCAATCGTGCTCCTCGGGCTAGACCGGCGGCCCGCAATATTTAATACTTGTGCAACACCCACGTCGTTTCGCCAATCGTCCTGAACCGGTACATGGAACGCATTTGTGGCCGTTCCGGGTAGATTCATGAAGTGTAGGTCTAACATGGAAAACCATGCACTTGCATCGTATTGCTCCCTCTCCCGACCGTTCTCGTTAATGTCCCACCCTCTTTCTTCAAAAATGGGACCCTGGTGAAGTGGCCAATAGCTTTCGCTTGCAAGGAGTTGATGCACGCCACGAAATGCTTGAACGACCTGTCGCAGGGCATGACCAGACACTGGGAAAAACCAATTACCTGTCTCCATGATATAGAACGGCTTAGTCGTGCCGACAATTGGTCCGCCAATTGTGATCAAATGCTCGATAGGCGGAGCCTCCGGCAACGCTGCGGTATTAATCATATATCTCCGTGCGACGAGTGCGCCAGTACTGTGTGCAATGATGTCGACCTGCACTTGCAAAGCTGGATCATTATGAAGCCTGCGATACTCTTGTTGCACCAACAACAAGTAATCCTTCAGCGTGACCGCAGCTTGGCTCAGATCTTTCCGCCAGTCGTATGGGAACACAAACAGATCTGGGTAATTCGGGTCTTGTGCTGAATCCCAAGTCTCCATGCGTTCGGCCATGTTCGCCAGTACGTACTCGCGATAACCAAGCCCCTCTGACAGAAAACCCATCATTCCCTGGTAGATGTCTGCGGACACCAAGGACGGGAAACTCGTGAACGCTTCCACGGTGCGGAGTATGTCACCTGGGTAGACATCATCAGGATCTACTGTGAGCTGATCTGCGCAATAGTTGGGGAGTTGTTCCGGAATCAGCGCTAATTGGCAGATATCCTCGTCTCGGGATGAATACCAAAGCGTCCGTCCGCTGGCAGCATCGATTAAACTATTGCCCGCCATACCTGGTATGAATATGACCGGATTGCGGCGAGGAGTGACTTGAATAATGGCTTCCACGTCAGCGGATGTCCGGCACCTAATGACGATGTCGCCCGGCATACCGCGATTATTTAGCGAGTCAAATTGCGATAGTTCCGCTATCGTGCCAGGAATGCCGGAAACAACATCGCCCACACCACAAAGGCGTTGGGGATCGGTCTGTTGATACGAAGCGCCCGCGTTATTGACACGTGTGAGAAACAACGACTTGTTACCGTCGTTATCATTCGCAAAGAAAAGGACGTAGCCAGCATTGTTCACAGAGATACGTTCGTCTGGATGAAACTGAGTAATGATGCCTGCGTCCGTTTCATCGTCGGAGTCGAAATCGCCATTGGCCACCGTATCCTCAAACCACTCGCCCGGGTCGAGGCAGGCATTGTTAGCAATCCCTGCAACCCTGACGGTCTCGCGGCCGCTCTGCACTTGGCGGCTCACGAAGATGCCTGGTCCGCCGCAACCACCTGCCGTGCGGTTGCCATAGAAGGCGATGGTTTTGCCATCGTCACTCGTTGTTGGACTAATGCCAACAGATGCGAAGCCATTAGACGGCGAAGCCAGCACTGAGTAGGTGGTTGGGGCCGCGTAACTCGCTAAGACAATGCCGGGGCCTGCCGCGTCGAGATATGTTACAAAACTCCCATTATCGGCGAGTCGTGGGCGTCGTGGTGTAGGTGTTGCTAGCGATTGTTGCACCGACAGTCCGGCATGGCTCACGTAGTTCGTATTGCTCAATCCAGTAAAAATAACTTGGCCGAGGTTGTTTAGTGTTGGGATTGATTCACCGCCCTGAAACGCAAGCCAGACATGCGGCGGATTTGGGACAGGATTGAAAGGCGATGGCTCTCCGAGTAGCCAGTTCAGATTGCCACAAGATTGAGGCCAACACCCCATCCACTGAGGGTTGAAGAAGGCCACGTTCAGGATCAGCGGAAGCACATTCTCGACGAGCGGTCGGACGCCAGGGTCGGCGCCCTGAATGAGTTGTGCGCTGAGGATACTCGTTTGGCCAGCTTGCCAAGTTTCGATATAGGTCATAGGCGGATTCTGGCTCATGTTTGCCGGGAGGCCCGTGAAGGAATCGATGTAGTTTAGTGTCAAAATCGGGGTGACGTAGCGCCGGACTACTGCACGGCCATTGTTGTTGAGCTGTGGGGGGGTAATAACCTGCCACGGAACTGCGCCGGATTCGGGCAACTCTCGGGAAGGATCCATCAGCGGGATTATCTGGCCTGGTGCGCCACCGGGAGGTGGAAGGGCGCTCGTGAAGACGTTCTGACGATGGCGGCTATCTGGGCCGACAGTTGTGGCGCGGAAGCCGACTTGACCGGAATCATTCACTGAGACCCAAGGGTCGATGCGGGCAAGAACTCGACCTGCTGAATCTACTGAACCGGTTTTCGCTATTACGCGAGTGCCAAACATGGTGCCTGCGCCAACGCTGAGTGGAAGCGCTTGCTGATAGGTCGGAGAATCGGAGTTTGCTTCAAGCTGCTGAGCAATCGTCTCCCAGGTTGCTGTCGTGGTCTTGTTGTCAGCGCCAGTTCGAACTTCCGCTTGAGTTCGCCGACTCGTTGTAGACATTGAGACAAGCAAGGTTGTACACACGCCGACCGCCGCGATGTAACGCTTTGACATGAAAACCCCTCCGCCTTTCCTAACTCACTTAGACCGCCGCCAACCGCCTGAATTGTACGGCGATCCAGCGTCCACACAACAAGGAGAAAAGCCGCACTTTACGCGGCTGCGTGTCGTCGCGAAATGAACCAACAAGTACGCAAGGGGGCGTTAGGCACCCCGGCGCAGTGCGCCGGGGATGCCCACCGCCCTATTGATCAAACCGCTACAGCATAAGCCGCTGTTTCAACCTCGTCGGCTTCCCTCTCATCACCGTCGAGCGGCTCCGTCGAAATGGCCGGCGGATCCGGCTCCTCGTGGTCCGCCCAACTCTTCGGCTGCGGAATTGCTCTTCTGGCCTCCGTAAACAGTGCCAGAAAATCCACCCCGAGAATCCGACACATCCTTCTTGCATCCTCGGCTTGCGCGGTGACGGTATGACCGCCTTGGATGTTCAGCCGCTTGATCCACACCTGTGCGACGGCGAGCAACGAGGCCGCGGCCTCCTGGTTCGGCTCCGATCTGCAAAGCGAATCGTATTCCTTCCACGCATCACCTCCGTCCACGTAGTCGGCGCGCTTGGTGCTGCCGAACGCGGTGAGCAAAGCGACGGGGTCAAACACCGTCGCCCCAGCCTCACCGTTGATTCGCCGCTGGGTCCAGGGCGAGACAATCTCAATCGCTTTTTCCGGCGTGAGATTGCGAAGGAACTCGTGGACGTGCTTGACGACAAAGGCGTCGCGGCGCTTTTGGAGCCGGGCACGGCGCTCGGCCATGGTGAGCGGCACGACTTTTCCGTCGGCGCCTCGCGGTCGTTGCGAATGCCCATTGGCATTGGCACTGACCGACTCGCACATGTCGATGAACACGAGCTTGCCTGCCTTCGGGCCGTCCACCTGCATGACCGGAACGGCGTTGGGTTTGCCCGCTTTGACCAATTTCGGGCCGTACAACCGCTCGATGCGGTCACCGAACGCCTCTTGAATCGCCGGGCTCAATGTGCCGACGCCGATCTCGACAAGGCGCAGGTTGGGATGTTGTGCCCGGTGCCTGCACTCGCAACGCTGCACAAACGCAACGGACTTGCGATCAAAGCACAAGGGATCAAGACAACGATCGGCCAAGAGAGCTTTGCCGTTCTTCCCTGGATTGTCTTCCGGAAAAAGCATCGGCTGTTGCGATGAACGCCTTGGGCAGTTCATGCAGGAACCGGCCTTGGGATCGATCGTCTCGTCCTTCGGATCCCACGGCATCGCGCCCAGCGAGCGCAGACAGCCATCGACGATGTGTCGAAGCTCCTTTACAGTTGGAAACCCACGACCGAATACCGGCCAGAAGTGATCGTCGGCCAGCGAGTCCTGGGTGGCTTCGGGAAGTCGGGCGATGAGTTCGAGGTGTGCAGCCGACAGACGACTCGCATCTGAGTCAACTTTCGCCACCTCGGTGCGCCATGTTTTCGACAGCTTGGTCAACGACGCGCGACGGGCCAGGTAGCCGATACTCATGCCGAGTCGTGATGCGATCGCCTTGAGGTCATACTCTCGCTCAAAGGCGATTTGAATGGCCTCAGCCTCTTCCAAGGGATGGAGGTCTTTGCGAAGCATGTTTTCCGCGACCGTCACCGTCAGGGCCTGCTCGTTGTCGAGTTTGCGGACGACAACGAACACTTCCTTGAGTCCGGCCAGCTTGGCCGCCCGCCAGCGACGCTCTCCCGCACGAATCTCGAAGCGATCGGCTTGAGAAGGATGCTGACGAACGATGATCGGTTGCAGAAGTCCGTCGTTCTTGATCGATTGTGACAACGACCGGACCGACGCATCACTGATCGGCTTGCGCCGATTGTCCGGTGTGGGTACGAGCTTATCGATCGCGACCGTTTCCACCTGTGGCACAACCGCAGATTTTGGCTTGGGCTTTGCCTTGGGCATGTTTCTAATCTCCATCCAGTAGTTCAAGCCGGATTCGCCAGCGACCGCGCGGTCGCAATGGGCGAACCGGCGATCATGAATCGTTCCGTGAAGCACGTTCGTACGACGGATTGAAGTCGTCGAAGCGTACCACTCACGAAGAGTTGAAGACGGGAGATGCTGCGTCGAAAAAACCTTTTGTGCGTACGACAGGCAGCGCTCGCACGCGGTGTCCGAGCGTTGCCAGTTTGGACGTCTACCCGGCTCTCGATGCGAAAGATGCTTGAGTCGGACAACTATGCCACGAATCGCAATCAGAATGCAATTCCGCACGTCAAGACTGGGATCGTTTCGTTGAGGCGGTGGCGCTCCGCTGTTGGCACCCTGAACTTTGCCCACTTTACATTCATCGGTGCCACACAATTGCACCCGCGCGGAGCATGGTTAGGTTGACTTCTTGCCCTGAGCGTGGCTTATTCGTGGTCGGGAAGTGCATCATGAAGTATCCGAGAAACAGATACAGGCTAGTCGACAGCGTGATTCGGCAGTTGTTGCCCCTGATGCGGTTTGCAGCGGTAACGGGGCTGTATGCTGTCGCCATCCTCGTGGGGGCTGTTTACTTGGCGCACCTTGTGAATGAGTTAAAGGCTAACGGGTTCTGATCGGCGAGATTTGGCTTCCCTTCCCAAACGCAAATCGAAATGGTTTGGCGTGCCGCTGGCTGCTGACACTTTGGTGTTGTGCCTACCGAGGCGGTGAGCCGACAGAGCTTGTCGATGAACGCAAGTACGCGAACATGAAGGCCGTCACCGTTTCAGCGAGCCCGTTGACGAACCGCACCGCATCCGGTTCGGCGCTGTGTGCCGCCTCAACGCGCATGACTTCAAGCATGTCGAGCACGAGCTCGGCGTTCTCTTGAAACGCGGCGCGGAACTGCACGCGCTCCGCAGGATCAATTAGGTCGATACAGCTACCCATGCGTCAACCATGCCACAAACCCGGCACTCGCGTCAATTCATGATTTCTGACGGATGGGCACGGCAATCAATGGGCTCGCCGCCATCGAAAATACTCAAAGGAAGTTTGGGCGAACAAAGGAGAGATCCGGTGGTGGCTGGAACCTCTCCTGTCTGGTAGCTACGCCGATGCCAGTGCGAGCAGTCGCCCGGCCTTCTGATCGGCTTCGGCGCGGTCGCCCGCGTTGGGAATCGTGCCCGAAAGCTGAGTGAGGGCATCGACCACCGAGAAGATCGTAAACTTGCCCTTGCGCCGCGCGAGGTCGAGGGCGCTCTTGGCCAGCGTACGGGTGATGCCGTAGCGGTCGAGCACCTTCATGGCCTCGTCGGCGTTGCCGCCGAGTGTCGTTTCCATCGCCTTCTTGATCACCTTCGCAAACCCATCCTTGCGCTGATCACGCTGTTCCACCAGGTTGGCAATGATCGTACGAATGTCGCGGATGGAATCGTGAACATTGGCCGTATGTTTGCGGGTGAACTCGTTCACTTCGACAGCGTCCCAGACGATGTGATTCTGGCAGACCGCCTGGAACCAAAACGTCTGCACGCCGACGGCGCGTCGGCCCACCTCGCTGTTCCACAGAAAGAACCCCGGCGCAAACGCCTCGCCGTTGATTTCCGTCCAGCCCAGCGGGTCGATCATGAACACGAACATATCCTGCTCACCGCAGTACAGGCCCGTGCCACGTTTGGACTTGGGTTCTGAGTCAGGCACGAACGGCATGTCGTCGGCCCCGCCACCGGTATCCTCATCCACGCGCGCCTGCTGCGGCGGTTGGAAATCGGTAGCGAACTCACGCAACATGGTCAGCAACTCCACGTCCCAGAGTCGCGTATAGGCAACTCCGTGAATAGAGCGAATCAGGTCTCCCTCGGTGAGAACTTGCACCGGCTTGTCCGCTGTTGGCAACGTCTCATCGAGTACCCGCCCAGCTGTCTGGGGCGTCACGCGAACCAGCGTGTCCTTGCTCACCCGCGCCAGTCGGCAAAGCTGGGCGAACGACCAGTCGTTCATTTGCAACGGTTCATCACCGCCCAGGGCGAGCACAAACCGCTTGTCCTGCACACCGGGTCGCAAACTTTGCGGCGGGTGCCAGCGATCGGTCCCGCGCTCGCGGCGCTGGTGGCAGTGCTCCCAAATCGCGGTAAGCGACGGAAAGCATTCGTCCGGCGCTCGCCGAAACAGTTCATCATTGGCTTTGGTCAGATTGGTCATACCATTCTCCTCAAGTAAATTGACTTCTTGAAAACCACGCAACAACCGATTGCACCACCGGTCTCTCGGGCACTGAGATTTTGGGCCTCAACGACCAAGAACCGATGCGGATCTTCTGCGCTTTACAAGTTTTGAAAGACCACACTTGATCGAACGCTTTCCGCGTCGATCGAAGGCGAGAGGGGCCGTGCTGTCGAACCCAAACTCTCGTTAGGACTTGTCCTGAAGCCGTTCGTGAATCCAGGTATGGGCCATGTCGGCGACTTTGGCCACCAGCGGAAGATCATCACGACCGAACGAATCGCTCTGCTTCCATTCCTCGCCATCCTTGTAGATGCGGCGCAGCTGCACGTTGTGCCGAACGCCGTTGTTCTCCGTTTCATTGCCCCAGATCACGGCCTTGATTCGCCCCAGGCGAACTTCGTGAACGGGCTTTTCCTTGGTTTTTTCCATGGGCTTCTCCTTCTGTTTCATCTGATGTTCTCCTAGCGAACCAAACCCTCGATCTCGAAAAAAGGGTCGGCGTGAAACGGGACCCGGCGCTACAACCGAAGATATCCGGACCGCGGCCAGGGCGGGGCATATCCCAACCCCGGCGCGCGGACCCGGCGTCTCCTTGCTCGTCGTAATCGTCGCTCACACGCCGATGTGTAAACCTGTGCCAGCACGGCCACTCTCAAGCGACAACGCCGCAGCGTTGTCGCACGAAAGGCCGCTTCAGATTTCATTCAAGTAATCAAGGACCAAAGAACGCACGGTCCGTGTGGAAAAGAACAACTTCGCGGGTGATCCTTAGCACGGATCGCGACGAGTCGTCAACCAACACAAGAGTCGCGCCACTTGCGGTGCGTCCGAGCGAAGCGCATTGGGTGGGTCTAACGGACAATAAGCGGCAAAGTTAACGTCGTTTTTCGGCTTGTTTTAGGGCGCGGATGATCTTGGGATAATCGCCGTCCGATCGCTTGGGCACAAATTCCAACGGGGTCTGGTTTTTTGCATTCCGTATTTGAGGGTCAGCGCCATGGTTGAGCAAATGGGCTAGGCAACCATAATTGCCGTTAAACGCAGCAAGATGCAATGCTGTGTTCCCATTACGCTTTTTCTCGTTGATGAGTTCCGGGTGCTCCTTCAGGGCAGCAACCAAAAGATCCAGCTTACCAAAGGTGGCTGCCCATTGAATCATGTTTTCGCCGTCCTCAAGCGCGCCGTGTTTGCGCAGAAGCTTAAAAATCGGCCCCTTGGAATCGGACAAGCTCAACGGGCTCTGGCCCTTCTTGGATGCGATGTTTGGATCAGCACCGCGTGAGAGCAGAAACTCTACACAATCGTCTTTCTTGGCAGCTGTTGCATAGTAGAGCGGCGTCGCGCCCGCTGGATCCCGCTGGTTCAGCAGTTCCGGCTGTTGGTCGATGATCTGGCGAAGTGAAGACTTGTCATCCAAAAACGATGCTCGATGGGCCATTGAAAAACTACTTTCCGCACCTGCCTCTGCAAGCAAGCCTGCGAAGTCTTCGTACCCTTTGCTCCGGGCGCTCATGAATGGTGTGAACTCAAACCGACAAGGCAGATTCGGATCCGCTTTGTGTTTCAGAAGGAGATTGAGCATGGCGATGTTGTGCTCTTGAACCGCAATGCACAGTGGAGTCTCGTCCAGCTGCGTGCGCAAATTGAGGTTCGCGCCGCGCTCGGCGAGCAGCGTGGCCAGCTCCAGATTTCCATCTTGAACGGCACAATGAATCGCCGCCCTGCCGTTGGGCGATTGGTCGTCGAGGGGAGCGCCCTGATCGACAAGGTATCGTGCAATTTCCGGATGGCCGCCAATGACGGCCATGATGAGGGGCGTAGCTAGAGACTCTTTCGATGCAGGACCCAGGGATGCACCCGCTTTGTGTAATATGACAACGAGGTCCTTTTTTCCCGCGAGAACCGCACTGTCCATGGCGGAGGTTCCCAACTTATCCAAGACGCGAAGATCGCACCCTGCCTTGATGAGCTCGTTGAGAACGTCCAGATATTCGAATTGAATGGCGTAACGCAGGGGCGTGTAACCGTCGCCGTCGGTGACGTTCAGATCGGCGCCACGGGAAATGAGAAGTTGAACGATCGGGAGGTCGTGATGCCTGACCGCCCAGTGCAGAGGCGTGAATCCGCGACCATCGACACTCTTCGCCCACGTAGGGTTCCTATCGAGTTCATCTTCAACGCGCTTCCGCTTGCCAAGGGCGATAGCGGAGTACGTGTCCAGCGGAACGCCTTTCGAGAGAAGGTGGTTCGCAATCTCCTTTTGGTTCCAAATCGCCGCGGAACAAACCACGGACTCGCCGAACCGATTCGTCGCCTTCAAGTCGGCCCCGTTCTCAATCAGCCAATCAACCACCTCGCGTCGACCCGCGCCGGCGGCCGTATGCAAGAGCGTGTCGCCATCGGCGTTACGCATGGTTAGGCGTTGGGGGCAAACCTTGATCAGCTCTCGCATGCGGTCGAACTGACCCTGTTCCGCAAGGTAATGCACATCGTAGGAATGCACGAGGTCGAGCAAGGGCGAGGGGTCTTCGTCGAAGAGCTGAAACGCCGTTTGTTTTTTTGCGTTGGTGGCATACGGATCGGCGCATGCCTTGAGGAGCAATTCGACGGTCGGCAAGTCGATCCTGGCCTTGTCCAGCGCGGCGTGAAGCGGAAGATCACCGGAGCTATCTTTGACGTCGACCTTTGCACCGTGCTTCAACAACAATTCAATTGCCCTCACCTTGCCGGTCCTGGCGGCGAAAACAAGCAGCGTCGATCCCCTGCGGATGTCCACAAAGCCTGGATCAGCCTTTGGCGTCGGAAAATTGATGTCAAAGTCGTTTTGTTGCAGCAAGGATTCAAGTCGCTTCTCGGATTCTGCGACGGCACGAAAGACCTCTTCTGGGGGAGGTGGGAGTAAGCAGAGGCAAACAATAGTCGACAAAACGAACAGCATGGTCACTCCTCGCTCGGCGACGTAATTTTCTTGCGAAAAGTCGACTTCTGTCAACCCAAGGTCCTAAGATTGGCCGGTTCGCTAGTTTCTTTTTCTCTTCCGTTCGGAGATTAAACGAACGGGTACGCGGGCCTTGAGCCCGCGCCCTGCCGGTCCTCCAAAACATGAGACCTCCCTACGGGGGGGTGTCGTGTTAGGGTCGACGACGCAATGAAGCGTCCGACCAGTTAAAGGAGGACAATTCATGGGAAAGATACTTTTCGTGAATGATGGCAGGTTTTTGTTGCGGAACTTCTTAGAGTATCAGCTATTTTACCCCGATGGGAAAATAAGCAAGAGCGAGAAGTTCGACGGCTTGATCATAATAACGATGGGCGAAGATGATGAAAGGCGTGTGGAGTTGTTCCTAAAAACAACTCCCCGCCGCGACCGGGTTGAGCTTTGGACAAAGGCCTTCCTGTTAGGATTCCTCACCGACATGCTCATCCGAATCTTGGTCAGGTTGTCATAACGTACTAGCGTGCTGCGGGTCGCAACCCCGCAGTACGCCCTTTTTTTGCGCGCGAAGCGGACCCGGGCCGGGGCGACTGACCCTACAAGCCAAGGCAAATCCAGAATAGTTCCGATACGCCAACTCCGAGGAGCGCCGCAAAGACTCCCAGGGTCAAGTCACCAAGGGAAAGCATTCTGAGCCGATTTCTTGACCATAAGGCGAGCCGTGGTGCTACCGTCGGCAAGCCTACGTTGTCGATCTCGATGTCCCGGCCGAATTCCGTTCGCGTGGTTTCCCGCAGGCTATTCTCATCCAAATCTTGCATGCGATTACGCTAGCACGGTTGGATCGAGTTGGGCAATGGTGTTTTCCGTTGAATCTTGAGGAAGGGCATGTATGATACAATCCAGTACGCGATTTCTTTCTCTTCCGTTCGGAGATTAAACGAACGGGTATAGGTGGGCCGATGGCCATGGTGGCTGCGGTTAACTCACCGATAGCAAGCTGAACCCCCGATTGGGGCCGATTTCCAGACTTCAGAAAAACATGGGAACTCGGCCAGTGCCGGCAATGCGTTGGCGGTATCGGGAAAGCGGTTTCTTGCTTGCGACGTGACAAAAGGCCTGCGGGCCTTTTGTCTTTTCGGCCGAAGTCATTTCAACGGCTTCAACATCTCCTGAAAATAGTCCGCGAGAGTGTCCTGCATTTTCGCGATTTCGTCGATCGCGCGACGGTCGACTTCCACCGGGCTCTCTTTCGCCGTCGTCGTTACGTCGGGCGGCACACCTTGTGCATCCGGCCACGGCAACTTCTGGCGGGATTCGTACAGAGTTCGGGTAAGCGGCCAATCGGTATGCACGATCAGCGGCAAGCCCTTGTATTGAGTGTAGCCCGATCCCCGAGAGACGTGAACAATCGATTCGTTGGGGTGATCGTTGACGCCGAGAATGTCATTGACCACAAAACGCGGCTTGAGCGCTTCGGTAAAACTCGACGTTTCTACGTGCCTCTGCTCAAGCTTTTGATAGTGTGCGCCTGCACTGTTGACCCTGCTGACTTTTTCGGCCCGAATGCCAATACTCTCACCCTTCAAGATAAACACTTCCTGCCCGGAAGTCTGCGACAGCATCTCAACGTCCTTGGGGTCGGTGATGGAAAAATACTGTTTGAGCCGCGTGTTGGATCGCACGGTGGAGCGCAAATCGATGTCTGGGGTATCAAGGTCCGAAAGAGACTGGTTGGCGAGCATGGCACCGATTCCGAAACTTCGTGCCTGCTCCAGGACAATCTTGAAATTGGAACCGGCGATGCGCTGAAACTCGTCGATCACCAGGTATGCCTGACGACGCGGTAGACCTGCGGCCTGACGGTCAATGGCCGCGCTCAACAACGAGAACAAGGCGAGCTTGCCGATTTCCCGGACGCTTACGCTCTCCAACGCTGCGGGAAGCCAGAAATACACCACCTGATTTTGTTCCAGCACCGTGGGCATATGAATGGCTGCTTCCACATGCGCCGGGTCCTTCACCGTGGTCAGCATGGGATACGCGGTGAGAACCTGGATGGTCGAGAGGAGTTCAAACGCGTCAATGCGTTTGGGAAGCTGCTCCTCGTCCTGGGGTCCGTGTCCCATGGACTTTTGAGTTTTTTTGGAAACGGCCGCAAGTCGACGATAGAGCTCTTCAAAGGAGTTGGCGGGCGGGTCCATCTTAAGGGCGGCGTGCAACAACATTCGGTTTTGCCGGGTGTAATAGGAGCGACCATAGCCCTCTCCGTACGAAAGGCTGAGCGAATCAAGCATCAATTCGCATAGTTGCGTGATGGTACGGTTTTCCGAGCGCAGGCTTTGAAAGGGATTGAAATAGTACGTGCGTTTGCCTTTTTCCGGCGTGAAGAAAAGAAACTTCTGCCCTCTGGCTTCGGTTTCCGCCCGCACCGTCTGAAACAGCGCTGGGTCGCCCTTCAGGTCCAAAATGATCATGGGGTGCGGCGCAGCAGGCTGGCCCGTCGACGGATTGGTGAAACCACGAATCAGTTGAATGATCAGCGGCATGATGCCCAAGCTTGTTTTTCCGCTTCCGGTTTCACCCACGAAGTAACAGTGCTCGTTCACGATGGAGCGATCGACCAGCACGGGAGTGCCGGTCCGCGATTCGAGGCCATAGAACAGGTGTTGCGCTTCCTGAACTTCACGGCCTTGCGGATTTGAGGTTACATGCGGGGATGACCGCAATCGATCGGGGTACCATTGCCACTCGCTGCGATCGTCATTGTCCAACTGATCGATCCGGGCGGCCTCATCCTGAATCGCCAGCAAGGGGCGTCGAAACAACGCGACCAGCAAGGCGTTGGGTACGAACACGCCGGCCAACAGACAAAAGATGATGCACCAGAAATAGTGAAGGTCCCCGTGAACTATCGACGCAAGCGCAACCAGGAGCCACGCATGCGGCTTATCCCGAAGCTGGCTGTCAAAAAAATCGATCAGTTCGGACTCATACTTTCGCTGCTGTTGCTCAACGTCGCGCTCGTATTGGGCTTCGCGCTCCTGCCGCAACGCGTCCGTGGATTCCGTGTGCTTCTGTTTGGCGTCGGGCGGCGCGGTTTTGGGATTGCGCGGCACAGGAGTCGAGCGCAGTTCCGGCCGGGGAATCTCCGGTGGAGGCTTCGGAATGCCATCAAAAGTGATTTCCCGGCCAAGCGATTGCATGAGGATGCTACTCAATCCGCTCTGGCCTTTTTGCGAGTCGATGTTCGCAAGCGACCAGGCCAGCGAACTGCGCATGAGATCGGAAGGCATGAAAAAGCCCGTGGCGATGGTAAGCGGCAAATAGAGGAACACCGCTAGCGCCCTGATGCTTCGCCATCGTTCGCGAAAACCATGGTTGGGAAACCAGACGCCGGGCGCGGCAGCGAAGTCGTGCCCATAGGTCAGGTTTCGGGCGATGAGTTCCTGCCCTATCTTGAGGAGATCCAGACCGAACCGATGCCGAAGACACTTGTACATGGAAAGGCCGAACACGAGGACGATGGCAAGCGTCCGGGAGAAATAGGGCACCACCAAAAGGATGGCGAATGCGGCTCCCAGCGTGGCCCAATCTAGCTGAACTTCAAACCCTGATTGCGCCCGACGCGTCTCGGGGCGCAGCCGGGGATGCGCACGCATCCATTCCTGCTGAAACTGGAATGGAACTCTTCCGTACCTGTGCAGCACCCATGCGGCAATCGCAAACAACAAGATCGTGGCGATCCAGCGGTTCACGAGCAGTACGGAGAGAACGTAAATCCCAACGAGAAATCCGATGGGCATTCCCAACGCGTAAAGGATGGTCCAGCGCGTGATGCGCCCTGAATTGATGACTGCTATCATCGAAAACAAGGACGCGGCTCCGGCCAACGAAGGCCCCACATACCACGGCACGAAATAGGCGGCGGGGATGGCGATGAGACAGATGATGGCGGCGATAGTTCCCCAGCTGATGAAAATCGAATTGGCGGCTTGAATATCACCCTCAGAGACCGGTCGATTATCGCGGACCGCCAGTTCCATGTCGGCGTACTGTCCGATGCTTGGGAGGGCGCTTTCGTTTATTTCGGCGCTCGACGCCGGGGAGTATGCCAGCGGGTACCTGTCCATGACGAGGTTCGCTCCCGATTGCAGCCTGGTGTCGCGCTGCTTGTTTGGGGGCGGTGTTTTTCTGGTCATTCAAAAAGCTCCTCAAAGACATCGGCGTCGGTGCAATCTCAACAAACACGGCTCGCCCCTTGCGGACGCTGCTTTGCGCAAGTGCGATTTCCAATTGGTCCTTGGCAGCATGATTGGGTACAAGGATTAGGAGTCCATACATCCGGGCTTGCGTGAGTTTTCCAATCACGGGGCTCTCTTCGGCTTCCGCAAGGATTTGTGAGGCACGCTTCAAGGCTGCTTCACCATGTCCGGTACCTCCGGGTACGTAGATACGGAGGATGCGGACCCAGGGCTTGCCGCGCAATTCGCCGCGCTCCATGCAGTGCTCGCCTTTGGGCGGGTTTCCCGAAAGGCCGAGTCGTCGAAAAAGTTCGGTGAGATCGCGACGGTCGGCTCGAAGCCGCGCGCGTTCCGTCATGCAGCAGGCCCACAGAATGGCCAGGTCAACGGGAAGCGATTGCGTTCCCCGGATGCGCGCCCGCGCCACCGGCAGGTCCCGTCGCATGACTTCGGCATGCGTCAACTGATAGTAGGAGGTCTTCCCGGCCATGCGTGCGCTTCGGGCGCATACTTGAATGCGGCCCAAATCCATGAGTTGTTGGACCGCCGCCGCGCATGACTTGCCGGGGCAAAGCACGTGTTGAATCACTTCACGGATGCTGATCCGATACCGAGCGATGTGATCGGCTACGGCTTCGACCAGTTGAGAGTGGGTCGGTGTTTCTACCATAGTTCGTATGCGTAGCCCGAAGCCCGGCAGTGGTCATGCAGCGCGGCAAGATGACGCGCGGAGTATTCACCAGCCACTTCAATCACGGTCGTGCGACGCTTCGTGACAATCATAACGTCCGGAACGACTTCGCCGAATCGGCGGTTCCGAAGGGGGACGGCCGATTCGTGAAACCAGTACCGAGCACGACCGGGAGACTCGCGCCGAAAGATCAGAAAAACGTCGGCGATGCGCAGGTCGTGCGAGACTTCGCTACGGCGTGGGCGGCGACCGGGCCTACCCCCCACCAACTCCGCCGCTATGGCAGTTCCCAGAAGGAGGCGCCGCTGGACCAGCCCTCGCTCCGAGAGGCCCCGCAGAGTAGACGACAAAGCGATCAGATCCGGCTGCGGATCGCCGGGGCGCCAAACCACCAGCGGCTCGCGCGGTGGAATGTCGCGGCGAACGAACTCCACGAACTGTTCGATAAGCCCCGCCTGTTCGAGGGCCCGGAATCGTCGCCGGGCCTTGGCCCGAGCGACGGAGCCCGACCCCCACCAGGTGAAGGCGGCTTGTGCTTCCGAGAGGAACGGAACCCGAAAGGTCAGCGCGACCAGCATCTCCTCCTCGTGGGGATGTAGCGAGATTGACTGCCGGGGGCTGGGCATGCCGCCAAGTTAACCAATTACGCGGTGACGAACCAACTCCAACTTGGTCTTCTTTATTAGAGAAATGCGTAGCAAAATGGTCGTAAATCATTTCTGGGTAATGGGATGCGTATTTCGTGAGCGGTTCACGCGCGCCACACTCACAACGCCGACCAGAGGGATGCATAGAGCGCCAAGAAAGAGCCTGGTTTGATCGAAATCTCAGGAGTACGCGGGTCGGTTCCTCTTGACGGTCTGTTTGGCGAAGGGGGCCTGAAGGGAGTGCGTAGAGGGCGGCAGCCTGCCGGCTGCCCGTCTTTGAATTCACCGGATGAGCGAAGGCCGATTAACTGGGCATCGTCATCCGGTGGGTGGTTGTTACCTTCGGCCCGGCAAGGGAATCTCGGCGAGCTCGCAAAAGAGGCGAGTTTCCTCACCCGTCAGCAACCGGGCGAAAAACCGGTGCCCTCGCCGAAACACAAGTGCGGGCAAAGGTAGGCTTTCGGCGTAGCACAACATGCACGAGTCCGGTGAATCGGATGGCACAGCTTCCCGGAAGTACTCGAACGTCTTCCGGTTGATTTCGACAACGAAGCCCGGCTTCGTTGGCATGTACATATGGTTATCGTCTCCTGATAACGGAACCGGGGTCGGCGACGTTAACCACGTAGCGAATTCGCTTATTGATTGGGTCTTGCATTTCATATTCTAATTCTCCATTCAATAGGCCGGTAGGCGGCGTTACAGGGATGCCGCCGACCGGCGGGTCTTTCACTTCACCGCATTGCGACGCTTGTCGATTTCGCTCGCCGATATGGGGTCAAAGAACTTGTCACGCTCGATGCGAATCCCACCGGGGCCACGGATGGACTTAAGTTCGCTCAGGCTGAAGTAACCCCATTCAGTTTCGAGTCCTTCCACGAGCCCGAAAAAGAGGTCAGCGCCGTCGAACTCCGACGCGTACCAGGTCCACGAGGACCACGGGGTGAAAAACTTCACCTGCAGAACGGGGTCCTTGTCATTCTGCGATTCGTACAGCTTGGGCAGTCGTTCGCGGATTTCTTTGGTTAACAGTTTCATGTTGTGTTTCTCCTGATTGAAAGGGACCGTCGGACAAACCCGGCGGTCCCTGGTTGTTTCACTACTTTTTGGAATCGTTTGGAGTGCCTATCAAGGTGCCGGGTTCGCCAAGGGGCATCGCGTCGCCGTCGGGCGGGTCGCAATCAACCACCGTAAGTACCGATCTCCTTGGCGGGCAATCGGGACACCGAAGCAGCTCGGCCCCCTCGCGTTCAAATTCTCCCGAGACGTCAAATCTCACGTACAAGTACGACCAGGATGCTCCACAACGAAAACAAACGATCTCCTCCATAGGTTGGTTCTCCTTTGATGGCGTGACGCGACTTGCAGCCGCGCCCGATGTTCCCTCGAAAGCCCATACCCAAGGCGGATCTCTCCGCACTTGAGAGGCGGACTCTCGTTCTTTTGCCCCCAGCTGGAGAACGAGGGTCTGCCTCTCAAAAAAACAGGCCAGCGTTTCGGCCGTCGGTGGGGTGGCGGGGAGCGACCGCAAGGGACATGACAGACTGGCGCAGCCGGTCTGGCGTGGCCCTTGCAGCGATGGGCGGGGCGGACGGACGGGACGCTGACCATAAACGGGGCGAGGGCGAGCGCCGCGAGCCCGTGGGTGGCGGGGTCGGTCGGCACCGATCAGCGGCGAAGCGTTGTTTCTTGAAGACTCAAGCGAGGCTTAGAGGCCACCTACAGGCGACATGGTTAGCCTGAGTAGTTGTGGGATTGACTGGTGCCGTGGCGTAGCTTCGGAAACGAAGCGACCTTCGTCGGACAGTGGTACTTGTGGTTCGTCAGTCAGGGGTTGAACAAGGGCTTGATGGTACCGCTTTCGGTCTGGGCGGATGGAAAAAGAACCGGAACAAGCGATCGGCCACGTCGAGTCGGATATTCGCCCGTGCCCCGGACAAAAACTTGTTCAGCGTGGATTGGTCAACGCCCGTCTCCTTGGCGATTCGATAAACGCTTAGGCCGCTGCCCATGGCCGCCCGGCGGATTTGGTCCGCCAGGGTAGGGCAACGCCGGGGCGTTGCCCGGCGTCTTTGTTTTTTCACTCGGATAGCCAATGGTCGACGATCTCCAGCCAGTCGACCTCGCTCAAAGCAGCTCCGAGAAGGTCGGCGTACATGCTCGCTTCACAAAGCGGCGATGCACCCGTCACCTCCTCCTTAAGCTGCTTAGCGAAGTTGCATCGTGCCTCCTGTTCCTCCGTGAGGATTCCGTGTCGGAAACCCGATGCGTTCGGAGCTTCCAGGCGATGACGAGCCGCTTGCTCACGCCAATGAAGATAACTCGATTGCTCGTTGTCGAGCCATAGGCTCACCGCCCACGTCTCGTAATTGCTCCATCCGTTGTAACCACGTTCTTCACACTCTTTTTCCATGTCCCTCCGAAATGTTGAGGAGTCCCCTGTGGACCCGATGAACTCCACTATAGGGCAATAGCCCTATAGTGTCAAGTGTTGCGGAAGTCCTTGGTCTCGAATAGGACATCCGAAATGTAGGAAATACGTCGCGTAAGCACGGTTCGCGTCGCGGTCCAAAACGGTGGGACTGGAACGGCGAACGACTTACGAGTCGATGTCGTAACCATTGCTTTGAAACCAGTCCCAAAGAGCCGCCTCGACAATGCCCTGCTGCGAAAAAGGTTCGATGTAATCGAGCGACCGTTCCATGGATGCACGACGCAAAACACGGGCGAGCGGTTCGCTTAGACGCACGGATACAGATTGCCGGGCGGTCACCCGTAACGCTTTCATTTTTCGCGAAGGCGACGGCAAACGCGAGGACGGCGTCTTGGGCGACTCATGCGATGTTGACTTGGCCGCGCGCCGGACTCGGGGGAGATTTGGTCCCGTCGATCGCCCGTTGCCAGCGGAGTCAGACGGCGACGCCACGGGCTGGAGGGATGGAAAGAGGAAGGACTTCTCCTCGTTGGTCAGGGTTTCGATGGCGGTTCGTCTCGCGGTCGGCATGGTCGTGTATCTCCGTCAATAGCAGCGTCATCTCATTGCTCGCTTGTTTTGCGTAGGGTCCCATGTTCCACACCACCGAACGTTGCCCGGGTGCGTCGGCCACGGCCTCACGCAAAGGAAGGAAACGATTGAGGAGTGGAAGGCCGAGCCTTGTCGCCGCCTGATGGGCTTCTCGCGTGAGGATGCATCGTTTATCCCGCACACGGGTGAGGACCAGGCAGCCGAACGGCAACGAGTCGGCGCGCACGCGCCGAGCATTTTCCAACATGCGAATCGTGCAGGCGGTTGATTCAAGGTCGGTGAGAGAAACGCCGCACGGGACCACGGCAAAGTCCGCGACAAGCAGCAAGGCACGGGTGCTCCCCGCAAGATTGGCGGGACCATCGGCGACGACGATATCGTGCGTTGACCTAAGTCGCGAGGCTTCCTCGATGATCGCATCGGCACGGGTCTCCGTGACCAGCGTCACTGGCCAACCGGCGGCGGTAATCCATCGCGACGAAGAAGACTGGCCGTCGGCGTCGATAAAGGCGACACGGCGTCCGGCTTCCAAGTGCCACACCGCGAGATGCACGGCCAGCGTTGACTTGGCAACGCCTCCTTTCTGGTTGACTACAGCAATCATGCTGCGACCATGCAACACTGGTAGCGTTTACGCAAGCAAGATATCATGACTGCACGTTTGCGTGATTGCTTGCACGCAAGCATGCGTGCATGAATTCACTAAGGCCACGTCAAGAAACCACTTGCGCTGAATACTGGATGCCGTATGCTGGCACCGTGAATCCAAAGGAAGGCTCCAACGGCCTCGGCTGGGTAAATAGCCGGGCCGTTCGAGCGGGAAACAAAGGAGGCTGAACAGAACAGGAAACTGGCACGCACGAAAACTTAATGCGTGCCGTGCGTAACCGACGCCGCTGGTACGGAATCGGTGGGTTTCAACATGTACCCCTCTGATCTAGCACAACCACACGCGCCGTCAATGAAGAAGTTCGTCGGACCGAGAAGTTGATTTCCGACGTTGCTCCTGCCTGAATCAGCCTTCTCGGGAACGCGAACCCCGTCGAAACGTTCGCTGGACCAACGAAGGGAGCATGATTGCAACAAGCACATCGAAGGGCGTTTCACTGTCGGTCGTAACGAGACCGGAAGGTGGATACAGGCCGGTCAGCATACGACAGATTTGCCTGATGTGGTCGGCGTATCGGAGCAAGTTGCTGCCCACGTTTCTCGATGTTCGCGTGTATTGGGCCTTGCACGAAATCGCGGAACGTCGTGCCGCGGCCGGACGTGCGGCCAGGCTCAAACCGACTTTGGGCAATCCCCATCATTTTGATCGAGAAACCATCATCGCGGAGGCCCGAAGGCTTGTGCGGACTGAGACCGCGCCTCGGGTTCGAGCGGCGATGCGCCGTTTGCAGGAGCTTGGTATCGTGAACTTGGACCGTGGTGGAATCGAATTTCTGGAGGGCGATGCACTCGTTTCTGCCTCTGTTATAGAAGACTCCGAGCAAATGGCTGAGGCGATTCATCACCGCGACGATGTGCGATATCGGTCGCTGCCCATTCCGCGTCGCGTGTTGAGGTTCCTCGCGGCGTGCGGACGTCCATCGGTGACGGCGTGCATGCTCGGGCACACGATCCGCTGTCTTTGGTGGGTCGACGGGCGATGCGTTGGCGTCGGTTCATGCTCTGTCGCATTCATCACCGAATTATTCGGAATCCATGAGCGTAACGTCAAACGCGCCCGGAGTTGGCTGAAAAACGCCGGTTGGCTCCGTGATGTGTCCGCTCCGGCGGCGCATGTGAACGCCTTTGGTGCCCGTGTTGAAATCAATCTTGATTGGTCGGCAGGATTCCCGACCGGCGTTGCGGAGATTACAAAAACGCCACCCCGAAACACTCCCCACGACACGAAAACGCCACCCCCTGTACATAAACATAAACTCCTTTCAGGATCTGAAAACCCCAGCCCGCCAGCCACGCAACGAACGGGGGCTTGCAAGCAAGCAGGTCAGAAACCGCCACCGGATTGGCGACACATCGAAGCCCACGACTTGCGTGACCCGATTCGACTCGACGCTCTTTTTGCCCAGGCCGCCCGTCAGAAACTGATCCGGCGTACGCTAAGCGACCGATTGCGTTTCTTTGCCGCTGCTGAACACGCAATTCGTGTCGGACGAAGGAATCCCTGCGGCCTCTTTGCCGTGATTGTGCGGCGTGGTTTGTGGGCGTACATTTCGCAGGCGGATGAAGATCGCGCCGCAGCACAATTGAGGCTCGCAAATCAACAAACGGGTCTTCCTCAAGAATCCGCAGACCAGCCGCTTCCTGTTGTTGACAGGCAAGACGCCACGCCATTTCACGGAGTAAGCAAACTCACCGTGCTGGTCGAGCGAGTCGCCCATCTCAGGTCCGTTGAACGCATCTTGGCGCCAACTCCACGGTACCCGAGCCTCCAACCTGGAATGCGACGGCGTGCCAATGACTTGACCTAATCTTGGTCTTGAGTGGTTTTGTCCGTGCTTGGCATGGTGTGTTCAAGGCAACACAATTCCCCGACTTCGCCTGCGGCGCGGGACCCGATCGACCGTCGCTCGCCCCGACTCGCGGAGCGAGCTTGGCGACGGTCGATGGGGTGCGACGTAGGCAATGCCTGCGGACGGGCTCCCGGAGGCCCGAGCGGTTCACGGTGAACATGGGCGGGAAATAGATGCCTCGCATTGAAACAGTCCGCATCATTGACAGCGGAAATCATGCCCTTCTGAGACGATGACCTTGCCCTCTGGCTGAACGATCGGATTGCGACTGGCCGCGAGGAGCAATCCGGTCACAAGATTTCCGTACAGAGCAAAAACGGGAATTAGGGAGCCTTTCAGAAGCAGTCAGCAGCGGAAAATGAATCGAAGCCCAGCCATTTCCCAGCAGTCCGCAGCGGGAACATGATGGTCGAAGCTCACGGGGCCGGAGTATCGGGAAAAAGCTCTAGAATTTCCTTAGCACGCATTGAATCCGGCGGCACCATGGACAGGGCCTGCTGTTGTGCTTCCAAAGCGCTCTCGATCTGGCAATCGGCATGGAGCGCCGTGGCCAACTGCATGAAAGGCATGGGAAGACTCCGATCCGAGAGTTCAACAGCTTGCCGGGCGAGGGCAACCGCTCGTGAAGTATCACCTAGGTCCGGCGGAACGGCCTCAAGCATCAGGCGGCTGAAAGCTGCGAATTGCGACGGATCCGTTGATCGCTCCGTTAGCTTCTCGGCCACTGCAATGGCTTCGATGGTCATCGAACGCGCGGCATCGGAGTCTCCGCGATCAAACAGGAATCTCGCGTAATGGCCAAGAAACGTGAATCGAAAGCTGATGCCTTCGGGCAATTCCGGATCCAAGGCGTTAATCCGGCTGCAAAGGTCCAGTGTGCGTTCATGGAGCGCTTGCACGCGAGGCCAGTCCGCAAGGTCACTTGCCACTTCGGACCGATACTGAGCAATGTTTGCAAGTCCGATGAGGTCGATCGCACTTGCCGGATCATCTTTCGACAGTCGTTCGTACAACGTTTCCGCCTCGTCGAGGATACCCCACCGCGTTTCCTTGTCGCCGTGAATCTCCGAGTAAAACGAAAGTACCGTGAGCGTGTGGGCCAGGTCACGAAGATAGCTAGGGTTATTTGGTTCAAGCTCGACGGCGCGACGGCAGGCTGCCGCCGCTTTGTCGATCAGGCCTTGAGCCGCGTCATAGTCCCCGGAACTCTCTATGGCGGTTGAAAGTCGAAGCCTGGAAATGCATAGGCCATGGTGTTCCGAACTTGGGGCCGAACCGGTTTTGGTTATCTCTTCAAAGAGCGCCTCCGCCTTTCGGAAATACTCAACCTTTTCGCTCGTCGAATCGAATAACGACGGGTGCAAGTCCGCTACACGTTGATAGCTCCAGGCGAGATTGCTGCGAAAGTTCGCGTTGTGAGGTTGACGAGCATAGAGACCCTCGTCAAGTTCGAGCGATTGCTTGTAAGAAGCGAGCTTCTCCCTGCCGTCCAAGCAGTCGCCCATGCGGACCATCGTTACTGATAACTTCGCAAGATTGTCGAGGTCTTCTGGGTTCTTCGATGCGCGCCGTCGACGCAATTTCGCAGCATTTTGAAGATGCTTCATGGCGTCGTGCATGTTTTCCAGCTTCTGGCAAATATCACCCAGCAGGAAATACGTAACGGCGAGGTCGACGTGCTCGTCAGGCTCGCGCGGGCGGCGGTCAACGAGCGGCAGCAGTTCGGCATAGGCCTGTTGCAACATGGCTCGTTGAGCTGGTTGAGCCCCGCTCTCCCGACCGAAACGCGTGGCCCAATTGGAAAGCAAGTTCTGTACGGTTTGTTGGACGAGGCGAAAATCCATTTGGGCTTCGTCAGCGAGGCGAGCATTCGTTTGTTCCGCGGTTTGCGCACGACCCAGCAAGGTGGTGGTTGTGACCACATAAGCTGCCAGGAAAACGAGCACGATCAAAGCGGCTACAGAGAGTATTCGGTGCCGGGCAAGGGTTCGTTGCAACACATACCACATGCTATCGCGCTTGGCCTGAATCGGATGACCGGACAGATAGCGGTCGAGATCGCCCGCGAGTTCAGCCGCGCTTTGGTATCGCCTCGCCGGACTCTTGTGCAAGCATGTAAGTAGGATGGTTTCGACATCGTCATCGATTTCGCGACGCAACGAGCGCGGCTTGATTGGTTCCTCATCTTGAATCGTTTGGAGCACGTCGCGCACGCTCCCAACCACCGAGTAAGGGAATTGTCCCGTGACAAGTTGATAGAGAATGACACCCAATGAGTAGATGTCCGAGCGAACATCGACGGAGCGGGAATCGCCACACGCTTGTTCAGGGCTTGCCCAAGGAAGGGATCCCACGAATTGGCCGGTAACTGTTACGGGGTTGTGTGGTACGGAATCGTGGCCATCCTCGTGAATGATCCGGGCGAGGCCGAAGTCGAGAATGCGAGGTTCGCCGTCCGCGGTAACCAGGATGTTGCCGGGTTTCAAGTCGCGATGGATGATGCCGCGCTGGTGAGCGAAGTGTACTGCGCGACTGATTTTCACGAACAAGGAGAGAATGGCCTTTAGCGTCAGCTTCTTGTCTCTGACGTGATTTTCGAGGGAGTCTCCAGAAACGTAGTCCATGACCACATAACGAACGGGGCCGACGGAACCGCTATCGCGAATGGACACGATGTGCGGGTCGTCGAGGCGCGATAGCGCATCGATCTCTCGTTGAAAGCGTTTCTGATCGATTTGGTCCTTGGACGGGGAAGGCGGAAATAGTTTGACGGCTGCCGACTTTCGCGTCGATCGCTGCACGGCGCGATACACGGTGCCCTGACCGCCGCGATGAATCAATTCCACTAGGTCGTAGCCGGGCACGGAACTCAGGGCATGAAACGAATGGTCCCACAACGGGGACGCCTTGCGTACGCCGCGGACTTGGTCACGCGCGTAATCGACCATGTCCGAATTACCCTCGGGTTCGTCGGGCGAACGGCCATGATCCCAGTTTTCCATAATCACCTTGTCAAAGCGCATGCGATGCCCCGGCATTCACGCCTTGTCGCTGAAAAATCGGCCTTCCTCTCCAAGCAGTTCCCGGAGTCGATCATGCGCCCGAACCCGAAGCATGTGCACAGCGCCTTTGGAGCGCTTCATCGCAGCCATGACCTTCTGAATGTCAAGCAAATCAAGATCGTAGAGGCGGATGACCCTGGCGTAATCGGGAGGGAGTTCGTTCAGGGCCGCTTCAACAATCTCTTTGGACTCACCGCGAGCCGCCCGCCTGGAAGGCGTCGAATCAGTTCCCACAAGGCTTGAGAGCAGGTCATCATAAGACTCGGCCGTTGGGCCGTCATGAAGCTGCTTGGCTCTCGGGGGACGAATTCCGGCGTCCAGCCCACGGATGGCATCTCGAAGGTTGTTCTCCGCGATTTTCGTGAGCCAAGCGAGAAAGGCCCCTGAACCTTCGTTTGTGAATTGTAGGATCCGCAAGAACGCCTCCAAGTAGGTGACCTGGAGTACGTCATCCTCGTCAAGGGCGCCGCGATACTGGCGACCGATTTGGCCGGTCAGGCGCTGCCGTAGCTCCGGCCCGTGATGACGAAGAAGTTCTGAAAGCGCTTCTTCGTCGCCCGCCAACGCGGCATGAGTAAGCTGTTCTTCGACGGGCATCATGGTCAATCTGGCCTTCCTGCCGCTCATTCTACGAAAGTAAAGAATTTTTCTGAAGCGCGCGTGTACGCACGGCTCTCGCATGCGCTTTGGGCTCATGCGGAATGGGCGCGGAACCGGGGATGGGCTTCCCGAGTTGTTCACCACGGAGGAGTGGGCGGACCTGGCACGGCGATACGCGATGAGTCCGAGGCAAAGGCAGATTGCCCGCCTGATCTGCCTCGGCCACAGCAATCGGTCGATCGGCGAACGGCTGGGGCTCAAGCCCGACACGATTCGCATGCACAACCGGGAGTTGTTTCGCAAGCTGGCTGTCAGAGAGCGTATTGGCGTCGCGATACGCTTGGTCGTTTCGTTGCGAAGCAGCGTCGAGACTCAAGGGCGCGAAGAGTAGCACCCTCCCCAGTTGTGCGTATTGAACGCGACCTGAGTGGTACACGAGAATAGTTGAAATCTGTCGCGGAATGCAAGGCAACCCGCCACTAACACTTGGTTGTGGCGGGAGGAGTAACTTCATGGTCGGGTTGAATCAAGCGATCAAGATGAACGAACTGGCGCTTCTTGGCCTGCGAATCAGCTCATTGCCCTTCCGACGACATGGCCGCACCCGCTTGAGTACATGTGTCACCTCGATTCTTGCAACATTGCTCGTTGCCTCAGTTCGGGTGAATGCCCAATGCGCCGACGTGTGGGCTGATGGATTTGGCCTACCGGGCATTCTGGATGTTTCCGGTAGTACATATGTCAGTGCGCTACACGTATTCGACGACGGAACAGGGCCAGCGTTATATGTGGCAGGTTTTTTTGATCTGACGCCCGGAGTTCTCGTGCACCACATCGCCAAGTGGACCGGTTCCGGTTACGAGGCTTTGAGTTCGGGCCTCAATGATGATGGCAACGTCATGGCCGTGTTCGATGACGGGACGGGGCCAGCGTTGTACGTGGGCGGCAACTTCACGACAGCGGGGGGCATTGCGGCCGACGGCATTGCAAAATGGGATGGGATAAGTTGGTCGTTCTTAGGTTCGGGGCTTCAAGGAAACGTTCATGCTCTTGCGGTCTTCGACGATGATGGCATTGGACCCAATGCACCCGCGCTGTTCGCCGGAGGACTATTCACAACGGCAGGCGGTACCACGGTGAACTACATTTCCAAATGGAACGGATCAAATTGGTCCGCCTTGGGTACCGGGTTAAGCAGCGCCGCAAATGCGCTTGCGGTTTATGACGACGGAAGTGGACCTGCGCTATTCGTAGGCGGCGGATTTACAACGGCAGGTGGAATCACAGTAAACCGCCTAGCCAAGTGGAATGGATCGACTTGGTCCACTGTAGGTACCACACCGGGCGTTAGCAGCACCGTCGAAGCCCTAACAACTTTCGACGACGGGACCGGAACCGCGCTCTATGTCGGTGGCAACTTTCAAAACGCAGGCGGGATCGCTGCGGCGGATCGAATTGCCAAATGGAACGGAGCGTGGTCGGCGTTGAGTACGGGTGCTAACAACGTCGTGGAGACGATGGCGGTTTACAATGACGGAAGCGCGGAAGCCCTGTTCGTTGGTGGTGCCTTTACCACGGCAGGTGGCGTTTCGGCAAATCACATCGCAAGATGGGATGGAGCAACTTGGTCGGCGCTTGGAGCCGGAGTGACAGGCTCAGCTGCCTCCTATCGAGTTTACGCGTTAACGACGTTTGACGACGGTGATGGCGCTAAACTATTCGTAGGAGGTACGTTCAATCGAGTCGCCGACGAAGCCCATTACTACCTTTCCGCTTGGAACGGAACAGATTGGCTGAGCGTCCCTTCAACGGCACTGGGGCTGAATTCCATTGGATACGCATTAACAGAATTTGATGATGGGAATGGGCCGACCCTGATTGCGGCAGGAAACTTCGACTCGGCGGGAACCACGGTTGCCGCGAATATCGCCAAGTTCGATGGCGCCAGTTGGTCCCATTTGGGCAGTGGATTGAACAGCAACGCTTACGCGCTATCAGTTTTTGACGATGATGGCGTTGGTCCGAGCCCGCCGGATCTATATGTTGGCGGATCGTTTACTACAGCCGGGGGCTTCACAGTCAACCGCATTGCGAAATGGGATGGCGCCAACTGGTTCAATATCGGGGGAGTTCCCAACGGCCAAGTGAATGCGCTGACCGTCTTTAACGACGGTAGCGGTGACGCATTGTATGTCGGCGGGTCCTTCACCGACGGCGGAGGAAATCCAAGCGCCGATCGAATCGCGAAATGGAATGGAACGACATGGTCCGCGCTCGGCGCCGGCCTCAACAACGAAGTCTGGTCCCTATTCGTGTACGACGAAGATGGTTCTGGCCTCAATCCGCCCGCTTTATTTGTCGGCGGCGAATTTACCGACGCGGGTGGCAACGCCAACGCCGATCGAATTGCTAGGTGGGACGGGAGTTCATGGGCTTCCCTCGGGCTTGGCGCCACCAACACGGTCTATGCCCTTGCCAGTTTCAATGACGGCTCCGGCGATGCGCTGTATGCGGGCGGCTCCTTTGGGTCAATCGGAGGACTCGCTATCAGCTTCCTGGCCAAGTGGAGCAACTCTACTTGGACATCCGTTGGAGGCGGAGTTGCAGGAACTGTTTACGCGCTAGCGCCTTTCGGAAGCGGGCCGGACGCAGCCATGTACGTCGGCGGAAACCTATCGAGCGCCGGTGGTGCTCCCGCGAGTGGAATTGCCAAGTGGACTGGTACGAGCTGGTTTCCGATCGGCGACGGAGTTGATGACGACGTACGCGCGTTCTATCCATTTGATGATGGCAACGGTCTCGCCCTTTTCTCGGCCGGAATGTTCACGCAGGCCGGTGGGAAAGACGCGGCCCGCATC
Organism: uncultured Phycisphaera sp.; assembly: GCA_964486335.1. Lineage (GTDB taxonomy): Bacteria > Planctomycetota > Phycisphaerae > UBA1845 > UBA1845 > CAZAMB01. The sequence continues at coordinate 83,197 of CAZAMB010000015.1, read as the reverse complement.
GCGAAGTTGACTTGCACGTTCACCGACTGCAACAAAAACGGCATTGATGATTCGGTGGACATAGGCGCAGGTACGAGTGAGGATTGCAATAACAATGATGTGCCTGACGAATGCGATGGTGCCGACTGCAATTTGAATGACGTGCTGGACGTTTGCGATATCGCGGTCGGCACAAGCCGCGACTGCAACGGCAACGGTGTCCCTGAAGAGTGCGAATTGGTCGATTGCAATTTGAATGCGATATCAGATTCATGCGACGTTTTGGACGCAACAAGCCTCGACTGTGACACGAACGGGCGTCCCGATGAGTGCGATACGTGTCTATTCCCTCCCGTTGGAGGCACGGTCTTCTTGTCCGGCGATGATGCCGACGACGTCGGCCACTGTTTCGGGACGGGCTGTGGCGGACTGTACCCGGCCATCTTTTCCTTCGCCGTCGACAACTCGGCGTCCCCCGGATCGGGGATTCTTGCACTTGGGATCAATGGCGGGCAGGCCTTGGCAAGCCTCAACTCTTGGAATGCCGCAGCGAACGGTGGTCCCGACGTACCTATCACCGTTTTGACTAATCCTTTGGACATCCAAACTGTCAAACTGGCGGACTATGATGTCGTCTATGTTCCGTCGAGCGGCATTCACACGCACGGTGGTTTCACTTCGATGCAACTTTCCGCAATCAATACCCGCCAAGCGGCAATGGCGGATTTCGTAAACGTGTTTGGAGGTAGTCTGATCGCCCTTACGCAGGCCGACGAACCTGAGGCCTATGGGTGGCTTCCCATCCCGGTGTTAACTCAGGATCGCACGCACGTTTCTGTTTGCCCGACCACAAACCTCACGTCGGCACTGTCGCCAGGCTCGACGTGTCAAAACATGAGCCATTGCTGCTATCACACGGTATTCACGGGTCCACCAGGTTTTCTGGGCCTTAGCGCACTTGCTGAATCGACTGGCAATCCGGCGGGAGACGTGATTCTGTTGGGCGGAACGGCACAGGGGCTTTGTACGCCGGACTGCAATAGCAATGGAGTTCCCGATGAATGTGAGCTGGCTTCAGGTGACTGCAACGGCAACCAATACTTGGATGCTTGCGAGTCGACCGAAGACTGCAACAAGAACAGTTTACCAGACGTTTGCGATATTGGCTCCGGTTCGAGCGACGATTGTGACGGCGACTCCATTCCAGACGAATGTCAAACCGATTGCAACCAGAACGACATTAACGACGTTTGTGAGCTATTGCATCACGAATCAGACGACTGTGGGTCCGCATTGCTGGTGTGTCCCGGATTGGTCGTGCATGCGGCGACCAACGAGGCGTCCAATGATGGAAGCTCAAGTTGTGAGAATACGCCCGGTGGTGGAGACGTGTGGTACAAATACGTGCCATCGGCATCGGGCACTCTGTCGCTAAGTTTGTGTGGATCTATGTTTGATACTGTCTTGTCGATTCACTCGAATTGTCCCGGTAGCGGAGTAGAGCTGGCGTGCAACGACAACGCTTGCGACCTGCAATCCGGATTAACAATCGATGTGACTACCGGTACGGAGTATTTCGTTCGAGTTGGTGGGAATGGCAGCTCCGTTGGCGCGTTTAGTTTGCTGCTTGACGGGCCTTCCTGTGTCGAGAGACCGGCGAGCGATTGCAACGTCAATGCAGTGTTGGACGAGTGCGACCTTGCAAATGCAACCAGTTTGGATCTAAACAGCAATGGAATTCCTGACGAGTGCGAGTCAACGTCGGTGCCCGCTGTTTCAAGTTGGGGCATGCTGAATCTATTCCTTCTCGTACTTTGCTTTGGCAGCATCGTGATGCGGTCGCGAGTGAACGAATTCTCGGCTGGATAGAAGCAACAGGTACCCAGTGTCGAGCGTTCTGCGGCGGATCCGTCGCAACGAGTGCGATTGCAGAATTCTGGCTTCCGTCCAAGGTCGTTGACAGAAACCGCAATCACTATGGAGGCTTCTTGGTTGACGCCATCTGGGCCCGCCGCGAAGTATTAGCGTCCTACCGCCTGAACACTTCTTGTCCACCAAGAACTGGTGTCCGTCTCGCCTGCGGTGCGGGACCCGATCGGTCGTCGCTCGCCCCGACTCGCGGAGCGAGCTTGGCGACGAGCGATGGGGTGCGACGCAGGCGATGCCTGCGGTCGGGTTCCCGGAGGCCGGCTTATCCGCGGTGACTACCAACGGTTCATGTGATTCCGCATGACTCGCTCGGAAATGCTTCGGCTCTCACCGTCCATCGCGAGATGCACGAAATTGCCCCTGGGAGCAATTTCGGATCACGCCAGCCTGCGAGGGCTAGGTCGAGTGAAAGATTTCCGTACAGGGCAAAAACGGGAATTAGGCGCCCCTTATCGTACTCGACTGCTTCGTCGATCAAGCGCTGCTGGCACGGCCATGCGACAGATGAGGTGGCGGTCGAACTTCCGTCGCTCTCCCATGGCTACGACAGGCTTGACGTGAATCTACTGGCTGCGAAGTGGGCCCCGATTCGGCTAATCACTGACTGGGTGCAAAGTTCGACCGACTCCGAGATCGCTCATCAACGCTTAGAATCGCGGTTTCGCTGCACCAATAGGCTTCTCGTGCGGCGAAGTCAGGAAAGCTAAGAATCCGATACGAGGTCGCACACTCGGCGAACCGCGTAGCCATAAGGCAAGGTACTTAGGAAGCTGGCCGTTGCACGTTCAAGCAGGAACATCGAATGAATGGCCCGGTATTGCCCTCCGAGCAGACGATGAATTCGACGGGAAGACGTGCGTAGCCAACGCTTCGACAAGGAGTTCGTAGCATACAAGTAACTCGTCAAAGCGAGTAAACCATTTTGCGTTCCTGCTTAGCCTGAACAGCTGGCGAAAGGTGGGTTCGCGATTACGATCCACTCCTCAAGGGCCCGGACCACATTTGATGGCGTGTACGGCCAGGATGATATCAAGGTAGACACCTTCGATGTGGGTGATCGTGAAACCAGCGGATTCCGCGGTCTTGAGCGTGTGGCGGTTCATTTCGGTACCACTCAGGCGTGTCCAGATCGTCATCCAATCGAGTGCGAGGCCAAGGATCGGGTTTCGGCTTCGCACATGCTCGAACATCAGCAAGCGCCCATCCGGTCGTAGGACGCGATGGAACTCATGGAAGGCGCGCAGGGGGTCGGGGACCGAGCACATCGTGCAGGATGTCACGACCGTGTCGAAGCTTGCACTCGGAAACTTCAAGTCCTGAGCATCGGCCCGGTAGAGTACGAGGTGTCCGCGGTATTGCCGCGCCCGCTTCTCGGCCTTGCTCAGCATCTTGTCACTAATGTCGATAGCGGCGATGGACTGACCCGGAGGAAAATGCTTGATGTCAACTCCGGTTCCTATGGCGGCAAAGAGGGTATGGCCGCGCATTTGGTTGAAAAGGGCGGCCTTCTGGGCGCCGCGCCGGTAGTCGGACGCTTCGCAGACGTCGTAGAGGCTGGCGCGAATATCCCAAACAGTGGCCATGTTCTCAACCATGTTGGCGTTGGGCCGGGCTCATAAGAGTGCGTCCACAGGAACGTGCGTACATCTGAATGACGGCGAAGGTTGCAATGGCAAATCCCGAACCGGCCACAACCACGATTATCCAATTGGACTCGCACCCGAACAAATGGAGCAGGCAAATGCTCATGGGGCTGAGCATTGAGACGATCATGGATGGAACCATGGTCTCGATGGAACCGAGCAAGGGCGCGGCCGCGAACGCCATGACCGTTTGGACAAGCATGGCGGCAACCATGCCGATCAAACTTGTCGGAACAAACGGCCATTCAAGCATGTGAATCATGTGCATGGCCAGCGTAGCCCCGACACTCGCCAGGACGAGAAACACGAAATCGGCGACAAAAAAGAGAATCCCATGACTGCCTCTGAATCGACCCTCACAGGTTTTGCCAACGCGAATCTTCCGCGTCTTTTTGGCAGCGACGGCTTGAGTGGGCATATGCGGCATGGGTTTGTGCATTGTCAAGGAAGTAGCGTTCGAGCAAACCGAATCGGCACTCCAAAATTGGAACCTTGAAACTCGCGTAGGATGGCGAAGTTGACGCCAATAACGTCGCCTTCGGGACCGAGGACCGGACCGCCGGATCCACCCGATGTCGTCACCGCGTCGTAGATGAGCTTGTTCGCCGTGGCGTCGTTCAGCGTACCGTGCGTGATTATGGGTGTGATTGCGTGACGCTTACTCAACGCGCCGATGAGCGTGTTTAGGTCCTGCGCTTCGGCCAATGCTGCTGAAACGACGTCAGGCTCTGCACGGGCTAGTAAGGCGGATAGGCCCGTTGGGTAGCCCATGAGCATGAGTCTTTGTCCTCGAAGCTCTTTGGGGTTGCGATCGGATAAGGGCAGAATCGGAACGCCGTGAACGGACGCGCGAAAGACAGCGAGATCAACGCCGTCCTCGCTTACACGGATCGTCGCCGGGTCGATCGAGATTGGCTCCTGAAAGGGAAACGTGACCGTCAAGACGATGAAGCTGGGTTCAAGGCCTCGTTGAAGCAGCGGTGCGACCGTTTCGTTGTTCCACCACGGCTGCGCGATGTGGCGGTTCGTCAGGATGTCTCCGGATTCGCTGATCAGAAAGCCCGATCCGAGATACTCCAATTCAAGTCGGCTACCGTCGCTATTGCTAACCGGCACGAGTTTCTGGTCTTGCCGTTCGTTCAGCGAAAACTTTCCATGGATCAGGCACACTCCCTTAGTGAACTCGTCCATGGCCCGCTGCATGCCGGCCTGACGTCGCGCCTCTTTGTCCGCAACTTCCGTATAGTGACGCAGTTCGGCGCGCAGCGTTTCGATTTCGCGACTGGAGACCAGGCGATCGTGTGCTTGACGGCAGGCTTCGAGTTCCACGTGTAGATCGTTCGAATCTTGGCGCGCTGTGCTCGGTGGACCCGCGGCGCTCCGGAAACATGCGGCCACAAGTAGCGGCAAGATGAAAAGCATTGCCGGGCGTGCGACCAGGTTGAGCGAAGTACCCGCTAACAAGTGGAATCCAATCGATGAATGCTCACCTGAGCGATGTGCGGAGACACGAGGAGCGATCGAGAATCGCCGTCGCTCCCCGCGATGACCGCTCAATTGCTAGGCACCGGTGCCAAACGGCCCGAAGCTCATTCCGCCGAAAAACATCATCCACATTGCAAAGAGTCCCATCATCCATCCCATCATTCCCATCATCGGTACCTCCTTGCGGGTGATCGGCCCGCTGCGGATTTCCTAGACTGCGGCAGGAACCTCATCGGAGGCTCCATTCTCATTCCACGCGCAGGTTTCTCATCATTCCACCGTCTTCATGTTCGAGGTTGTGACAGTGGTACATGTATTCACCCTTGAAGTCGGCGAAGCGGATCAGCAGCTTCACGCGCTCGCCAGGCATGAGGAGCACAGTGTCCTTCCATCCGTCGTCGATGTACCCTTCACGGACGGAATTCCAATCCGCAGAGAATCCCGGCAGAACGTTGCGCTCGCTCACCTGGAACTGTGCACCGTGAATATGTATTGGGTGGTTCATCGCCATCGGAGAAGTCTCATTCACGATTTCCCAAGCTTCGAGCGTCCCGAAGGGGATGGTCTCGTGGTCCGCGACTTGGTTCATTTGGAACGTCCGCCCGTCGAAGCCCCACTGCATTCCATGCATCATCCTCATTGCCACGCTGATGGAGAAGCGGCGCGAAGAGTCGGAGTTCACTGCATCCTCCGTGGCCAATTTGGGCAGTGTGGACAATGTCTCGGGTAGCGTTCGTGTTTCCGCTTCCTGGCGGTCAACTCGCACACGCATAATCCTCATCGGTGCGCCGTTTGGACTGCCGGTTGTGACGCCGTGTCCACCATTGCCCATCATCCCTCCGCCCATCGACATCATGTGCATACCAAAGTCAGCGCCAGTGAATTCCAGACTCTCTAACGAAATCTCAGCTCCGACCGGGTATTTCGAGAAATCGGCCCAGAGGTCAAGGCGTTCGCCGGGTGCGAGCATCGCGTATGTGCGTTCGACCGGGTTTTGCAAAAGACCTCCGTCGGTTGCGATTACAACCAGCGGAGAAGCATCATTCCATGCAAGCTTGTATGTCCGTGAGTTTGAGCCATTGAGAAGCCTGAGACGATAGGCACGCGTGCCGGCGGACAGCACGAAATCCGGTTGCCCGTTGACAAGTATCGTGTCGCCGAGGAAGCCGTCCATCATCATTCCGGTGAACGGAGGGTAGACAAGTTGATTCTGAGCGTCGAACAATCGATCTTGGATCACAAGCGGCAAATCGTTCTCCGCGGTCGGCAAGTCCAAAGAGTCTTCCTCCTCGTCAGACACCAAGAGGAGACCAGCGAGGCCCCGATAGACTTGTGAGGCCGTAAATCCGTGTGGGTGCGGGTGAAACCAGTAGGTAGCGGCGCTATCGCGGATCTCGAATTCGTAGACAAACTCTTCTCCGGGAGGAATGGCGTATCGAGGGTGGCCGTCCATTTCCGGAGGTACTCGCATACCGTGCCAATGGATGATCGTGGCTTCATCGAGTTCATTGCTAAGCCGGATGCGCAGCCGGTCACCTTTTCTGGCTCGGATGATTGGCCCGATGTAAGATCCGAGCAATGAAGTGACGCGTGTGGCGTCCCCCGAGAGCACCTCGGGCACGTACATGAGTACATCCGTCGGGGTGCCGTCCCATATCTGTGCCTTGGCCTCGGTCGCATGAAGGCGCAGGTCCAGCGTTGGATCAAAGTCCGGCGAGAGCTGGCCGGCGATACCATCGATCTGCCCGCCTTCGGGTTGACCGAGATTCGCACACCCCGCCACAATTGAAAGCGTCGCCAGGGAAAGTATCAGCTCAATCATACTACCGACCATCAGACTCCTCCAATGAGGCGAAACACCTCGTGGGCATTTGTGCCGATGTGACCTGTGCGGCTCGGATCATCATTCCACCTCTTCCGCGTCGGGACTTGCACGCGCCCCCGCTAAGCGCGGTTGCCGCTGGAATGGCAAATCTCCTTGCAGGCTGCGGATCGTTACGGTCTTCCAGACTTTACACCTGCATATTGGATGCCGGAGCCCGCTTTTTTCTTCCGGATGGAGTGAGTTTTTTTGCGTTTGCTGGCGGGAAGGGCGGTAAGAAAGGGGATCTCTGGGCCTGGTAATTGGGACGGTGTGCGTTGCGAGAAAGCAGGTGCTGATCGGCTAGTCATTAGGATACGATTCGCGGAGTTGCTCGCCGACCGGCAGATCGCGACATTGTACGACTGACAGCGGCAAATCCGCCACCGCATGATGCCCTGGAATCGGTGGAGTGGCGGGAGGACCGCTACCTCGTTGTTCATCAGTGATCCTCAAATGATGCGGGTTGGATACGCACTCTCCTAGTGCGGATGACCTTTGCGAGTTCCAACACGGCGACAGGAAGGCAGGCGATGACCACTCCGGACAGGCATTCCATCCAGGTGAGCGTCGTGGTTTTCATGATCGTCGCTAGGGTTGGGCTGTGGTGCGACCAGATCTGCAAAACAAACGATACCGATACAACCGTGGCCAGTAGGATGTTGGTACGCAAGCTCATCTGCCAAATTGGAACGGTTTCACTTCGACAACTGAATGAACGCAGCAATTCAGCAAAAACCAGGACGGCGAAAGCGTGAGTCCGAGCCGTGATCTCGTCATGAGCGCGCAGGTTATAGACGTACACGCCCATCGCCACTCCGCCGGTGAGCAGCGCGGTCAAGCTCATGGTTGTCAGGAACGCCCTGTCCATAATTGAGGCGTCGCGCTGGCGTGGCCGGCGTCGCATAACCTCGCCCTCAACGGGTTCGGCAGCTAGGAACAGAGCCGGTAGGCCATCCGTAACGAGGTTGATCCATAGGATTTGCACCGGAAGCAGCGGCATCGGGTATCCGGATGCCAGGCACGCGGCGATGAACAGAAGCTCTGCGGCGTTGCCGCCGAGCAGGTATTGCATGGTCTTGCGAATGTTGTCGTAGACACCGCGACCTTCTTCAACGGCGGCGACGATGGAGGCGAAGTTGTCATCCGTCACCACCATGTCCGATGCCTGCTTTGCGACTTCCGTACCTCCGCGGCCCATCGCAACGCCTACGTCCGCACCTTTGAGCGCGGGTGCGTCGTTCACGCCGTCGCCGGTCATCGCGACCACCGCGCCTTTGGTTTGCCATGCACGCACGATGCGCAGTTTGTCTGCGGCCGCGACGCGGGCGTAGACCGCGATACTCTCGACACGTCGAATGAGCGAGGCGTCGTCCATCGCTTCGAGTTCCGCCCCGGACACGGCCGCGTCGCTGTCATTGGCGATGTTCAGATCTCGTGCGATCGCCAATGCGGTTCGGGGTTGGTCGCCGGTAATCATCACAACGCGCACCCCGGCCTCCCGACAGCGCGACACGGCGTCCCGAGCCTCCTCGCGAGGAGGGTCAATAATGCCTACGAGCCCGACGAATGTGAGATCGCATTCCACCCGTTCCGGAGTGGGCCGGACAATGAGGTCGCCGGCTTCCGCGCCCTCCAACATTCGCGCCGCGCACGCGAGGACGCGGAGGGACCGGGATGCCATCTCGTCGTTGCGTGACAAAATCGCTTGGCGGTCTGCGTCGGTGATGGGCCGCTCGCCGCCGGGCGTGACGAAACGGTTGCATAAGTCCAGAACGGTTTCGGGTGATCCGTTGACAAGCACCTCGACGGAACCATTTCCACGGCGCAAGACCGAAGAACGCTTGCGATCAGAGTCGAACGGGATCTCCGCGACTCTACATGCTTCAGTGTCTAAGTCGTCGCGTGTCAGGCCGATCTTGACGCCGGCGACGAGCATCGCGGCCTCTGTGGGATCGCCGATGGCCTCATGGTGTCCCTGTTGCTGTGAGATCTCGGCGTTGTTGGCGCCTACAAGATTTCGTGCCAGGCGCAGGAGTTGGGACCGCTCGGTTTCATTCGGCGCACGATTCTCAATCGAGACGTCACCGCTAGGGTGGTATCCTTCGCCGTCTACGTCGAAGCACTGAAGCTCGTCTACACCCGGCACCACCAACACCCGGGCGGTCATCTGCCCAACAGTAAGCGTGCCCGTCTTGTCCGTGCAAATGACGCTTGTTGATCCCAGAGTTTCGACGGCCGGAAGACGCCGGATGAGCGCCCGCCGCCGCGCCATACGGCGCACCCCCAGCGCCAGGGCGACCGTCACGACCGCAGGGAGCCCCTCAGGCACCGCGGCGACGGCGAGACTGACTGCGGTGAGGAACAGTCCCATCACCGGCTCGCCACGCGAAAGGCCGACCACGAACAATACGACGACAATACCGAGCGAAACGAACACGAGCATCCGACCGACGCGCGCGAGTCGTGCTTGCAGTGGCGTCTGCTCCCCGCTTCCTGCGTCCGCGACGAGCGATGCGATCTGGCCCATTTCAGTTCGCATTCCCGTCGCGACGACCACCGCGCGAGCCGTGCCTGTGGCGACGGCCGTGCCCATGTAGACCATGTTCAGCCGTTCAGCCAACGGCGTCTGTTCAGGCAACGGCAAGTCCGCGGTTTTTGGCGAGAGCTCACTTTCGCCCGTCAGGGACTTCTCCACGCAGGAAAGCTGTGCCGCTTCGACCACTCGTGCATCTGCCGCGACCAGGTCGCCTGACTCCAGCGCCAGCACGTCGCCGGGGACGATGACGGATGCGGATACGACCACCGTTTTGCCATCGCGCACGACTTTGGCTTGTGGTGCGGTCATCTTCCGCAGCGCCGCGATTGCCTGTTCCGCGCTGTACTCCTGAAATGCGCCGATGACGGCATTAAGGATGACGATCGCGCCGATTACCACGGCGTCGACCCATTCCCCGAGGAAGGCTGAGACGATGGCCGCTGCGAGGAGCAACCAAATGATGAGGCTCGTAAACTGGGATCCGAAGATTCCTGCGATGCTTCGTCCTTCGGCGGCCGCAAGTTCGTTGGGTCCGACCGCGGCCAACCGCGATGCGGCCTGCTCGCGGGCTAGACCATTACGCGTATCAGGAGTGTCCAGGCGGGCCAACACTTCCGACATAGGCAGCATGTGCCAACACACTTGGTCCTTGCGCGGCGCCGACGTGGGCTGGCGAACAGGTCGACTCATGCGAAGCCCTCGACGCGGCGGATGGCCCGTTTCCACTTCCACTCCTCGACCGCGCAGAACACGCATGGCACGATAAAGAGCGTGATCAGGCTGACCGTCATGCCGCCTACCGAAGGGATTGCCATCGGCTGCATCACGTCCGAGCCACGCCCCGTAGCCCAGAAAATCGGCATTAGGCCGAAGACCGTCGTCGCGATGGTCATGAGGCATGGACGAATGCGTTTGAGCCCCGCGTCGATGACCGCGGCGCGGATTTCGGCGACCGACTTGAAGTCGCGGTCCTTGAAGACGCCTTCGAGGTATGTTGAGATGACGACACCGTCATCGTCCACGACGCCGAAGAGCACCAGGAATCCGACCCACACGGCCACCGACAGGTTTACGCCCCACAGGGCGAGCATGATGAAGCCGCCCGATGCGGAAACCAGCACGCCGAAGAAGATCATTGGTGCGATCCACCATCGCGTGAAGCCTAGATAGAGCATCACGAACATGATGCCCAATGTGATGGGGACCAATATTTGCATACGCTTGGTCGCGCGCACCTGGTTCTCGAATTGGCCGGACCATTCCCAGTAGTAGCCGGGCGGGAGCTTGAGCCGGCCGTCCTTGAGGGCCTGCTGGAGCAGTGCCTCCGCGTCCTGCACAACCGAGACCTCGTCGCGCTCGCGAGTGTTCATAGTGACGTAGCCGACCAACAACCCACGCTCGCCCTTGATTTCCTGCGGCCCCAAGACAGTCTTGAGGTCCGCGAGTTGCGCGAGAGGCACTTGTGCGCCGCCGGCCGACGGGACGTTGATACGCTGGATGGCGTCGAGGTCCTCTCGAAAGTCGCGTGCGAGACGGATGCGGATGGGATAGCGTTCGCGCCCTTCGACCGATTCCATCAGATTCAGTCCGCCCAGCGACATCTCGATGACGTCCTGAACATCTTTGATGTTGACTCCGTAGCGCGCGATGCGATCGCGGTCGATCTCGATTTGAATGTACGGCTTGCCCACGATGCGGTCGGCGACAATGTCGGTGGCGCCGGGCACTTCACGCAGTAGTTGCTCGATCTGCAAACCGACGCTCTCTATTTCCCGCAGTTCCCCCCCGAAGATCTTGACGCCCATCATGGCGCGGAAACCGGTCTGGAGCATGACGAGTCGCGTCTGGATGGGCTGAAGCCAAGTTGGGAGAACACCGGGAATGGCAGTCCGCTCCTGGAGTTCCGCGAGTATTTCTTGCTTGGTGATCGGCCGTTCTTCAGGCCACAACCAGCGTAGCGGACCCTTGATGAAGCCGGGCCAGTCGGAGAACACGCGGTCAACCGGTACACGCCGCCACTCGGATTCATGCTTGAGGATGACAATTGACTCCATCATGCCGATAGGGGCGGGATCGAGGGCGGATTCGGCCCTCCCGATCTTCCCGACCACGCTCTCAACCTCCGACACGCTGGCGATCGCAAGGTCCTGCTTGCTGTTCACCTCTACAGCTTGTGACAGCGATCCCTGGGGCAACAATGAGGGCATGTACAACAGCGATCCTTCGTCCAGTGGAGGCATGAATTCGCGGCCAAGCCCTGGGAGGATCTTTCCTTCTTTCAGCACGATGTGCCCGGCGGCCGACTCCGCGTCGCGTTCGGCTGGGTCCTGCCTTCGCCACAGCAGGCGCGAGCGCTCGGAGCCGTCGGATTCCCGCACGCGCTGCCATCGAAGTTGGTCCAGTTCCAGGATCGGGCGAGTTGCCGTGGCGCTCGGGTCTAGATACATCAAGCGCCTGAGCTCGGGCGATACCTCTTCGTGTGCAAAGCGATTCGCGGCCCATTCAACCGGGTAGAGAGTGTGATGGATACCGAGCCACACGCTTAGGCCTGCGAATAGGATGAGCAGTGGCGCGACCATGAACGCCTTCTTGTGGTCAAGAATCCAGCGTAGCGATGGGACGTATACGCGCGCAATGACGCGCGAAACCGGGTTATGCTCTAGTGGTAGGAACTTCTCGCGGGTCATGCGAATCACGGCAAGCGCAACGCCCAGACCCACCGCTCCTGCAACGATCCAGCCGCGGCCATGCCCGCCGCCGAGTCCCCACATGAACGCGAGGTGGGTCGCGAACATTGCAAGCACACCAACGACACCGGCGACCGCCAGCGTCACCGATGGACGCCACTTGACTGGCCGGAACAGCAGGTAGCAGAGGAACGGAACGACGGTGACCGCCAGCACAACCGATGAGCCGATCGCAAAGGTTTTTGTGAAAGCCAGGGGCCTGAACATCTTGCCTTCTTGGTCTGTAAGAAAGAAGACGGGAATGAAAGAGACGAGCGTGTTGGTGACTGCCGTGAGGATCGCCCCACCGACCTCGGTAGCACCCTCGTGGACAATCCCAAAGTACCCCTTGGCTTCCTTTTCCTCCTCCGTCGCGCCAGCCAGGCGACGATAGATGTTCTCCGTCATGATGATGCCCATGTCGGCGACATCGCCGATGGCGATTGCCAGGCCCGCGAGCGACATGATGTTGCTGTCGATGCCGAATTGGTACATCAGGATGAACGATCCGGCGAGCGCGAGGGGAAGCGTGGGGAGAACGGTCATAGTCGTGCGAAAATGCATAAGGAAGAAGAGGACGACTAGGCTGGCGATGATTGCTTCTTCAAAGAGGGCCTCTTTAAGAGTATCGATCGTTTGTTCAACGATGGTCGTGCGGTCGTAGAAGGGTACGATGCTAATTTTCGATATGCGGCCGTCAGCCAGCGTCTTGCTTGGCAGACCTGGCGCAAGCTGGGCTATTTTCTGTTTGACCCGCTCGACAACCGCTCGCGGGTTCTCGCCATAGCGCATGAGTACCACGCCGCCGACGGCCTCCACGCCGCCCTTGTCAAGCGCCCCGCGACGGAAGTCCGGCCCGAGCTGGACGCTCGCGACATTACGCACGTGGATTGGCGTGCCGCCTTCTTCGCGGATGACAACCTTCTCCAGATCCTCGACCCTCTTGATGAACCCCACACCGCGAATGAAGAACTCGATGCCGTTCTTCTCAATGACCTTTGCGCCTACGTCGATGTTGCTGTTGCGTACGGCCTCAAAGACGTCCATCACCGTGACCCGGTGTGCTCGCATCTTGTCGGGGTGCAAGTCGATCTGGTACTGCTTCACGAACCCGCCGATGCTGGCGACTTCGCTGACGCCCTCGACCGATTGGAGCTGATATCGGATGTACCAGTCCTGGGCCGACCGAAGCTCGGCCAGGTCAAAGCCTTCGGCTTCCACCGTGTACCAGTACACTTGCCCGAGCGCCGTCGCGTCCGGACCCAGGATTGGCGCAACGCCTGACGGGAGGCGCTGTTGAGCCACGTTCATCCGTTCCAGTACTCGCGAACGGGCCCAATAGTAATCCACGTCATCTTTGAAAATGACGAACACCATCGAGAAGCCGAAGCCCGACATCGAGCGAATGGCCTTGACGCCCGGTGTGCCGGTTAGGCTGGTTGTGAGCGGAAAAGTGACTTGATCGTCAACATCTTGGGGGCTACGCCCGGGCCAATCGGCATAAACGATAACCTGTTTCTCGCCGATGTCCGGGATGGCATCCACCGGTGTGCGGGTGATGGCCCAATAGCCCGCGCCGCACATTCCGGCGATGGCCAGCACCATGAGAAAGGTATTCTTCATGCACCAGCGAATGACGGCATTCACCATGTGTGAGTCCTCCGCTTAGTGTTTGTGATCGACGGGCGCTGCCGCCGGCTCGCTCGGCCTCGTGGCTGGCAACGAAGGGGGCGCCGGCGGTTGAGTTCCACCAGCACCGTGCTGATGGCCCATGGAGGCGTGCAGGCCACCGGGATAGAACAAGCTTGAATGACCAGTCACCTGGAATTGGCTGTCGATGAGGAACCCACCACGCGCGACGACTTTCTCACCCTCCATCAGGCCGGCTAGAACGGGGTAAAATTGTCCGCTTCGTGGCCCCACAGTTACTTCGCGGGGCTCAAAAGTGCCAAGACCCTTTTCAACATAGACGATTCGCCGCGTACCGCTGTCGAGGACAGCCATAACCGGAACAGCGAGCAGACCGAGGCCTCCGGTTTCGGGCTGGAGTTCTTTCGCGGGCACTTCCGTCAGCTTCATGTTGCAAACGGGGCAATTGCCTGGCTGTTCGTAGGTCTTTGCGCCTTCGCACTTCATGGGGCACATGTATCGGTCCACCGCTTTTCCCGGCGACACGTCAGTTTGTGCGAGAGCGGGCGGCCTCGGAATCTGTTCCTGCGGCATGCCACAGAACGGGCAAGCACCGGCAACATCGGTTAGAACCTGCGGATGCATCGGACATGAGAACTTGCCCTCCACGCCAGTGGGGGCCGCGATGCCGTCCGGGCCGAGCGTGGCGTTGACAATGGCGCTGACATACATGCCGGGCTTAAGTGCATAATCTTTGTTCTCGATGTGTACAGGTACGCGGACGGTTCGTGTTGACTCGTTAACGATGGGTTGCACAAAGGTAACCATTCCGCGGAATGTGCGGCCTGGGTACGCCTCGGCTGTCAACTCCACCGATTGGCCATAGCGCACCCACGCTAGATCGAATTCGTAGATTTCGACGTATGACCAAACGGTTTCGAGGTTGGCGATCCGGTACAAAGCGTCGCCGGCCTTGAAAGCGCTGTTCTCCACGATCATCTTCTCGATGACCGTGCCGTCGATCGGTGAATAAAGCGTGATTCGATCGGTGATCTTTTTTGTGGTGATAACCTCGTTGATCTGTTCGTCGGTCAGGCCCCAGCGCCGCAGCTTGATTCTGGATGGCTCGACCGATTGGCCCGCGCCACCCCCGCGGAGCGAGACCAGGAGCTCTTCCTCCGCGACGATGAGCTGGGGACTATACACCTCTGCCAGGTGGTCTCCGGCCTTAATGTCCACGCCGGTGAAGTTCACGAACAGCTTTTCGGCGTAGCCGTCCACTCTCGCCGTTATCGTTGCGAGCGATGACTCGTTGTACTGGATTTTTCCAACCGCCCGGATTTCGTGGCCGAGTTCGCGACGCATTACTGGCGTCGTCTCGACACTCGCCATCGCGACCGCGTGTTCGGAAAGCGTGAGTATTGGAACGCCGTCGCCGCCGCCCATTGCAGCGCCAGCGGGGATGAGCGGCATCTCGCAGATTGGGCAGTTGCCGGGCCGATCGAGCCTGACTTGGGGATGCATGGAACACGTCCAGTACTTTGCTTCGCTTTCCTGGGCAGTAGGGCCACTGTCCCGCACGGAAGAAGTGCTTTGCGTCTCTTGTTGACGCGTGAAGCCTCGGCCAACCATGAACGCGAGTCCCAACAACGCAAAAGCAACCAAGACTCGAACGACGCGTGTCCACTTGGGATTGCGTTTTGAGACGAACGCCGCTGGCGATACCTTGGAAGAAGCCGGTACGTTCGTCATGCAGACCTCCTGTTCTTGAGCGCAACCTTGAAAGCGATGTCCACGCGGCGTCTACCGCGCGGGCAGAGTCGATCGCCCCGCGATCGCGTGGCGTGCCAGGCGAATATCGAATCCATGCCCAGCAGCCGGCGAACTCTCACCTATTGGATGCGTGGGGGCCCAGTTTTCTTCTGATGCAGGAAACGCAGATCGGATGGATGCGGTAGATTTGTCAACGACACTTGCAGCGACGAGAACCCGCACCGGTTGCGAAGTTGGTCACGGGTCGTCGTGATGATGGTCGTGCGACTCGCCGGTCATGGAAGCTGAACGAGGCGCAACCGCGGCCATGACGGCCGGTAGTTCCGTGTCCTGATTCAACCGGCTCAAAACACAATGGCAAGTCGAAGGATCGGTCAAGTGGACAAGCGACCATTCCCCGACGGGCACGCTATGGCCTCGATGTTTGCCCACGACGCAGGAGCGGTCTTTGTGCGTGCCAAAGTCCTCGCGCAGCACCGGAGGGTGAAACAACGCCGCAAGGAACTCTCCAGACCGTTCGTATCGCGCCGCAACACCAGGCGATTCACCAAAACCGAGGATGTACGTGGCTTTGAGTTCAAACCCGCCGGGCAACGTCGCGGGAAGGTCGAAGTTGAGCTTCGGGGCATAACGTATTGCTTCAGCGGCGGTCGTCTCTTTCGCGTCGTAATCGGCAAGAAACTGCTCGAAGGCAGCCCGAGCATCCGTCTGAAGAGCATCCAAAAGCTTGCCGAAATCGACGGTTGCCGCTTGAACTTGCGAGCCCCCGTCACGAATTAGCGGCATGGCAAACAGGCCTAAACCGATCACAACGGCGATACTGGCGGCCAGGGCAAACCCGGGACGACGGCGCAAGACGGCGACTAAAGAACGTCTTGAGTTCGGCGATTGATCGAGGCGTTCTTCAATTTGTTGCCATAAGCATGAAGGAACCGCGGCGGGCACGGGGTCTCCAATCGCTGCGGCAAGCGCGCGAAGCTCATCGAGCTGCTGCGCACAGTTTTGGCAGGAGGCCAAGTGGCCCTCGACCTCTCGGCAAGTGCCAGGTGCCGCTTCACCGTCGAGGTACGAACCCAAAAGTTCTTGAATGCAGTTGCAATCGCTCATGGCTCAGTTTCACGCTGGGCCGGCCGCGCGGGAATGTCGGATGCTGGCCACGCCGCCCCGTGATCGCTCCTCCCCATTGGATGCACGACGCGGAAGTTTTCTTCCGGCGTGCCATAGCTTGATTTAAGAAGTTCTCGGACTCGCTCACGCGCCCGATTCAAGCGTGAAGCCACGGTACCCGGAGGATTGCCCGTGATATCCGCGATCGCCGCGTAGTCCAAGCCTTCCTGGTAACGAAGGATCAACATGGCCCGATCGGCTTCCGGAAGCCGAGCCAATGCATCCTCGATGTCCATTCTTTGGTCCGGAAGGGGTTCGGCGGGGCGACTGTTCCTGCCGTTCAGGGACGCCGCCGCTCGATCGCGAAGTGCTCGACGTCGCCTGTTTTGTAAGGCTTGATTGATCGTTACGCGGTGGAGCCAGGTTTCAAACGACGAGCGACCATCGAACTGAGTGATACGGGTGAACGCCTGAATGTAAGCCTCTTGGACGACTTCATTTGTATCTTCATGGTTACCGGTGATGCGAAAGACAAGTCGATACAAGCGCTCGACGGTACGCTTGTAGATTTCGTGCTGAGCCGAACGCTCCCCGCGACGACACCGTTCGACAAGTTCGAGTTCGATCATCTCATCTTCGATCGCGATGCGATTCCAACGGCCCCTAAACCCAGGTTGACCGCCTAGCCATCATACTGTCGGGCATGGACCGTAGAAACCGTGCCGATAAGTCCGGCCGAGATGGGCGCCGGGCAATCCAAAAATCTTCGGTCGTGAGGGGAAGAGATTGCGGGGTGTGCGCATCCAATGTTAGGCAGAGCTGCGGAGTTAGACGGCAATGGGGTCATTGCAGCTTAAAACGGTGCTTCGGTAGGAGTTGCCATGATATGGTTCGGACAACGACGACGCGTGATGGGCTTTGGAGCCCTCGCGCTGACGATTACCGGGTTGGTTCGTGGGCACGAGGGCCACGGTGGTGCCGAAATTGGACCCTACGATCTCGATTCTCCTCGTGTCGTTTCACCTGAAACCGCGGCACACATCGGGCTGAAAACAACGGAGGTTGATTTCGGGGTGATCGAGGACACTTTGATGCTGTCGGGAATCGTACGTGCAGCGCCCGATCGGCATTGGACGATCGCCACGCGTACGGCGGGCAAGATCCTAACGGTTCGCGTGCAGGTGGGTGACCGCGTTCAAAAAGGCGACTTGCTGATCGAGATCGACTCGCCGGAGCTGGCTCGCAATATTTATGAAGTGCGCAAGCTGGAGGCCGAATATCAAAAGCTACAGACAGAGATTGTCCGCAGTGAAGGGCGTATGCAGCAGTTACGCGTCGAGGTGGAGAATAGCGACGAAACCGCAAAGCTTGCCGAGGCGGAACTTCAACGATCCGAGGCGGCGGGCGCCAACGCGGTTCCGCTCAATGTGTTGGGAGAACGCCGTACCGCTGCGCTAAGAGCTCGCGGGGAATCAAAGCTCAAAGTCGTGGATCTGGAAGTTGCAACAAAGGAAACTCAGGCGCTCAAGATTCAGGCCGATGCATTGCGGCTATCCCGTGACGCACTGTTCGCTATTGCCAACGTCGAGCCCGCGCAGGAAAGCTGGTTGGCACAACCCGTCAACGAACATTCGATCAGCATGGTGCGCTTACTTGCGCCTGCAGACGGAGTGGTTGTCGTACGCTTGACACGTCCCGGTCACTGGGCGGCAGCCGGCGAAACCCTGCTGGAAGTGGCGGACTATTCGGTTGTGCAGATCGAGGGTGAGTTACCGGAGTCCTTGATTTCACGCGTAGCAGCGCGGCAATCAGACATAGTTCGCGTTCGAACTGATGCCGAGTCAAACCTCGTCATCAAAGGGTCGGTCAAGTTCATTAGTCCAGTTCTCGACGAAATCAAGCGAACGGCTCATGTGTTAATCGACACACCCAATTCAGAGGGCATGCTCCGAGGCGGAATGTTCACGGACCTTGCTATCGTTCTGCGCGAGGAGAAATCCGCTGTTGTTGTTCCTGCTTCGGCGGTAATCCAGGACGGTCCGGTCCATTTCGTGTTCACCAAGAACGGCGATGTCTTCCAGAAGCAGGACATTGCTCCCGGACTCTCCAACGATCAGGTTGTTGAAGTGCTTTCCGGTCTGGCGCCGGGCGACGTCGTGGTGTCGCAAGGCGCGTACTCTCTGACCCAACTGCGCCCAAAACCGACAACACTCGCGGCTGCGACGATCACTCCCGGAGCTACGGCGCCAAAGTAGCGAGGTCTCGGCCGAGTGCGCCCAAGCAATACGTACTCAGGTATCCATTATGAACCATGATTTCACTTTAGAAGGAATGCACTGCGAAAGCTGTGTGGACAAGATTTCGCGGGCCTTGCGGACCATTTCAGGTGTAAGCGCGGCGGAAGTCAGTTTGAACCCTCCGAAGGCCCGAGTGAGCATGGAGCGTCATATTCCGCTCGCCGAATTGCAACGCGCGGTCGAGCGCGCTGGTGATTACAAGCTTCATGCCCACGATGCCGTTACGAATACAACAAGCTCAAATACGGGCCACGAGACTGCTGTGGCCAAAGAGAGCCTGTATCCGTTGGTGTTGATCGTCGGGTATCTGTTGGGCATCGTTTTGCTGTTCGCGTGGGTGCATCGTGATTTCAGCGTCGCTTCTCTGATGATGCATTTCATGGGCGGTTTTTTCATCGTGTTCTCGTTTTTCAAATTCCTGAACTTGCGCGGGTTTGCGGACGCCTATCGTTCCTATGACATCATGGCTCGCGCAGTGCCCCCATGGGGATTGGTCTACCCGTTCGTCGAATTGGGGTTGGGAGTGGCCTATCTTGCGGGTTGGTTTCCAACGGCAACAAATTGGGTGACGTTGATCGTCATGCTTGTGGGCGCGATCGGAGTGCTGCGTGCATTGCTTCGCAAGAGCGCCATTCGATGTGCATGCCTTGGAACGGTGCTGAATCTCCCAATGACCAAAGTTACCGTCGTGGAAGACCTGGGAATGGCTGTGATGGCTGCGATCGGACTTTTTGTGCAATAGCAAGGGAACCGAGGACTCAAGAATGTTTCTGATCTCTTGCGACAAGGAAATCGTGATCCGTGCTTAACGCGGTTATCAAATTCGCTCTTCACAGTCGCGTACTGGTTCTGGCTGGGGCCGTACTGCTTGCTGCGTACGGTTTGTTCACGGCAACACAGTTGCCGACGGATGTGCTTCCCGATCTCAATCGGCCCACCGTAACAGTGCTGACGGAAGCGCCGGGCCTAGCCCCGGAAGAGGTGGAATCGCAGGTGACCTTTCACCTTGAAACGGCGCTAAACGGCGCCGTGGGAGTTGAGCGCGTCCGTAGCACGTCCGGTTTGGGATTATCCGTTGTCTACGTTGAGTTCGCGTGGGGTACGGACATTCGGTACGACCGCCAGGTCGTGCAGGAGCGACTCAATCAGGTCGCCGAGAAACTCCCGCAGGGAGTTATTCCCATCATGGGACCGGTGAGTTCCATCATGGGCGAGATCATGCTCATCGGACTGCGAAGCGATGCACTGTCGCCGATGGATGTACGCTCCCTGGCGGATTGGACGATCCGTCCGGCCATACTTTCAGTTGCTGGCATCGCTCAAGTCACCGTCATGGGAGGTCAGGTTCGCCAATTCCAGGTGATGGCGGATCCAGACAAGCTTCGTCGCTTTGAGCTAACGCTGTCGGACTTGGAAGAAGCCTTGTCAAAGGCCAATGAGAACTCGGGTGGAGGCTTCATCGTCGCGGGAAGCCAGGAGTTCGTAGTGCGAAATCTGGGCCGTGTTGCTACGGTTGCGGATATCGAAACCTCTCTGGTCGCGACCCGCACCAACGAGGGCGTGACCCGACCCGTATTGGTAAGGGACATTGCCAGCGTGCGCGAAGGCGGCGCGCCAATCAAACGCGGCGACGGCTCGATGAACGGACGTCCCGCTGTGATCATGGCTATTCAAAAGCAACCGGGAGCGGATACGCGCAGCCTTACCGACCTAATTGATGAGACCATCGCCGGGCTTCGCCCCACACTGCCCAAAGACCTGGTGATCAACGCCGACTTGTTCCGGCAGGCGCATTTCATCGAAAACGCGATCAACAACGTCACCGAAAGCCTCATGGAAGGGGCTATCTTGGTGTCGATCGTACTGATTCTCTTCCTATGGAACGTGCGAACGACGCTTATCACACTCACGGCACTGCCCCTCTCGCTGCTGATCACCGCACTGGTATTCAAACTCTTCGGCCAAACGATTAATACGATGACGCTCGGAGGCATTGCCGTCGCCATCGGCGAGTTGGTGGATGATTCCATCGTTGATGTGGAGAACGTCTTTCGGCGCTTGCGCGAGAATAGGCATTTGCCCAACCCGCGAGCGGCTCTTGATGTAGTGTTTGACGCATCGATCGAAGTGCGCGGCTCAATCGTATTTGGAACCGTTGTCGTCCTGTTGGTTTTTCTACCGTTATTTGCTTTGTCCGGAATCGAAGGGCGCATGTTCCGGCCGCTGGCGACGGCTTACATCGTAAGCATCCTCGCGTCACTTATTGTTTCGCTTACCGTCACGCCTGCCATGTGCTTCTACCTCCTGCCGAACATGAAACGCATGGCCGAAGAAAAGGACGGGCTCTTGCTACGTGCCTGCAAGCGTATGGCCCGGGGTATGTATGCGCTATCACTTCCGCGACCGTGGACCATGATCGGGCTGGGCGGCGCTTTGATTGGCGTTGGATTTGTTCTCGTTGCGATGCTGGGGCGGGAGTTTCTTCCCGCATTCAACGAGGGAACCGCGACGATCAACGTATTTGCTGACCCTGGCATTTCGCTAGCCGAGTCCGATCGATTGGGGGCCAAGGCGGAAGAACTTGTCCTCACCATTCCGGAGGTCAAATCCACCGGGCGGCGGACGGGGCGCGCGGAACAGGACGAACACGCCGAGGGGGTTCATTACTCGGAATTGGACGTCGATTTCTGGACCGCCGAAGAAGCGCACGCACGAGAGAAACCTGTCACCGTCGACGGCAGAACGCCGCCGGATTCCGTTCGGAATAAGGAAGCTGTGCTGGCAGGGATTCGGGAGAAGCTGGAGACCCTGCCCGGTGTGGCCATCGCCGTCGGGCAGCCCATCAGCCACCGAATCGACCATCTGTTGTCCGGTGTTCGTGCACAGATTGCGGTCAAGATCACAGGCCATGACCTGAACACGCTTCGCAATCTGGCGGAACAGGCGAACGCGGCCATGAACGGCATTGCGGGCGTCGTCGATCTTCAAATCGAAAAACAGGTGCTGGTTCCACAAGTGCGAATCCGCGTAAAGCGCGAAGCCGCGGCGCGTGTCGGATTCCAGCCCGCAGAACTGGTGCGAACTCTAGAAACGGCGCTCAAGGGCAAAGTCGTATCCCAAGTTCTGGACGGGCTGAAGTCCTATGACTTGATCCTGATGTTGGAGGAATCCGTTCGCAATGACATCCGGCGGCTCAACGACGTGCGGTTGATTTCTCCGACAGGTGCCGTGGTCCTGCTGTCCGATGTGGCAGGCATCACAGAGACCCCCGGTCCTAACCAAATCAGCCGAGAGAACGTTCAGCGGCGCATCGTCGTTTCGGCAAACGTACAGGGTCGGGATCTCGGCAGTACCGTTGCAGAGATTCAGAAATCGTTGGCGATGGACCTTCCACCAGAGAAAATCCCAGCGGGTTATGCGCTAAGCATTGGCGGTCAGTTTGAGGCTCAGCAATCGGCCACGCGGTTGATTATGATTCTCGGGTCCATGTCTTTGGTCGCCATGTTTGCGGTTCTCTATTCGCATTTTCGCTCCGTGCAAATGGTCGTTCAGGTCATGCTCAACATTCCGTTTGCCTTCATCGGCAGCACGGCAGCGCTGTGGCTTGCGGGCGAGACCTTCAGCGTAGCCAGCCTCGTGGGGTTTATCAGCCTTTGCGGGATCGCGGCGCGCAACGGAATCATGATGATCAGCCATTACATTCATCTCATGACGCACGAAGGAATGCCTTTCGGGCGTGACATGGTCGTTCGCGGCAGCGAGGAGCGTGTCGCGCCGGTTCTGATGACGGCTCTAACCACCTGGCTGGGACTAATTCCACTCATCCTGGCGGCCGGTCAGCCGGGAAAGGAGATTCTCTACCCGGTCGGACTGGTGGTGGTTGGCGGCATGGTGACAACGACGTTGTTGGATTTCTTTATCACGCCCACGGTTTTTCTGCGGTTTGGGAGGAAAGCGTCGGAGAGACTCGTGGCTGAATTGCGTGAGGCCGAGTCCAAGCACGCAACTGTCCGCGGTTCGGATGGACAACAGTCGTCGCCCGGCATGAGCGTCGCTGCGCAACAATAGCGTGCAACGAGGCGCCGTGGCGCCTCTCGATGATGTTCATAAGTCGTGACAAGATGCCTTAGGCATCGCTTTGAAAAGGAGAGTAGACAATGACAAATTGGATGCGAGTGAGTTTGGTGGCCGTGTTGTTGAGTGGCCTGGCGCCGTTAGCAAGGGCGCAGCATAAGCACGGAGAACCGGGGCATGACCACGGCAAGCCCGTGGAGTTCAAGATGCCAACGACCTATCCGGACGCGGTGAGTGAAATTGAACATCGACTTCATGAGATCTCGGCGTTGATGTCGTCCAAGCAACTAGCCAAAGTGCATGCAGAAGCGGAAGTAATTCAGACAGTCGCCAAAGTCATCGGTCAACTGGCGCTGAAGGATGGCTCCGGTGTTCCGAAGGAAGCTGTGAAAGACGTAAACCTGGCCGGCAAGGACCTGGCCGCAAAGTTTGATGCCATCGACAAGGCCGGAGACTCCGGTGACTTGGCGGGCACGAAAAAGGTATACGACGAGATGGTCAAGATTACCGAGACGTTTCAGAAGTACGTTCCCAAGGTGTATCAGTGTCCCATGAAGTGCGAAGGTGAGAAGACCTATGACAAACCCGGCAAATGTCCGAAGTGCGGGATGGACATACAAGACGTGAAGGCGCACACCGACCACGAAGCCAAGCACGGCGGCTGGTTCTTCATGGCCTCCGATAACAAGCATCACTTGGAAGGGACTCTTTCGGCTGAAAACGAGTTTCGGGTCTACTTCTACGACGAATATACCAAGCCGATTACTGCCGAGAAGTTCACCGCAGAAGGCAAGGCATGGATTCAAAAGAGTTCTACGTGGATGGACGGCGCCGATCAGGCTAAGCCCTTCACGATGGGCGTTGAGCCTGGAAAGGCATTTCTACTCGCCAAGATTGATGCGTCTATCAAGCTACCAGTCGGGATCAAGGTCTTGATCGACCTCAAGAACGGACAGAAGCCACAGAACTTTGACTTCGAGTTCAAGGAACCCAGCAAGGAACCTGCCGGCGAGAAGAGCGGGCACGGTCACGGAGGACACTGACTTCGTTGCGTTGAGGATTCGTAGGCTAATTTTATCGTCCTGTGTACGTCGCAATTGACGTTCTCGTGGGCGTGGATGGCGCAGGCGCGGGGCGTCGTGGGCCTGTGGCACTTGAGGGCGCCAAGATGATCGGTGAGCGTACAAGAACCGTGGTATGGACTTGCGGGCCATTACTCGCCGCGCTGAGTTCCTGCGCCACGGTGGATCATAAAATGGAGATTCGGGCGGCTGATGAAGCCATGGTGAGCGCCACCGGAGTCAGCACAAACTGGACTGCTCCGCCTGAACTTGGCGCGCTTGTTCCCGGCGAGGATAGCCGCGTTGCACTCGACACGGTTGTCAAATTGTCTTTGTCGAACAATCGCTCTTTGCGCGCCGATCTCGAAGTGATCGGGCAGGCGAAGGCGGACTTGGTGCAGGCCGGACTTCTTTCCAACCCGACCCTTTCGATCATGACCGGTTTTCCCGAAGGGGGAGGGCTTGCGAACATCGCATTTGGATTTTCTAAAGATATTGCTGATCTTTGGCTCATACCGTCCCGCAAACGAGCGGCACAAGCCATCGTCCAGCAGCGGATATTGTCTTTCGTGGACACCGCGATTGCGTTGCTGGCAGATGTGAAGAGCAATTACTACGCCCTGCAATACCAGGCCATAGCCATCGATCTGCAAGATCAGAACCTCCGCGTTTTGCAGGAGTCAATGGAGATTGCCCAAGCCCGATTTCGCGCAGGAGATACAACGCAGCTTGATGTTAATCTGGTTCGCGCCCGTTATGTAGAGGCTGAGAACGAGCTTTTGCAATTGCGCGCTGATTTTCGATTGACGCAACGCACGTTACTGCGCTTGATGGGCGTTTCGCGGGCGCCGGATGATTGGTCTCCGGAGTTGCCGCCATCAGTGGCGCCGTCGGTGAGACTGTCGATCGCTGAGTCGCAACTGGTCGAAGTCGCCCTGCTTCAACGTCTGGACGTTCAAGCAGCGCGTTGGGAAGTGGAAGCGGCGGTCGCGGAATTCGAGCAGCAACGGCGTCGAGTCATTCCAAGCCTGAACTTCGGCATTTCAGGCGAACGATTTGAGCGCCGGGCCTCTCCGGATCGAGATGTTCTCGCGGACACGGCTCGCGCGTCCATCGCATCGGGAACACTGACCGCCCCTGAGATTCAATCCGCTTCGGAGCGCCGCCAAGAGCGTTCACAGGAAATCGATTTCATACTTGGTCCTTCGATCGAAATCCCGCTGCCGATCTTCGATCAGAACCAGGCCCAGATCGCCAAGGCTCAGTTCCGTGCCAGAGAGCTGCAACAGCGTTACGAAGAATTGGAGCAACGCGTGGCGGAGGGGGTTCGAGCGGCGTTTACACAGCGCAAGCTTGCAGAAGACCGAACACGGTTGTACCACGAAACACTTGTGCCCCTTCAGGAAGCCAATTTGGAACTCGCGCGGATCGCGTACCAGACCGGGCGCGAGTCGATCCTTACCGTTTTGCTGGCACAAGAGTCGCTGATTCAAACCCGACTCGCCTTCGCGGCCGCCGTTCGCGATTTGTTCATCAGTGCGGCAAGCCTCGAACGGCAGGTCGCCGGCCGAGTGCCGGAGTTGGCTAAGGCGCCAACGCCTTGATCCGTCGCTCAAGATTGGGTGGAGATCTGCTAATGAAGATTTCGAGACGCATCTTGAGCATGCGAGTCTTCGTATGCTTGCTCGGCTTGTTGAGTGTCAGCGGATGTATCGGGACGACCAGTTCTGGTACTGGTTTCCCGAATGAGGTCCGCAACAATGTCAGCGACTTCCTTGTGGACTTGGCACGCGAGGCGCTGGCCGCCTTCCTACTCTGACCAAGCGGGGGGTGCTTTTCTGAAGAACCGTTCAGCGAAGGCGTCGTTGAAGCATTCGTGCCGTTGTCGGTAGAGTGGTCATGCCATTGCGGTGTGAGGGGCCAGAATGAGACTTCGCTTAAATTGGAAAGTACCGGCAGCGGTTTGCTCCGCCGTGTTCTTTGCCGCGATCAACACTTCCGTTGCAGCAACCATATCCGGCCAAGTGCAACAATCGGCCTCGCCCGGTCAACCGGTCGCCGACGCTCGAATGACGCTTTTCACGCCGTCCCTTTCGTTTTTCCGCGAAACTCGGTCAAACACCCTGGGCGCTTACGCCTTTGGCAACGTGCCCAACGGAACCTACCAACTCGGCTGCGCCGCGCTTCGATTCGAGTACGTTGAGCAAGTCGTCCAAGTCGTAGGCGGGGATCTCACGCGTGATTTTTCGATCGGCCCGGAGTTCCACGCAGGTCAGTGGAGCATCATCGGTGATACGTCACCTGAAGTTCTTGACGCGACGGATATTGCGGTGCTCTTGCCAAGCGGGCAAATCTTTTATTGCCATGACACTGAGGATCCGATTTTGTTCGACCCGGTCACCGGGACGAAATCATTTCCATCCGGTTCAAATCTCGAATCAGGATGCATGAACGGAAGTTTGCTTCCAGACGGCACGGTTGTTTTTGCGGGCGGACAAGACGGTGATCAGCCTGGAGAATTTGTCAATGCCGTGCGATGGGTCAAGAAATTCATCCCGGCGAGTGATACGTGGGAGCAATTGGCCGACTTGGTTCATCCCTTGGGGCGATGGTATCCGGGCATGACCAGGTTGGCTGACGGCTCGTTCCTCGTCATGGGGGGCGGGCAATGCTGCAACGCCGCACGCACGGATACCGCCGAGCGGTTTGATCTCAACACGCAAACATGGAGCTACACCGGATCAATGTTGAATCCGGCCGAGTTCCCGCCTTCAGCTCTCTTATTCACAGGCGAAGTCCTCATTACTTGGTCACCCCCGCAGCTCTACAACCCAGCGACAGGACAGTGGCGGCTCACCGGCAACTTCAATCAACCGAATCGTGGTTGGCCTGGCCACAGCGATCACTCCATCGTCGTGCTGGATGACGGTCGCGTACTCGCAATCGGCATCCTCAAAGGGCCGAACAACAATACGGTGATGGGGGAGATTTACGATCCTGCAACCGAAACCTGGAGCTTTACATCGAATCCCGGCTTGGTCCGTTTGCAAACTGAAGTCGTCCAACTTCCCGACGGTCGCGTGTTTGTAGGCGGGGGCGAAACCGAGGCGAACCCACCTCCTGTGCCGAATTCGCTGGGCATTGTGAAGTGGACGGACCTTTACGACCCGGCAACGAATTCGTGGCGGCGCGTCGCGGATATGAACTGGTTTCGTGAGTACCACGCCGTGACATTACTTGTTCCTGACGGTCGAGTCGTAACAACCGGCGGCACGAGAATTAAGTTTCAGGTGGGGCCGACATCGAACGATATTGAAGCGTTCTCGCCGGCATACTTGTTTCGAGGCATTCGACCCGAGATCACCTCGATCTCCACAACCACGCCATCGCGCGGAAGCGAGCTTTCTCTTGACATTGCGCCCGCGACGCAGATTACGGCTGTAGTGTTGATGGGGATGCAAACGACCACACACTGGGTGGATGGCGGCATTTCCCGTCGCCTTGTGCTTCCATTCGAGCAATCGAGTTCGACCGTGACGGCCACCTTGCCCACGGTTCCGAACGTGTTGCCACTCGGACATTACATGGTCTTCGCGATGGTTGATGACATACCGTCCGAAGCCGCGATCGTACAGGTGATTGAGCAGGGGCCGGCAATTCCGGCCGTTTCCACTTCGGGGATGGTCGTACTTGTTGCAACGGTGCTTGCGGCCGGGGGATGCCTAATCCAACGCAGGCAGTGCCACTCTACGGTCTGAACTCGTCATTGATTGGTGCTCTCAGTAGTCCTTTCGCATCGGCCTTTCCCTTGCCGTTGTTAGCCTCATAAAAGTTTGTTTGACACGTCACACTTTCCGGTTAGGATGCCCGCCAAGTCCACCGGCGTGGGCAATTTCGGCCCGCGAAAGGGCATGCTCAGGAGGTTTGGTGATGCATGGCGACAGCGGGTTGTCCTCGACCCATGAGATGTATCTAAAGATCCTGTATCGGCTTGAGGTCGAGAACGATATGGGGCGAGTTCGCGACATGGCCAAAGGTCTCGGCGTTACTCCCAGCACCGTCTCAGCGGTCCTAAAGAAGCTGGAACACGCGGGTCTGGTGCTCCATGACCACTATGGCATGGTCAAGCTGACCCCTGCGGGGATGCGCGTTGCTCAATGCGTGGTGCGTCGCTTCGACACGATCAGGGCATTCTTGATGGAAGTGCTAAGGCTGGATGCGGAGTCTGCTGAGGTTGATGCTTGCATGATGGAGCACGCGGTAAGCCCGGCGACGGTCAATCGCATGGAGTCGCTCGTTCATCTCGTAAAAACCGGGGCGGTCGTTGTGGTTCCGGCGCGGCGGCTGCAAAAGGCTGTCTCGGTTTGTTCGGAGTGCGAAGCCGCAGGAAGCTGCCAGGCTGAAGCGGCGATCGAAGGCCTCGCGGCCTTGCGAAAATAAGAATTCCATCAAACTGTGGCTTCGATGTGAAACGCAGACACGATGGCGGTGCGCGCTGATTTGGCAAAGCCTTGCTCAGCGCTTATTTGGGAGATATCGAATGAGGCAGAGCAGGCGAGCGTTTACGCTCATTGAGCTCCTTGTCGTCATAGCGATTATCGGGTTGCTTGTGTCCATCTTGCTGCCTTCGCTCTCAAAGGCGCGCGAAATGGCCAAAAGCGCCGTTTGCTCGTCAAACCTTCGTTCATTAGCTCAGGGTTGGCATCTTTACGCCGACGAATTCCGGGACATTTCCGTTCCAGTGCGTTACTCGGGCGCTCCAGGTGGCACGGCGAATCCGGCCAACTGGTATCAAATCGGAAACGGGAAGAAGTACAGGCCGCGCTGGATCGCGACGATGGGCAAGCACGTCGGCCTGCCTGCGTTTAGCCAACCGAGCACAAGCGATGAGCGGCAAGACTACGATGGAAAGGCATATCAGTGTCCGACCGCTTCGGACTGGACGGACGAACGAAACCACGCGTATGGCTACAACTACCAGTTCCTCGGGAACGCGCGGCAAACCAAGGGCCGCTACCATCACTTTCCTGTTAATCGCACGCTGATTCGCAACTTTGCGGAGACCGTACTTGGTGGAGACGCTCTAGGCACGGCCGCGGGGCTTCCGTATCGGGAACGAAGAGAATACTCCAACGATGGCAAACACTTTGCGGAGATGGGCAATCACTCGTACACCCTTGACCCCCCTCGTTTGACCGACCGGTCCGATCGTGGAAGCGGTGATGTCGGAAGTCCACGAACAGCGGTGGCCCCACGCCACGGAGGGCGCGCGAACGTGATTTTTTGCGACGGACACGCGGAGACAAGTGCGCCGGACAAGCTAGGCTACAGAATCCTTCCGGACGGTACCTACGCCGATTTGCAGCCTGTTGACGACGCGCCAACCAACCGCCTGTTTAGCGGGACTGGCCGTGACGACAATCCTCCTGATCTGCCAAGGTGATGCAGGTGCGCCATACAGTAAGTTGCTTAGGTTGGACCGTTCGTCGCTGGCCCCGACTCGCGGAGCGAGCTTAGCGACGAGCGATGGGATGGGCCGCAAGCGAAGCCTGCGGACGGGTTCCCGGAGGTCCGACTCATCCCCAGTGAATACCAACGGTTCATGTGATTGCGCATGACTCGCTCGGAAATGCTACGGCCCGCATCATCCATTTCGGGACGCACGAAATTGCCTTGGGAGCAATTCTGGATCGCACCAGCCTGTCGAGGGCAAGTCGGGTGCAAGATTCCCGTGCAGGTCAAAAACGGGAATTAGACGCCCGCCGTCGTATTGGACTGCTTCGTCGATCATGGGATGCTGGCACGATAGTGCGACTGATACGGGGCGGACCGTCCGCCATCGCTCTCGAATCGTAACGATGAGCTTTAGGTCAGGCCATTGGCCGAGAAAGCGGTCAGCCTGCCCATTACCGCTTGCGGCATGCGACTGCCTTTGAGCCTGCGATTCTACGCTGAGAAACGGGGTTTCGCTGCACCAACGGGCTTAGCGTGTCGATAACTCGGTAACGCGGATGAAACGTGCTCCGGCGTGCATTGACGCTTCTGAGTTCGCACCTTAGGCTTTTGGACATGGTTAGGTTTCGTTATTTCGGATTCATCGCGGGGTGCTGGGCCTTTGTGGGCCTGCCCGCCCTTTGCGTGGGAGGCATGTTGACGCACCCGTGTGCCTGTCCCCATGCTGACGAGTCCGACCACCCGGAAGACGAAGGTTGTGGCCACGAAAACGATTGCGCGACCGACCCATGCGGCGAAATCGTCACCCGGCCTGACGACGATCACGTTTCAGCATTAGAACTGAATCCTGCCGAAACACTCGCGGATATCGCGCCACTGTTTTTTGAGCCCTCCGGCTTCGAGTCGACAATCTGGTCTTCTCCTCCCTCCTGGTTAGACGGGGCCTTGATTCATGATGCCCTGGCTACGACCAAACTCTTGATCTGATTCTCTTGGTTCACTGATTCTTGTTGGGTTGCCGCGCACCGCGCTGCCCGCATCGCTTCGCCTGCGTCTTGGCGAATCGTTGAAGATTAAGCTTGAACCAAGAGGAAATTCTTCATGAATAGGAAAAGCCTTGTTGCGCTTGCGCTATCCGTAGCCGGATTGAGCGGCTGCGCCACCGTTAATCCCAAACAAGACTTCGACCGCGCGTCGCGACAAATCGCTCAGGCGACCGGGCAAGAGGTTGCCGTCGATCCAACAGGAGAGCGACTTACACGTGAACAAATCACACTGTTGCTCGCTGACGGATTGACGGCCTCGGAAGCGGTGCAACTATGCCTCATCAATAATCCAAGAATACAGGCCGAATTGTTGCGAATCGGCATTGGTCGCGCCGAGTTCGTTCAGTCCGGGTTGTTCTCCAATCCGAGCCTTGCGCTCTCCCTGCGATTTCCCGATGAGGGCGGACTCGCCAATTTTGAAGTTTCGCTCGCGCAAAACATCGCAGAGTTGTGGCAGATCAAACATCGCCGTAAGGCTGCCGAACGGGACCTCGACCAAACCATTCTTAAGCTGGCCCGAGAAGCGAGCGTCCTGGCGCTGGATGCCCGGAGCGTATACGTGAGAACCATTCAGGCCGATCGCAATGTCGAGTTGGCCAGAGAAAACCTCGGCATTGCGGAGCAGTTGGTGGAACTTGCCAATGCGCGTCGCCAGGCTGGATCAGGCACGGATGTCGATGTGAATCTGGCAAGCGCCGAGAGAGTGTCGCTGGACGTAAAGGCTCGAAGCGCGGCGGTGGCCGCCGTCACGGCACGTGCCGACCTTGGCAAACTTCTGGGCCTGACCACTCCTCCGTCTGAATTGGCATTGAAAGATCCGCTGCCGGATCCTCAAGAGTTGTCGTTTGACGCGACTCAAGTCATTGAGACCTCCCGCGAACATCGGCTCGATCTCAAGGCTGCGGACGCAGTCATCCAGGCCGCACAGTCGCGTTTGGAATATGAACGGTCACGAATCTTCAAGAACGTCGAATTAGGAATCAGCATGGAGCGCGACGAGCGACGATCGCGGGGTGATCGCAACTGGTTGGCCGATACGGCGTGGTCGTCGGCCCAAGCTGGCGCGCCGACACTGCCGTCGCTTCAGCCCCGCGATCCCGTCGCCACGGATTACGTCACCGGCCCCACACTTTCGCTTGAGTTACCGCTCTTTGATCAAAATCAAGCGCAAGTCGCGCGGGCGGAGTACGAGCTTCTTCAGGTCAATTTCCTGAAGGAGTCCATCGAACGCGACATCGTGCAGGATTCCTGGGCGGCCCATACGCGTGTGCGAGTCGCGTTTGAGAACGCGAAGTTCGTGCGCGACGAACTGATACCGCTTCGAGAAAAAGGGCTCGCGCTGGCTCGCGAAGCTTTTCGCGTCGGAAATACGACGATTCTCACTACGCTGGATGCGCAGCGGACGCTTCTCGAAGCCAGGACAGGCTACATCCAGGCACAAGCCGACGCGGCGCTGGCGACGATTGAGCTTGAGCGCATATCAGGACTGCCATTCGCAGACCTCGCCGCTTCAAAAGACCAGACAAAAACCCACAACGGGGAGGTAGAACCGTGATGAAATACAAGCGCATTTCATATTTGCTGTGCTTAGTGCTTGCGACGATGTGTGCTTGCTCACGCGAACCAAGTAAGGAGCCTTTGGGGCAACACACGGACGAACATAGTGATGAAGCGGCGCCATTATCGAACCGCGTAGACGCACCGGAGAATGTTCGTCGTAACCTCGGTATCACGTTCGCCAAGGTCGAATCGCGGCCGGTAGCACAAACCATCCGCGTTCCTGGCCAGTTCGAGCTTCAGCCGGAGGCCCGACGCGAATATCGCACCATGCTCGACGGGCGAGTCGAATTACTGGTCAAGCAATTCGACACCGTTGAAGCAGGGAAACCGCTGTATCGACTCGCGTCCCCGCTGTGGCGCGACCATCAAGAGAAACTCAACGACGCCGAAGCCGCAATACAGCGTGCAGAAGGTCGTGCAGCCTCGATCCCATCACTCATGGACGCACACGGCAAACATGAGGAAAGTCTGCGTCAAAGTGTCGCCCTCTGGGAAAAACGGGTGGAGCAACTCGAACAGACCCGAGCAACCGGCGTGGTTTCCGCTGACGAGTTCACGGTCGCGTCGAATTCACTGGGGATGCAGCGCGCTCAACTGGCCGAAGCCGTTGAGAAACAGGCCGAACTGAATGCGCAGAAAGCGGAAACGCAGACCGAGTTGGTGGCGTCAAAGGCGCGATTCCGCTTGCTGCTGGCCACCGCATCTACGCTGCTCGGAATTGACGAACAAGTCCTTCTTCGACCCTGCGATCCGTCCCAAGTCAGCCCTGAAAGTGTTCATCATCATGAAGGCCCTGCTTCCGAACCAGCGCCGTACTGGCGGGAAATCGATGAGGTCGAAATCCGGGCTTCGTTGGCCGGTGTGATCGAATCCGTTCCGCTCACCAACGGTGCATGGGCGTCGACAGGGACTCTGGTGCTTACCTGCGTGGATCCCAATCGTTTGCGTTTCCGGGCAATGGGAATGCAAAGCGATCTTGGCCGGTTGAAAAGCGGACTCCCCGCGCGAATCGTTCCGCCCAAGGGCGGCACCATCGATCTTCAGGACACGATGGAGGCTACGCTCACGCTCGGCCTCAGCGC
This sequence comes from uncultured Phycisphaera sp., assembly GCA_964486335.1. Taxonomy (GTDB): domain Bacteria; phylum Planctomycetota; class Phycisphaerae; order UBA1845; family UBA1845; genus CAZAMB01. The sequence goes on along the minus strand of CAZAMB010000015.1, from coordinate 49,952 downwards.
CGATGCTCAAGAGCGGACCGTCGAATTGATCGCGGTTCCGACACGCCTGGCAGCATGGGCCAGACCCGGCGTGGCCGCACACCTCGAAGTCATCACAGCGGGCGGGCAGAATGAACTTTCGATTCCGTTGTCAAGCGTGATTCAAGATGGGCTGTCGAAAGTGATTTTCCGCCGGGACCCCAAAGATCCCGACAAAGTGATTCGCATGGACGCTGACCTGGGCGTGAACGACGGACGCTGGGTTGCGGTCCAAAGCGGACTTCGCGACGGTGATGAGGTCGTCTTGGACGGCGTTTATCAGCTCATGATCGCTACATCGGGCAGCGTGCAGAAAGGTGGACACTTCCATCCCGACGGGACGTTTCACGAAGGGAAGGATGAATAATGCTCCAGAAACTGATCGCCTTCTCAATCAAATATTCCGGCTTCATGGTGATGGCGGCTGGGCTATTGCTGGCCTTCACTGGTGTTCAACTCGGCAAGATGCCCGTGGACGTCTTTCCGGAGCTGAATGCGCCAACCGTTGTGATTCTAACCGAAGCGGGAGGGTTCGCCGCGGACGAAGTCGAGCAATATGTCACGTTTCCTATCGAGACCTCGGTAAATGGACTTCCCGGTGTACGCCGCGTTCGTAGTTCCAGCGCCATTGGCCTGTCCATTGTCTGGGTCGAGTTCGACTGGGGGCAGGAAATCTACCGGGCGCGGCAACTTGTTTCCGAACGACTAACCTCAGTCCGAGAGGCGCTACCTCCAAACACTCACGCCGAGATCACACCGGTCACCTCCATCACCGGCGAGATCATGTTGCTGGCGCTCTCCTCGCCGGACGGTCGGGCCACACCGCTTGAGTTACGCTCTTTCGCCGAGTTCGATCTCCGCAACCGCCTCCTGGCGGTTCCCGGCATCGCCCAGGTCGTGGCCATTGGCGGTGAGCTTCCAGAGTACCAGATCAACGTGCATCAGGACCGATTGGCGCTGTACGGTTTGACCATCCAAGAGGTGGCGGAGGCCGCAGGCGCCGCACATAGCGTCGCGAGTGCCGGCTATCTTCCCAGTGTCGACCGGCTGGAATTGCCATTGCGCCAGACCGCTCGGGTTCAGAGCGTTGACGACATCAAGAACACGCTCATCAAGTATCACAACGGCGCGCCGGTGCTGATCGGTCAAGTCGCCGACGTGGCTCTTGGCCCGGCACCCAAACGCGGAACCGCTGCAGATCGCGCCGTCCCGGCCGTGGTCATGAGCATTCAGAAATCACCCGGCACCAATACGCTGTCACTCACCAACGACATCGACAGGGTCCTCGATGACACAGAGAAGAGTCTGCCCGCAGGCATGTTCCTGAATCGCAAGGTCTTTCGCCAGGCAAATTTCATCGGCCGCTCCGTCAACAATGTGGTCGTCGTGATGCGCGATGCCGCCATTATTGTGGCGATCATTCTCATTCTGTTTCTGATGAACGCCCGCACGACAATCATCACCTTGACCGCGCTGCCGCTGTCGCTGGCGTTCGCGATCCTCACGCTCTGGGCTTTCGACCTTTCGATCAACGTCATGACGCTGGGCGGATTGGCCGTGGCGATTGGCGAACTGGTGGATGACGCGATCATCGACGTAGAAAATGTCTTTCGTCGCCTCCGCGAGAATGCCGCAAGGCCCGAACCGGAACGCAAGGCGGTTGTCCAGGTCATTTTCGACGCCAGCAATGAAATCCGAAGCTCCGTGGTTTTTGCTACGATCATCATCTGCATGGTGTTCGTGCCGTTGCTCTTCCTTCAGGGTCTGGAAGGTCGCTTCTTCCGGCCGCTGGGCATCACTTACATCGTGTCCATCCTTGCATCGCTGGTGGTTGCCCTCACGATCACACCAGCGATGTGCAAGCTACTTTTGCGGGGGAAACTTGGCAGCCTGGAACACGCGGACGGATTCCTGGTCCGCTGGTTGAAGCGGCGCTATGAGCCGTCGCTTCGCTGGTCAATTCGTCATCGAGGCATGGTGCTTGGATCTGCGGGCATAGTAACGGTTCTCTCGCTCTGGGTAGGCAGTACATTCGGGACAAGTTTTCTTCCGTCGTTTAACGAGGGAACGTTTACCGTGTTTCTCTTTACGCCGCCGGGGACTTCGTTGGGTGAAACCAATCGCGTGGCCCGCGGCATTGAAGAGCGGCTTGGAGAAATCGAAGGCGTCGAGAGCGTCACACGGCGTACGGGTCGAGCCGAACGCGATGAACATGCCGAACCGCCAAGCAGTTCGGAAATCGAGGTCACGGTTGCGCCGGGTGAATCCAAAGAGGAAGTCCGAAAGAGTATCGACGCGATTCTGGCAGACGTTCCCGGCATTACGACGATGATCGGGCAACCGATCGAACACCGACTCTCGCACATTTTATCCGGCACACCGGCAGCCATTGCCATTAACGTCTACGGAGAGGATCTATCCAAATTGCGGCAGATTGCGAAGGAGATTGAGACTGCTCTTAGGTCGCTCCCCGGTGCGCGAGATGTAGCCGCCAACCGCGAAGTGACGGTGGCGTCGCTGCCGATTCGGTATCGCCACCAGGATCTTGCTGCTGCGGGATTGACTCCCGCCTCGGCTGCCGAACAAGTCCAACAGGCGATCTACGGCGAAAGAGTTGCGGAGGTCAATCAGGGCGTACGCCGTTACGACGTCGTCGTACGACTTGCCGCGGAAGAGCGCGAGAGCATCGAGCAACTCAAGTCCTTGCGGTTGCGCGGCGTCGGAGGTGCCACCGTTCGATTGGAAGAAGTTGCCGACATTGGACCAGAACGCACGCCCAACATCATCGCCCGCGAAAGTGCCCGTCGAAAGGCGGTTATTTCCTGTAATGTCAGTGAGGGCCACAACCTCGGCGATCTGGTCGCCCAGGTTCAAGAGCGGGTTGATCCCATTGTCCAGCGCGCCGGGTATAGCGTCCATTACGGTGGCCAGTTTGAGGCGCAGCAGTCGGCGTCGCGCACCATCATGATCGCAGGCATCGGTGTGGCCGTCGTGATGTTTATGTTACTGCACCTTTCGACCGGGTCGGCACGAGTGGCGCTCCTCGTGATGACGAACCTTCCACTGGCCACGATCGGTGGAATCGCAGCGGTTTACCTGACGGAAACGTCGCGGCCTCTGGCCAATACGCTTTCGTTGCTGGGTCTATCCTCGCTGCATTACGAAGCGCCCATCATGTCGATCGCGAGCCTCGTGGGGTTCATTACACTCTTCGGCATTGCCGTTCGCAATGGCATTCTGCTGGTCAATCACTACGACCACCTCGTCACTCTGGAAAACAAGCCCCGCGAGGACGCCGTCATTCAAGGTTCGATGGAGCGATTGGTGCCCATTCTGATGACCGCCCTCTGTGCGGCGCTTGGACTGATCCCCATTGCCTTGGCGAAAGGCGAGCCGGGAAGCGAATTGCTCGCCCCCTTGGCTATCGTGGTGCTCGGCGGTCTGGTGAGTTCGACATTCTTGAACCTCGTCGTTGTGCCTGCGGGGTATTCGTTGGTGTTTGGATTGAAAGCCGGTCAGGGGCAAGTCGTTCCAGACGGCTTGTTCGGCCGATTCGTGTCGGCCGTCACCCACCGTTTTGTGAAACCTGTAGAGAAAGGAAGTTGATCCATGAAGAGAATACTGTCACTCGTATCGCTGATCCTATCCGTCGCTGTTCTTGGTTGCGAGAAGGCTGAAGACAAGCAAGCTGCCAAGGAAGCCTCCAAGCCGGCAGCCACGACCCCACCGGGAGGCGCGAAACCGGATGTCGCTAAGAAGGATGAACATGGCCATGAGGGCCACGACCACGCAGCAGAGGAGAAGTCCGCGGCATCCGGCGGCCATGCCGGTCACGGCGGCGAAGTCATCCCATTGGGAACATCCAAGCTCGGCGCTTTCGAGGTTCGAGCCTCGCGCGACAAGGGCGATATTAAGCCCGGCGGTGATGCGCCGGTCGATGTGTGGATCGACGGTGGCGTAGGCAAAGGTGTGACGGCCGTGCGCTTCTGGATCGGCACCGAAGACGCCAAGGGATCGATCAAGGCCAAAGCCGACATCGAAGATGGCAAGTGGCACACCCACACGGAGGTTCCTTCGCCGATACCCGCAGGGGGCAAGCTCTGGGTGGAGATCGAAGAGTCCGGCGGAAAGAAAACGGTTGGATCCTTTGACCTCAAGACCTGATCGTTCCTCTTGGCTTTGAAAGAAGGGTTGGCATGGATTCTCGTGCATCTGATGAGGCCACGTTCTGCCATATCGAATCGTTCCCCCAGCGGGCTGGGAATGGCTCAAGCCCATCTATGATGCGCTGTGTACGGCCTCTGGTTATGGGTGTTCCTTTCGCCGGTGGTTGATTGCTATGAGAAACGTGCGGCCCGGCCAAACCGTGCTTGATCTGGGTTGCGGCACGGGGACGATCTCTGTCCTCATGTTGCAACAGGTTCCAGACCTGGTCGTGTATTCGGCCGACTCCTCGCCGAGCGCGCTTCGCGCCGCACAGCGCAATGCCGCGCGGTCCGGCGTGAGCCCGCGATTCTTCGACGCACACGCCGAGGCCCTTCCCTTTGACAGGGCCATGTTGGATTCATTGTTGTACATCCTGACCTTACATCACATTCCAGATGCTTTGAAGGCGGCGGCCCTTCGTGAAGTTCGCCGGGTCCTCAACTCCGATGGCCAATTCCTGCTGGCAGATTTCGAGACGAAACGAAACCCCTTCTTTTGGGGGAAATATCGATCGAGCAAGACGCTTGAGTGCTGGTTGAGTATTGCTGCATTCAAACCGCAATTGGTTGGCAGAGGGAGGGGTGTCCATGCGTTTATCGGCTGAACCAGTGAAAGCATCAGGTGGACGCAAGCTGAGAATCTTTTGGCCGTCCGTTTCCATCCTTTTTTTCATCGGTTGTCGGAGCGCGCCAAAGGATCTTGTCGACACCGGGACGATCCAACTCGAACTAATACCCAATCAGCGAGGGTACTATCGAGATGTTGACTTGCAAATCGTGGGCCAGAGCATCGAGGTACAGGGTTACGTGAAGCGATTCCTCGAACCTGGCCACGTCCGAGTTCAGCTACTCACGGAAAATGAAACGCTAACTGCGGAAGATCTCGTTTCAGTTCGACGGCCCCCGCGTAGTTCAAGGGTTCGCCACGCAGCGTTTACGGCACAGATGCCCGTGCCGCCGATGCCTGCATCAGTGAGAATCATACACGAGCGGTCAGAACCCGACGCCGACCGAAAGAGATGACCTTTTTTTCGCGGTTCGGACCAAGCAAACATATCGCAGATACGTATTCATGCGGCTGAAGAAGACCACAATCACCGTTTCGGAACTCGACTGCGCAGCAGAGCAGGCCGTGCTGCAGAAGCGCTTGTCCGCTTTGTCTGACGTGGCATCCGTCGAGTTCGATCTGATGAATCGTTGTTTGACGGTGACTCACGATCTCACGGATGAAACCGTCTTGCACAAAGCCATTCGATCAGTGGGCATGACGCCCGCAACAGTCTCGCCTGATACTGGTACGTCGGTCGTTGACGATCACATACTCGTATCAGCATCTTGGTCAGGTTCTGCATTGCGTCAGCGATTATCGCTGGGGGTCGCTGGGTCGCTGGCATTGGGGTCTGAAATCGTGGCATGGACAAGTGGCAATGAGACTTCGATGCCCGTCATTGCCATGGCGTTGGCGTCGATCGTCGCCGGTGGACTTCCCACGCTTCGCAAAGGCCTCATCGCCCTTCGGACTTTTACGCTCAATATCAACTTTCTGATGAGCGTGGCGGTGATTGGGGCGGCCGCGATCGGAGAATGGCCCGAAGCGGCGGTGGTGGTCTTTCTGTTTGCCGTAGCCGAATACATTGAAGCTTACTCCCTCGACCGAGCACGCAATGCGGTTCGATCGCTCATGACGCTGACGCCGGACGTGGTAACCGTTCAGCAGTCCGGCGGCTCCTGGCAGCCGGTTTCCGCTACAAACGTTGCCGTTGGGGCTATCGTGCGGGTCCGGCCGGGGGAGCGGCTGGCGCTCGACGGCGTTATCGTAGTAGGCGAGTCTTCCGTCGATCAAGCGCCAATCACCGGCGAAAGCATTCCGGTCGACAAGAGCCGCGGGGATTCTGTCTTTGCCGGGAGCATCAATGGCAACGGTGTCCTGGAGTTCCGCACCACTGGAGGTAAAGACGAGACGACGCTTGCTCGAATCGTCCGCACCGTGCAGGAGGCGCAGTCCCAACGTGCGCCGACCCAGCGGTTTGTCGACGCATTCTCGCGCATCTACACGCCTGTTGTCGTGGTTCTCGCGGCAATGCTCGCCATCGTGCCATGGCTGCTCTTTTCCCAACCCTTCATGCCTTGGCTTTACAAGGCACTTGTGCTGTTGGTAATTGCCTGCCCATGCGCTCTGGTCATCTCTACCCCCGTAACCGTCGTAAGCGGGCTGGCTGCCGCAGCTCGCCGCGGGATTCTCATCAAAGGGGGCGTCTACCTGGAGTCCGGACACAAGCTCCGAGTTGTCGCACTCGATAAAACAGGCACCGTCACCGAAGGCAAGCCGAGACTGGTCGATGTCCAACCCATCAACGGACATAGCCGCGAGATGGTGCTGCAAGTCGCGGCAAGTCTCGACGCGCTTTCCGGTCATCCGGTCGCACGCGCGGTCCGCGAAGGCTGGACCGGACCGCTTCTGACCATTGAGCAGTTTGCCTCCATCACCGGTCGCGGCGTAGAGGGACTCATCGACGGAGAGCCTTACATGGTGGGCAATCACCGACTTGCCGAGGAGCGCGGTGTTTGCTCGCCAGCCGTCGAAGGTTTGCTGGAGCGGCTAGAATCTCAGGGCAAGACAGCCATCGTGGTAGCAACGTCGCGGCAGGCGATCGGCGTACTCGCCGTGGCTGATTCACTCCGCGACATCAGCGTTGCAGCAATTCGCGATTTACACGCGCTCGGCCTGCGTACCGTGATGCTTTCCGGCGACAACCAGCGCACAGTAGAGGCCATCGCTAAGGCGGTTGGAATCGATAACGCCCGGGGCAACTTGCTTCCTGAAGATAAACTCGCCGCCATCGACGACTTGAAGAACCGATATGGTCCGGTTGGCATGGTAGGCGACGGCATCAACGACGCCCCCGCCCTGGCCAAGGCCAACGTAGGCTTTGCCATGGGGGCGGCAGGAACAGACACGGCCCTTGAAACAGCCCATGTTGCGCTCATGCGCGACGATTTGCGAAGCGTTTCCGAGTTCATTCGCCTAAGTAGACGCACGGCCCGTGTTCTTGCTCAGAACATCACCTTTGCAATTGCTACTAAATCAACGTTTTTTCTCTTGGCCATAGGGGGTGTGGCAACGCTGTGGATGGCAGTCCTGGCCGACATGGGTGCCAGCCTCATCGTGGTGGCAAACGGCCTTCGGCTACTGCGTACTCAACCTGCTGACGAAGAGCCCGGGCCATGAAGCGGCGCACCGAAAAGTGGATGAATTGGATTGCGGCGATTGTTCTGCTTTCGCAGGTCGTGATGGTCGTCGCCTTGTTTAGCCTTCGACCTGCCCGTCACGACTTGTTCGAGAACGGCACTCTCAACTTGGAGACTGAAGCGGCATCGGGAACCCGACTACCGCATGCCCATGCCGACATACGCGGTGAATCCCTGCGAGTGCATGGACGAATCAAGCTTGAATCTGACACAGCGCCTTCCGAACGCAGTGGAACTATCGTGGTCGTGATCGTGTTACCGGACAAGAGCGAATTAGGGCGTGTCACCGTTCCGTATCACCTTTCCGCGAACCTTCCCAAGGGCGGAGGCGGCTTCTCGGTGAACTTTCCCGCGATTCCGCCGCCAGGCAGCTTAGTGAGGATCCGCTGGGAAGAAACGACTTCAGCGGGCCGGAATTCGATTCAGGGGCCGACCGAGTTTTCGGGAGCAGCCCCTGCGTGGAAGGGTTCTTAATGCCGATAATGAAATTGACGAGGCTATGACGCCGCCGTATACTTTGTAAAGTCATGAGTAAAGGCGTATCACTTTTTCTTGTATTCTGGATCAGCGCTGGATGTCCGCTGGCATGCGGTTTCTGCGCGGTTGGCGTTGACGATGCCAAACCGTCTCGACGCTGTTGTTGTCCGAGCGAAAAGGAAAACGCGCCAACTCAACCTTCGCAGACCCCCGATGCCGACACGTCATCGTGTTTCTGTTCCGGGCACGGCGTAGCCTATGAAACACCAGGCAAGTTCGCCGCGCTCGAAATTGGTCCGCTAAACCTCATGGCATTCGAGACGCTCTTGTTTGCCCCCACAAGCCTAGAAGCAACCCACGTTCAAACATCCCATCGATCGCCTCCTGATCTGCAACGGTTCACGCCTCTTCTGATCTGATTAACTCGCAAGCGCTACCCACGCGCTTCGCGTTCGCGCGAACCCGGCGTTGTCGCTTCGCGCGCAGAAACGCTCTTTAGCTGCGTTTGTGAAATCAGAGACTTGTCAGGAGCCGAAAAATGAACTCGCCCTTGTTGACGTTGGCGCGTCAGACTGAAGACGCTGTACCAACGGATATTCCTCGACCGCCGTCGCGTTGGAAGACGCGCGTTCTGGTGCCTGCGACCATTGTTGTCGGCACGCTCGGACTTCTGGCCTACTCCGCGCGAGGGACGCTGCAAGCCGTGACCGCCGTGCAAGTCATTCCGGTAATCACCGATTCGCCTGCTGGTGCAGGAGCGAATGAAGGGACAAACACAGCCGGGAATGCACCGCGAATAGCGAGTGCGCCCACATTGCTGGTTCAGGCCCCTGGGTGGATTGAACCTGCCCCATACTCGACGATCGTTCCAGCACTTGCCGAAGGTGTCGTGCATGAGGTTCTTGTTCTTGAGGGAGACCGGGTTGACGCCGGTCAAGTGATAGCTCGCTTGATCGATAGGGATGCCCAGCTTGCCGTCGATTCAGCGGAAGCACAGCTAGCCGGGCTGCAAGGCGCCAAGTCCAAGGCTGAGGCGGACATTCGGGCTGCCGAGGCCAGGCTGGCCGACGTAGACGACCAACTCGTACGAACTCGTAAGCTAGCCGCAACCGGTGGCGCCCCCGAAAGCCAACTAGCGGGGCTACAGTTCCGCCACTCCGCATTGCAAGAAGAATTGGCCGCCGCCAAAGCAGTTCATCTTAGTGCCATTTCCGACGTTCGCATGCACGAAGTCGCCTGTACGGAAGCACGATTGAACCTGGAGCGAATGCAAATCGTTTCGCCTATTTCCGGCGTGGTCATGGCAAGGTTCGTCGAACCGGGAAGTCGAATCTCCATGAACAGTCGTCAAGGGTCTTCTGCCGCATCGGAGTCAATGGGCGGCGCCATTGCTCGACTCTACGACCCTCGAAGCCTGCAAGTGCGAGTCGATGTTCCATTGGCTGATTGCGCCAAGGTTCAAGTTGGTTCGGTCGCCGAAGTGGTGACGGAAGCCGTGCCCGACAAGGTGTTTCGCGGCGCGGTGACCAGAGTCATTCATGAAGCAAACATCCAACGCAACACGGTTCAAGTGAAAGTAGCCATCGAAGATCCCGTGGAAACCCTGAAGCCAGAAATGCTCGCCCGCGTACGGTTCTACTCCAGTCCGGCCTCCACCAGTTCCTTGGGGCGCAGCCAAGATTCGGTTGCGGCGCACGGCAGCAACGACTCAGCGCAATCAGGTGGGTTTCAAGCGCAGTCCGGGCTGCGCTTGCTGATTCCGGAGCAAGTGGTTTTGGATCGAAGTGGAAACGCTGGCCGGGTATGGGTGGTTGAGCATGAAACCAAGAACCAGACCACCGTTGCCGCCGACCGCAAAATCGTTCTGGAAACCACCAATCGTACCGGGCTGTTGGCCGTCACCGACGGATTGCGGCCCGGCGACAGGATGATCTTTGAGCCGCCACGCTCCCTACGACCGGGTATGCGAGTGCGAGTTTCAGGCGAAGCTCCGGATGGGACGGCAGGTCAACAAGGAGAGCAAAAATGACACTGATTGAATGCCGACAGCTCACCAAGACGTATCGCAAGGGTGATGCCACCATCACACCGCTGCAAGAACTGAACCTCGATGTGCCTGCCGGCGATTTTCTTGCCCTCATGGGTCCGTCGGGAAGCGGGAAGACGACGCTGCTCAATCTCATCGCGGGTATTGATCGACCCACCGCGGGGAACTTGCGAATTCAGGGCCAGGATATCGCGTCGCTTTCTCGCTCGCGTCTTGCGGATTGGAGAAGTGAGAACGTTGGGTACATCTTTCAGCTCTATAACCTGGTGCCGGTTCTGACGGCCTATGAAAACGTGGAATTGCCCTTGCTGCTTCACAAGGCTCCAAGTCGCAAACGGCACGAACGGGTCGCCCATGCTTTGCAACTGGTTGGCATTGCCGATCGGCACGATCATTATCCAAGGCAACTCTCCGGCGGCCAGGAACAGCGTGTGGCCATCGCACGAGCCATCGTGACCGACCCCAAAATCATTGTCGCGGATGAACCCACGGGCGACCTGGACGCGGAATCGGCGGCGGCCATCATGAAGTTGCTGGTCCGACTGAATCGTGAATTGGGCAAGACGCTCTTGATGGTCACCCACGACGCCAAGTGCGCCTCCCATGCGAAACGCGCGTTGCACTTGGAGAAGGGTCGATTGTTGGAGGCCGAGCAATTGCAATCAAGACGGGCAACCGCGCGCGAGGAGGTGCTGACATGATCGCATTTCGGTACATGCCCGTGGTGCTTAAACAAGTCGTGCGGCATCGCACGCGGACTCTTCTCACCATGGGCGGCGTCATTGTCGCCATGTTCTTGTTTATCACCGTGCAGACGCTTCAACGGGGTGTGCATGAGGCGACGGAAGTGAGTGCGGCGGATCAGACGCTCATCGTCTATCGTGAAAATCGCTTCTGCCCGGCGACCAGTCGGCTGCCTGAGCACTACCAGAAACGGATTGAAAAAATGGACGGCGTCACCAGCGCGATTCCCATCAAGATCGTGGTCACCAACTGCGCCGCCAGCCTCGACGTCGTTACGTTTCGCGGTGTGCCCGCCGAGTCCTTGAGCGCGTTGTCCGAACCCTGGACGCTGGTCGAAGGTTCGTTGGACGAATGGAGAAAGCGCACGGATTCGGCGCTGGTTGGCGAGCGGTTGGCGCTACGCCGTGGATTCAAGACGGGGCAGTCGTTTGACGCATCGGGTGTAACGGTCACGGTGGCGGGCATCATTAAGTCGTCCGAACCCCAGGACCAGAACGTCGCGTACGTGCACTTGGACTTCTTACAGCGGTCCGCCTCTCGCGGCGGACTGGGCATCGTCACTCAATTCAATGTGCGAGTGGATGCACCCTCTCGCCTTGATTCCGTGGCCAAAGCCATTGACGAGGAATTTCGCAACGAAGCGGAACCGACGCAAACTCGTCCCGAGCGTGCCTTCGTGGCGCAGGCGGGGTCGGACATCGTTGAAATCGTCGCCTTTACGAAGTTCCTCGGCTGGGGTTGTTTAGCAGCCGTGCTTGCACTGGTCGGAAACGCCATTGTACTCAGCGTTCAGGATCGCGTGCGCGAACATGCTGTGCTTCAAACGCTCGGGTTCCGTAGCGGGCTCATTGCACGGCTCATCGTCTCGGAGGGCGCGATCATCGGAATGAGTGGCGGCGTTCTGGGTACGTTTGCGGCCCTTGCGGTTATCCACTTCGGCAATTTCAGTTTGTATAACGAAGGCCTGAGCATCAGCATCCGCGCGAACTGGAGCATGGTGTTCGTCGGCCTTGCGATCTCCGCGGGTGTCGGAGTTGTCGCCGGACTTGTGCCGGCTATTCAGGCAAGCCGTCGAGAGATTGCGCATTGCTTCCGCGCTGTTTGAACGAGAGGGCACTATGAAAATACTTCCCTTGGATTATGCCGTTAGAAATCTGACACGCTCGAAGGCCCGATTGGCGCTGTCCATCGGCGGGAGTGTGATTGTCGTGCTGCTCTTATTGGCTGCGGGCGCGTTTGTGCAAGGAATGGATTCGTCGCTGCGCGCCACGGGTGAGCCGGACAACATCATTCTCCTGGGCGCGGGTAGCGAAGAATCCATCGAGCGAAGCGAGGTTGAATCGAGCGTAGCAGGATTGGTGGCGGCATCCATCCCCGGCATTCGGACGCGCAGCGGCGTGGATTACGTGTCGCCGGAAGTACATGTGCAACTTCCTGTTAAGACCGCTGCGGATCAGGGCAAGGGGCCGCTCGTCTTGGTGCGCGGCATTACGCCAACAGCTCTTCTTGTGCACGCTTCCGTTCGCGTCGCCGAAGGGCGATTTCCAATGGCGGGCCAAAATGAAGTCATGGTGGGATCAATGCTGGCGACCAAGATGGGTGTGCATCCCGACGAACTGAATCTTCGAAAACAGCTTTGGATCGAGAAGCGATCGTGGACCATTGTTGGGCGGTTCCAAGCTCCCGGTACCGTCATGGACGCTGAGGCTTGGACAATCTTGACGGATCTGAAGGAGGCGACAAAGCGGATGACCGACTCATGCGTCATCCTGGCGCTCGATCCCAAACGCGCCGAGGTGGACGACGTGGACTTGTTCACGAAAACACGCGTCGATCTTGAGTTAGCCTCGATGTCTGAGACGGCGTATTACGCAAAGCTGTCGAAATTCTTCGCGCCCATTCGCATTCTCGCATGGGTCACCGCGGGGCTCGTTGCTTTGGGCGGCCTGTTTGGGGGACTCAACACCATGTACGCCGCGTTCGCGTCTCGGGTTCGCGAACTCGGAACACTACAGGCTTGCGGATTTCGGCGTAGCGCTATCGTTGTTTCGCTTGTGCAAGAGTCCGTCCTCATGACTGCCGCTGGCGCATTGTTGGCCAGCGTCATTGGAGCGACGATGCTTGACGGAGTAGCCGTGCGATTTTCGATGGGAGCGTTCGGCCTGCGCGTTGACCCGTTTGTTTTGGGCGTCGGTCTTTCGGCCGGTTTGATTTTGGGTTTGGTTGGGGCCTTGCCTCCAGCATGGCGTTGCCTGCGGCTGGAGATCCCTGTAGCCCTCAAGGCTTTTTAGTGATCGTGGTTTCGGAAACGCAAAGAAAGGAACGTGGAAAATGGTGCAGTGTCTCATGTTGGCGGTCGCGGCCGCTAGTTCGTGCTTGACGTTTGTCGGCTTGCAGGATGCGGGAGAAAAGAAACAACCGACGGCAACTACCCCCGTATTGCCGTCTGGTTTCTTTCTTGAAAAAGAACCAGAGGGTGCGAAAACAGTTGAGGAGGCCAAAGCGGCCGCCAAGCCCGGTGATAAGGTGGTCATTCGAGGGCGGATCGGCGGGAGCAAGAATCCTTTTATCGAGAAGCGAGCCGTCTTCACGTTGATGGGCGCGGGCTTGAAGGCTTGCTCGGACGATCCGGAAGATAAATGCAAGACGCCTTGGGACTATTGTTGCGACACGGCTGAAGCGATTGCCAAGCACTCCGCCACAATCCAAGTCGTCGATTCGGCAGGCGCGCCGCTCCGCATGGGGCTCAAGGGCGCAAGCGGACTCAAGGAGCTTAGCGAAGTCGTCATTCAGGGAACGGTAAAGGAAGCAAAGGACAAGGTCATGATCCTCAATGCAACTGCGATGTACATTGTCCCGGAAAAATCTGCCCCACCCAAGAGTGACGGCAAATGACACTGTTGTCCTGGCGGGGGCTGCGGGCGGCAGCTCCCGCTAGTTTTTGCACTCCGCAGTGTCTTCGTAGTTTGACGTTCGAAGGTGACATCGCTCTACAGGACGGCGGACTGTCATCGTACTCTGATTGTTTTCTACGAGGACTCATTGCCAAGCGATATGCGCTCTAGCAGTCGTTTGGAGAATGTCGCGCCGTGCTGGGTCTCTTGCACTGGTAACACGAGGACGGAGAAGTTTTCGCCATTAACGATGAACGTGCCGAAGGGAAACGATCCGTTGCGCAAACGCTGAGCCCAGCCGCTGAGCGCGCACCTGCACACGCTACCAAGGCCAGATCCAAAAAAGATCAAAATGAGCTTCGAGATGATTGACCCCTGCTTGATGGCCGCATTGCGCCGTTCAGTAGGAGTCATCAACCCCGAAAGTTGAGGAGATTAGGGCGGACTCCATCGCCGCTGCGCATCATACTTTCTGAGCGGGTCGATCAAGCAGCGCGACGGCTGGGTGATAATCCGGACTATTCGTTCTTAACGTGTTTGTGCGGTCGGGTTGGAATTTCGAGTCGTAAGGGCCGCTCGGCGGAACGAAAACAGCGGCTTAACGGTCACCGGTTTACCTGCGACCTCCAGAACGGGATAGGCCAGGAAGTTGATCGGCCCGGAGGCCGGCCCCGGCTCGACGATGAGGTCTCGACCGCGACTAAACTCAATTCTGTTGGCCGGATGGCGTCCAAAATAGTAGCTCGAAAGGCTGGAGTATTTGTCGGCCTCGCTCAAATCAACCGGCCACCACTTTTCCTCGGCGTAGAACTCAGCCCAGCAGTGGTAGCCGTCGATTCCACCATCGTTGCGCTCCGATGGAATGGATGCACCTATTGCGAAACGAGCGGGAATCTTCACTGCTCGCAACAGGGCGATGTAATAGGAGTGGAAGTCGGTGCAGTTACCAGTGCCGGCGTCGCACGCGTAGGTGGCGTCGCCTTGACCCCAGCCTGGACCGTACTTCATGTAGCGCATTCGATCGATCGTGTGGTCATAGAGCGCCCGAGCGCGAACGAGGTCGCCTTGCTTGCCGGTCAAAACCTCGGAAGCAATCGCATCAAATTCCGGATTATTGGGCACGAGTTGCTCGGACGCAAGAAAATCATTCGGCCGAGATGCCGGATCGCGATAAGGCCCTTTCTCTTTGCGCTGAACTTGAAAGCGAAGTTCCAGCTGCTTTCCACTGTCTTCCGGGCCTAGGCTTAGAAAAAGAACTTTGTTGCCGTAGCGCTGGTCGGTCAGCGATTGCTGGCGGTCTGGGACGCGGATCGACTGCACTTCCACGGTTTGGAACGCATCGCTACTGGGGAGCGGAATCCACATCCTCGCGGCATCGATCAGTTGTGGGAGCGTTACTTGGTACACGAACTCGAACGAATCTGTCCCCTCGATAACACCGAGCAACGCATTTGAAGCGGACTCCACGGGAGATCGCGTCCATGTTCCGTCCGACTCCTCACCCCAAACGTAAAACGGCTGCCCGTTGCGCTTATGCACAAGAGTTTCGGTCACGTGCATTGCGCCTGGGTCGCCCCTAAGAAAAAAGTCCACGTCGTACACGTTGCCGTCGATGTTCGCCAGGTCAACGCACGCGAAGTGCCACCGTGGACCTAAGTTTGCGAGATAGTACGTGTGGACGCGCACGAGCTTGAGACGCAGATCTTCACCCTCATAGGGAAGCGTAAAGTACCCACCGCCAAGCTTCGTTTGCTCTTCGATATGCCTTTCGATACCGGCTTGGATGTCTGCAGTGACAACCTTGGGCCCGGCCTGAAGTCGCGGCGAGTTGCGGCGCACCACGATTTGGCAACCCGCTGTCGCTCCCAAAAGTGCCGCCAGAATCGGAATCGAAGTGAGTTTCCACTGATAAGACATGGACCTTCCCCCTCCACTCGCAGTAGTGGCCAAATCAAGAATGCCAGATCGCTTGCCAGCGCAGGATAGGGCGCTAGTGCTTAGGGTGGTCGCCCTTTGGATGGTCTCCCTGGGGGTGATCGTCGTTATGCTTACCGCCGCTCTTGCAGCCTACGGTGCCCAGCGAAAAGACCGCCGCTACGAGCATGAGAACAATGACTCTTCGAATGTTGCTCATCTGTCTGTCTCCCTTGTTAGAGCGAACCGCATCCTCGCGACACCGCGCCGCCGCAGGATTGACGCGCCAATATATTGTCATGCTCTCTGGAGGTCCACGCCGACGATTTGTTCGCAGGGTAGGGACGATTTAACCTGCGGACCGGCCCGTTTCGCGTAATCAGGCTCTTTCAAACGTTTAGTCCTTGATCCTGGGTAGCTTTCGAAACGCCTCGCGAACGATTCCTAAGAACTCGTCCATTACAGGCGACACTTGCTTGTCTACGTGATGAATCGCAATGATCGACCGGCGAAGCCTCATTCCGTTGATCGGAAGCTTGACCAAAGTGCGCCTGCGCAACGAATCGTGCAGACCGTACGTGGACATGTACGAAAGCCCAACGCCGGCGGCCACCAAGGCGCGGATGCCCTCGGGGCATGCCAGCTCGATCGTGTGTTCGAACCGAACTCCGATTGCGGTTTGCCAAGAGTCAAATAGGGCCTGAGTAGCCGAGCCCTTGGGACGCGCGATCCAAGTCGCATCCAGCAAACTACGGATGTCGATTCGTTTTAGCCGTGCCGCGGGATGGCGAGGACTGGCGAAGCACACGACTTCGTCGTTTGCGATTGCTTCCGAAACGATACCGCTTGCTTCAACCGACGCCCCGATGAAACCGACGTCGATCTCGTTGGCCACTACCCGGCGCACAATCTGGTCGGAGGGCTCGATTAGGTAGGAGAGCTCGACCGCGGGATGTTTCCGAAGAAACTCGCCCAAGGGGCTCGGAAGCATGTACAGCCCCGGCGTCGTGGCCGCGCCGATTCGAAGCCGTCCAACGCTCGGAGCGGCGTGCGCGCGAACGACCTCGACAATTCGACCAAGGTTGCCGAGTACGCTTCCCGCCTCGTCCGCCAAGGTTCGCCCGGCGTCGGTGAGGTGAAGAGACTTACCGATTTTCTCGAACAGTTTAACGCCGAGTTGACGCTCCAATTGCTGAATCTGACGGGATACGGCAGGTTGCGAGACGGACAGGTCGGCTGCAGCGCGGGTGAAGCTACGGTGACGGCTGACGGCCAGAAACGCCTGAAGGAGATTGGTGTTCATAAGCAATACGCATGATAACCATAATAGCAATGCATTTCCATTATGGCTGGTGGGAGCATAAGCTCCCAAGGGCAAGAGCGGGCACGGAACCGCACGCCGTGCCGGGGCTAAGAGTGCCTGAACGAAAAAGGAGCATCGAGATGATTTCTCACCCACTAGGAAAATGGACCCGTTTGGTCGTTGTGTTGGCCGTTGGTGCCTTCGGCGGAACACGCGCATGGGCGGAGTTTACAGTCGGGAGCACGCTTCCGAAGGTCTCGCTGCCGTCGACGGATGGGACGCAAGTTGATTTGACCATCGCTGACGGGGCGCTGTCTCTCAAAGGAAGCTCGGGCGACTCGAAACCGGCCGCGCTGGTGGTTCATCTGCTTCAGCCGGACTGCCTGCA
The DNA here is from genome assembly GCA_964486335.1 of uncultured Phycisphaera sp. Classification (GTDB taxonomy): domain Bacteria; phylum Planctomycetota; class Phycisphaerae; order UBA1845; family UBA1845; genus CAZAMB01. Next base: position 32,713 of record CAZAMB010000015.1, on the reverse strand, counting down.
ATGCCGAGCTCAGCTCAAGGAGCTTCAAGCGCTGAGCGATCGGTTTCAGGTACGCGGCGTGGTCGTGGTCGGGATATCGCATCGCGGCGATATGAAGGAACTGCAGCAACTCGGAAAGGACATGGGCCTTAAGATCCCGCTGTTGCATGGACCGGATTCGGACATTGCCAAGCAATTTGCTGCCGGTGACACACTCGGAATCGTCGACAAGGGCGGAGTGATTCGCTACGCCCAAGTTGGATTCGGAAAGGGCGATGAGGAGCTCTGGGCTGAAGCCCTGGAGGAGTTGCTCGCGGGCAAGCCGGTAGCCAAGTCCACCACGAGTCGCGAGCGGCTGGCCGTCGGTGATCGGTTCCCGGCAGTTGAACTTCCGTCCATCCAAAGCGGCAAGCCGCTTGCGCTCGTCGGCAAAGACGGGCGGCTTACTTTCCGTGATGAACAAGGCAAGGAGACACAGCCGAAGGCGGCGGTTGGTTTCTTCTCACGATACTGAGCGTTCTCGCGTGAGGAGATGGTTCATCTCCAGAAATTTCACGAACGGTATGGTGACAAAGGTCTTCACGTTTTCGTGATCTCGATGCACCCGGAGGTCGAGGAGGCGCGCAAGCTTACCAAGGAACTCAAAGTGACATATCCCGTTTTCGAGGGGTACAAGTCCGCGCTCGGTAAAGAATATGCGTTTGGGTGACCGGCCTTCATCATCGACGCAGTTGGCGTCGTTCGATACACGCAGGTTGGTTTCGAAAATGGCGACGAGAAGAAGTACGAGAAGGTCATCAAGGAAATCCTCGGCAGTTAGCGAGACCTTGATTCCGTTGGCCATCATCAAGGAGATGAAAATGAATCGACGCTCAGTGCTTGCCCTGAGCCTATGCCTGCTCGGACTCTACCTTGTCACGCAGGCAAGCTCCCAGGAAATGCCCGGCATGGGAAAAGATTCCGAAGCCGCCATGTTCAATGTCTATCCTCCGGCTGAAGTGAAATGGAAGACCGGCCCCGCGTCGCTACCCGCCGGCGCGGAGATTGCGGTGTTGGAGGGGGACCCGTCCAAGCCGGGGCCGTTCGTGTTCCGAGTTAAGGCTCCTGACGGCTTCACTATTCCTCCGCACACGCATCCCAAGGCCGAACGGATTACTGTGATTGCGGGAACGTTCCATATCGCGATGGGCGAAAAAATCGACAGGGCAATGGGCAAAGCCATGCCGACTGGTTCATTCGGCTACTGGCCTGCGGGCATGAAACACTTCGCGTGGGTTACGGGTGAGACCATCGTGCAGTTTCATGGCGAGGGGCCATGGCAAATCAATTATCTCAACCCCGCAGACGATCCCCGCAACGCCAAGAAGCCGTGAACCGATGAGCCGGAAAGAGCATTGGGAGAACGTCTACGCTACCAAGACTGACGCCGAAGTCAGTTGGACGCAGGTTGATCCGCGCACTTCGCTAATGCTCATCACCGAGGTCGCCCCGCGCGGCATGGTTATCGACGTAGGCGGGGGAACGTCCGTGCTCGTCGATAGGCTACTCGATGCCGGATACGCGTTGACGGTGCTGGACATCTCGCAAGGCGCGTTGGATCGGGCGCGGCAGCGATTGGGAGCAAGGGCGTCACAGGTTCGATGGGTTGCTGGAGATGTGACTGCCGTGGATGACTTGGGCCCGTTCGACGTCTGGCACGACCGGGCGGTATTCCACTTCCTGACCGACCCCGGGGACCGCCGGAAGTACATTGCCCTGGCAGAGCGAAGCGTTCCCGTAGGCGGGCATCTGGTCATCGGTACATTCGCGCTCGACGGTCCCGAAAAATGCAGCGGACTTCCGGTTGAACGGTACGACGGAAAAAAACTTGCCGCCGAGTTGGGGAATGGTTTCTACCTCAAGAAGGAGTTGGCCGAAACGCACCTGACTCCGTGGGGCAAGCCGCAGCAGTTTCATTATGCCGTGTTCGAGCGAGTGAATGCAACCGTGGATGCCGACACACTCCGGCAGTGGCTCAAAGAGGGGAAACCCGTCGTTGTTGTTGATGTTCGCAACGACCAGGACAGGGCTAAAGGCGCCATTTCGGGAAGCATCCACTTCAGCGCCAGCGCCGCCCTCAAGGCGAATGATCCGGACGCCATGGCAAAGCTCTACGTGCCGACGGATGCGTGTGTCGTCACGGTTTGCAATGCCGGCCATTCGGCCGCCACCGCCGCGAAGCTCCTTCGAGAGCGCGGGATTGGCGCCCGCTCGCTTGAAAACGGAATGCAAGGCTGGTATGGGAAGCTGCCGTAGATGGCGAAGACACCAAGGTGCCGCCACTCAGATTTTCAATTAAGATGCCGCCCCCTTACCTTTTGGATTGATCCCGTCCGCAGGGGATAGTGTGCAATTGCAGTGAGGTGCGCGTGGAGCTGTCCTACTTGCGAAGGAGGCGATTTGCCACAGTAGTCATAGCCTTGCTTGGCGGACGTAAGATCCTGCTTCTTGAGCCGGAAGATTGCCCACAAGGCAGTTTGTCCGACTCAGTCGTACAATTGGTTGTCGCACAGTCAGAATTCCCGTGGAGGACCAAAGCGGAAATCTGCCGGCCTTTTTCGTGAGCGGTTTACGACTCTTGATGGCCTCAGCGTGGCGGCGGTTTGACCTTTATAGGACCGTTCGGCCTGTTACAGCTTTTTTAGCGTATCGTTGCGTGTAAAACTGTTGACAGATATTAGAAAAAGACGACAGTATTACACATGGCGATTACCGCGAAGAACCAAGTTCTGAAACTCGTTCAGAAAAAAGGGATGGTGAGCGTGCGCGAAGTCGGCGCGCGTGGTTTTCACCCCGAGCATCTCCGCCGGCTTGTTGCTGAGGGTCTCCTCGTCCGGGTGACTCGCGGTGTATATGCGCCAGCCGACGCCGAACCCACGGTGAATCACTCGCTTGCCCAGGTCGCCAAGAAAGTGCCGCACGGCGTCATCTGTCTGCTGTCGGCCCTGCGTTTTCACGAGATCGGAACGCAAAACCCCTTTGAAGTTTGGGTGGCCATAGACCGTCGGGCGCGCAAGCCAAGCGTACCCGGCACGACACTGAGGGTCGTTCGATTTTCTGGCGCTGCGCGCACGGCTGGCATCGAACATCATCAGATCGAGGGTGTCCAAGTCGCGGTCTATTCCGCGGCCAAGACGGTTGCGGATTGCTTCAAGTACCGCAACAAGATCGGGCTTGACGTCGCCCTTGAGGCACTTAGAGAAGGACTACGAAGTCGGCGGTTCACTCGCGATGATCTTTGGCGATACGCGAAGGTGTGTCGCGTGACGGGTATCCTGCGACCGTATCTGGAAATGGTATCGTGAGACCAGACGAACAAGGCATTGCTCATTCGGTTCGACAACGATTGTTGAATCTCTGTGCGGAATCAGGTGAGGAGTACAATCGCCTGCTGATGCGTTTCGCTGTCGAACGATTGCTCTACCGCCTAAGCCAATCTCAACACGCCGATGCGTTTGTCTTGAAAGGGGCCATGCTGTTTTCCGTGTGGACCGGAGCGCTGCATCGTCCCACACGTGACCTCGACCTCCTTGGGTTCGGAGACCCTTCCGAGGCGCGGCTGCTGGACATGTTTCGTGACGTTTGCGGGCAAGCGGTCGAGGCAGACGGCATTACATTCAACGCGGATTCCGTGACAGCGGCACCCATCCGTGACGAACACGCTTACGCGGGGATAAGACTGCGTTTGTCCGCCAACCTGGGCAATGCCAAACTTAACCTGCAAGTCGATGTCGGGTTCGGTGATGTTGTAACACCGGCGGCAACAACCGCTGATTATCCAACGCTCCTGGATCAACCCGCACCGCACCTGCGCATGTATCCGCCCGAGACCGTTGTCGCGGAAAAGTTGGAAGCGATGGTGTCCCTTGGAATGGCTAACAGCCGCATGAAAGACTTCTATGATGCGTGGGTTCTATTGTCTCAATTTGATTTGAACGACGCCGTGCTCGCATCAGCCATCCAAGCCACGTTTGAACGCCGTCGCACAGTTCTTCCGAAGGGAGTGCCGCTAGCCTTTACCGATGAGTTCGCAACGGATGCTGCCAAGCAGAAACAGTGGAGCGCCTTCCTGCGACGCTCGGACCTCCCCCAATCGACCGAATTGAAAACGGTGATAAGCCTGCTCCGAGTCAGGCTACTGCCGCTACTTGTCGCTCCATCCTGATCACGCAGACAAAACACTTGTCCGGAAAATGAGTACCCGATGGGTACCCGCAAAACGCGGTTTCTGACGGCCTTCATGAGTCTCAACGGGTCACGAGTGGTCAAGTCGGCTTTTTCGTAAGCTTCGATACAACCGCTATTTCGGTATCAAGAACAACGATTTCACCGACTTTCGGTGACGAATTCGATTCCCCCCGCCTCCATTACGTAAGTCGTTATCATTCCTCAACTTAGGAGCGCCAAAAAAGGCGCGCGCAATGAGTCCGCAGTAAGGCTCACTTTGCGCTCTTTTTCGGGCCCAACAACGCGTCGTCGATTCCGCTGTCGAACTTCTCGTACTCGGCGTGAAACGCGAACCGATCCAGTCCACGATAATGGTCGTGGATCGGGTCGGCGGCGTGACCCATCGCCAGCTTGGACACCTCGCGCCGAATCTTACTCACGTGGGCCCGGGTGCGGTGGTAATGCCGCAACCAGTGCCAACGGAGTAGAGAGCGAACCCGTTTGGTTTCGGCGTCCGTCTCCAGAAGCACCTTGGCTTCCAGGGCGAACCGCTTGAGCCGATCGAGGGTCTTGTTCTCAGCGATCTGGTGACCCGCCTGGTTGAGGAAAACCCAGTCCGAGGGGTCGCCCAAGCCCATCGAGGCAATCACGCGGGCCAGCCGGTCGGAAATGTGAATCGGCCGCCTGGCGGCCCGGGTCTTTGGGATCCACAGGCCTTCCGCGGTCATGCAGCGTCTCCGCAGTTCCGGGCGAACACGCTCCGGGTCGGGCCGCTTGATGTCCAGGATGATCTCCCGCTCTTGCAAGTTGATGTCACCGACTTGCAAAAACTGAAGCTCCTGGAAGCGGAAGCCGCCTTCGCAAACGAACACGATCAGGTTGACGATCTGCGGGTCGAAGCGCCTTGCGGCGGCTTCGATTACAGCATTGACCTGGTCGGGGTAGATGGTAGGTGGTGGAACCACCCGATGCGGGAGGCGGTCGAGTTCGGCCTGGCGGCCGGTGGCTGCGGGGTTGGGTCCCGGCATGAGCCTACGCTTGAAGATCACATATCCGAAGAAGTTGTGGATGGCGTCAAGGTAATGGTTGGCCGTTGAGGCGCCTGCCTTGCGCTCGTTGCGAAGATGCGCCTGGAACTTCACCAAGAGGTTGGGGCTTATGTCCTGCACAAACAACAATTGCCGTTTCTCCATCCACTGAGCCAAGCTCGTCAGGCGACTCTTGAGCTTGGTCACATACTCGCGGTTTCGACCAAGGGTTTCGATGTACTCGATGAAGCCTTCGATTACCGGCCCGATTCGCGTCCGTTCGAGTTCGTCGCTCTTTTCTGGGTAGTGCCGATGCTTGAAAAGCTCTTCACTTTTCCGGCCAGCAACGAGCCGAGCAAACGCGAGATCGGTTTCGCCGGTACTCTTCCTGTGGACTTTCTCACGCCGTTTGCCGCGACCGCCTTGTGCGTCGGTTGGCGGGCAGCGCGTGGCCCAATACATCTGCCAATAGGGGCTTTGAGTCGTGAGGAAGAGCGTGACTTCTCCGACGCGTTCCGATTTAGTCCATCGTTGAGAGCGTTCCTCCCTTCTCGCCATGCGTCACCTCCTGTTCTCGGAGATGCGCGGCCTACGGCGAAACTCAATCTGACCACTCTTGATCCCGTTGAGCCACTTCATCAGCTCGGGTACGCGGTGATACCACCGGTTGCCGAGCCGAAAGCACGGGATGTGAGTGTACGCGCGCTCCTGGCACCAGTCCACGATGGTTTTCGGCGACTTGCCGAGTACGGCGGCGACTTCCGTTGACGTGCAAGGATCCGGCAAAGCCGATAGCTGCAACGGCCCATTACCGTGGGTGTTGGCCTGTGAAAAAAGTCGAGGAGCTGGTTGACCATGTGCGGCCGGTTGTGGTGCTTGGGCGCTCATGCCTGCAACTCCGGCCGAATGGCCTGGCCGAGACGTCCGCTCCAGAAAATGACGATGGCCGAAGGGAAGGGCGCCGATGCATGAGCGTTTCCGAATCTCAGGCGGCCCCGAAGGTAGATGACTTGCCCGCGTTTCGCGTAGCGATGCCACCAATCCGTATCCGTGCGGCTGGGCACGAGACAAACGACCGTCGCGCCGAGCAAGGACTCCTCGTAAGCCTTGCGCATGAAGGCGGCGATCTCGCGGCCGTAGGGCGGATTCATGAACACGGTGCCCTCCCATCGTTGGTTCAACGCGTTCTGCTCCTTCGTGAAATACCGGGAGCACTTGGCGTTGAAAGCATCCGCGCAGGCGTCGAGGTCGAAATGAAAGATGTCGTTGAGTTCCTTGAACAGATCGGCGGGCGTCGACCAATCGTTGGTGCGGCTTGAGAAATGGACGTCAAGCTGAGGCAAGCGAGACTCCTTCGAGGGGTGGACTCATGTTCTGCTCGACCTGAGGCTCCGTGGGATTCTGAAACTCGCGGGTCGCATTCTCGGAAGGGTCGAGGGCGCGAGTCCACGGTCTCCTTGCCAGCGTGGTTAGGAAGTCGTGGCTTCCACACCGCGGGCATCCTTGCGGAAGCCGTCCACAGAACCACTTGGCGGTGCATTGTTCGCAGAGGCAGTAGATGCTCTTCATGATTCCTTTGCGCGGGCGCATACATTCTCCGTAGGAGTCAAACGATTTCGGGGATCAGACGCCGCTGATGCGGATGCCGACCAGGTCGGCAAGTCTCCGGCGAAGCGTTGCCCGGATTTCGAGATCGCGGGCAAACTCGGGAAGCCTCTGTTCGATGCAGGCAGCAACGGCATCAACGTTCGCCGCGGTGAGGGCGAGGACTTCTTGCTCGAACCGCGAATAGGAGGCTTCGTTTATGAGGAGTAACGCTGCGGTGACGACGAACAACTCCGCATCGCTGGGCAGGTTCGTGCGGGTTGGTGATTCGAAGAGTCGTGTGTGCGTAAGGTCGTATTGAAGCATGCTTCACGAACTCGCCGTGCCGAAGTCGAGTTTCCCATTGTTGTTGGCTTCGGCGGCGGTGCCGGCGGCGTGTGTCCGCCGTGTCCGACGTCGTTTCTGCCCCACGCCCTGAAAATCTGAATCGTTGGCCATGAAGCAGCGGGCCATCTCGCGAAGCAATTCCGCTTCGGTGACGGTGGCACCGTAGGCTTCCTTATAAAACGATTGATATCTGCGGAGAGTTGTTGTCAGCTGATGGTCGGCCTCGACGGTGAAACGCGTGGTCTCGGCGATGTGAAACGGCGGCAACGCGATGGTTGTTTTCATGATATTCTCCCATTTCTATTAACACGCCTCAACGGCGCGCGATTACCGGTCGATACGGCGCAAGTTCGAGATCCTTGGTGACCAGAACATTGAAGAGCATCCCCTGACGCACGAAGATGGTGGGTCTGAGGTCCAACTCGCGGTCGATCACGCGCTGGCCGATGCGGGCGGCATCCTGAGCAACGGTTTCTCCAACCACTGAGAACGCTTGTTGGTCAGGATTGATGTTGGCGGCGTAGTTTCCGCCGAGGGCGATGAGCGTGGAAAGGACCGTTGCGCCTGCCAGTCGCTTGGCGTGCCAATCGACTTGATCCGCCATTCCCGCGAGACCTTGGGCGTCGGTTCCGGGCATGGCTTCGAGAACGATGGAGTAGCCATTGGGCAGAATCAGCCGTTGCCAGGCAATGAGGGCGCGATTTTGGCCCTTGTGTACCTCGCTGTTGTAGCGTCCGACCAGACGTGCCCCCTGCGGAATCAGCAAGTAGCGGCCGGAAACGGTGTCGTAGAGGTTGGCGGTCACGGCTCCGACCACGTCGCCCGGTAAGTCCGTGTTGATTGGTGTGATGAGTGCGGCCGGAATAATCGTGCCGGCCTTGATTTCGTAGGGAGAACGCGGTGGCAGGAATGGTGATCGTACATAGGGCTGAAATCCGGAAGCGTTGCGGAAAAAGTCCCGCTCGCGTTCGTCGTATGAAGGATTACGCCGATCGAGAGTCGATGGCGCAAAGGAATCCACGGCCGCGAATTGATGAATGTCAGCGGCAATGTCGCCGGGCGCCGAGTCCGGTGAGGACGGGTGCGCGTTGGGAAACTGGATGGTGGAGTTGACGGCATTTTCCTGCTCGCGGCGCAGCGCTTCCAGCTGTTTGAGGATGTTCGGGTCAATCGGTGGCGGCTCCGGTGGCTCGACCTGCGGCGCAGTCACGGGCGTGGGCGGCGGGGTTTCGCGTCCGATTGAGTCGTAGCCGTCCGGGAGGTTGACGAAGGGGCCCGCCGTTTCATCGGGGGCGCGAACACCCTGGCGCCTGCGTTCGTCCTCGGCGATCTGGGCGGCGTAGCGGTGGAAGAGTCCCACGATCGTCCGTCCCGCAAACAGGAGCGCGACGGCCAGGAACACGATGGCCAGCGCGGCGCGGTTGAGTCGGCGGACGGCGGGTCTTGGGGAATACGCGCGCAGGACTTCATCCGCGGGGCGCTTGGGCGTTGGTTCTGTCGTTGACTCCATGCGTTACTCCTTGTCACTGGGTGCCTGGGCGAGTTTCGGCGGTGGCCGGTCGGGGCAGAGTTCGCTGAATCACAACGCGCTCTTCGCCGATTCGAAGCGCGGCGCGGTCAAAGAGTTCATCAACCACGTATCGATTGGCTTCGGTTCGATAGTTGACCATCCGGGCCATTCCGCTGCTGTCGAGCAAATACAGGGGTGGCCTGCGAAGGTCGTTGATCGAGGGATCGAAATCGATGTAGACGCGGTGTCCATCGTCGTAGACGGCTTTCGGGGCCCACGGCGGCGGTCCACCGACGGGCGCCTTCAACGAATAGACGTAGTTGCGCACCAGGCTCTGGGGGGCGGTTACGGGGGCAGGAGGCGCGCTGGACGCGGGCAACGGGATGGCCATTCGCCGCGGGTACGTCCATTCGATGACCGAGTGATAGGTCTCTTCGGTGCTTTGCAAGTCAATGATGTACACGCGCTCGTTGGTCGTGATAAAAAGGTTCGTCTTGATCATGGGAAAGCGCGGCTTGATGAGAACGTGGACGATCCCCGGCTCTGGTTGCCTTTCCTGAGGCCAAAGTTGGTGTTCGTCGGAGTCGGCGTTGCCGGCACCGACGATGTCTATGATCCATCGACTGGTGTCACCGGCGGCGAGGTTCTTGAGTTCCTCGCCGGGCCGAAGCCGCAGCATGGTTGCAAACAGCGGCGCAGTGACGACCTCGTACACAGCTCCAGGGACGTATTGATACACCTGAACCGCGTTGATGAATCCATGCGGCGTCGGGTGCTGCGTTGCCTTGTCCCTGGCGGTTTCAATGACATCTGATGGCGCGGGCGTCGGAACTTCGCTCGCGGACGGCGTTGGTTCCTGCTTCGGCAACGGACGGTGGAGCGGGACTTGCGGGATTTCGCCCGTCGTCTGGTCGTCTGCCATTTGCCGATGCGGCGACGGTCCTGCCGGTGCCTGGGCGAGCCCATACGAGTTTCTCATCTGTGACGGGCTGCGGTAGGCCGGAAGATATTCATAGGCATGGGAAGTGGATGGCGCGGGAGACTCGCAACCGCAGAGGATGCATGTGGCCGCCAAGGACAGGGACGCCTTACTCGCTCGATTCATTCGTAGTCTCCTCACGTGCTGGATTGTTTGTCGGGTCGACGGTTGCGGGATCGGTGACAATCGACTCGGTGAACTCCTTGCTCCAATTGAAGGACACAACATAGATCCCAAGTGGGTTGCGGAAGACTTGGGCTTCGTCGCGTGGCGGAATGACGTCGGTCTCGAACAGACCGGTGAAGGTTGCCGGGCGTTGTTTTACTCCGCCAACATAATCCGTTTCGACCCAGCGGATCTGAAACGTGCGTTTGCTCTTCTGTAGGACGTTGGTGATGGCGACCGTTCGGGTCAACAGGTGTCCGTCGATGGCGCGGATTGGCGGATCGGCAGCCGCGTAGGCATTCATGGCGTGGATGGCCTCGCCGGCCAGGAAAGCGTAGGCGGCTTTCCAGTTGTTGCGGACGACGACTGGATCGAGGGAGCGTTCCCGAACAAGCGTGACGACTTGTCGGACGATGTAGCCCGTTTCTGCGGCCGTGGGACTGTAAACGCCGTCGGCCAGTGTGACGCGAGGGGGCTGGCCGGTCTTTTCCAGTTCGACAATGAAGGTCTTGACTTCCTTGTTGGCGCTGATGTGAACAAGGCTGGCGGCGAGGCCAATCGTCGTCAACAACGAAGTAAGGGCAACGATGCGCCAATGGAAGGCTTGGACGCGCGCCGTTCCGATGCGGTTGTCCCATTCGCGCTTCGCCCGCTCGTAAGGCGACAGTGGAGAGGACTCGCGTTGGACCGTTCCGTAGGCGGTGTTGCGTTTGAAGATGCTCATTTCGATTCCTGCTTCGCCGTGTCGCCCTCAGGGGTAACTTTCGAGGCGTCGGCCTCGGGAGCGGCCTTGCTGGATTTCAATGCGGCCGCGGCCTTGACCGCAGCCAGTTTCGCGTAGCTTGCTGCCCCGCGAAGACCGGCTGCAGTTTGATTGATGGCTGTGGCCGTTCGCCGTACGGCGTACGCGCCCGCGAAGGCCGTTCCGCTGAGTGCGACGGCGGCGTCGAGTGCACCAAGCCTAGGCGTGCCTGTGGCCAGGTCGGTCGCTAGCCTCGACGCGGTGAGGGCGAGCACCATCAGGACAAGCGCGCCCAGCGCCACGTCAAGCGCGGCGCGCACCGTGAACTGTTGTGGATCGATCTTGAGCTGTGCGAACATAGCCTCGCCAAGACCGATGACGAGCGTCAAGAGCATGAAGCGAACACCGGCGGTGACGACCCATCCGAGAGGGCGCTCCGCGATAAACGTCGTGTGCGTGAACAGGCTGAACGGGATGAGCACGAATGCGACCAAGGAACCCAACTTGAAGGTCAGGATGGCCATGACCATCTGAATCGCAATTAAGAAAAAGGCTGCGATGACCACCAGCATGGCAAGGAGCAGTAGCAGAATTTCGGGTAGGTTTTCGAAGGTCGCAACGGGTCCAGAGAGGTCGCGCGCCGCCTGCAGAATCGGTTGAGCGGTCGTAAGCCCGCGGTCCGCAATTGCGCCAGGATTGAGCAGGATATCCGACGCCACGCGCCCGCCGCCAGCCTTCAGCCCGAGGAGCATGAAGGTGTGTGCCACGGCATCGGTCAGCGACGGCCAGTTCTGGATGATCCAGGCGAAGATGCCGATGTATAGGACTTTGCGAATCAACGGTACGATGACCTGATCGTCGCTGAAGGCCCAAAACAGGGCCGCGACGACGACGTTGAGAACCAGGAGCGAGTTGAACAGCCAGCGAACGTCGTCGCCGATCAAGCCGAAGCCCGAATCGATCGCGTTGAGGTACTGACGTAGAGTTTCGTTGATGATGTTCATGGGAATGTCTCAGTCGGCTACTTGGACTCGTTTCTGCCGAACAACGACGAAACCGATACAGCGGGCCGGTTGACACTCGTTGCGGTTGGCCAGTCCTTCATCATCGCGGCGCGGCGTTGGCGGTGGAACGCAGCCTCGGCTTGTCGATGAGCATCGTCTTCAAGCTCGATGCGGGTCTGACTGATTTCGAGCGTTTGAAGGGACTGCAGCTGGCCGGCCATAGTGGCGAGCGTCTCATTGCTTGCCTGGAGCACCGCAGTCTGGCCCGGGGCCGAATTGGATCGTTCAACGTATTGCGCCACCCGACTTTGCGTGCGGGGCATTTCGGCGACAACTTGGTTTTGCAGTGCCTGCGCGTGAGCAAGCTCGCGCCGTTGTGCTTCCAGCCATTGTCGTTTCAGCTGGCGCATCGCTTCCGTATCGCGTTGCGCGTACACGCGAGGTACAATGGGGTAGCGCCGGGCAAGGTCGAGCGATCCCGCGGAATCAAGTGGTCCTCGGATCGCGAGCATGGAGCCGAGTAACTCATCGAGAAGGCTGAAGCGCCAGTTCTCCAACATGCGGAACTGGTTGCGGATCTGTTCGTCCAGCCGGGCGATGACCTCAAGATGGTGCAGGACCTGTTCGACGTTCGCCCCGAAGTTGGTGGGGTCAAAGACGATTTCGGCTGCCCGGGCATGCCGGGGGCGAGAAAGCAAGCCGAGAACCAGCAGTATCACTACGAAGTGGCGTTTCACGTTTGAACTCCTTTGCAGCTAGTCGTGGTAAACCTTGAACGGATTAGGAACGGCTTTGGTCTTGCTTGTAGAGTTCCAATCTGCCATGAGACGCTCGCGCCGAGCCGTCTGGTAGGCTGATTCAGATTGAGATTGTGCATGCGACTCGGAGTTTCGCCTGGCGCGAGCGGTGCGAATGGCAAGCAGCTTGTCCGCTTCGACGGAGCAAATAGCCAAGAGTTCCACGTGAGCCTGCGCCGTGGCGAGCTGCCCCGGCAACTCCCAGTGTTTGGCGCCGACTCCGTTCGAGGCCTCGACAATGGTCCGAAGTCGTTGGCTGGTCGGCCCCATCTGGTCCTGAACTTGTTGGGCGAGATTGCGCTCGTGTACGAATCGCGTGCGTTCCTCTTGCATCCACGCGATTCGGGCGATGTCGAGCCAGGCCGGCTCGGGTTCAGGGAAAACCAACGGATACCGGGATTCAAGGTGCGAAGCGACGCCGTCGGTCGAAGGTGGAATGGTCGTAGCGACCTGTGCATGGAGCGATTGCCCAGCGATGGCCAGTGCGTCAGCGACGCTGGCCGGAAGGTGCGACAGCATCTGCTCTTGTTGTCGGATCTGTTCAGAGGCTCGCGCAACTTGTTGAATGAGGGCAATGACCTGCTGCAGGTTCTTGGTGAAGTTGCTGGGATCGAAAATGATGTAGTCAAGTCCCGCCTGGAGCGTACTCGCAAAGACTGCGCAAATCACGAAAGCTGCAAGCAGAGTATGCTTTGGCCTCGAACGCCGAAGAGGTTTGTTGGTAGACACTGGCTCATGCATGGTTGATTTCTCCGATCGCGGATAGGGCGTCGCTGGAAAACTCGCGGAGATAGGCATCAGCGAAGCCGTCGATCCCGTGCTCGTGCAGGATTCGGGGTACTGCAGCCAGCACTGCGGGCGCACCGCCGCCACAGAATGCCAGGGCGACGTTGCCGAGGCCGAGCTGGAAGAGCCGATTGCCGGCCGGACTTTGGTAGTAGTAGTCTCGCTTGCCAATCGCCCGTTGGAGAATGGTGATCTGTTGCTGGTTGAGTCCGAACAGGCGATAGAGTTGGCTGAAGTTTGGCCTGTCGGCTTGTGGATTGGGAAGAAAAACTCTGGTCGGGCAACTTTCCATGACGGATTCAGAAATGGTCGATGAGGCGACATCGGAAAGACTCTGCGTGGCAAACACGACGGCAACATTCTTCTTTCGCAGAGTCTTGAGCCATTCGCGGATTTTGGCTGCGAACGTGGAATTGCCGAGAAAAAGCCAGGCCTCGTCGAGAATGAGCAGGGTCGGACGGGGTTGTTCCTTACCGGTCACGCCGTCGCGAAAGGTGGTGCCAAAGCGTTGCTCGATCCGGTGGAAGACGTTGGTGAGCACGGGCCCGAGGGCCGGGCTTCGCATAAGCCCCTCCATCTCAAAAGCTTGCCACGATGCGTCGCCCAGCGAGTCGCGGTCCGCGTCGAGCAGATTGCCGTAGGGGCCGACGAGTGCGTAGCTTCGCAAGCCCTGACGGAGTGGCTCATTTTGAATCACCTCCAGTAGTGTCGTGAACGTGCGATGCGGCGCGGTCATGGTGGCGAGATTGGCGAGCGCTGACCATAGCTCCTGTTTGAGCACTGGGGTCAGGTCAACGCCCTCGCCAACCAGCAGGTCTGAAAGCCACGCGTGGGCCCAGGGGAGTTCGCCTTCGGCGTCAAGCGAGCGCAAAGGCTGAAAGCTGATCGTGGGAGATTCGGCGCAGAGATCATAAAACTGCCCGCCCATTGCCAGCGTCATGGGCAGACAGCTCTTGCCTTTGTCAAAGTAGAAGACCTGCGCACCGGGAAAACGTAGAAACTGACTGGCGAGGAAGCATAGGAGCGTGGACTTGCCGCTGCCGGTGGGTCCAAGGATCAGCGTGTGGCCCACGTCGCCCTGGTGGAGATTGAGGCGGAAGGGCGTGGAACCCGTGGTATTGACGACCGCAAGCGGGGGCCCGTCAAGATGAACGTTGCGCGACGCCCCCGACCACACGCTGGACAGTGGGAGTAAGTCGCAAAGACTCAGGGACGAAAGAATTGGTCGGCGAACGTCGGCGTAGGCGTGTCCGGGTAGGCTGCCAAACCAGGCCTGCACAGCATTGAAGTCTTCAATGCGCGATACCAATCCGGTCGAGTCGCAAACGCGTTGGATGGACTGTGCATTCTTTTCAGCGGTGCGCTCATCGTCGTCCCAGGTTGTAATCGTGAGGGTGAGGTGACCGAACGACGCGCAATCGGCCCCTAGCGATTCCAACGCCTCGGAGACCTCTTGGGCTTTGTTGAGGGCGTCGGCGTCGGTCAGCTCGGAGTCCGTTTTCGTCAAATACTCCTTAAAAAGTGTGACGATGTCCTTGCGCCGTGCGTACCAGTGGCGACGCAGGCGTTTGAGTACCTTTTCCGCGGCATCTTTGTCCATTGGCAGATAACGCCCGCACCACCGATACTCGATGGGCAGTTGGTTCAATGCGTTCAGCAGGCAAGGCATCGTCTTGTCCATGTAGGCCCGGATGGAAACGGTTTTGAGAAAATGTGAGCCAAGACGGGGGCTCAGGCCGCCGGTAAGCGGCGTGTCGGTCAGGAATTCGTCGAGGTAGCATGGTGTTTCGGGAGCTTGCACGGACACGCGGCGCTGCGAAACGCAGTCATGGAGATAGCTCAGCGTTTCGTCGTCGCTCAGGCGGTGAACTTCGGGCATGAAAGCGCTTAGGATGTTGAGGACTTGGGTGACTTGGCGGTCGAAGATCTCGAACTGCTCGCGATAGAAGGAGCCGCGAGTTTCTTTTTCCGCGATGGGCCTGGTCACGAGGAAATCCGTGATTCGGCGAACGTTATCCTCAGGCGGCAAATAGGTGAAGGAAAGGTAATGAAGGGAGTCGAAGCCCGGCGTGGCGTTGAGCGCCTCACGCCGCTCGTCTTCGACGAGTTGGGCGATCCGATTGGGAAACGAGCCTGCATCGGCGGCATGAGCCGTGCGGCGGGTAGCCTCCATGTGCAGGCACCACCCCGAACCGAGTCGCCGAAGGGCGTTGTTAGTTCGGGCTCGCAAGGATAGGAGTTCGCTGGAGGTTGCGCTTTCCACGTCGGGCCCTCGAAAGCGTACCGTGGTTTGCAGGCTCCCGTCCTTGTTGAGCAGGACGCCGGGTGCGATTAGCGCGGCCCACGGCAAATGGTCCGAGAGTCGCTGGGCGTGGCGGTCGTATTGACGTAGGTTCCACATCGTGTTTTCTACCAATCCAGAAACGTGGGTTGCTTAAGGTGTGCACGGAAGACGTGCAGCCAAAAGGCGTCACGGCGCGTCAGCGCCGCGCAGATTGCGTGAAGAGCGACTCCCGAGGAGATCCCCAGCCACCACATGCGTAGGCCGAGCGTGATGAGCAAGGTGATGACCAAGGCCAAGATGCCCAACTCGCGCGGCAGACCGAAAAACAGCGGCGGCTGGGTGAGGGCCACATACAACGGTAGTTCGTACCCTTCAGGAGGTGTGTTGTCGGTCATGGCTAGAACGTCGCTCCCGAAACGCCAAACAGAGTCAAGGCAATGCTGACGGCCGCTGCTGCGATAGCGCCGCCCAGAAGGAGACCGAAGGCGCGGCGAATGACCGGTCCTTCGGACCACATCACGGCAAAACCGAGCGCGACGATCGCCAACACGAGGACGCCTTGCACAACCGGCCCCGTGAAACTGTCAACGATTCTCTGGAGCACGGTCTCCCAGGGCAGGCCACTGCCTCCGCCGCCGCCGGTTCCCGCACGTGCTTGGGGAGAGAAGGTCGCCAGGAGCACGGCGGCTTGCATGGCGGGAATGATGCGGAGATTAGGCTTCTTTTGATTTGGAATAATTGACTTCTTCATGGTTCGTTTTAGGCTCCTGTCGTCTTAGATAAACACTTCTCGCGCGGGCGCGATTACTGGACGAGATCTTCAAATGAATAATTTCCGTCGGGACCGAGGGAAGGACGGGTTAGTCCAGTGACCCTGCGGCCTGCGGAATGGGCTGCGTCGCGTTCGATGAAGACGATGAGGCCGATGGCGCGCGCGATGCTGCGCTGAGGTACCGTCACCGCGACCTCTGCGATCAGATCCTCAAGTCGATAGAGAGCATCGCGTGGTCCGTTAGCGTGCAGCGTGCATAGGCCGCCAGGGTGACCCGTGCCCCACGCCTTGATCATGGTCAGAGCTTCGGGGCCTCGCACCTCGCCGATGACGATCCTGCCTGGAAAAAGCCGCAGTGTGGTACGGACGAGTTCGTCCATGGGAACGTTGGGCAGAAGCGGTGGAGCAACCAGTTCGACACGATCCTCGGCGGAGCATTGAAGTTCGCGGGTATCCTCAATGATCACCACGCGATCGCGACAGAAGGCCGGCTCGGCAAGGCAGGCGTTGGCGAGCGTCGTTTTTCCCGAGCCCGTTCCCCCGGCGATGAGTAGATTGACGCGGTGCTCGATAGCGTCGCGAAGAAGCTTGGCGCCTTCTTGGGAGAGAATTCCGTCGCGCACAAAGTCGGCAAGCGTGTAGACCAGTTGTGCGGGTTTGCGGATGGCGAAGATCGGCCGCTGCGATACGGGCGGCAACACTCCTTGGAATCGCGCGTTGGTTCCAGGCAGCACTCCTGAGACCGTGGGATGGTCCCGAGTCGCCTCGGTGCCCATGTGCGACGCCAGAAGGCGGATCAAGGACTCGGCTGCGGCGGGCGCCATCGCGCCAACCTTGCGGCGTCCCTTGCCATGCTCCTCGCACCAGAGGGTTCCGTCGGCGTTGAGCATGATGTCTGTGACCTTGGGATCGCGGAGTAGCTCCTCGATGATCTGACCCAAAACGGCCGAGAGACTGGCGCTTCGACGGGCGTGGGTCGTGCTGTGCCGATCCTCGGTTGTGTTTCGGCCCGGGGCGGCTTCAAGCATCGGTGGACTCCGTTTCGTTGAGGATGGACACGCCTTGGCGGACGTTGACGTTGACCTGATCGACCAAACGCACAAATCGCAGCCGACCGCTGGTTGAGGCCGGGTTGCGCTCCGATTCGGGGATCGCGGGTGTGTGGTTGAAATACGCTCGCGCAAACTGCGCCAGCAATTCCTTGCTCAAGTACAACTCTCGCCCGATGGTCCGTTCGAGCATCTCCATACGTGACAGGAGCCTGTTGGAGAGTGACTGCATCCTGATTTCAATTGATTCCTCCGCGCTGGGCAGTAACACCCTCGTTGCGGCGTCTGCGACGATGACCGCGAGGGGAATACCGCTGCGGCGCTGAGCCTCTTTTGCGGCGCGATGGGCTTCCGGTTGCAGGCGCACGGTGAGCTGGACTTTGTTGGGCTTTGTGCTCACAGGCTGTAGGCGTCCCCCGTCGGAAACGGCAACTCACTCTGATTGGGTTCCACAGTGGAAGCCGGGGGCATCCACTCGTCGTCAGCGGGAGCGTCGAAAATCTCTTCGCTGTGGAGGCGGGGACCCTTGGCCCGTTCACCAAGCCAGTCGTGTCGAACACCGACGTGATCTTCAACATCCGCGCGACAAGGAGCGTCCACGCCGTTGGCCTGGTCCGGTGCCGCGAGGATGAGGCGCTTGAATTCGGAGTCCGCGTAGTAGCGCACCTTGTTCGTGCGCATCGGTCGAAATCCTGTGACAAAAACGATCTGTTCGTGAGCGGGCAACATGCGGACATCACCAGGCTGCAACAACGGGCGCAGGTGCTCACTTTGCTGAACCGTCTCGGGGATGAAACGCAGCCAGCGCTTGTGGCCATAGCTTTCGCGGTATTCGACCGCGACGCCGGTCATTTTGCTGACCCGCTCGGCGGTCAGGGTGTCCACGCAGGCGAAGACGCTGATCACGTGGCAGTTGTCGATGATGGTCTGATGCGGACCGTATCGCTCAACAAGGTCGTTGAACGACTGGACGATGATGTGTGCTTTGAGTCCATAGCCCGCCATCTGCCGCAGATTGGTGGTGAAGAACTCCAGGCGGCCGAGCGTGGCGAATTCGTCGAGTTCAAGAAGCAAACGATGCCGCTTGGGGCGGCCGCGATTGTCGGCGTCGAGGCGTTCGAGCAGGGCACGGCAGATCTGATTCAGCAGGACGCGCATGAGAGGACGCAGCCGGGGAAGATCGGACGGCGGCGGCTGAAGGTAAAGCGTGACCGGCTTCTCGGCGCAGATCAGATCGCCGGCAAGCCAATCGGATGCCGATACGTTTCGGCAAATGATCTCGTCGGCATAGAGCGCCAGGTGGCCAAGGGCGGTCGCTCGGACGCCGGCTGCGAAGCGCGGAGCTTGGCGCATGAGTTCAGAAGCAACGCGAGCGACCTCGGGGTGTGCTTCGGGCGCGCCCGTATTAGGGTTATGCCGGTGCGGCAGTTCGATCATGTCACGGAAAGTTGCGGGCCAGTTGAGCAGTCGTTCGCGGACTACGCCGAGATGCTTGCGGTGGTTCGATTCGGTGTAAACGACGTGGAGAACGAGAGCGACGAGCAGTTGGCTGGCGTGCTGGTCCCACACGTCAAGCTGTTCCTTGGATCCATCGGGATTGACCAGCATTTCAACGATGTTTTGCGTGTCACGGATTTCGTTGGGGCCCTTGCGAATCTCAAACAGCGGATTGAACCGCGCGCTCTGGGGGTGGGTCGGATTGAAGAACAGGCAGTGCGAGAACTTGGAACGCAGTCCAGCGGTGGCCTCCCACAACTCCCCCTTGATGTCGTAGACCAAAGCGCTTCCCGGCCAGGTGAGCAGCGTGGGGATCACGTGCCCGACGCCCTTTCCGGAGCGGCTCGCCCCCACAACCAGCTGATGCTCATGTCCGTTGTAGGTGAGGAGCCGATTGCGGTACCTTCCCACCACCGTTCCCTCGCCATTGAGCAACCCGGCACGTTTCATGTCGCGAAGTCCTCCCCATTGGTCGGCGCCCATCGGGCGAACCGTGGGACGATGCGTGCCCAAAACGAACGCAAGTCCGAGCCCCAGCACCGCGTGCATGACTACGATGACCAGGGCTCGTTGAAACACCGCCGGTGCGACGTTCGCCAGTCTTCGGTGCCAGGAAATGACGGACCACGGCGCGTAGATGCACACGCCAGACACCGTGATATGGCTGCCCAGCGCCACACCTGGAAATCTCGCCGCGGTCCACTGCGTGGCCACGGAGAGCCCGACGGTGAGGGCAAACGCATAGATCACCAAGCTGCGAAGTCGTTTCATCGTTCGATGCCGAGACTCTTCGGCCGTCCTCCGGACCTGTCGAGATCGATGCGGGCGAACTTGGAGGCGATTGCCTTGGCGATGACTCGCTGTCCCTTCTCGGCCCAGGGCTCACGTGACACGGGCGCGGCAACGATGCCGGCCTCCGTCTGAATCAACGCGAAAGCCCCGCGATGCTGGTACGCCGTGCCGCGGTAGATTCCGGCCACGGCATGTCCTTCCCGTAGGTAATCAACACTCTTTCCATGCGTTTGATTACCGTGTTGCGCGAATTGCTGATGCTCGTGGGCGATCAGCCGGGCCATGGTGCCGGGGAGGAGGGTGACTGCGCCGGGCTGGTTCGGCACCTCGCGCTTGGCGTAACCCTGTTGGACGAGCCAATCCGCTCGTCGGGTCAGGGACGATTGAACCTTCGGGTTGTGGATGATGTCGGTGGCTGAGACCTCTTGGGTAAGCCGGGTGCGAAGCATCTGACGGTCCAGCCATGTGTAGGCGTGAGCCTGCACTTGCTCGTCCAAGGAATGCGCCGCCAACACGCGAAGATCGAGCCAGCGATTTCGTGCGGCGGTGAATTGTTCCAACTTTGCCCGGTCGACGGTGAAGGCGGCTTCCGGGGCCTTGGCAACGCCGGAATCAGCCTGCTGGGCGAGGCGCACCGCATCGGAAAAGAATCCGCGGAGTCGCATTTCCATGTGCGTTTCGGAAGGACGCGGTCGCTGTGTCTCCAGCCATTTGCGGTGGCGGCCGGTGGAATAAAGCCAATCCTCGGCAAACTCCGCGACGCGGATGATTTCGCGAGCAATGCGCCAGCGCCGATGGGCGGACCGGCCGACTTCCAGGACGCCCCCGACTTGAACGGCGTCCAGCGCGTCGCTGGCCCAAAGGTGCACATAGTGGGGCTTGCCGGCGCGGTCCTCCAGCACGACAAAGCGTTCGTCGCTCAGTTCATTGAGCGGGCCTTTGGCGATGACAACCCCGCGAATTGCGCTGCGCGAAGCGGCGGTCAGGTCGGTGCCGGATAGAATGCGTTGCACCTGCGGCGCGATCGGGGCTGCGCTCTGACCGAGCGACGCGTAGAGGTTCTTGATGATGTCCTGCCGCGCTCCCAATTCGTTGAGCTGTTTCTGAAAATCGGGCGCCAGTCGCCACACCGGTTGTTTGCCCAGAAACCTGCGCTTTTCAGGCGGCAATGTCTGGGCCAGTCCGGCCTCCTTGAGAAATCCGAGACGCTCGGTCAAAAGCTGCCTGGTGACCAACGTAAAGCGGCTCGGGTTGACTTCCTTAAGGTCGATCTGGAGGCTGTCGGCTACGGGCTTGGCGAACCGCGCGAGTGCCCCGTCCAGGGTCGTCCATCGTTCCGCGCGGACCTCTCTTTCGACGGCGATTTGCGCTTCTTCACGTGTGCGTTCGCCAAGCCAATCAGTGGCTACTTCGGCCGCCCGCTGGCGAATCCCATGTGAAACATACTGACGCGGGATTACCAGGTCGGCGCCCTCGGGCGTCCGCCCACGGATGAGCAGGTGGACGTGCGGATTGTCCGTGTTGCTGTGGTTGACGGCTAGCCATTGGATGGCGCCCAGATCCTGCTCAATGCGGGTCATTAGTTCGCGGGTGTAGGCCGTGAGGTCGCCGATGGAATGGGCGTTTTCGGGACTCACGATAATCCTGAAGTGGTGGCGATCCTGCGCCCATGACCGGGTTTCCGCCTTCGCGTCGAGTTCGTCGCGCTTGGCGTCGAAAAAGCGGCCACTGCCGGCGTCGCGCGTGACGGCCTCGCGACCAAGATAGCGCACGTGGCGAGTGATGGACTCGCGCCCTTTTTGCGACGAACGATGTCGGACAACGTGCGCCTTGACGACGACCCGTTGAGGCCGAGGGTATCGCTCGGAGGTCGATTGACTTGGGGTACCAGAAGGCGTGCTGCCGCTCGGCACATGAAGCGATTGACGCGGCTGTCCGCCGCCCAGGCCGGGGCGAGCTATTCGGCTTGGTTCTTCGTCGTTCAATGGCTTCTGGGGCATGAGAGTCTCTCCAACTGTTGCAGCGACCAGCGTTTAAGCGAGTGGAGAGTCTCGGCGCTGCTGGAGAGTCTCCGTAAGTCCTGGTGCGGGCTGTGATTAGGGCCGCAGCGAGTGCGGGCTTTTATCTTGCCTTCCGTTTTTCTTTATTTGTTGACCTGCCCAGTCAAGAAACACCCTCATGGCTCAGTGCGTGAAGAAGCAGTGGGCCTGGAGGCGTCGTCTTGTTCTACCGGTTCACCCAAAGTCCAGAGTGGGACGTACACCGCGAGGATGTCGCTGCGCCGAATCGGGCCGTAATAGCGGCTGTCGAAGCTGTTCGGCACCCGCGCCGAGAACACGAAGAACTCGTCTGGTTCGAGCGCACGATTCGCCCGCCAAACAGGGAGCGGGTGCCCGTTGGAATCCTTGGTGTAAATGGGGGCAACAAGTTTCTCGTTGACCCATAGCAAGTCGCCCGTCGTGTCTACATGCTCGCCTGGGCCGGCAAGGATAGGCTTCAGAATGACACGGTGGCGCGCGAAGCGTTCGCCATCGACCGGTTGTGCGGAGAGCCGGAACTCCACAAGCCGACCTGCGGCGGGTTCCACTGAAACAGCGCAATAAAAGCCGAGTGGCAGGCTGGGTGAGAGGTTGAGTACGACAAGGCGCTTCGGCAGCAGTGTGGAGGCTGAAAGCAGAGTGACAAATAGCGCGAGCGGCGTCACCCATCTTCGGCACCGGTTGCCCGCACTTGGAGGAGTCAAGGGCGAGCAGTAAAGCCTTCTTCTCAGGCGGCGAGCCATGATTCGTGCTCCTCCATCAAGTCGCGCAGTTTGAGACGGGCTCGGCGTAGGCGCGCCAGAATCGTGCATCGTTTTGCGTGCAACAGCCTGGCGAGTTGTGCGGCGCTCAGGTGGCAACAGTAGTGCATCACGAGTACGACCTGATGCTTCAAGCCAAGTTTCGGGAAGCATTCGCGAAGCGCCTGGAGGCCAGGCTCCACATCATCCGGTTGGTCGCTCGCTTGACGCACCAGTTCGATTGTGGAAAACTCAGGAAGCTGTTTCGGTCGCCGGCGACGTTCGGCATTGGTCGCCTTCCGTTTGGCAGTTATCCTAAGCCATTTCAGAAGGTGTTGGTCGGTGCGAAAGGACTCCGATCCGCGGACCAGGCGAATCAAGGCGGCCTGGACGGCGTCGTCGCATTCGGCACGGAGCTTGGGATTAGGGAGCGTCTTTCGCAGCCACCTGTAGACCCGACGGCGGCACGCTTTGTCGAGCGGTCCATAAGCAACTGGGTCGCCTGCGCGAAATCGTTCCAGCAATGCGACAAGGTCGCGGCTAATCACTTCTGTCGGTTGCGTTTTCATTTGGTTTGGTCTCTTGCTTCGCTGATTACAGTCGTTTCGGTGGCCCGGAAGTTTGCGGATGACGGCGCAGAATCAGGCGGGGGCAGGTCCTATGCGTTCTACGATTCTGCACTGCGCGTTCCAGCTGAGGCGGCGGAAGGGGCAATGCGGCGCTCGCCAATTTCCGATTTTGATTACCAGAAGATGAGAGCCGTCTTGTTGCTTCTGCCAGAAGGGAACGATGCCGGGTAAGCCCATTTCCAAAACGACCGACAAGAGGTCGTGCTTCAAGCTGTAGAATCGATTCTGGATTACTGGCTGGCGGCGAAATGTATCGGCAAGTCGGTTGACCGCATGGACTGCATCGGCAATCAGACCGAGAACCTGTTTGCCGTCCCACGGTTTGCGTCCCGGCCGGGTCTCGCTGGGCTGCGTTTCTACAAATGCCGTCGGACGGTGGATACGGCACTGAGCGTTGCGCACGTTTCGTAACTCGGGTATCGAATTCATTACGGACCTTTCTGGCTCGCTTTCTTGCGAATCCTTCAGAGGTGACGCACGCGCAGCGAAAATCTAACGCTGTTGGGTCTTTTTTTTGGAGGAAGCGTTTTTTGGGGGCGCACGGCCCGGAATCTCGACCGGCGTGCGTTTCTTGCTTATCGAGAGCAACGCTTCGAGAAGGACGGCGGTTTCTTGCTTGGTGGAGGGAGAACCCCGAGGCTAACCCAGGGCGGGGAGCAAGGGACCGAAGTCGAGTCCGTAGTGGGCGGTGAAGCCGGCGCGATGAATCGCCAGGATCGCCCTTAGACGCCGGTCGATTCAGTGGCTTCTGGCATGGCACCGAGAAACCGGATGGCGTCCGAGCGCCCGGTGCCTACCAGATTCAGGCATCGTTACCAATAACCCGGTAAGGGGATATCGGCCAGACGGCAAAACTCGTCGGTTTCCGCGTCCGTCAACTGTCGGACGAAGTACCGCTTGCCGCGCCGGAAAAACAGGGTGTGCGGCGTGAAACCCTCCGCGAAGCAGAAAAGGTGCCCACTCATGAAGTGGACCGGCAGCGCGTCGAGAAAATAGTCGTAAGTTTCTTCGTTGGTCTCGAAGACGGTCCCCGTCTGCGTTGGTAAACGCATGACGCCCATGTCACAATTCATCGGGACCGGGTCCGGCGCGGTCAGTAGCTTTATCAGTTCGGTTAGCGATTCGGTCTTTGTTTCCATGTTTCTTTTCCTCCGATGAACCGGCCGGGGATTCCGGCCGGTCGGTTGTTATTTTACAGACGCGTGACGAGCATTGATCTCACTGGCCGGCGTCGGCTCAAAGTACAGGTCACGCTCTATCTGCAATCCGCCGGGTCCGCGGGCGGCTTCGAGCTCCTTCAGGCTGAAGTAACCCCACTCGGTTTCGAAGCCTTCGACTAGACCGAAGAAAAGATCTTCTCCGTCGAATTCCGATGCGTACCAGGTCCACGAAGTCCACGGCGTGAAGAACTTCACCTGCAACACAGGGTCCTTCTCGTCTTGTGTTTCGTACAGCTTAGGCAATCGCTCGCGTGTTTCTGTGGTCAACAGCTTCATGTTTCGTTCCTCCTTCGGTTTGGGTCGGGCGCTTGCAGCCAGACCGAGTTCGTTACCACCGCGATCGCTTGTCTCAAGGCGGGCACAGCACTTTGAGAGGCCATCTACGGTCTTTCGACCCTCTTGAAGACCGTAGATGGACTCTCAGAAAAAAACGGCGGCTAGGTTCTCGGTGGCGAGGCGGGGGCTGTTGCAAGAAGCATGACGCCCGCCGCAGGCGGGTGGCGGGCTTCTTGCTGCCTGAAGGGGGGCGGAGAACCTCGTCGCCGACCTCAAACGGGGCGAGGGCGAGCAAAAGCGAGGCCGTGGGCGGCGGTGTCGGCCGGCGCTGGCACTTTCCACCAGACCTGTGAGCCCTGTCTAAGGAAAAGCGAATCGGATGTGATCGGGGCGTGCTCGCCTGCCTTGGGTCGTCTAGCCGCACCACGTTGCGGTGGAAGGGCCGCAGAGCCTGTTCGGCGGCCAACGGTCGCAGACCATCGGTTCATCCCAGGCCCTGAGCAGGAGACCGGCGTGATCGGGTGCGAAGAGATACTCTCGTTAATTGCGGGAACGCCGCGGGGCACACTCATGCCAGTGGGTGCGAAGCGCCTGCTGTACGATCATTTTGAGGCGTGCCGGGCATGCCGCGACAGTTTTGCGACGGTGGTTGCGGTTGGCTCTTGCCTTGCAAGCTCGGTGAAGGAGGCGCCCACACGGTTGACCGAGGCGGAGATCGCGGCTCGCGTGCGGGCAGGTATCGGAGTTGCGGTAGCATCGTAGGCTTGACCGGCTTTGGACGGCAGCCCGAGTGTCAGGAGTGGGTCGGGAGTCGTTGTTTTGCGGGTTCCTCGTAACCGTTGGCGATCGACAGGTTGCTTTCCTTGCGTTCCCGCACGTGGTGCCAGAAAATCGAGGGGTGGGTTGAAATCACGAGCGTAGAAGAGTTCTCGAAATGGGCAGAGCGAAGGCAGCCTCGGCGAAGCTGGACCATTGGTCCGATGCCGAGCTGCTTGCGCGAGTGAAAGAGCGGCACCCCGCCGTGGAGGAGTGGCGTGCGGTGGCAGAGGAGCTGCTCATGCGGCATAGAGGATTGATGGTTGCATGCGCCCGGCGCGTCCTTCACAGAAATGACGAAATCCTCGATGTGGTGCAAGAAGCCTCGATGAAAGCGACCCGGGCGATGCACACGTGTGATGGAAACGTCAAGGCATGGCTTTCGAAGATTGTGACAAATGAAGCCCTGAACATCGTGCGGGCACATCACTCCAGTCGGCACGAAGCGGTTGACGCGAGCGCGGTCGTAGGAAACGAGCCGGAGCCGATTGAGAAGATCGTAAACGACGAGGATCAATCCTGGACGGCAAAGGGCATTGAGTTCTTGATCGAATGCACTTATGCCGTGGTCGAGCGCCTTCCTGAGAAGCAAAAGATGGCCTTCAAGCTGCGTTACAAGGACAGGCTTTCGCCGCAAGAGATTGCGGACAAACTGCAAACTAGCATCGAAGCCATTTACATGCTCCAAAGGCGCGCGAAGTTGAGCCTCGGCATTGAATTGGCAGAGGTGATACTCGGCTACATGGGGGAGGCCTCATGATTCATTCCGCTTGTGACGACATCCTGGCATTGATCGCGGCTTCGCCGCGAACGGTTTCGTTGTCGGACGATGCGAAAGACAAAGTGCGCATCCATCTGGATTCGTGCGAGACGTGTCGCGACAAGTTCTCCACGGTCGTTGCGGTTGGCGATTGCCTTGCGCCGTTGGCCGCCGGTGACCCCTCACTGGAGATCAATGATGCAGAGATCGAGGGCCGCGTGCGAGCGGGTGTTGGAGCCGCAATGGCGCCGGAGGCGGAAAATTTGTTGCGATTTCGGCCAGCGAAACCGCGAAGGATTGGCCCGGGCGCGGTTTTCGCATTCCTTGGGGTTAGCGCCGCAGCGGCATGTCTTGCACTGTTCGTTTTTTGGCCGTCGGGTTCGCCGCATGGGCGGTACATTGTCGCAGCGGGCTCTATGGTGGAGTCGGGGACAATGGGAGCACCGGAAGAGTTCTTCCGAATAACGGTTGAACTCAAGAACCCGGCGTTCGTTCGACTTGCGGTGCGTGACTGTAGGGGCGCAATAGCGTTGGCGCCCAATGGCGTTTCTACAGGCTCGACTCAACTCGTTTCCGACGTTTGGCACGGAAGCGTGAACGCTTTTGGTTCCGACGATTCGCAGTGCCATCGAACGCATGTGTTTGTGCTCGCTGGCGCGCATGCTTTCCCCGAAGAGGCGGAGATTCTCCTTCAGACACCTGCTAACGCGGTCGGCGACGCTCTGGAGCGCTCCTTGCAGAATGCACGAACCCAGATTCAAAAGCGCTTCGGCTGCGATGTCTATGTACTCGAATTGAAAACAAACCCGTGAATGGCTGAGCACTTTTGTTCTGGTGTCGATGGCTCGCGGAGGTCAGAAATGTCACGCCCCGCGCATCGGTTCGGAGTAGTGTTTGGGTTGACAGTCACCGCCATCCTCGGTGCCGGTGCGCAACAAGATCGGCCCGTGTCGCAGGCGGAAACGGACGCCGCAAAGGGCGCACTAGGGCGGGCCCAGAGTTTGAGAGATGAAAGGCGTTGGGATGAGGCGATTGCAGCGAGCGATGAAGCGTTGCAGCACGATCCGCGGTCGGCACAAGCTTACTCTGGGAGGGGAATCGCTTGGGTTGCGAAGCGGCAATATGCAAAGGCGATTGAGGATTTTGGCGCAGCTCTTCGCCTTGACTCGAAACTTGCTAGAGCATGGGCCGGTCGCGCAGAGGCGCATCGGCTGTTGGAGCATCTGAAAGAGGCTATCGCGGATAGCACCACGGCGATAGAGCTTGACCCGATGCTTGCCCGCGCGTTCCGAACGCGTGGGGAGTCATATTTGGCAGGCGGTCAGACCGAGGGCGCTCTTAGCGACGTGAACAAGGCCATCGCACTGGACCCCAAGTACGCGGCCGCGTATTTTGCCCGGGGGAACATCCATCGGAAACTGGGGAACGCCGACCAGGCAATTGCGGACTACTCGAAGGGCATCGAATTCGACTCAAGTTCTCCTCGACCACTTTACATTCGTGCCGATCTGTATCGCAAGGTCGGTAAACCCGAACTGGCAATTGCCGATTACAGTCGGGTCATTGGCATTGATGCGAAGAAGCCGGCAGCGTATCGCGGACGGGGCGAAGCCTATTTTCGAATTGAGAAATATCAACTTGCGATCGCGGACTTCTCGCAAGCGTTGTCGATGGATGACAAACTCGCGGAGGTCTATGCCGCGCGCGGAGAGGCGTACCGACGGACTGGGTTGATCGAAAAAGCGATCGCGGACTTCGAGCAAGGGCTTAAGCTGGAACCATCGCTCACCGGGGTCGACACACTGCTTGTCGCGGCGCGCACGTCGAGGTTTGTTCAGAATGCCGATCAGGCGGTGTCAAGTGAGGAAGACAGGAAAAATTCGGAGCAAGCGGCAAGGGGCATCGAGGACAGGCTGAGAGGTCATCCGCAGGACGAGAACGCCGAAATGTGGGTGGGTCTTGGGACAATGCGCGGTCTCTTGGGTGATCAAGACAAAGCGCTCGCGGCTTTCGATCGAGCTTTAGAGCTAACGCCCGAATCGATCGACGCTCACTTTGGTCGCGGTGTCACTCTGCATCGACTGAAACACTTCGAGGACTCCGCCGCTGAATATGAGTTCGTGGTTCGAGCCCAGCCGGACAACCCTGCTGCCTGGATGCACCTGGGCATTGCCTGCGGGGAGCTTGGACGGGGCCCGGACGAACGGCGCCATTATGAGCGTGCCCTCAAGCTTGACCCGGAAAATGTCACGATCCTGTTCAATCTCGGAATCGCCTGCTATGAAGATCAGGACCTTGATCAGGCCCGGCGGCATTTTGAGGCGTATCTCCGCCAGCGCCCGAACGATGCCGATGGGCATGCCAACTTGGCGGCGGTGCTGATTGACTTGGATCACGCTGACCGCCGTCTTGTTGCTGACGGACTGGCGGCGGCGCAACGAGCACTGAAATTGGAGCCCGATCAGGACGTCGCGATGTTTAATGCGGGTCTCGCGCATCTTCTACTGGGCGACGGCGTGGAGTGTGATCGCCTTCTCCCGCGACTTCGCAGCTTGGCTCCCGAACGAGCAACCAAGCTTGAAGGCCTACGGGTCGTTCTCACTCCATCGAAAGGATCGTCACCGCAGCAGAAGCTCGACGACCTCTCGAAGCAGCTTCCAGCCCTGCGTGAGGCCGAGAATCATGCTCAAGCAATTCTCGTGGCTGAGAAGGCGTATTTGATCGCCGAACAGACGCTGGGGCGGACTCATCCGTCGGCTCTACGAGCGCTGCACGACCTTGCGGCAGTTGAAATCGGCCTTGGCCGATTGCAGGATGCGTATGAACATCTGAAACAAGTGCGGGCGCAAGGAGATTCAGAGTCCGCAACTCGCGACCCGCTTGAGAGCGCGTCAGTTCTGCACGATCTTGCCAAGGTCGAGTTGTACCTTGGACAATTGGACGATTGCGAAAAGAATTGTCGCGAATCCCTGGAGCTTCGGCAAAAGCTGACGCCCGACAGTTCGCAAGCCAGAATTGAAGGTCTCGCTTTGCTTGCAGAAATTTTGATCGCACAGGGGCGCGAAACAGAAGCGGAGAGATTCCTAGAGCAGTGGACCGAGTCTGTCCAACAATCAAGTAAATCGCCGACCGAAAACACCGCCGGGGATCTGCGTGCCCTAGGGGTGGCGATGTTGCGCATGGGGAACGTGACCGAAGGGCGGGCGAATCTCCAGCATGCACTCGAAGTGGGTCGGTCCCTCCACCGCGACGCTGAAGCTGGACGAGCTGAGGCCATGCTCGCGGCGCTTGATCTTCGTGAAGGCAAGCCACAGGAGGCACTGTCAAAACTTGATCATGCCACCGAGATTCTTGACCGAATTCTCGGCGATTTCCACCCGGAAGCGGGCGTCGGTCACGCCTTGCTGGGACATGCCTCGCGGTCGGTCGGTCGGTACGACGAAGCAGAGCGTGAACTTCGCAAGGCGTTGGGAGTCTATCAGGCCAATCGGTCTCAGCCGCGGGGCGAACTTCAACGCGCCGTCTTCGGTGAAAGGCTGGGAGTAGCTTATGCAACCTCCGAATTGACCGCCACGCTGATCCGACTGGGTCGTCACGTTGAAGCCATGCAGGCTGTTGAGGAGGTTCGTGCTGGAGCTCTCCTGCAAAGGATGCGTTCAGCAGGGAAGTATGTATCCCCCTTCGCATGGAAGACGCTTCGATCGTCACTGTCGAAAGATGACGTATTTCTGTCTATTCAATGGAGCGCCGGAGTCATTTCGGCCATCGTCATTTCTCCGACCCCTGGCGAGCCAGAAGCAAGGGGCTGGATTCTTGCAGACGACCCACGTCACATCGAGGAACTCGCACGCCGCGCGAGCGAGCTCACGAAATGGCTCGGCAAGCCTCCGGGGTCGAAAAGTCGACCGGATGTTTCTGCGCTAGCTACGGAACTGGGGCGTGCGCTGTTCCTTCCGAAAGCGGAAGACGCGAGCGGTGATGATCTTGCGGAACTCCGTCAGCGGTTGGGACGTGCCGAACGGGTCATTGTTGTTCCGGACACGCTTCTCACGCAGATCCCATTCGATTTGCTCATGCAAGGCGTTCTTGATGGATTGAAAAAATCGCCGGAGAAATCGTTGCGAGGAGCAGCAAATTCCTCGCAAATCAACGTCGTTTACGAACCGTCGGCCAACGTGTTCAGCCATTTGCGTGATCTGTCGCGGAAAAAACAGCGTAAAGCGCCCTCCAAGCCCAACCTGTTGCTGGTTGGCCCACCGAGTGCTTGGCCCAGTTCTGCGTTGGCTGGAGTTTCAATACCATCGGGGACGGATCACGGTTTCGCGGACATGCACCTTGTAGATACGCCGACCCTCGGTTCGTCGCTGGCCATCCAGAAGGGAGTCGATAATCAGGAGATCCGGGCCCGCGCGGAATCACGGGGGCATCATGTCAGCTTGTTGGAAGTCGACAAGGCGACGCGTGAGGAGGTTGAGAGGAACGCGGCAGGGAAGCAAATCATACATTTTCTCGCCCACGGATTTCCAGGGTCAAAAACAAATCCGTACGACGCGCGCGTGATGATGACGCCCGCCGATCTCCCACCTGATTTGGACCGGGACACACTTACTCTTGACCGCGTTCTCAAGGAATGGACCGATCGGCTCGACGACTGTCGTCTTATTTCCTTTGCGGCATGCAAGACCCAACTGGCAGTGCCGATCGGCACGAATTCGATCACCTTGCCCTGGGGATGCTTCTATGCGGGGTGTCCGACGGTTATTGCGACGCTGTGGGATGTAAAGCAAGATGCGGCCTATCAACTGATGAACCGGTTCTATGAAAACTTGCTAGGCGCACACGATGACAGCCGGGAAATAGGCATTGCCAAGTTTGATCAGGGCGAACTGATGAATGCGTCGCAGGCTCTTGCGGAGGCTCGGCGTTTTCTCGCGGGAATGCGACCTCGACCTGATTTCGCGCGCGAAGGCGAACCGGGCGATTATTCCGATCCATACTACTGGGCGGGGTTCGTCCTCACCGGTGAGCCGGATTAGCAGTACAGCGCAAAGTTGCTCTCCAAACACGAGCGGATTTGATCGAGGTCGATGTCGCGTCGTGACAGTTCTTTGATTGTAGTCCGGGTGTGGCTGAGTTTGGCCTCAGTGTTGTGGCGGCGGTGATAGGCGATCCACGCCGCGGCGGCGGCGAGAATTATTCGACGAGCGCGGCGGCCATAGCGAAGGCCCATGAACCACTGAGACAACGCGTAGCGAACCTGATCGACGGTCAAGCTCTCGGACGGATATGGCGGCGGCTTCCCGGTTTCCGGGGGAAAAATCATCCGCACCGATCACCGTGCCGTGGTTCGCCGCGGATTCTTCGCTGGCCAGTTGCCGGCGCATCTTGTTCAGGAACAGGTGGCTCACCTGGGACAGGTACATGTGCCGGTGGATGGACTGCCAACCACGGACTTCGAAGTGGTCGAACCCCAATTCGTCTTTCTCCTCCCGAAAGCACTGTTCAATGGGCCAGCGGGCATAGGCCACATACAGCAGCCATTCCAAGGGAACACCGGGTGACGCGTTGGAGACGAAGAACTTCAGTTCGCCGCTTGGATCCCGCGTGACCATCAACCAATGAGCGCGGGTGGGCAGTCGGTCACGCCGCATGAAGAACCGCACCGCCTTGACCTCACGGACGATGGCCCCTTTCTCTCCGTTCTTGATATGAATGGGAGTCCAGGCCTGTTCCTGAAACGCGGGGGAGTGATGGAGCAGGTTCCGCGCTTCGCTCACCGGTGCCGCCGTCTTGGAAAGCCTTGGAAACCGGCGTTTCTTGCCCATTCGCCGATCCTGCGGCGTGGGGCGAATCAGAACGGCCGGCTCCTTCGCCCAGCCGCAAAAGGTGCAGGGGACTTCGGCCACGTAGGTCTGGCCGAGTCGATCCAGTCCGTCCAGAAAGTCGTAACTTTGGCCGTAGTGCTCATCGAAGGTCCACGCCGCCAGGCGGATCCCGTTGCCCAACGCGTGCCGGATCTGTTGCAAAGCGATATCGGGCTTGGATCGGTGCGTCACGTCCTCGGGCATGCCCACTTCCGCACGCCGGACCGGGTCTTCGGCCCAGGCCTTCGGAACGAACAGGTCACTATCCAGAACGCAGTGGAAGTTTCCCACCGCATAGCCGGTGTGGACACTGACCACACAGTTCTCCACCTTGCCCAGCGATCCGCACCACTGACGCTGAACGCACGCCGTGTGATCGCCGTCCTTGTCACAACCCGTCTCGTCCACCACCCCGATGGCCCACGGATGGGCATGATCCCGGGCCACCGTCTGTTGCAACCGATCCACCAGCCGATCCTCGTCCCATTCCAGCAGACCCAAAAACGCCTGCAGCGATCGCGGCGGAACACCGGCCCGCAACGCCATCGGCTCCACGCTCTTGCGGTGCAACTCGGACATCTGGCCGTCGACGTAGACCTTCAAATAACTCCGCGTATCGCATCGCCCGAAGCAATCACTAAACTCATCCAGGAACCGCGGCAACGCACGCCCAACCTTGCGAATCTGTCCGACATCCATGTTCTCGCTCCTGCCAGGAATCAAAATCTTTGTCCTGACAGAAGTTATCGATCCACACTCTCCGTCCCCTTGAGCTTACTTTGCGCTGTACTGTTAGGGTGACCGTCCGCCGGCTATCGGTCGGAACTTCGGAGCTGTTCCTTCAGCA